>NZ_BMTV01000017.1:0-71183 GCF_014649855.1 Streptomyces roseolus | reverse complement strand
AACCCGTCCCGACGAACAACACCAGCAGCAACCACACCACCGGCGCCGTCGGCAGGAGCGAGTCCAGCCGGTCCATGATGCCGCCGTGCCCGGGGAGCAGCGTGCCCATGTCCTTGATGCCGAGGTCCCGCTTGATCATCGACTCGCCGAGGTCGCCGAGCGTCGCGCTCGCCGCCACCGCGAGGCCGAGGAGCAGTCCCTGCCACCAGGTGCCGTCGTCGATGAGGAACTGCATGCACAGCGCGCCGGCCGCCATCGCGAAGGCCACCGCGCCGAACAGCCCCTCGCGGGTCTTGCCGGGGCTGATCCGCGGCGCCAGCTTGTGCTTGCCGAAGCGCCAGCCCACCGCGTACGCCCCGGTGTCGCTGACCACCGTGAGCAGCAGGAAGGTCAGCACCCGCCACGGCCCGTCGTCGGCGGTGAGCAGCATCGCCACGAAGGTCGCCAGGAACGGCACGTAGAACGCGGCGAAGACGCCCGCCGTGACGTCCTTCAGATACCCCTCCGGGGGTTCCGTCATCCGCCAGACGAGCACCGCGAGCGCCGTCAGGGCCATCGCGACCCAGGCGCCCTCGGGGCCCCGCACGTACCCGGCGACGACCATCGCCGCGCCGCCGACCGCGAGCGGCACCAGCGGCGCCTTGATCGCCTTGCGCTCCTGGAGCCGCGAGGTCAGCTCCCAGAGCCCCACGACCACGGCCACCACGATGACGCCGACGAAGGCCGGCTTCCAGATGAACAGCGAGGCGATGATCACGGCCCCGAGACCGACGCCGACCCCTATGGCCGCGCCCAGGTCCCGGCCCGCGCTCTTCTTCTGCCGCGGCGCGGGGGCCGCGGACGGCGGAGGAGGCGGGACGGGGCTGGGCATGGGCTCCTGCGGGTGCTCGTGCGGGGTCTCGTCACGGAACAGGGGACCGCCCGGGTGAGCGGCCCCCCGTCCGTGTCCGTCCTGGAATCCGCCGGCGGGTACGTCGGGCACGATGGGCATGGGGCGAGTCTGCGCCGCCCGGTGCCGATCGTGGGCGGGACCCGCCGGGGCAGGCCCCTGGTCGGGTCCGCCGAGACCTGAACCGGCCGCCGGCGCCCCCCAGGATGAGTCGTTCATCAGACCTCGAGGAGCTCGGCTTCCTTGTGCTTCAGCAGCTCGTCCACCTGCGCCACGTACTTCGCGGTGGTGTCGTCGAGCTCCTTCTCCGCGCGGCGGCCCTCGTCCTCACCGACCTCGCCGTCCTTGACGAGCTTGTCGATGGTCTCCTTGGCCTTGCGGCGCACGGAGCGGATCGAGATCTTGGAGTCCTCGGCCTTGCCCTTGGCGACCTTGATGTAGTCGCGGCGGCGCTCCTCGGTGAGCTCCGGGAAGACCACCCGGATGATGTTGCCGTCGTTGCTCGGGTTGACGCCGAGGTCCGAGTCGCGGATGGCCTGCTCGATGTTGCGCAGCGCGCTCTTGTCGAACGGGGTCACCACGGCCATGCGCGGCTCCGGCACCGAGAACGACGCCAGCTGGTTGATGGGGGTGATGGCGCCGTAGTAGTCGGCCACGATCTTGTTGAACATCGCCGGGTGCGCACGGCCGGTGCGGATCGCGGCGAAGTCCTCCTTGGCGACCACGACCGCCTTCTCCATCTTCTCCTCGGCCTCGAGGAGGGTCTCTTCGATCACCACATGCTCCTGCGTGTCGTCGCGTTGTGTCGGTTGAGGGCGGGCCTGGGTCAGGCCCGGGTGCCCTGGTCGCTCACGAGTGTGCCGATCTTCTCACCCGTCACGGCGCGCGCGATATTGCCCTCGGCGAGCAGTTCGAAGACGAGGATCGGGAGCTTGTTGTCGCGGCACAGGGTGATGGCGGTGGCGTCGGCGACCTTGAGGTCGCGGGTGATGACCTCGCTGTACTCCAGGGCGTCGAACTTGACCGCGGCGGGGTTGGTCCTGGGGTCGGAGTCGTAGACGCCGTCCACGCCGTTCTTGCCCATGAGGAGGGCCTCTGCGTCGATCTCCAGGGCCCGCTGGGCGGCGGTCGTGTCGGTGGAGAAGTACGGCATGCCCATGCCGGCGCCGAAGATGACCACGCGGCCCTTCTCCAGGTGGCGCACGGCGCGCAGCGGGATGTACGGCTCGGCGACCTGGCCCATGGTGATGGCGGTCTGGACGCGGGAGTCGATGCCCTCCTTCTCCAGGAAGTCCTGGAGGGCGAGGCAGTTCATCACGGTGCCGAGCATGCCCATGTAGTCGGAGCGGGCCCGGTCCATGCCGCGCTGCTGGAGCTCGGCGCCGCGGAAGAAGTTGCCGCCGCCGATGACGATGGCGATCTGGGCGCCGTCGCGGACCACGGCCGCGATCTCACGCGCGATGGCGTGCACGACGTCCGGGTCGACACCGAGACCGGTACCGCCGGAGAAGGCTTCCCCGGACAGCTTCAGCATGTAGCGGCCGAGCTTCTTGCCGCTGTTGTCGTCGTGGCCCTGTTCGGCGCCCTGATTCATGGAGATCTCCTCGTACACATACGAAGAAGGCCATTGCCTTGGGTCCTCGTGGGTTTCCCGTACGGCAATGGCCTCCTCGTCACATCTGCGGTCGTCCCGCGCGGGGCGGGACGACTGTCTCAGACCCTACCCGGGTCCGGTGTCCGTCGCGTTCGCGAGGACGGACGGACTCAGATGCCGACCTTGATGCGGGTGAAGCGCTTCAGGGTGACACCGGCCTCGTCCAGGATCTGCTGGACGGACTTCTTGTTGTCCAGGGCGTACGGCTGGCCGAGCAGCGTGGCGTCCTTGAAGAAGCCGTTGACGCGACCCTCGACGATCTTGGCGATCGCGGCCTCGGGCTTGCCCTCGGCGCGGGTGGTCTCCTCGGCGATGCGGCGCTCGGACTCGACGACCTCGGCCGGGACGTCCTCACGGGTGAGGTACTTCGGCGCGAAGGCGGCGATGTGCTGCGCGACACCCTTGGCGACCTCGGCGTTCTCCTTGTCGAACTCGACGAGGACACCGATCTGCGGCGGGAGGTCGGGCATGGTGCGGTGCATGTACGCGGAGACGTAACCGTCGGCGTAGGCGGCGAAGCGGTCGAGGACGATCTTCTCGCCGAGGTTGGCGTTGGCCTCGTCCACGAAGGCCTGCACGGTCTTGCCGGCCTCGATCTCGGAGGCGAGCAGCGCCTCGATGTCGGCCGGCTTGGTGGCGGCGACGTGGGCGGCGAGGGCGTCGGCGACGGCGAGGAACTTGTCACCCTTGGCGACGAAGTCCGTCTCGCACTTCAGCTCGACGAGGACGCCGGAGGTGTTGTCGTCGGCGATGAGGGAGACGACGGCGCCGTTCTCGGCGGAGCGGCCCTCGCGCTTGGCGACACCCTTCTGGCCCTTGATGCGCAGGGCCTCCACGGCCTTGTCGACATCGCCGTCGGCCTCTTCGAGGGCCTTCTTGCAGTCCATCATGCCGGCGCCGGTGAGCTCACGGAGCTTCTTGACGTCAGCGGCGGTGTAGTTCGCCATGAGTCTGTTTCTCTCTCGAAGTCAGAAAGATCTACGAAGATCTACGGCGGGACGGCGGGGGCTTCCTGAGCCCCCGCCGTCACCTCCGCGGTGTTCCGGGGTGCGGAAAGATCAGGCCTGCTCGGCGGCCGGAGCCTCGGCCTCGGCGGCCGGAGCCTCGACCTCGGCCTCGGCGGCCTTCTCGATCTCGGCGGAGGCCTCGGCGGCCTCGTCCTTCTTCTCGCCCTCGAGCAGGTCGCGCTCCCACTCGGCGAGCGGCTCGCCGGCGGCCTTCTCGCCCGGCTTCGAGTCACCGGTGGCGGCACCGGAGCGGGCGATGAGGCCCTCGGCGACGGCGTCGGCGATCACGCGGGTGAGCAGGGTGACGGAGCGGATCGCGTCGTCGTTGCCCGGGATCTTGTAGTCGACCTCGTCGGGGTCACAGTTGGTGTCGAGGATCGCGACGACCGGGATGTTGAGCTTGCGAGCCTCGCCGACGGCGATGTGCTCCTTCTTGGTGTCGACGATCCAGACGGCGCTCGGCACCTTCTGCATCTCGCGGATACCACCGAGGGTCTTCTCCAGCTTGGCCTTCTCGCGCGAGAGGACCAGGAGCTCCTTCTTGGTGAGACCCGAGGCCGCGACGTCCTCGAAGTCGATCTGCTCGAGCTCCTTGAGGCGCTGCAGACGCTTGTAGACGGTGGAGAAGTTGGTGAGCATGCCGCCCAGCCAGCGCTGGTTGACGTAGGGCATGCCGACGCGCGTCGCCTGCTCGGCGATGGCCTCCTGGGCCTGCTTCTTCGTACCGACGAACATCACGGAGCCACCGTGCGCGACGGTCTCCTTGACGAACTCGAAGGCGCGGTCGATGTACGACAGCGACTGGAGCAGGTCGATGATGTAGATGCCGTTGCGCTCGGTGAAGATGAAACGCTTCATCTTCGGGTTCCAGCGACGGGTCTGGTGACCGAAGTGGACGCCGCTCTCCAGCAGCTCCCGCATCGTGACGACGGCCATGGCCGTATCTCCTTGGGTTTCTCGGTTGTGTTCCTGACGCCCCGGCGCGCCGTGCCACGAAGGACCGAAAGGCGCTGCCACCGTGCTCTCGGAGACGAGTGGCGGGGCGTGCGAAGTCGACCCGGTGACCCGGGTCGCCATAGGAAGTGTACGGGACCCCGAGAGCACCGGGTGACGGCGCTGTCCACAGGTCGCGACTTGTCCACAGAAAACCCCCGCGGCCGCCCTGACCCGCTCCGCCCGGACACGCTGTCCCCATGCAGCTCACGACCGTCTTCCTCGCCCTGGCCCTCCTCTGGCCGGTGGCCCCGCCCCCACCCCAGATCCTGCGCGGCTGGCACCCGCCACCGGGCCCCTACGCCGCGGGCCACCGCGGCGTCGACCTCGCCGCACCGCCCGGCACCCCCGTCCTCGCCCCCGCCGCCGGAACCGTCACCTTCGCCGGCCCGGTCGGCGGCCGCGGAGTCGTCACCCTCACCCTCACGGGCACCGGCACTCCCCCACTGCGCACCACGTTCTCCCCCGTCACCCCCCTGGCGGCCACCGGCACCCACGTCACCCCCGGCACCCCGATCGCCGAAGCCGCACCCGACAACCACTGCACGACCCCCTGCCTCCACTGGGGCCTCCTCCGCGGCGACACCTATCTGAACCCCCTCCTCCTCGCCCCCCGGAGCAGGTCACGCCTGCTGCCGGTCTACGACTAGGGGGTGGAGGGAGGAGCGGGAGGGGGTGGGTGGGGCGGGGGGGGAGGGGGGGAGGGCCCCTGGTTCAGGTGGTGGGGCCGGTGACGCCGTGGAGGGCCATGGTGACGGCCGCTTCGGCGATGGCGGTGGGGTCCTCGGCCGCGCCGAGTTCGATGCGGCGGACGGCGGCGTCGACGACGCCCTGGAGGAGCATGGCACCGAGGCGGGGTTCGGGGACGCCCAGGGCGGCGAGGGCGTCGACGACCATGGCGACGAGGCCGCCGTGGGCGGCACGGATCTTCTCGCGGGCGCCGTCGTCGAGTTCGCCGGCGGAGATGGCGACCACTGCGCGGTGGCGGCGGTCCCCGACGAGGTCCAGCTGCTTGCGGACGTAGGCGGCGACCTTGTCCGCGGGGGCGTCGGCGTCGGCCATGGCGCGCTCGACCTCGGCGGCCCAGACGGGGAAGTCGACCGCGCAGAGTTCCTCGACGACGGCGGCGCGGGACCGGAAGTACTCGTAGACCGACGAGCGGGCGAGGCCGGTGCGCTCGGCGAGCGCGGGGAAGGTCAGCGCCTCCGTCCCGCCCTCGGACAGCAGGGAACGCGCGGCGTCCAGGAGGGCGCCGCGCTGCATGGTCCGGTGCTCGGCCACGGAGGCCGCTCGAATCCTGGGCACGGCTCCACTGTACGACCGGTGCGGCGCGGTCAGCGTCCCACGTCGGCCAGCTTGGCGCGGAGCTGCAGGACGGACTTGGTGTGGATCTGGCTGACGCGGCTCTCGGTGACGCCGAGGACGTTGCCGATCTCGGCGAGGGTCAGGCCCTCGTAGTAGTACAGGGTGACGACGGTCTTCTCGCGCTCGGGGAGCGTGTTGATGGCGCGGGCGAGCAGCCGGCGCAGCTCGCGGTCCTCGGCGACCTCGACGGGGTTGTCGGCGGCCGTGTCCTCCAGGGTGTCCATGAGGGACAGCCGGTCGCCGCCTTCGCCTCCGACGTGCAGCAGCTCTTCGAGGGCGACGACGTTGGCGAGGGACAACTGGCTGAAGACGGCGTGGAGTTCCTCCAGCTGGATGCCGAGTTCGGCGGCGACCTCGCTCTCGCTGGGGGTGCGGCGGAGCTGGGCCTCCAGGGTGGCGTAGGCGCGCTCGACGTTGCGGGCCTTCTGGCGCACGGAGCGGGGGATCCAGTCGAGGGCGCGCAGTTCGTCGATCATCGCGCCGCGGATGCGGGTGATGGCGTAGGTCTCGAACTTGATGGCGCGTTCGACGTCGAACTTCTCGATGGCGTCGATGAGGCCGAACACTCCGGAGGAGACGAAGTCCGCCTGTTCCACGTTGGACGGCAGGCCGACGCTGACGCGTCCGGCGACGTATTTGACGAGCGGCGAGTAGTGCAGGATCAGCTGCTCCCGCAGCCGTTCGTCGCCGGTGGACTTGTAGGAGCGCCACAGCTCGTCGAGCGTGGTCGGCGCGGGCGGCCGCACGGTGCCCCGGGCTGCTGGGGGCACCGCAGCGCGGTCAGACCCGGAGGTGTGCTGGGGCATGCGTTGCCTTGAGCCGTTCTGCTGTCGGGTGCGTCGGTCTGGGTGTCCTGTGGGGAATCCTGGTGAGCGTAGCGTGAGTGTGGTGTCGCGGTGAGCGAACAGGAGCGGATGGCGCCGGTCCGGGGGGCCGTGGTCGGCCACATCTTCGAACCGGCGCCGGGGGGCGCGTCGGCCCCGCTGGGGCGGCCGAGGGGGCTCGATTGGTCATCGGCTTCACCTTTTCACCCGAATGCGCCAGGTCAAGGTTCGCCTCGCCGCGCGTTCGACCGCGGCTTGCCGGTGTTCGTCAACCTCCATCCGTCGCCGTCCCGCTCGGCGTGGCCGAGGGCGTGGAGTTCGTACAGCCGGGCGAGGGCCTCGTCGGGGGTGGTGCCGGCGCGGCGGGCGATCTCGGTGGTGGGGGCGGGCGGGTGCACGGGGAGGGCTTCGAGGACCTGGGCGGTGGCGGGGGCGAGGAGGTCGCGGGGCAGGACGGGGCCGCGCCGGGCGGGGGCGAGGTCGCCGATGGCGCCGACGAGTTCGACGATCTCGTCGGCGTCGGTGACGAGGGTGGCGCCGTCGCGCAGGAGCTCGTGGACTCCGGCGGAGAGGGCGCTGGTGACGGGGCCGGGGACGCCCATGGTGTGGCGGCCGAGGCGGGTGGCGGCGCGGGCGGTGACGAGGGAGCCGCTGCGGTGCTGGGCCTCGACGACGACGGTGCCGCGGGTGAGGGCGGCGATGACGCGGTTGCGGAGGATGAAGCGGCTCGGTGTGGGGTGGCTGCCGGGTGGGAGTTCGCCGATGAGGAGTCCCTGGCCGACGAGCCGGTCGAGGAGTTCGGTGTGGCCGCGGGGGTAGGGGGTGTCGACGCCGCTGGCGAGGACGGCGGCGGTGGCTCCGCCGGCGGCGAGCGCGCCGCGGTGGGCGGCGCCGTCGATGCCGTAGGCGGCGCCGGAGACGACGACCCAGCCGTGGCGGCTGAGTCCGGCGGCGAGGTCGGCGGCGGTGTGGGCGCCGTACGGGGTGCAGGCGCGGGCGCCGACGAGGGCGACGGAGCGCAGGGCCCAGGTGCGCGGGGAGGCGGGGCCGCGGGTCCAGAGGCCGAGGGGCCGGGCGTCGCCGAGGTCGTCGAGTTGGGTGGGCCAGTCGGGGTCGCCGGGGACGATGAAGCGGCCGCCGAGCCGGGTGATGCGGTCGAGGTCGGCTTCGGGTGAGGTGGTGCGGGCGCGGTGGCGCCAGCCGGCGAGCCGGCGGGTGCCGGTGCCGGGGAGCGGGGGTTCCCGGGGGTCGCGGAGGAGGGTGAGGAGGTTGTCGGGGCCGTGGGTGCGCAGGGCGCGGCCGGCTTGTTCGTCGCCGGGCTCGACGATGCGGGTGAGGGCGGCGCGGGCGAGGCGTTCGGAGTCCGGGGGCTGGGGGTTCATGGGCGGTCTCCGGTGGTGAGGGGGACGCCTCGGGTGATGCCGGTGCGCAGTTCGAGGGCGTGGGCGAGGTCGTCGTGGTCGGGGCGGTCGTGTCCGGCGAGGTCGGCGATGGTCCAGGCGACGCGGAGGACGCGGTCGAGGCCGCGGGCGGTGAGGAGGCCGCGTTCGATGTCGCGTTCGGCGTGGGCGAGGGCGCCGGGGGCGGCGAGGTAGCGGGTGCGGAGTTCGTGGCCGGGGATCTCGCTGTTGAGGGTCCAGGGGGTGCCGGTGAGCCGGGTGGTGGCGCGGGCGCGGGCCTCGCGGACGCGGGCGGCGACGGCGGCGGTGGGTTCGCCTCTGCCGCCTCGGCCCAGGAGGTCGGAGCGGGTGACGGGTTCGGCTTGGACGCGGAGGTCGACGCGGTCGAGGAGGGGGCCGGAGAGGCGGGCCTGGTAGCGGCGGATGGCGGAGGGCGGGCATTCGCAGCCGGCGCCGTGGAGGGTGTGGCGGCCGCAGGGGCAGGGGTTGGCGGCGAGGGCGAGGAGGAAGCGGGCGGGGAGGCGGACGACGCCGGCGGCGCGGGCGATGACGACGTGTCCGGATTCGAGGGGCTGGCGGAGGGCGTCGAGGGCTTTGGTGGAGAATTCGGGCGCTTCGTCCATGAAGAGCACTCCGCGGTGGGCGAGGGAGACGGCGCCCGGCCGGGGGATGCCGTTCCCGCCGCCGACGAGGGACTGCATGGTGGCGGAGTGGTGGGGTGCGCAGTAGGGGGCGCGGCGGACGAGGGGTTCGCCGGGCGGAAGGATGCCGGCGACGGAGTGGACGGCGGTGACTTCGAGGGATTCCTGGCGGGTGAGGGGCGGGAGGATGCCGGGGAGTCGTTCGGCGAGCATGGTCTTGCCGGCGCCGGGTGGTCCGGTGAGGAGCAGGTGGTGGCCGCCGGCGGCGGCGATCTCCAGGGCTCGGCGGGCGGTGTGCTGGCCGGCGACGTCGGCGAGGTCGGGGCCTTCGCCGGGGTCGGGGGCGAGGCCGGTGCCGATGCCGGCGCCGGGGACGAGGAGTCCGGCGAGCATGGCGTCGGGCCGGCCGAGTTCGGTGGGGTCCTCGTCGGGGACGGGTTCGTCGGCGAGGACGGCGATGAGCTGGCGGAGGGTGCGGACGCCGAGGACGGAGACGCCGGGGACGAGGGAGGCCTCTCCGGCGGTCTGTTCGGGGACGACGACCTGGTGGTAGCCGGCGTCGGCGGCGGCGAGGACGGCGGGGAGGATGCCGCGGACGGGCCGGACGCGTCCGTCGAGGCCGAGTTCGCCGATGAGGACGAGGTCGGCGATGGAGCGGGGGTCGATGCGCTCGGCGGCGCCGAGCACCGCGGCGGCCACGGCGAGGTCGAAGCCGGAGCCGCTCTTCGGTACGGAGGCGGGGCTGAGGCCGACGGTGAGTTTCTTCTGGGGCCATTCGGCGCCGGAGTTGACGACGGAGGCGCGGACGCGGTCGCGGCTCTCGCTGAGGCTCTTGTCGGGGAGGCCGACGAGGGTGAAGGCGGCGACGCCGGGTTCGAGGTCGGCCTGGACCTCGACGACGACGCCTTCGACACCGACGAGGGCGACGGAGCAGGTGCGGGCGAAGCCCATCTCAGGCCACCCCCTGGGCGTGGGTGAGGACGGGGGCGCCGCGGCGGGGCAGGACGATGCCGACGAGGTCGATGCGGACGCCGCCGGGGGGCGGCGGGGTGCCGGTGTGGTCGAGCCAGCAGGAGGCGAGGTGCCGGAGCCGGGCGGCCTTGTCGGGGGTGACGGCCGCCATGGGGTGTTCGAAGGCGCCGATGCGGCGGGTCTTGACCTCGCAGATGACGAGGGTGTCGCCGTCGCGGGCGACGATGTCGATCTCTCCGGCGCGGCCGGAGCGCCAGTTGCGGGCGAGGATGTGCAGGCCGGTCTCGGTGAGCCGGCGGGCCGCCAGCTCTTCTCCGTACCGTCCGAGTGCTTGGGTCGCGTTCATGGGACCACCTCCGTCACCGACTGTGACGGAGGTGGTCCTGGGCGTGTGCGGGGCTGTGGACGAGTGGGTGGTCCCGGGGGGCCGCGTCACTCACACGGGTGAGACGGGCGGAGCTCAGCTGCCGGGCAGTTCGAGGTCGCTCTTGTTGAGCTCCTCGATGTTGACGTCCTTGAAGGTCAGGACGCGGACCTGCTTGACGAACCTGGCCGGCCGGTACATGTCCCAGACCCAGGCGTCGGCCATGCTGACCTCGAAGAAGACCTCGCCCTGGACGGAGTGCACCTGCATCTCGTAGTCGTTGGTGAGGTAGAAGCGCCGCTCGGTCTCGATCACGTATTTGAACAGCCCGACGACGTCGCGGTACTCCCGGTAGAGCTTCAGCTCCATCTCGGTCTCGTACTTCTCGAGGTCCTCGGCGCTCATGGCATGTTCCCCTTCAGCCGTGCGTCCCCCTATTGTGCGCCAGCCGGGCCGTGCCCCTACACGATTTCCGGGGCGAGGACGACGGGCGTGCTCGGGGGTCCCTCGTCGAGCAGCGTGCGCAGCAGCTCGGCGAGCCTGATGGGGTACACGGTCTCATGTGCCGCCGACAGTTCGGCGGAGGTCCACCATCTCAGGCCGGAGAGGCTGCGCGTCTCCAGCTCGGTGAGGGCCTGGGGGCCGGGTACCGGGCCGGTGTGTCGGGTGCGGGCGAGGTAGTACCACTCGTCCTGGTCCCAGCGGCGGCCGGCGAAGGGGAAGGAGCAGTGGCGCCGCCAGAGGACGGGGCCGAGTTCGACGTCGGTGAGGCCGGTCTCCTCGGCGAGCTCGCGCAGGGCGGCCTGCGCGCGGGTCTCGTCGCCCTCGACGCCGCCGCCGGGGGTGAACCACCAGGTGTCGCCGGGGTCGTCGGGTTCGTGCCCGTGCATGAGCAGCACGCGGTCGTCGGGGTCGAGCAGGATCACCCGCGCGACCTGGCGCACCTCCCGTCCGGCCTCGCCCGTACCGCCCTCGGCAGATCCCGTGCCGCCGCCCTCGACGGAGCCCGTACCGCCTTCGGCGAGGCCACGGCCGCCCTCGACGGAGCCCGTACCGATCCCCGTGCTCGTACCCGCGCCCGTGCCGCCGCCCTCGACCGATCCCGCACCGATCCCCGTACCCGTGCCCTCCGTCATGCCTTCACCTTCTCTCGGGCGCCCTTGCCCCGCCCGCCCAGCCGGTCGGCCACCGGGCCGTACGCCGCGCCGCCCAGGATCAGGGCGGCTCCGGCGCCGATGGCGGTGAGGAGGAGGGCGACGGGGCCGGGGGTGGAGACGCCGCCGGGCAGGGCGGCGAAGCCCGCCGGGCGTTCGACGAAGCCGCCGGTGAGCGGCCAGACGACGGAGTCGACGCGGGCGACGACGGCGGAGCGGGGCACCGAGCCCTGGGCGGCGTCGTCCAGGTGGCTGCGGGAGTCGAGCGAGGTGGTGCGGTCGTCGCCGAGGAGGAAGAGGCTGTCCTCGGGGACGGTGGCGCTGAACTCGTCGGGGACGATGCCGCCGGGGCCGCCCGACCGGGCGCCCAGGTACGGCTCGTCGACCGGGGTGCCGTTGACCGTGAGGCGGCCGTCGGTGCCGCAGCAGGCGATGGTGTCGCCGCCGACGCCGACGACCCGCTTGACCATGGTGGCGCCGCCCCACAGCGCGTCCTCGAAGACGACCACGTCACCGCGGCGCACGTCGGCGCCGTCGACGCGCTGGGCGAGCACCTTGGCGCCGATCTCCAGGGTGGGGGCCATGGAGCCGGTGGGCACCGAGTACGGCCGGTAGAGCACGGCGCCCGCGGCGAAGCCCCCGAGGAAGAGCAGACAGCCGACGGCCACGGCCAGTCCCGACAGCACGCTGCCGAGACGGCCGCGGCCGTCGGTCTTCTTGGTCGCTGCGCTCATGTGCACCCCAGAGGTCCGTCGACGATCTGGGACGGCACCCTACCCGCGCGAAGCTACTCGGCGGTATGGCGCGTGGAGCGCTTCCTGCGGCGCCAGAGCACCAGCGGGAGCGCTCCGGCGAGGCCGGCCGCCGCCGGGGCCACGGCCGGCGCGGCTGCCGCGGCCGGGGCGAGGCCCGGCTGGTCGAAGACGTCCGGGACCGGCAGGGTCGCCCAGCGGGTGAGCGGCCAGGCGACGACCACGGCCCGGCCGACGACCTGGTCGTTGGCGATGGTGCCGCCGCCCGGGAGCTCCTGGTGGAAGCGGGAGTCGAGCGAGTTCTGCCGGTTGTCGCCCATGACCCAGATGCGGTCCTGGGGGACCTTGACCGGGCCGAAGGAGTCCTGGCAGGGCACGGAGCCGGGGTAGAGGTAGGCGGTCTCGTCGAGCTCCTTGCCGTTGAGGACGACCTTGCCGCCCTCCTTGCAGGAGACGGTGTCGCCGCCGACGGCGATGACCCGCTTGATGAGGTCCTTCTCCTCGGCGGACGGCATGAGGCCGATGAAGCTGAGGAACTTCTGGATCGCGTTCGGCTTGGGGGTCTCGGCGGTCTCCAGCCAGCCGCCCGGGTCGTGGAAGACGACGACCTCGCCGCGCTCGGGCTCGGAGCCGAACCAGGGGGTCAGCTTGTCGACGAGGACCCGGTCGCCCTTCTTCAGGGTGTTCATCATCGATTCCGAGGGAATCGAGAACGCCTGCACCAGGAAGGTCTTGATCAGCAGGGCGAGGATCAGCGCGATGCCGATGAGGAGCGGCAGCTCCTTCCAGAAGGAACGCTGCTTCCCGGGCCGCGCGCGTGTCCCCTCGGCGCCGTCGGCGCCCTCGGTCCCGTCGCCGTGGTCCGGCCGGTCGCCGGCCGGCGACGCGCCGCCGGCGCTGTTGTTCTCTTCCGTCACGTTCTCACCTCTGGCCCCGTCGGCCCTGTCCTCGGGCCCGTCGTGTCCGGAACGTGCGCCGACGGCCACTTCCCCCACATCCACTCCTCACTCCGTGCAACTGCCCGTCCCGGAACAGGGACAGGCCCGCCACTCCCATAACGAGCAGGAGTTCCGCAGGGGTCGGCGGCCAGGGCATTCCGTTCACGTTCCGCGTGGACACACTATGCGACATGCCGAGCGCGGTCCCGGAGGTCGTACGTCCGTCCGGCACGGCGGCGAAGGTCTCCCGCTCCTCCAGGCCGCGCCAGTGTCCGAGCGGCCAGGCGATCACCACCGCGCGGCCCACGACCTGGTCCTCGGCGATGGTGCCCCGGCCCGGCTCGTCCAGGTGGTAGCGCGAGTCGGCCGAGTCGGAGCGGTGGTCGCCGAGCACGAAGACGCGGCCCTCGGGGACCTTCACGTCGAAGGGGATCGTGGACGGCTTGTCGCCGGGGTTGAGGTAGGGCTCGTCCAGCGGCACGCCGTTGACGGTGATGCGGCCGTCCTCGCCGCAGCAGCGGACGGTGTCGCCGCCGACCGCGATCACCCGCTTGATGAGGTCCCGCTCGTCGGCCGAGGGCATCAGGCCGATGAAGGTCAGCGCCTGCTTGAGCTGCTTGATCCCGACGGGGTCCTCGGCGGCGGGGGCGGTCTCCTGGTGGAGCCAGCCGCCGGGGTCCTTGAAGACGACGACGTCCCCGCGCTGCGGCTTCGAGCCGAACCACGGGGTGAGCTTGTCGACCAGGACGCGGTCGTGGATCCGGATCGTCTGCTCCATGGAGCCGGACGGGATGACGAAGGCCTGGACGAGGAAGGTCTTGAGGACGAGCGCGATCAGCACGGCGACGCCGACGAGGATGGGGATCTCTCGGATCGCGGAGCGGCGCCGGCGCCGGCGGACCCTGCGGGCCAGCCGGCGGCGTTCGGCGCGGCCGGGCGGCGGCGCCTGCGCCCCGTCCGGCGCGGTGCCGGCCCGGGGACGGCCACGGCTACCCATGCCCGCTCCCCCGCGCGCTCTCCTGTCCGCCGCCCCGCGCGCTCCCTGGTACGCCCTCCTGCCCGCTCCCTCGTGCGTGCTCCTGCCCGCTGCCCCAGCCGGTCGCCTGCCCGTTCTCGCGTCCGCTCTCCCGCGGTCCGAAGGGGTGTCCGCCGGCGGGCGGCGCCGGTACGGAGTCGTACGCGTCGGTCCCGGGCACGGTGGTCCGGCGGGCGAAGGGCCAGACGATCCAGTCGGCGCGGCCGACGACCTGGTCGACGGGGACGACGCCGCCGCCGGGGCTGCCGAGATGGTCGCGGGAGTCGCTGGACTGGCTGCGGTGGTCGCCCATCACCCAGAGGGTGCCCGGCGGGACGACGATGTCGAAGGGGACGTCGGAGGGCCGGTCGCCCGGGGTGAGGTACGGCTCCCGGACGCTGCCGCCGTTGACGGTGATCCTGCCGTCCCGGTCGCAGCAGACGACCCGGTCGCCGCCGACGCCGACGACCCGCTTCACGAAGTCGGTCTCGTCGGGCGGCGCCAGCCCGAGGGCGGCCGCCGCGTCGTGCAGCAGGCCGGTGACGGGGTTGCCCGCCGGCTCCTCCCGGACGAAGGATCCGGTGCCGTCGAAGACCACGACGTCACCGCGGCGCGGCTCATTGCCGAAACGGTACGCCAGTTTGTTGACCAGGATCCGGTCCCCGACCTGGAGGGTGGGTTCCATGGAGCCGCTGGGGATCAGGAACGGCTGGGCGACGAAGTGGCTGAGGAGCAGCAGGAAGGCCACACAGGCGGCTCCGACCAGCCCCGTCCTGCGCCAGGAGGGTCCGGCGCGGCCGGAAACGCGCACGGAGCGCGACCCGTCCTCCGTGGCGGGATCCGCTGGGGATTCCGCCGGGGAGGAGGGGTCGCGCTCCGTGTGCTGTGCTTCGGTGTCCATCGGGGGGTGAGCCTATCCGGCCCGCCTGTACGTGGAGCGTGAAGCCTCGCGCGAGCGGTGAGCCGGAGCTCAGTTGTCGCGCTTCTCCTTGATCTTGGCGGCCTTGCCGCGCAGCTCACGGAGGTAGTAGAGCTTGGCGCGACGGACGTCACCGCGGGTGACGAGCTCGATCTTCTCGAAGATCGGGCTGTTCACCGGGAAGGTGCGCTCGACGCCGACGGAGAAGGAGACCTTGCGGACGGTGAAGGTCTCGGAGACGCCGGAGCCCTGGCGGCGGATGACGACGCCCTTGAACTGCTGGATACGGGAGCGGTTGCCCTCGATGACGCGCACGTGGACGTTCACGGTGTCGCCGGGACGGAAGGCGGGCAGGTCGGAGCGGAGCGAAGCCGCGTTCACCTGGTCGAGCAGGGAGGCCATGGAGGTCTCTTTCCTCGCCGATGCCACAGGTCATCGGCGGTGACGTACGAATCATGGGGATGCCGTCCGGTTGATGGCGGGCGGCTCCCCCTGTGGCAGGGGCGCGCGCCGGACGGACGGCAGTCGCCTATTCTTCCACGCCCTCGACCCTGCGCCAAAATCGGCCGCCGGGCTCGGGGGCCCAGCCGAGGATCGAGAGGGTCTCGCGGTCCTTCTTGTCGAAGGCCGCGGGGTCGCAGCGCTCGATGAGGTCGGGCCGGTTGGCGGCGGTGCGCCGGAAGGCCTCGTCGCGGCGCCAGCGGGCGATCTTGCCGTGGTGGCCGCTGACCAGCACCTCGGGGATGGCGTGACCGCGCCACACCGGGGGCTTGGTGTAGACGGGGCCTTCGAGGAGGTTGGCCATGGCGCCGGGGGCGAAGGAGTCGTCGCGGTGCGACTCGGCGTTGCCGAGGACGCCGGGGAGCAGCCGGGCGACGGCCTCGGTGATCACCAGGACGGCGGCCTCGCCGCCGGCGAGCACGTAGTCGCCGATGGAGACCTCGTAGACGGGCATGCGGGTGGCGTACTCGTCCATGACGCGGCGGTCGATGCCCTCGTAGCGGGCCGGGGTGAAGATCAGCCAGGGCCGCTCGGAGAGTTCGACGGCGAGTTCCTGGGTGAAGGGGCGGCCGCTGGGGGTGGGGACGACGAGGACGGGGCCTTGGGCTCCGGCGTCGTAGCCGTCGGCGAGGGTCTGGTCGAGGGCCTCGCCCCAGGGCTCGGTCTTCATGACCATGCCGGGGCCGCCGCCGTACGGGGTGTCGTCGACGGTGTTGTGCCGGTCGTAGGTCCACTGCCGCAGGTCGTGGACGTGGACGTCGAGCTGTCCACGCGCGCGTGCCTTGCCGACGAGGGAGACGTTCAGCGGTTCGAGGTACTCGGGGAAGATCGTGACGACGTCGAGCCTCATGCCTGGTCGTCCTCTTCGCTCTTCTCGGCGGAGTCGTCGGCGGACTCGGAGGGCTCGGCGTCGCGGGCGGAGGCGATCTCGGCGCGGTCGTCGATGAGGCCGGGCGGCGGGTCGATGACGGCCCGCTGGTTCTCCAGGTCGATCTCGGTGACGATCTGCTCGACGAAGGGGATCATCAGCTCGGTGCCGTCGGGCCGCTCGACGATGAACAGGTCCTGCGAGGGCAGGTGGGAGATCTCGGTGATGGCGCCGATGACGGTGCCGTCGGCGAGGACCACGTCGAGGTCGACGAGCTGGTGGTCGTAGTACTCGTCCTCCTCCTCGGGGAGTTCCGCCGGGTCGACCTCGGCGATGAGGAGGGTGTTGCGGAGCGCCTCGGCGGCGTTGCGGTCGCGGACGCCCTCGAAGCGGAGCAGCAGCCGGCCGCTGTGCACCTTGCCGGACTCGATGGTCAGCGGACCGGCGGAGGCCGGGTCGGTGAGCAGGACGGCGCCGGGGGCGAGCCGCAGTTCGGGCTCGTCGGTCCGCACCTCCACGGTGACGTCGCCCCTGATCCCGTGGGCGCGGCCGATCCGCGCGACTACCAACTGCACTGGTGAACTCTTCCTGTCGTACGGCAACGGGCCGGGGTGGGCGGTCTGCCCTCCCCGGCCCGTGCCGGTGTCAAACTTTCAGCGGACCTGGTCCACGTCGACGAGGTCGACGCGGATGCCACGACCGCCGATGGCGCCCACGACGGTCCGCAGCGCACGCGCGGTGCGGCCGTTGCGGCCGATCACCTTGCCGAGGTCGTCGGGGTGGACCCGGACCTCCAGCACGCGGCCGCGACGCAGGTTGCGCGAGGCGACCTGCACGTCGTCGGGGTTGTCGACGATGCCCTTCACGAGGTGCTCGAGAGCCTCCTCGAGCATGATCAGGCCTCGGTGGTGGACTCGGCCTCGGCCTCGTCCGCCTTCGCCTTCTTGGCCTTCGGGGTGATGGCCTCGCCCTTGTCCTCAGCGCCCTCGAGGGCCTTGGCGAACTCGTCGAAGGAAGCGCGCTTCTCTTCCTTGGTCGCCGGGGCGAGCAGCGGCTTCTCCGGGGCGGGGAGGCCCTTGTGCTTCTGCCAGTCGCCGGTGAGCTTCAGGATGGCGAGGACGGGCTCGGTCGGCTGGGCGCCGACGGAGAGCCAGTACTGCGCGCGCTCGGAGTCGACCTCGATGCGCGACGGGTTGTACGTCGGGTGGTAGAGGCCGATCTCCTCGATCGCGCGGCCGTCACGGCGGGTGCGCGAGTCGGCGACGACGATGCGGTAGTGCGGCTGGCGAATCTTGCCGAGGCGCTTGAGCTTGATCTTGACTGCCACTGGAGTGGTGTCTCCTGGTCTTGACGTGGTGGGGCACTTGAGATGCCACGTGGGGTTGCGGTACTCGGGTGCCCGATGGACGCGTCAGCCGGAGGAGAGAGGGGTCCTGTGCGACTGTCGAGTACAGCTGTCCATTGTGCCACACGCCGCCGTGCCGCTCGCCGCCAGGTCAGCCGGCGGCGCCCACCGTCTCGGGGATCCGGAACGGCTTGCCGCAGCCTCCGCAGACGATCGGGGCCTGGGCGAGCACCGAGGGCACCACGCGCACGTTGCGCCCGCAGTCGCAGACGGCCTTGACGCGGACGCCGCCGCCCGAGGAGCCGTGCCGGGCGGCCGGTCCGCGGAAGGAGCGCTTGGTGTCGGCGGCGGTGGCGACGGTGTGGGCCTTGAGGGCGCGCTGGAGCCGCTCGATGGTGGGCCGGTACCGCCGCTTCGCCTCGGGGTTGAGCGTGACCAGGGAGAAGCCGCTGCTGGCGTGCGGCTCCTCGGGATGGTCGAGGCCCATCTCCTCGGCGATCGCGAGGAATCTGCGGTTGTGGTAGCGGCCGGCGCGGGAGGTGTCGCGGACACCCCGGGCGGCGGCGATGCCGTGGACTGCCTCGTGGAGCAGTCGCTCGAAGGAGAGCTCGGCGCCGCAGGCGGACGAGGACTCTCCGATCAGGGACTCGGGCGCGGCGAGGTCCGGCAGCTCGGGGTGGTGCCGCTGAATGTCGGCCCACGCCTGTGCCAGCTCTGCGGCGAGGACAGGTGGTGTCGTGCTCACGTCGGGTACAACGAGCTGGATCCCCTCCGGGTTCCATTCCGGGGCAACTCAAATATTTTGCACGTACCCGTCAGTCGGTACGCAGGCGTCCACAGCTGGTGCACAGGGCGCATACGCCCCGGCGCGCGGTCGTCCCGCGCGCGCTCGGCCCTCGCGGGAGGGGACCTTACCGGGCCGGTGCCCGACTTCGGGCACCGCCCCCCGCTTCGTCGCCGCCTTTCCCGGGGGCGTGGCCCGAACTCGCCCCCGGTCGTCCGGCCCGAGCACTGGACGCCGGGCCCGAAGCGCAGTTCCCTGACTACGGGGGGCTGTCGTCCGGCACGGATTGGGGCCTGATCCATGACACCTACGCTCGTCCCGCACCACCCCGCGCGCGATTGGGCCGAGATCCAGGAAAGGATGCTCGTCCCGCTCTACGAGGCGGTCCACGAACGCCTCGGCGTGGGTCCCGGCACCCGCCTGCTCGGGCTGGACTGCGGGACCGGCCTGGCGCTCCTGATGGCGGCGGCCAGGGGCGCCCGGGTCGCCGGGGCGGAGGCGGACCACGCGCGCGTGGAACTGGCCAGAACCCGTCTGCCCGACTCCGTGACGGTCGCTTCCGGAGTGCCGGAGGACGGCCCGTACGACGTGATCACCGCCTTCCACGCGGCCGACCGGACCGCCTTCGGGCCGGACGGGCTCACCCGGGCGGCGCAGCGGGGCACGGCGGTGGTGCTGGCCGGCTGGGGGCCGCCGGAGCGGTGTGCGACGGAGCCGCTGCTGCGGCTCGCGGACCGGCTGGCGGACCGGCGCCCCTCCCCCCGTGCCGACCTGGGCGCGCTCGCGGTCGGAGCCGGGCTGCGGCCGGTGGGCGACGGCCGGGTCGCCTGCCCCTTCGGGTACGCGGACGAGGGCAGCGCGGTGCGCGGGCTGCTCTCCACCGGGGTCTTCGACGCGGCGGTGCGGGCCTCCGACCCCTCCCGGGTGGAGAAGGAGATCGGGGAGGCCCTGGCTCCGTACCGGCGGTCCGACGGCACGGTGTGGATGCCGAACGTCTTCCGGTACGTCATCGCGCGCGTGCCGTAGCCGTCGTCCGTGAGCGGTGCGGTTCAGGCGGGCGGGCGCTCGGGGTTGGGGCCGACGCCGGGCTCGGGGGCGTTCGGGTCCGGGCGTTCGATGCCGGCGGCGCGGTAGGCGGCCTCCTCCTCCAGGGTCTCGTCGGCGAGCAGGGCGGCGGAGAGGGCGTCGAGCTTGTCGCGGTGTTCGCCCAGGAGGCGGACGGCGTCCTCGTAGCACTCGTCGACGATCCGGCGCATCTCGGCGTCGACGGTGTCGAGGGTCGAGGGGGCGGCGGAGAGGCCGTACGCCTGCTGGGCGTCGCTCGGGATGGCGGTGAGCCGGCCGACGGCCTCGCTCATGCCCCAGCGGCCGACCATGCCCCGGGCGATGCTGGTGACCTGTTCGAGGTCGCTCTCGGCGCCGGTGGTGACGACGCCGAAGACGACCTGCTCGGCCGCCATGCCGCCGAGGGCGCCGATGATCCGGCCCCGCAAATACTCCTCCGTATAAGCGTATTTATCGGCGTCGGGTGTGGACAACGTGACGCCGAGGGCGCGGCCGCGCGGCACGATGGTGATCTTGCGGACGGGGTCGGCGCCGGGCTGGAGCATGCCGAGGAGGGCGTGGCCGCTCTCGTGGTAGGCGGTGCGGCGGCGTTCCTCCTCGGGCATGACGAGGGGGCGTTCGGCGCCGAGCTGGACCTTCTCCAGGGCGTCGGAGAGGTCGGACTGGGTGACGGCCCCCTGTTCGCGCTTGACGGCGAGGAGGGCGGCCTCGTTGGCGAGGTTGGCGAGTTCGGCGCCGGTCATGCCGGGGGTGGTGCGGGCGACCTGTTCCAGGTCGACGTCCTTGGCGAGCGGGATCTGCCGGGTGTGGATCCGGAGGATGGCCTCGCGGCCGCCGCGGTCGGGCGGGTTGACGTGGACGATCCGGTCGAAGCGGCCTGGGCGGGTGAGGGCGGGGTCGAGGACGTCGGCGCGGTTGGTGGCGGCGAGGACGATGACGCCTTCGGAGCCGGTGAAGCCGTCCATCTCGGTGAGGATCTGGTTGAGGGTCTGTTCGCGCTCGTCGTGGCCGCCCATGCCGGAGCCGCCGCCGCGGGCCCGGCCGATGGTGTCGATCTCGTCGATGAAGATGATCGCGGGGGCGACCTTGCGGGCCTCGGCGAAGAGTTCGCGGACGCGGGAGGCGCCGACGCCGACGATCATCTCGATGAACTCGGAGGCGGAGGCGGAGAAGAACGGCACCCCGGCCTCGCCGGCGACGGCCCGCGCGAGGAGGGTCTTGCCGGTGCCGGGCGGGCCGGCGAGGAGGACCCCGCGGGGCATCTTGGCGCCCATCGCGCGGTAGGCCTGCGGGTTCTTCAGGAAGTCGACGACGTCGTTGAGCTCGCCCTCGACCTCGTCGATGCCGGCGACGTCGGCGAAGGTGGTGCGCTTGCCGCCCTCCACCTCGACCGGTTTCGGCGGCTGCTTGCGGCCGAGCATCCCGCCGGCTCCGCCCATGCCGGCGCTCATCCGGCGGGCGATGAAGACCCAGAGGAGGACGAGGAGGAGCATCGGGGCGAGGGAGAGGAGGAGGTTGGCGAGGAAGGATCGTTCCTGCACCACGGGCTCGGCGGTGACGGTGACCTTCTGCTCGGTCAGCTGCGCCCACAGGTCGTCGTCGGCGAAGGCGGGCCGCTGGGTCTGGAACTTGGTGTAGTCGCCCTTGCCGTCGGGCACGGGCCGCTTCTCCTTCAGCTGCCCCTGGATGGCGTCGCCCTTGGAGTAGATCTTGGTGACGTTCCCGGCGGCGACCTGCTTGTCGAACTCCGTGTACGAGATCGTGGGCCCGTCGCCCTCGTTGAAGAACGACAGCACGATGTTGGTGATCAGGTACACGGCGAGGGCGGTGAGGACGAGGCTCCCCCAGCCGCCCGGCATCCGCTTCTTCGGCGACGGGGGCGGCGGCGCACCCTCCGAGCGCCAGGGCTGGTCGGTCCGGTCGCGCGGCGGTACGGGGTTGGCCACTGGGCTCTCCTCGGGGCGGCAGTGGCCCCAGTATCGGAGAACGGGATCAAGGTGGCATTCCGGATGGTCCGGGCGGACGAGAAGGGGCCCGGGACGGTTTCGTGCCATCGAAACCGTCCCGGGCCCCTCCGGCCGGCGCGGGGTCAGCCCATGAACTTCTTGAACTCGTCGGGCAGCTCGAAGTCCTGCGGACCCTGGCCGGCGCCCGGCAGCCCGAAGGCGCCGCCCTGCTGGGCCTGCTCCCGCTTCTCCTGGGCGGCCTGCTCCTCGGCCTTCCGCTTCATCGGGTTGCCGCTCTTGCGCTTGCCCTTGGCCTGCTTGACCTGCTTCTTCTGCCGGCCGGGGCCGCCACCCATGCCCGGCATGCCGGGCATACCGGGCAGGCCGCCGCCCTGGGCCATGCGGGACATCATCTTGCGGGCCTCGAAGAACCGCTCGACCAGGCCCTTCACGGCGCTGACCTCGACGCCGGAGCCCTTGGCGATGCGGGCGCGACGGGAACCGTTGATGATGGTCGGGTCCTGGCGCTCCGCCGGGGTCATCGACTTGATGATGGCCGCGGTGCGGTCCACGTCCCGCTCGTCGATGTTGGCGATCTGCTCCTTCATCTGGCCCATGCCGGGCAGCATGCCGAGGAGCTTGCTGATGGAGCCCATCTTGCGGACCTGCTCCATCTGGGCGAGGAAGTCGTCCAGGGTGAAGTCCTGGCCCTTCTTCGACGCGAGCTTCGAGGCCATCTTGGCGGCCTCTTCCTCGTCGAAGGTCTGCTGGGCCTTCTCGATGAGCGACAGCATGTCGCCCATGCCGAGGATGCGGGACGCCATGCGGTCCGGGTGGAACGCGTCGAAGTCGTCCAGCTTCTCGCCGTTGGAGGCGAACATGATCTGCTTGCCGGTGACGTGCGCGATCGAGAGCGCGGCGCCACCGCGGGCGTCGCCGTCGAGCTTGGAGAGCACGACGCCGTCGAAGCCGACGCCGTCGCGGAACGCCTCGGCGGTGTTGACCGCGTCCTGACCGATCATGGCGTCGACGACGAAGAGGATCTCGTCGGGGCTGACGGCGTCGCGGATGTCCGCGGCCTGCTGCATCAGCTCCTGGTCGATGCCGAGGCGGCCGGCGGTGTCGACGATGACGACGTCGTACAGCTTGGTGCGCGCGTATTCGATCGAGTCCTTGGCGACCTGGACCGGGTCACCGACGCCGTTGCCGGGCTGCGGGCCGTAGAAGGCGACGCCCGCGCGGTCGGCGACGACGGAGAGCTGGTTGACGGCGTTGGGCCGCTGGAGGTCGCAGGCGACGAGCAGCGGCGAGTGGCCCTGCCCCTTCAGCCAGAGGCCGAGCTTTCCGGCGAGGGTGGTCTTACCGGCGCCCTGGAGACCGGCGAGCATGATCACCGTGGGCGCGGTCTTGGCGAACCGCAGCCGGCGGGTCTCGCCGCCGAGGATCGAGACCAGCTCGTCGTTGACGATCTTGATGACCTGCTGGCTGGGGTTCAGCGCCTTGGAGACCTCGGCGCCGAGGGCCCGCTCCTTGACGTTCTTGATGAACGCGCGGACGACCGGAAGGGCGACGTCGGCCTCGAGAAGGGCGATACGGATTTCCCGGGCCGCGCTGTCGATGTCCTGCTCGGAGAGGCGGCCTTTGCCCCGGAGGGACTTGAAAGTCGCGCTGAGGCGGTCGGAAAGCGTATCGAACACGGTGGTCGCGATCCTCGGGTCGGGGCGGATGGTCGCCACCCAGGGTATCCGGCTCCGGGACGCCCCTGGCCTTGCCGGTCGGATTGGGCGGGCGAGGCCCTCGTCACCCCAGCGCCCCCTCCAGCGCCCGCGCCAGGTCGACCGCCTCCTCGTCCGGGAGGAGGGAGCCGTCGGGGCGGGTCACGTACAGGGTGTCGACGGCGTTGGCGCCGAGCGTGGAGACGTGGGCGCTGCGGACCCGTACCGCCGCTCCCTCCAGGGCGCGGCCGATCCGGTGGAGCAGGCCGGGGGCATCCTGGGCGCGGACCTCCAGGACGGTGGCGAGGCGGGACTCGGCGGGGGCGACGGTGACGCGGGGCGGCGGGGCCTGGACGCCGCGGCGGCGCGGGTAGGCGGCCTCGCGCTCGGCGAGCCGGGCGGGGATGTCGAGGGAACCGTCGAGGGCGCGCAGCAGGTCGGCGCGGAGCCGGTGGCCCTGGGGCAGGGAGCCGTACTCGGCGGCGACCCGCCAGTTCAGGACGAGGACGGAGCCGGGGCCCGTGCCGAGTTCGGCGGGGAGGTCCACGGCGCGCAGGTCGGCGGCGCGGACGGTGAGCCGGTGGAGGGCGAGGACGCCGGCGACGGCGGGCAGGACGCCGGGCTGGTCGGGGAGGGCGATGACGAGTTCCACGCCGACGGGTTCGGGTTCGTCGGGGTCGAGGGGCTGCTCGCCCTGGGTGTGGAGGGTGAGGGCGGGCTCGCCGGTGCGCAGGGCCTCGACGGCGAGCCGTTCCTGCTCGGCGCTGGGGGCTGCGGCCTCGGGGTCGGGCAGCGGCTCGCCGGCGAGGACGCCGGAGACCCGTTTGACGAGGTCGGCGACGAGGGAGGCGCGCCAGGCGGACCAGGCGGCGGGTCCGGTGGCGAGGGCATCGGCCTCGGTGAGGGCGTGGAGGAGTTCGAGGGTGCCGACGGTGCCGACGGCGGTGGCGACGGCCTGGACGGTGGCGGGGTCGTCGAGATCGCGGCGGGTGGCGGTCTCGACGAGGAGGAGGTGGTGGCGGACGAGGGTGGCGACGGTGGCGGTGTCGGTGCGGTCGAAGCCGACGCGGGCGGCGAGGTCGCGGGCGATGGTCTCGCCGGCGACGGAGTGGTCGCCGGGCCAGCCCTTGCCGATGTCGTGGAGGAGGGCGGCGACGAGGAGGAGGTCGGGGCGGCCCACGCGGCGGGTGAGGGAGGCGGCGCGGACGGCGGTCTCGACGAGGTGGCGGTCGACGGTCCAGGTGTGGACGGGGTTGCGCTGGGGGCGGTGGCGGACGCGTTCCCAGTCGGGCAGGAGGCGGGTGACGAGTCCTTCGGCCTCCAGGGCCTCCCAGACGGGGACGGCGGGGGCGCCGGCGCCGAGAAGGGTGACGAGGGCCTCGCGGGCCTCGGCGGGCCAGGGCACGGGCAGCGGCTTGGCGGTGGCGGCGAGCCGGCGGACGGCGTGCGGGGACAGCGGCAGGCCGTGCTGGGCGGCCGCGGCGGCGGCGCGCAGCGGGAGGGCGGGGTCGCGCTCGGGCCGGGCGGAGAGGGCGAGGACGGCCTCGCCGTCCATCTCGACGACGCCCTCGGCGAGCGGGCTGCGTTCCACCGGCTGTTTTCCGGCGCCGGACCGGCCGCCGCCGAGGAGTCCGCGGAGCCGGGGGCGGGCCGAGCGGGCCTTGAGGACGCGGCCGACCTCGCGCCAGGTGACGTCGGAGGCGTACGTGACGGTGCCGGCGGCCTCGTACACGCCGCGGAGCAGGGTGTCGGCGTCGAGGAGGCCGAGTTCCTCGGCGACGGCGTCCTGTTCCTGGAGGGCGAGGCGGTCGGTGGCGCGGCCGGTGGCGAGGTGGAGGGCGTCGCGGGCGTCGAGGAGGCGGCGGCGGGCGGTGTCGAGGCCGTCGCGGGGGGCGTCCGCGAGCCAGGAGGCGGCGACCGCGCGCAGCGCCTGGGCGTCGCGGAGGCCGCCGCGGGCCTCCTTGAGGTCGGGTTCGAGGAGGAAGCGGAGTTCGCCGGAGCGTTCGGCGCGGTCGCGGCAGAGTTCGGCGAGTTCGGGGAGGCGGCGGACGGCCTGGTTGCGCCAGTCGGCGAGGACGGTGGAGCGCAGCGCGGAGGCGAGGGCGGTGTCGCCGGCGAGGGGACGGGCGTCGAGGAGGCCGAGGTGGACCTTGAGGTCCTCGGTGGCGGTGGCGCGGGCCTGGGCGGGGGTGCGGACGGAGTGGTCGAGGGCGAGGCCGAGGTCCCAGACGGGGTACCAGAGGCGGTCGGCGAGGGCGGCGATCGCCTCGCCGGGGGCGGTGCCGTCGTGGAGCAGGAGGAGGTCGAGGTCGCTGCGCGGGGAGAGTTCGGCGCGGCCGTAGCCGCCGACGGCGACGAGGGCGACCCCCTTGGGCGGTGCGGCGGCGGCGAAGAGGCCGGCGAGCCAGTCGTCGGTGAGGCGGGCGAGGGCGGTACGGCGCTCGGGGCCGGCCGGCGCCTTTTCCTGGAGGAGCCGCAGCCGGGCCGCCGCGTAGCCTCCCCCGCGCTCGAGGCTTCGTTCGTCCAGGGGGGACCCCCACCCCTGCCCTTCGGTCGCGTCCTGCGGTTCGGGGGTGGTCACCGGCGGCTCCTTCTGCGCGGATGGGGCTGCGGGAACGGCCCGGCGGACCGGTGGGTCCGCCGGGCCGTGCGGCCAGGGCCTGTCCGACCATGGGCGTCGGATCGGGCCGGGTCGTTCGGTGCGTGCGATCGGCGTGCGGCAGGGGCGCCCTCGGTGGGCCCTCCCCTGCTCGAGCGAAACCGAGAGCTCGGGGAAGGAGCTGCTCGGACCACTCTGCCGTGCGGCGAGCGTGCGTGCCGGGCGGGCCGGACCCGGCGGGGACGGTCAGGCGGGCCCTAGAGCGCGTCCGGTCCGCGCTCGCCCGTGCGGACACGGACGGCGGTCTCGACGGGGACGCTCCACACCTTTCCGTCACCGATCTTGCCGGTGCGGGCCGCCTTCACGACGACGTCGATGAGCTGTTCGGCGTCCTCGTCCTCGACCAGGACCTCGATGCGGATCTTGGGGACGAGGTCGACGGTGTACTCGGCGCCGCGGTAGACCTCGGTGTGGCCGCGCTGGCGTCCGTATCCGCTGGCCTCGGTGACGGTGAGGCCGTGGACCCCGAAGGCCTGGAGGGCCTCCTTGATCTCGTCGAGCCGGTGCGGCTTCACGACCGCGGTGATGAGCTTCATGCGTCCACCTTCTTGTTCTCCGTGACAACCGGCGCGGCGACGGCGGTGGAGCGCCCGGAGGCGCCGCCGCCGGCTCCGCTGAAGTCGTAGGCGGTCTCGGCGTGCTCGACCTGGTCGATGCCGGAGACCTCGTCGTCCTCGCTGACCCGCATGCCCATGGTCTTGTCGATGACCAGGGCGAGGATCGCGGAGACGACCAGAGAGTAGGCGAGGACGGCGAAGACGCCGACGGCCTGCTTGCCGAGCTGCTCCAGGCCGCCGCCGTAGAAGAGGCCCTTGGCGTCGGACTGGACGCCGCCGGTGGCGAAGAAGCCGACGAGGAGGGAGCCGAGGACACCGCCGACGAGGTGGACGCCGACGACGTCGAGGGAGTCGTCGTAGCCGAACTTGTACTTCAGGCCGACGGCCATGGCGCAGACGAGACCGGCGATGGCGCCGATGGCGATGGCGCCGAGCGGGGAGCAGGAGCCGCCGGCGGGGGTGATGGCGACGAGGCCGGCGACGGCGCCGGAGGCGGCGCCGAGGGTGGTGAAGGAGCCGTGGCGGAGCTTCTCGTAGGCGAGCCAGGCGAGCATGGCGGCGGCGGTGGCGACCTGGGTGTTGACGAACATGACGGCGCCGACGCCGTCGTCGTTGCCGAGCCACGAGCCGGCGTTGAAGCCGAACCAGCCGAACCAGAGGAGGCCGGCGCCGAGCATGACCAGCGGGAGGCTGTGCGGGCGCATCGGGTCCTTCTTGAAGCCGACGCGCTTGCCGATGACGAGGATGACGCCGAGGGCGGCGGCGCCGGCGTTGATGTGGACCGCCGTGCCGCCGGCGAAGTCGATGACGCCCATCTCGAAGAGCCAGCCGCCGGCGCCCCACACCCAGTGGGCGACGGGGAAGTAGACGACGGTGGCCCAGAGGGTGACGAAGAGGGCCCAGGCGGTGAACTTGACCCGGTCGGCGAGGGCGCCGCTGATCAGGGCCGGGGTGAGGACGGCGAACATGAGCTGGAAGACGGCGAAGACGTACACCGGGATGGTGTAGCCGTCCCAGAGTTCGGTGACGCCGATGCCGCTGAGGCCGAGGTAGTCGGAGGACCAGCCGACGAGGCCGCCGGAGTCGGTGCCGAAGGCGACGCTGAAGCCGAAGAGCACCCACAGGACCGTGACGATCCCGAGGCTGATGAAGCTCATCATCAGCATGTTCAGGGTGGACTTGACGCGGACCATGCCTCCGTAGAAGAAGGCGAGTGCCGGGGTCATCAGCATGACCAGGGCGGAGCAGATGAGCATGAACCCGGTGTTGGCGGCGGACAGCGCGGGGGCGTCTGCTGCCAGGGTCGTGATGGCTGGTGCCATCGGCGTCTCCTCGTCGTCGGTGCGGCCTGTGCGGGGCGGGGCCGGCGGTGAGCGGCGGCCTGAGGGGTGGCCGGTTATGCGCCAGAGATTCGCGTAGCGCGGTTTCCGACGATGCCGCTCGGTGTTTCGGGGCAGTGACGAAGGACGGGAGTGTGTTACGTGACCGTGAACACGCGGGTCACGGGGAGGTAACGGGGTACCCTCCCGGCCGGGCGGGCGGGGAGCGGTCCGGGGCCGGGACGCGGACCGGCCGCGTCGGCGTCCGTGTGTCCTGTGCGGCGGGGGAGCCGAGTCGGGCAGTACGGGACGTCCGGCGCGGCCGGGGTCGTGGGGCTCTCGGGAGCGGGCGGTGCGGTCAGACGGCCTCGGCGGACTCGGGCAGGAGCAGGGTGAGCCGGTCGGTGAGGTCGACGACTTCGGCGACGTCGCCGAAGTCGCGGGCGGCGGTGTCGACGGTCTTGCGGAGCCGGTTGTTGACCCGCTCGGAGCGGATGGAGCGGGCGACTCCGAGGGCCTTCTCGGCGAGGACGACGGACTGCTCGGGTTCGCGCTTGAGCAGGTGGACGGTGGCCATGCCGATGAGGTTGAGGGCGTACGAGCGCTGGTGGTCCGGGTCCTTCTCGAAGAGTTCGACGGCCCGCTCCATGACGGGCTCGGCCAGCGAGGCGTAGCTCGGGGAGCGTCCGGCGACGTAGGCGAGGTCGCGGTAGGAGTGGGAGTTCTCGCCGTTGAGCTCGGCCTCGGTGAAGAAGCGGATCCAGTCGGGCTCGGGGCCGCCTTCGAAGGTGGCGTCGGCGAAGGTGTCCTCGGCCATCCGGACGGCCCGCTTGCACTTGGAGGGCTGGCCCATGTTGGCGTAGGCGCGGGCCTCCATCGCATACAGCATGGCCTGGGTGCGGGGGGTGGCGCAGTCCCGGCTGCCGTACTGGGCCAGATGGATGAGTTCGAGGGCGTCGTCGGGGCGGCCGAGGTGGATCATCTGCCGGCTCATGGAGGAGAGGATGTACGAGCCGAGCGGCTTGTCGCCGGCCTCCTTGGCGGCGTGCAGGGCGAGGACGAAGTACTTCTGGGCGGTGGGCTGGAGGCCCACGTCATAGCTCATCCACCCGGCGAGTTCGGCGAGTTCGGCGGCGACGGTGAAGAGGCGCTTGGCGGTGGCGGCCGGCTGGGGCTCCTGGAGGAGGTCGGTGACCTCGTGGAGCTGGCCGACGACGGCCTTGCGGCGCAGTCCGCCGCCGCACTGGGCGTCCCACTTGCGGAACATGGCGGTGGTGGATTCGAGGAGGTCGAGCTCGATGTCGGAGAGCCGGCGGGGGCGGCCGCCGGGCGCCTGCTCGGCGGGGGCCGGTTCGCCGGTGGGGGTGGGGACCAGCCAGCGCTGCATGGGCTCGATGAGGGCGGGTCCCGCGGCGAGCTGGAGCGAGGAGCCGAGGAAGCCGCGCCGGGCGAGCATGAGGTCGCTGCGGGAGAACTCGCTGAGCAGGGAGACGGTCTGCGGCCCGGCCCAGGGCAGGTCGACCCCGGAGACGGAGGGCGTCTGGTGGGCGGTGCGCAGTCCGAGGTCCTCGATGGCGACGACGGAGCCGAAGCGCTCGGAGAACAGCTCGGAGAGGATGCGCGGGATGGGTTCGCGGGGCTGTTCGCCGTCGAGCCAGCGGCGGACGCGGGAGGTGTCGGTGGAGATGTGGTGGGCGCCCATCTGGCGGGCCCTGCGGTTGACCTGGCGGGCCAGCTCCCCCTTGGACCAGCCGCTGCGCACGAACCACGAGCCGAGCCGCTCGTTGGGGCGCTTGCCGGCAGTCGTACCGTCTGTGCCGTTGCCGCCCACTGGAACGCCCCCATCCACCTGATTGCCTGTCGTGCGAACCCCTATCAGAATGCCGCGTCCCGCGGCTCCCCGCTCGGTGTTCCGACTCCTTCGAACGGGAAACCGGCTTGCCTCCGGCATACCCCACCGTGCAAGCCCCTCCGGGGCTTCGGGTACCGAAAGTAATCCTACGATCACCCCTGCCGTGAGGGCGTCACAAGAAACGCCACCATTCGCCACCCCTTCGAATGAACTCGCCGGGGGCTCCGCACGATTCACTTGACATGCGACGAACCGGAGTCGGCGGACGGAAGCGCGAAGAGGCGCGCGCCACCGTGCGCACCACCCCGTCCACGTCCGTGCGCCACCCTGGGCGACGAGCCCCGGGCGTGGCGTCACGGAGCGTCACGGGTGCGTTCCGGCTCGTAACCACCGGCGCGTCCGACCCGTTGGAGGGGGCATGGGCTTCACGATCGGCGGCATTCGTGAGATGCGGTCCGGCTCACGTCGCCGCGCACGCACCACCGAGTGCACAGCGGTGGCCGAGTACACCGGACTCTGGGGCTGGGACGTCCAGCCCGGGGCACTGGCCGCCGGCGGCCGGTGCTCCTGCGGCGACCGGGCCTGCACGGCCCCGGGCGCGCATCCCCTCTCCTTCGCGCCGCCCGTCCCGGCGGGCGCGGGGCTCGACGACGCGACCAAGGCGTGGTCGGAGTACCCCGGGGCGGCGCTGCTGCTGCCGGTGGGCCGCGCCTTCGACGTGATCGACGTGGCCGAGGCGGCGGGCCGGCGGGCGCTGGTCCGGATGGAGCGGATGGGGCTGCCGCTGGGCCCGGTCTGCGCGACGCCGACCGGGCGGGCGCAGTTCTTCGTCGCGCCGGGCGCGGCGGAGGAGCTGCCGCGGCTGCTGTACCGGATGGGCTGGGACGACGCGGACCTGGACCTGCACTGCCTGGGTCCCGGCAGCCACATCACCGCTCCCCCGTCGCAGCTGGGCGGGCTCGGTCCGGTGCGCTGGCTGCGGCCGCCGACGCTGGACACGGCGGGTGCGCCGCCGCAGGCCCGGCTGCTGCTCGGCACCTTGGCGTACATGTGCCATCGCACGCACGGCTAGCCGTGCCGGACGGGCACGACGCGCGGCCGGACGTGGTCCGGCGGGGCGTGACGAGGGCCCCCGCTCCGGGACGGAGCGGGGGCCCTTCCGCGGGGGCCGGTGCGGGTCAGTCGCCGATGAGGGCGTCGACGAAGGCGGCCGGCTCGAAGGGGGCCAGGTCGTCGGGGCCCTCGCCGAGGCCGACGAGCTTGACCGGGACGCCCAGTTCGCGCTGGACGGCGACGACGATGCCTCCCTTGGCGGTGCCGTCGAGCTTGGTCAGGACGATGCCGGTGATGTCGACGACCTCGGCGAAGACGCGGGCCTGGATGAGGCCGTTCTGGCCGGTGGTGGCGTCGAGGACGAGGAGGATCTCGTCGAGCGGGCCGTGCTTCTCGACGACCCGCTTGACCTTGCCGAGCTCGTCCATGAGGCCGGTCTTGGTGTGCAGGCGGCCGGCGGTGTCGATCAGGACGACGTCGGCCTTCTCGGCGATGCCCTCCTTGACCGCGTCGTAGGCGATCGAGGCGGGGTCGCCGGCCTCGGGGCCGCGGATGGTGCGGGCGCCGACCCGGTCGCCCCAGGTCTGGAGCTGGTCGGCGGCGGCGGCGCGGAAGGTGTCGGCGGCGCCGAGGACGACGGACTTGCCGTCCGCGACCAGCACGCGGGCGAGCTTGCCGGTGGTGGTGGTCTTGCCGGTGCCGTTGACGCCGACGACCATGACGACGCCGGGGACGTCCTCGGGGCTCTCGGTGTGGACGGTGCGGTCGTACTCGCCGAGGAGGGCGATCAGCTCCTCGCGGAGCAGGCCGCGCAGCTCCTCGGGGGTGCGGGTGCCGAGCACCCGGACGCGCTCGCGGAGCCGCTCGACCAGTTCCTGGGTGGGGGCGACGCCGACGTCGGCGGTCAGGAGGGTCTCCTCGATCTCCTCCCAGGTGTCCTCGTCGAGGTGCTCGCGGGAGAGCAGGGTCAGCAGGCCCTTGCCCAGCGAGTTCTGGGAGCGGGCGAGCCGGGCCCGGAGGCGGACGAGGCGTCCGGCGGTGGGCTCGGGCACCTCGATCTCGGGCGCGGGGGGCGCCTCGGCGACGACCGGGTCCTCGACGGCGGCGGGGGTCTCGACCGCCTCCTCGGCGGTCGGGAGGCCGACCTCCTCGACGGTGCGGCGTGGTTCTTCCCGCGGTGTCTCCGCCTCGTCGCCGACGTGCGGCTCGGCGGGCGGAGCGGTGATGGTCGGCGTGGTGGACGGCGGTTCGGCCGGCGGCAGCTGCTTCTTCTTGCGACCGCTGATCACGAGCCCGCTGGTCACGGCGACCGCGACGACCAGAGCGATGACTACAGCAAGGATGAGTTCCATAACCCGTCCAGTATCGGACACGACCCGCCCGGTGACGCCGTACGCACGCAGCGTGGGTCGCGGGTTCCCGGCGCGCCGGGGCCGTTCTCGACTGACGACCCGTCAGTCGAGGTCGCTCCTCGCCGGCAGCCCACCGCGCTGGAGGCGTACCACCGGGCGCGGTGCGCGGAGTACGGCACCGAGGGCCGGACGATGACGCCGGGTCCGGTCACCCCGCTGCTGAACGTGGCGGAGGACCCGGACCGGACCTGGGCGGAGTACGGGGAGCGCTTCCTGCACGAGGCGCGCAGCTACGCCTCCTGGCAGTCGAAGGACATCCGCTCGGCCGTGCGGTCGACGGCGACGAGCGCGGCGGAGCTGCGGGCGGAGGGGGCGTACCGGGTGGTGACGCCCGGGGAGTGTGCCGGGCTCGGCCTGGAGAGCCTGGTGCTGCATCCTCCGTGCGGAGGGATGCCGGTGGAGGAGGGGTGGCGGAGCCTGCGCCTGTTCTGCGACGGGGTGCCGCCCCGCCCGGGCGCCTGACGGGCCCGGCGGCCGTCAGCCCATCTCCTCCAGGGCCTTGCCCTTGGTCTCCTTGACGTACCTGAGCACGAAGGGGATCGAGAGGACGGCGAAGACCGTGTAGATGACGTAGGTGCCGGAGAGGTTCCAGTCGGAGAGGGACGGGAAGCTGGCGGTGATGGCCCAGTTGGCGATCCACTGGGCGGAGGCGGCGACGCCGAGGGCGGCGGCGCGGATCCGGTTGGGGAACATCTCGCCGAGGAAGACCCAGACGACCACGCCCCAGGAGAGGGCGAAGAAGAGCACGAAGACGTGGGCGGCGACCAGCGCCACGACGCCCTGGGTCTCCGGGAGCTTGCCGTCGACGAGGTCGGCGGAGAAGGCCCAGGCCTCGAAGGCCAGCGCGACCGCCATGCCGATGGAGCCGACGAGGGCGAGCGGCTTGCGGCCGACCCGGTCGACCAGGACCATCGCGATCACGGTGCCGATGATGTTGATGATCGACGTGGTGAAGGAGTAGAAGAACGAGCTCGACGGGTCGATGCCGACGGACTGCCAGAGCGTCGCGGAGTAGTAGAAGGCGACGTTGATGCCGACGAGCTGCTGGAAGACGGAGAGGCCGATGCCGACCCAGACGATCGGCAGCAGGCGGAAGCGGCTGCCGGGGGCGAACAGGTCCCTGAAGGTGGACTTGTGCTCGCGGCGCATGGCCAGCTCGATCTCGGCGACCCGGTGGTCGAGGTCGACGCCCTTGCCCTCGACCTCGGCGAGGACCTCCTTGGCCCGGTCGGTCTTCCCTACGGAGATGAGGAAGCGGGGGGACTCGGGGATGGCGAAGGAGAGCAGTCCGTAGAGGAGGGCGGGGACGACCATCACGCCGAGCATCCACTGCCAGGCCTCCAGGCCGCCGATCTCGCCGCGCTGGTCGCCGTCGGCGAGCTGGAGGATGCCGTAGTTGACGAGCTGGGAGATGGCGATGCCGATGACGATGGCGGCCTGCTGGAAGGAGCCGAGGCGGCCGCGGTAGGCGGCGGGGGCGACCTCGGCGATGTAGGCGGGGCCGATGACGGAGGCCATGCCGATGGCGAAGCCGCCGACGATCCGCCAGAAGGCCAGGTCCCAGAGGGCGAAGGGGAGGGCGGAGCCGATGGCGCTGACGGTGAAGAGGACGGCGGAGATCTGCATGCAGCGGATGCGGCCGATGCGGTCGGCGATCCGTCCCGCGGTCGCGGCGCCGATGGCACAGCCGATCAGGGCGATGGCGATGACCTGGGCGAGGGTCGCGGAGCCGATGTCGTACCGGTCGCGGATGGCTTCGACGGCGCCGTTGATGACGGAGCTGTCGTAGCCGAAGAGGAATCCGCCCATGGCGGCGGAGGCGGTGATGAAGATGACGTGGCCGAGGTGGTCCGGGTGCGCCGCCCGGCCTTCGGACGGGGGCGGCGGAGCCTGCTCGGTGCTGGTCACGTGGACTCCTCGGGGTGCGGTCCTTCGGTCCTCTTCCCGGGTCTCCGGGAAGAGGACCGGTTACCCAGGATTTCCAGTGGCGCACACCTTGCGTCCCGCCACCACTTCAGTGGAGCCGCTGGCTGATGACCTTCGAGACGCCGTCGCCCTGCATGGAGACGCCGTACAGGGCGTCGGCGACCTCCATCGTCCGCTTCTGGTGGGTGATCACGATGAGCTGCGAGGACTCCTGGAGCTCCCGCATGATCCGGATGAGCCGCTGGAGGTTGGTGTCGTCGAGGGCCGCCTCGACCTCGTCCATGACGTAGAAGGGGCTGGGGCGGGCCTTGAAGATGGAGACGAGGAGGGCCACGGCGGTCAGCGAGCGCTCGCCGCCGGAGAGCAGCGAGAGCCGCTTGACCTTCTTGCCGGGCGGCCGGGCCTCGACCTCGACGCCGGTGGTGAGCATGTTGTCGGGGTCGGTGAGCACGAGCCGGCCCTCGCCGCCGGGGAAGAGGCGGGAGAAGACGCCCTCGAACTCGCGGGCGGTGTCGTGGTACGCCTCGGTGAAGACCTGCTCGACCCGCTGGTCGACCTCCTTGACGACCTGGAGCAGGTCGGCGCGGGTCTTCTTCAGGTCCTCCAGCTGTTCGGAGAGGAAGCGGTGGCGGTCCTCCAGGGCGGCGAACTCCTCCAGGGCCAGCGGGTTGACCTTGCCGAGCTGCTGGAAGGCGCGCTCGGCCGCCTTCAGTCGCTTCTCCTGCTCCGAACGGATGAACGGGCGGGGCTGGTTGCGGGGGTCGGCCGGGTCCTCGGGGAGGGTCTCGCCCTCGGCGGGCGGTGACGGCGGAACGGGTTGGTCGGGGCCGTACTCGGCGGTGAGCGCGCCCGGCTCGACGCCGAACTCCTCCAGCGCCTTCGTCTCCAGCTGTTCGATCCGCAGCCGCTTCTCGGCGCCCAGGACCTCGCCGCGGTGGACGGAGTCGGTGAGCTTGTCCAGCTCGGTCTTGAGCTCGCGGCCGCGGGTGCGGGCGGCGGCGAGGCCCTGCTCGCGGTCGGCGCGGGCGGCGGCGGCCGCGGCGCGCTCGCGCTCGGCGCGCTCCAGGGAGACCTCGGCGTGGGCGAGGAGGGTACGGGCTCCGCCGGCGACGGCGCGGGCGACGCGGGCCTCGTGGCGGAGGCGGGCGCGGCGCTGCTCGGCACGCGCGCGTGCCTCCCGTTCGGCGCGGGCGGCCCGGTCGAGGGAGTCGGCGCGGCCGGCCAGGCCCTTGACCCGTTCCTCGTGGGTGCGGACCTGGAGGCGGGCCTCCATCTCGGTCTGGCGGGCGTTGGAGCCGTCGATGGCGAGCCGGTCGCGGACGGAGGTGTCGGGCTCCTCCTCGGCGGGGGTCTCCTCGGCGACGAGGAGCCGTTCGGCGAGTTCCTCGGCCTCGGCGCCGGCGCGTTCCAGGGCCTCCCGGGCGCGGGCGACGGCGGCGGCGGTCCGTTCGGCCTCGCCGGCCGCTCCCCTGGCCTGGCCGGCGAGCCGGCCGAGGGCCTGGGCGACGGTCGCCCTCTCCTTCTCGGCGGTGCGCCGGAGGGCGTCGAGCTCGTCGACGCGGGCGGCGGCGGCCCGGCGGTGTTCGGCGGCCTCCTCCGTGGCGCGGGCCGCTTCCTCGCAGCGGAGGGCGAGTCCGGCGAGCTCGGCGGCGGCCTCGTCGACCTGGGCCCGGACTTCGAGGAGGCTGGGGGCTCCGGCGGAGCCGCCCTGGGCGTGGTGGGCGCCGAGCAGGTCGCCCTCGGCGGTGACGGCGGTGAGGCGGGGGTGGGCGCGGACGAGTTCCAGGGCCTCGTCGAGGCCGTCGACGACGACGGTGCCGTCGAGCAGCCGGCGTGCGGCGGCGACGAGCCCGGCGGGCCCGGTGACGAGTCCGGCGGCGGCCACGGCGCCCGGGGGCAGGGGCGCCGGGTCGTCCTCCTCCGCGGCGGCCAGGAGCAGGGTGGCGCGGCCGGCGTCCTGTTTGCGGAGCAGGCGGAGGGCCTCGGCGGCGGCGGCGGGCCCGTCGGCGGCGACGGCGTCGGCGGCGGCGCCGAGCGCGGCGGCGACGGGGATCTCGTAACCGGGGGTGACGGTGAGGAGTTCGGCGGCGGGGCCGAGGATCCCGGCGAGTCCCGCGGAGAGCAGGGCACCGGTGCCGTCCTTGCGGCGCAGGCCGAGGGCGAGGGTGTCGTGCCGGGCGCGGGTGGCGGCCCGGCGGCTCTCGGCGTCGGCGCCGGCCTCGCGGGCGGCGCTCAGCGCGGTCTCCGCGTCGGCGAGGGCGCGACGGGCCTCCTCGTACCGCTCGCCGTGGGCGGTGTCGGCGGCGTCGAGGCCGTCGACCTCGGCCTTGAGCCGCTCGTACTCCTCCTGGGCGGTGACGGCCCGGTCGGCGGCCTCGTCACGGGCGGCGGCGAGCCGGTCGATCTCGGCCTGGGCGGAGGCGGCGCGGGAGCGGGCGGCGTTGACCTGGCCGTGCAGCCGGGCGAGGCCCTCGCGGCGGTCGGCGAGGGCGCGGGCGGCGTCCTTGAGGCGGCGCTCCTCGGCGGCGAGGGCCCGTTCCAGTTCGGCCCGGTGCTCGACGGTGTCCTCCAGGGCCCGCTCGGCGGCCTCCAGGGCGGCCTCCAGCTCGGCCTCCTGTTCGCGGACGCGGGCGGCCTCGCGCTCCAGATCCTCGGGGTCGCGGCCGCGCCGCTCCTCGGCGGGGGCGTCGGTGGCGCTCTTCACGCGCGCGTCGGCGAGGGAGATCGTGCCGCGGACGCGTTCGGCGAGCTGGGAGAGGGCGTACCAGTTCTGCTGGGCGCGCTCCAGGCGCGGGGCGAGGGCGCGGACCTCGGCCTCCAGGGCGGCCTCGTGGGCGAGGGCGGCGCGCAGCTCCTCCTCGGTGGCCTCCTTGCGGGCCAGGAGGGCGGCCTCGTCGGCGAGTTCGGCGTCCAGGGCGCGCCGGTGGCGGACGAGGTCGTCGGCGAGGAGGCGGAGCCGGGCGTCGCGGAGGTCGGCCTGGATGACGACGGCGCGGCGGGCGACGGCGGCCTGCCGGCCGAGCGGTTTGAGCTGCCGGCGCAGTTCGTCGGTGAGGTCCTGCACGCGCGCGAGGTTGGCGCGCATCGCGTCGAGCTTCCGCAGCGCCTTCTCCTTGCGCTTGCGGTGCTTGAGGACTCCGGCGGCCTCCTCGATGAAGGCGCGCCGGCCCATGGGGTCGGCGTGCAGCACCGAGTCGAGCTGTCCCTGGCCGACGATGACGTGCATCTCGCGGCCGATGCCGGAGTCGGAGAGGAGGTCCTGGATGTCGAGGAGCCGGCAGGTGTCGCCGTTGATCTGGTACTCGCTGCTGCCGCCCCGGAACATGATCCGGGTGATCGTCACCTCGGCGTAGTCGATCGGCAGGGCGCCGTCGGAGTTGTCGATGGTGAGCGAGACCTCGGCGCGGCCGAGCGGCGGGCGCCCGGTGGTGCCGGCGAAGATGACGTCCTCCATCTTGCCGCCGCGCAGCGACTTGGCGCCCTGTTCGCCCATGACCCAGGAGAGGGCGTCGACGACGTTGGACTTGCCGGAGCCGTTGGGACCGACGACGCAGGTGATTCCCGGTTCGAACCTCAGCGTGGTGGCGGAGGCGAACGACTTGAATCCGCGGAGCGTCAAGGCCTTGAGGTGCACCCACGGGACTCTACCCGGGGTGTCGCGTTTCGCCCGTGATCGCGCAGGGCAGACCCTCCGGTGAGAAGCGCCGTGACGACAGTGGACCGGGGCGACGCACGGGGGACGGGGGCCGCCAGGGACACGAGGGCCAGAAAAGAAGGGACGCCGAAGCGTCCCTTGCCTATTCAGCTGTTCCCACCTGAGCCCGTCGGGCCTGGGTGTCAGGTGAGCGCAGGCTCTGCCTGGGGTACGTCGAGGTCGATGCGGTCGAGCAGCGACTCGCCCTGCTGAGCGGCGGCAGCGTTGAGCGCGTCGTTCTCGGTCTGGATCCGAACGAGCTCGGATTCCAGATCCTGGACGCGCTGCTGAAGCCGTCGCATCTCGGCGAGGAGTCGCGGGTCGGAGCCGCCGACGTAACCGAGAAGCGCCTTTGCCATGATGAGTGGTCCTCCACACTGAGTGACCGACCGATTGCGGTGTGGGTCGTGAGGGATGGATTCGCACCCGCGGTGCTCGGCAGTACCTGAGTCGTGCCGGTGTTCTACTGCCACACAGCTAAGGTGCGCGGGGCTTCCAGAGTCTCACCAAAAAGTTTGACGGTCAACACGATCACGCCCCGACGGGTGCGGCGGACGGGGAGTTCGCAGCCGCGACGCAGGCGGCGGCGCCTCTCGACCCGTGTGCTCCGGGGCGTGGTGATGATCCTTACCCGGGAAGCCTTGCACGAGTGCCGAAACTTGGCAACCACCAGGCAGGACGCCCGTTCACCCGCGTTCACCGGTGCGAAACCGGGCCCCGCCCCGGGGCCCGTCGAGGGCGTCCGGAGGGGGCCTGCGAAGGCGGTCCGGGCGGGGGGGTCAGCGGATGGCGAAGCCCTCGTACCCGCCGCGGGGTGTGCCCCATATCTCGGTGACACCGTCCACGCGGCCGGGCGTGTCCCCGGTCCGCAGCCACTCCAGGAGACGGTGGCAATGGTCACTCGGCCCCTCGGCCACCACCTGCACCCGGCCGTCGTCGAGGTTCAGGGCGAAGCCGGTGAGGCCGCCGATCTCCAGAGCGTTTGCCCTGGTGAACCAGCGGAAGCCCACTCCCTGTACCCGTCCGCGCACCCAGGCGGTCATCCGTACATCGTCACTCATGGCTGCACGCTAGCGGGCGAATTGCTCGAAGGGCACGTCGCGGCGGCTTTTCATGGCGTACAGTCCCACGGAATGCGCCTCACCCGCACGGGTGCGCACCGCTCGGCCGTCCGCACGGAGCGTCACGCTCAGCGGAACTCCATGCCGAAAGCAAAGGCCGCAAAGATCCAGTAGCGAAGATCCGTCGGGATCCCGCACAGCCAGCTCAGGGAGGCAGGGCAGATGGGACGCCACCGTCGCTCCGGCGCCGCGCCCGCCGAGGCAGATTACGCGACCGGCACCGACCTCGGTCACGGGGGTGCCCGCCGCAAGCGGCGCCGCTCCGTCCGCACCGGACTGATCGGCGCCTCGGCGGCCGTCGTCGTCGGCGCCGCCGCCGTCGCGGTCGCCGCACCGGGAATCCTCCCCGGCGGCGACGACCTCACCGCGGGCGGCGCCGGCAGCAGCCGCCCCACCGCCACGGAGACCCGGCAGACCCCCGAGCTGACCACCCAGGGCGGGGCCACCCGCACTCCGGCCGAGGCCTCGACGACCACCGGCGCCGCGGACGGCTCCCGGAGCGCGAAGAAGTCCGCCGCCCCGGCCACCACCAAGGCCACGCCCACCCCCACGAAGACCGCGACCCCCTCCCCCACGCCGTCGAGGACGCGCGCCGCGGCCCCCGCGCCCACCACCACCCCGGCCGAGCCGGAGCCGTCACGGACGACGAAGGCCCCGGCCACCACCCAGGCCGCCCCGGCACCCACCACCACGACCCGGGCCCCCGCCGAGAAGACGGCCGAGGAGACGGCCGAGCCGGCCGGTTCCACCGCCGACCGCGCGGACGCGGCCGAGGCCGAGGTGCTGCGCCTGGTGAACGCCGAGCGCGCGAAGGTCGGCTGCTCCCCCGTCCAGCCCTCCGCCGGCCTGGCCCGGCTCGCCGGCGCCTTCAGCGCCGACATGGCCGCCCGGAACTTCTTCGACCACACCGACCCCGACGGCGCCACCCCCTGGTCCCGCGCCGAGGCCGCCGGCATCAGCGGCCTCGGCGCCGAGAACATAGCCCGCGGCCAGGTCGACGCGACCGCCGTGATGGTCTCCTGGATGAACAGCGACGGCCACCGCGCCAACATCCTGAACTGCGACCTCACCCGCCTCGGCGTCGGCGTCCACTTCGCCGACGGCGGCCCGTGGTGGACCCAGGACTTCGGCTACTGAACCCGCCGCCCCGCGGTTACCGTGGGGGCATGAGCGACGATCCGGCCTTCGACGTGTTCGCGCGCGGGTGTGCCTCGCGGGTGACGCTGGAGCACATCACCGGACGGTGGGGCGGCCTCACCCTCTCCGCCCTGTACGAGGGCTCCTTCCGCTTCAACGAGCTGCGGCGGCGGGTCGACGGCGTCAGCGAGAAGATGCTGGCGCAGACGCTGCACGCCCTGGAGCGGGACGGCCTGGTGCACCGGGAGGCGCGGCCGGTCAGTCCGCCCCGGGTCGACTACCGGCTGACGCCGCTGGGGCGGGACGTCGCCGAGCGCCTCGTCGGGCTGATCGCACTGGTCGAGGGGCGGATGCCGGAGGTCGTCGCGGCCCGGGAGGCGTACGACTCCGAGCGCGCCGCCGTCACGGGCTGACGCGCGGCGGGCGCTGGCAGCGCGGGCAGAAGTAGCTGGAGCGGTTCATCCAGGCGCGGCGACGCATCGGGGTGCCGCAGCGGCGGCAGGGCTCGTCCTCGCGCCCGTAGGCGTCGAGCGAGCGGTCGAAGTAGCCGGACTCGCCGTTCACGTTCACGTAGAGGCTGTCGAAGCTGGTGCCGCCGGCGGCGAGGGCCGCGTTCATCACGTCGCGGACGTGGCCGAGGAGCTCGGCCGAGCGCGGGCGGGTGAGGGTGGCGGTCGGCCGGTCGTAGTGCAGCCTGGCCCGCCACAACGCCTCGTCGGCGTAGATGTTGCCGACGCCGCTGATCAGCGACTGGTCGAGGAGTGCCCGCTTGATCGTGGTGCGGCGCAGCCGGAGCGCGGCCTGGAAGACGGCGTCGTCGAAGGCCGGGTCGAGCGGGTCGCGGGCGATGTGCCCGATGACGTCCGGCAGCCCGTCGGCGCTGTCGGGGGCCATGTCGTGCAGCGAGAGCCCGCCGAAGGTGCGCTGGTCGACGAAGCGGAGCTCCGTACCGGCCCGGTCGTCGAAGCGTATCCGGATCCGCAGGTGCTTCTCGTCGGGAGCGCCCTCCGGCTGCACCAGGAGCTGCCCGCTCATCCCGAGGTGGCCGAGGACGGAGGTGCCGGTGCCGGCGAGCGGCAGCCACAGGTACTTGCCGCGGCGGCGGGCCGGCTCGAAGCGCTGTCCGGTCAGCCGGGCCGCGAAGTCCGCGCCGCCCGCGGGGTGGCGCCGGACGGCCCGGGGGTGGAGGACCTCCACCCCGGCCACGGTCCGGCCGGCGACCCAGCGCTCCAGCCCGCGCCGGACGACCTCGACCTCGGGCAGCTCGGGCACGGGACTCCTCCGGAAGGGGTACGGGGTGGTGGTCCTCGCAGCCTACCGCCCGGGCACCCCGGGAAAGGCCCCGGAATCCGCCGCGAAAGCCCGGACTCCCCCGGAGAACGCCCCCATGAGCGCCCCGGGAAGCACCCCGCGGAGGGCCCGGGGACGCCCCACGAAGGACCCGGGGAACGCCCCGGGAAGGGCACGGGGAACGCCCCGCGAAGAACCTGGGGACGCCCCACGAAGAACCCGGGGACGCCCCACGAAGGACCCGGGGAACGCCCCGCGAAGAACCTGGGGACGCCCCACGAAGAACCCGGGGGCGCCCCGCGAAGGACCCGGGGAACGCCCCGGGAAGGGCTCAGGAAAGGCCCCGCGCCTCCTCCGGGGTCGCCCCGACGAGGACCCGCAGGAAGCCCCGGCGTCTCCCTCGGGGTCGCCCCGGCAAGGACCCGCGGGGAGCCCCGGCGTCTCCCTCGGGGTCGCCGGCAAGGGCCCGGGGAGAGTCCCGGGGTCGCCCCGGGGTCGCCCCGGGGGCTTCTCCCGGAAACGGCTCCGCCCGCCCCTGGTGGGGGGCGGGCGGGAAGAACTCCGCTGAAGGACGCGGCTGCGCTCACGCGAGGTCGGCGTGGTCGCGCGAGCGATCAGGCTCGGGCCTCAGGCCGCGGGCGTCGGGCGTGCAGACGTTCAGGCGGTGGCCGGGGTGGCCCCGTCCGTCCGGTCCTGCTCGCCGGTCGCACCGGCCCCGGCCGCGGCCTTGGCCACCGCCGCCCGCTCGTCCGCGGCCGCGCGAATGGCGCGCCACGCGGACTCGGCGGCCTGCTGCTCCGCCTCCTTCTTGCTGCGGCCGGTGCCGGTGCCGTACGAGACACCACCGACGCGGGCGGCAGCAGTGAAGGTCTTCTCGTGGTCCGGGCCCTCCTCGGAGACGAGGTACTCCGGAACGCCGAGCCCCTCGGCCGCGGTGAGCTCCTGGAGGCTGGTCTTCCAGTCCAGGCCGGCACCGAGGTTCGAGGACTTCTCGATCAGCGGGTCGAAGAGCCGGTGCACCAGCTCGGACGCCGCGTCGAGGCCCTGGTCGAGATAGACCGCGCCGATCACCGCTTCGAGGGTGTCGGCGAGGATGGATGCCTTGTCCCGGCCGCCCGTGCCCTCTTCGCCCCGGCCGAGCCGGATGAAGGAGCCCAGGTCGAGGCCGCGCCCGACGTCCGCCAGCGCACGCGAGTTGACCACCGCGGCCCGGAGCTTGGCCAGCTGGCCCTCCGGAAGATCGGGGTGGGTGCGGTAGAGGGTGTCGGTGACCACCAGGCCGAGCACGGAGTCCCCGAGGAACTCCAGGCGCTCGTTGGTGGGCAGACCGCCGTTCTCGTACGCGTACGAGCGGTGGGTCAGCGCACGCACCAGAAGGGCGGACTCGAGGTGATACCCGAGCCGCCCTTCCAGAAGCGTGTGGGACGAGGCGCTGTTGATGTTGTCAGACATCGTGCCTCTCACCAGCCCGCTCAGACCGAGAGGACCTGGCGCTTGTTGTAGGTGCCGCAGCTCGGGCACGCGATGTGCTGCAGCTTCGGCTCCTGGCAACGCTCACACGAAACCAGGGTGGGGACCGCAGCCTTCCACTGCGACCGGCGGTGGCGCGTGTTGCTGCGCGACATCTTCCGCTTCGGAACAGCCACGGCTACTTCTCCTGCTTCTCGTCGACACCGGTAGCGGCGTCGCTCATGTTGTCCTTCTCGTCGGCTCCCAGCGAACCGGCGAGTTCCTGCAGTGCCGCCCAACGGATGTCGGTGGCGTCGTGGTGGTGGTCGGGGTGGTCGTTCAGGTTGATTCCGCACTCGGAACACAGACCCGCACAGTCCTCCCGGCACACCGGCTGCATGGGCAGCGCGAGTACCACTGCGTCACGCAGCACGGGTTCGAGGTCGAACATGCCGTCCTCGAGGGGGATCATGCTCTCGTCTTCATCGTCCTCGTCGTCCGCGGCCGCTTTGACACGGCCCCGGTCGTCGGATTCCGGGTACGAGAACATCTCCTGGAAGTCCGCGTCGAGCTCCAGCTCGACGGGCTCCAGACACCTTACGCACTCCCCCTCGGCCGATGCACGGGCGGTGCCTGTGACAAGCACCCCTTCCATGACGGACTCGAGTCGGAGTTCGATCTCCACCGGAGCGCCCTCGGGCACTCCGACGACCCCGGCGACACCGAGATCGGCGGGCGCGTCGACCGTGCGGGAGATCCGCTGGAGGGCACCGGGACGCCGCCCCAGCTCGTGCGTGTCGAACACGAGGGGGTTGCGGTGGTCGAGGCGCGTGCTCAGGGTTCTTCCTGCTTTCGGATCGTTCGCGTCGCAAAGTCTTGACGGCTGCCGCTTGCGGACAGCAGGGATCGCGGGAATACACGCGACCGAAGAGCCAGGATACTGGACGCTTCGCCCTGGGCCCAATCGGCCCCCGCTCCGGCTACTGCCCCTGCTCGTAGCGGCGCAGCTGCTCCAGATCGATCATGCTCGTGTCGAAGAAGCTGGTCTCGTCGAGCGCGGCCGCCCGGGGCTGCTCCTGGTAGCCGTACGGGTCGGCCTGCTGGGGCTGCTGCTGGTACGCGTACGGGTCCTGCTGCTGGTACGCGTAGGGGTCCTGCTGCTGGTAGCCGTACGGGTCGGCCTGCTGGGGCTGCTGCTGGTAGCCGTAGGGGTCCTGCTGGGCGGGGATCTGCGCGGCGACCGGGGCGGGGGCGGCCACGGGGGCGACGGGCTCCGGGTCGGCGAGCTCCGCGAGGCCGGCGAGGTAGTCGGCGTCGCTGGTGTGCACCGAGGGGCCGAGGCCCTCCTGGGCGGCCATGTGCTCGCCGAGGGCGTCGGTGGCGATCCGGCCGTGCAGCTTCTGCCGGCCGCGGCCGACGGCCTCCAGGGTCTTGGAGAGGACCGCCTCGAAGGCGCCCAGCTTGGCGTCCACGTACTCGTCGGCGCGGGCGATCAGGGTCCCCGGGTCCGCGCTGTACTCGGGGGCGTCCTCGTCGGCGTAGCCCCGCTCGTCCAGGCCCGGGCCGCGGCCGAGGAGCTTCTCGCGGCCGCGGTCGACGGAGCCGATGGTCTTGTTGAGGACGACCTCGAAGTTGGCGAGCTTGGAGTCGACGTACTCGTCGGCCTCGGCCCGGACCTCCTCGGCCTCGCGCCGGGCCTCGGCGAGGATCCGGTCGGCCTCCTCCTGGGACTGCCGGGCGATCTGGGTGTCGGAGACGATGGTGCCGCGCTCGGCGTGGGCGGCCTCGATGATCCGCTCGGCCTCCTGGCGGGCCTGCTCGACCATCTGCTCGCGCCCGCCGATCAGCTCCTGGGCCTGGGCGAGGGAGTTCGGCAGGGCGTCCCGCACCTCTTCGAGGAGGGCGAGGAGATCGGCGCGGTTCACCACGCAGGAGGCCGACATGGGCATCGAGCGGGCGTTCTGTACGGTCGCGACGATCTCGTCGAGCTTCTTCTGCACGTCCACCGGGTGCTCGCCACTCTCTACAGCTGGATGGAGACGGACGGGACGACTGTAAGGGCAGTCGCGGCCCGTCCGACACCAGGTGACGGAGCGTCAGCGGCGGTGGCCGCGCGTCACTTCTGCGCGAGTCGTTCGGTGAGCCGGCCGAGGACCGCCGGAGGCACCAGGTGGGAGACGTCGCCGCCCCAGGCCGCGACCTCCTTGACCAGGGAGGACGACAGGAAGCTGTAGGTGGGGTTGGTGGGCACGAAGAGCGTCTCGACGCCCGACAGGCCGTTGTTCATCTGGGCCATCTGGAGCTCGTAGTCGAAGTCGCTGACCGCGCGCAGGCCCTTGACGATGGCGGGGATGTCCCGCTGCTTGCAGAAGTCGACGAGCAGGCCGTGGAAGGACTCCACCTCGACGTTGCCGAAGTCGGCGGTGACCTCGCGGATCAGCTCTATCCGCTCCTCGACCGCGAACAGGCCCTTCTTGGACTGGTTGATCATCACCGCGACGTGCACGACGTCGTACAGCTTGGAGGCGCGGGCGATGATGTCGAGATGTCCGTTGGTGATGGGGTCGAACGACCCCGGGCAGACGGCGCGGCGCACCTTGGTTCCCTCGCTCTCCGGTCCGGTCATCGTGCGTCTTCGCACGTAGAGGCGGCGCGACCGTACCAAAACGTTCCCTCGCCGTAGCGGCGGGACCGCAGTGGTTCGAAGCCGTCCGGCCAGCCGAAGGAGCCGCCTCGGGTGCTGCGTTCCACGGTCACGACCGCATCCTCGCTCAGCCAGCCCCCCGAGCGCAGTGTGAGGAGGATCTCCCGCAGCTCCTCGTCCGCGACCGCGTAGGGCGGGTCGAGGAAGACGAGGTCGTAGGGCTCGGCCGGGGCCGGTCCCGTGACGATCTGCTCGGCCCTGCCGGTGCGGGCCTCGGCGCCGGGCAGGCCGAGCGCGGCCACGTTCTCCCGGACGGTGCGGGCGGCGCGGGCGTCGGCTTCGACGAGCAGGGCGTGGACCGCGCCGCGGGAGAGCGCCTCCAGGCCGACGGCGCCGGAGCCGGCGTACAGGTCGGCGACCCGGCTGCCCTCGATGCCGTGGAGCGCCTCCCAGGTGGAGAAGAGGCCCTCGCGCGCCCGGTCGGAGGTGGGGCGGGTGCCGTTGCCCGGAGGCACGGCCAGGCGCCGCCCGCCGGCGGTGCCGGCGATCACGCGGGTCATCGGTTTCCTCGTCGTCCTCGGCTGCTGGTTGTCCGTTGCGCACGCAACAGGGAACCAGCTTAGGGCGGCTCTCTCCTTCAGCCCTTCTCCAGGTACTCCTCCCGCTCCTCGCTCAGCAGGGCGTCCAGGGCGGTGCGCAGCCCCGGGTGGGCCTCCAGGTCGGGGTCGGCGAGGACGAGGGCGGTGGCCTCCTCGCGGGCGGCGGCGATGACCTCCTCGTCGTCGATGACGGCGAGGACCCGCAGGGAGGAGCGGACGCCGGACTGGGCCTGGCCGAGGACGTCGCCCTCGCGGCGCTGTTCGAGGTCGATCCGGGAGAGCTCGAAGCCGTCGAGGGTGGAGGCGACGGCGCCGAGGCGCTGGCGGGCGGGGCTCGCCTCGGGCATCTCGGTGACGAGGAGGCAGAGGCCGGGGGCGGAACCGCGGCCGACGCGGCCGCGGAGCTGGTGGAGCTGGGAGACGCCGAAGCGGTCGGCGTCCATGATCACCATGGCGGTGGCGTTGGGCACGTTGACGCCGACCTCGATGACGGTGGTGGCGACGAGGACGTCGAGCTCGCCGGCGGCGAAGCGGCGCATCACGTCGTCCTTGTCGTCGGGGTGCATGCGCCCGTGCAGGACGGCGATCCGCAGCCCGGCGAGGGGGCCCTCGGCGAGCTTCTCGGCGACGTCGAGGACGGCGAGCGGGGGCCGCTTCTCGGCCTCGTCCCCGGTGGAGGGCTTGCGCTTGGCGGCCTTCTTCTCGTCCTCCTCGTCACCGATGCGGGGGCAGACCACGTACGCCTGGTGGCCGTTCTCGACCTCCTCGCGGACCCGCTCCCAGGCGCGGGCGAGGAAGTGCGGCTTGTCGGCGGCGGGGACGACGTGGCTGGCGATCGGGGAGCGTCCGGCGGGCAGCTGGTCGAGGACGGAGGTCTCCAGGTCGCCGAAGACGGTCATGGCGACGGTCCGCGGGATCGGGGTGGCCGTCATGACGAGGAGGTGCGGGGGCTGCTTGCCCTTGCCGCGCAGGGCGTCGCGCTGCTCGACGCCGAAGCGGTGCTGCTCGTCGACGACGACCAGGCCCAGGTCGTGGAACTTGACCTTGTCCTCGATGAGGGCGTGCGTGCCGATGACGATCCCCGCCTCGCCGGTGACCAGGTCGAGCAGGGCCTGCCGGCGGGCGGCGGCCCCCATGGACCCGGTGAGCAGCACGACCTTGGTGGCCCTGTCGGCGCCGCCGAGCATGCCCCCCTCGGCGAGCTCGCCCATCATCTCGGTGACCGACCGGTGGTGCTGCTGGGCGAGGACCTCGGTGGGCGCGAGCATCGCCGCCTGTCCCCCGGCGTCGACGACGGCGAGCATGGCCCGCAGGGCGACCATGGTCTTCCCGGAGCCGACCTCGCCCTGGAGGAGGCGGTGCATGGGGTGGTCGGTGGCGAGGTCGTCGAAGATCTCCGTCGAGACCTTGGTCTGGCCGTCGGTGAGGGTGAAGGGGAGCTTGGCGTCGAAGGCGGTGAGGATGCCGTCGGCGGCGGGGCGGCGGGGGACGGCGGGGAGCTGGGTGTCGGCGTGCCGGCGGCGGGCGAGGGCGACCTGGAGGACGAAGGCCTCGTCCCACTTGAGCCGTTCGCGGGCGGCGGCGACGTCGGCCTTGGTGCGGGGGCGGTGGATCAGGCGCAGGGCGTCGGGCAGTTCGGCGAGGCCTCGGCCCTCGCGCAGGGCGGAGGGGAGCGGGTCGACGGCGTCGGCGGCGCTCGGCAGCACGGCGTCGACGGCCTTGGCGATCTTCCAGGACTCCAGCTTGGTGGTGGCCGGGTAGATCGGGATGAGCGCGCTCGCCCAGGCGTCCACGGCCACGTCGCCGTCGCCGCGCAGGAGTTCGTAGGCGGGGTGGGCGAGCTGGAGGCGGCGGTTGAAGAGCGAGACCTTGCCGGAGAACATCGCGCGGGTGCCGGGCAGCAGGTCGTGGTGGGGCTTGTGGACGCCCTTGCCGAAGAAGACCAGCTGGAGCCGGCCGGAGCCGTCGGTGATGCTGACTTCGAGGCGCTGACCGCGGCCCTTGGCGCCGTTGAAGGTGTGCACGCGGGCGTCGGCGACCTGGGCGACGACCGTGACGTGCTCGTCGAGGGGCAGGTCGGAGAGCGTGGTCAGCTCGCCCCGCTCCGCGTACCGCCGGGGGTAGTGGTGGAGGAGGTCGCCGACCGTGTGCAGGTCGAGGGCCTCGGCCATGACCTTGGCGGTGGCGGGGCCGAGGGACTTCTTGAGGGGTTCGTCGAGCGCGGGCACGCGTTCCATTGCACACCACCGGACCGACAGCCGGGGCGAGGCCCGGGGACAACCCGCCGGGCGGGGTCCGGCTACTCGACGCCGACGAGCAGCGGCGGGGCGCCTTCGCCCGCGTGGTAGGTGACGGTGTCGACGGCCAGGTAGCCGCGGCGGACGTGGGCTTCGAGGGTGTCGGCGAGACCGGGCGGGGCGCTGTCGGCGACGACGAGGGTGACGAGTTCGCCGCCGGCCTGGAGCATCCGGTCGAGGACGGTGAGGGCGGTGGCGGTGAGGTCCTGGCCGATGACGGCGACGTCGCCCTCGATGAGGCCGAGGACGTCGCCGGCCTGGCAGACGCCGGCGCTGGTGAAGGACTGGCGGGCGGCGACGGCGAGTTCGGCGTAGCGGGTGGCGCCGGCGGCGGCGGTCATGGCGACGACGTCCTCGTCGAAGCTGCGCCCGGGTTCGTGGACGGCGAGGGCGGCGATGCCCTGGACGGCGGCCCGGGTGGGGATGAGGGCCACCCGGATGCCCTCGGCGCGGGCCCGTTCGGCGGCGGAGGCGGCGGCGGTCCGCAAGTCGGTGTCGTTGGGCAGGAGGACCACCTCGCGCGCGTGGGCGCGGCGTACGGCGTCGAGGAGTGCGTCGCCGGTGGGCGGTTCGCCGGGCCTGGCCTGGAGGGTGGTGGCACCGGCCTCGGCGCAGAGTCCGGCGAGGCCCTCGCCGGGGAGGACGGCGACGACGGCCCGGTGGGCCCGCTCCCCGCGCGCGTCGGCGGGTTCCCGGTCGGCGCGGGCGGGCGCGGGGGCGGCGGCGAAGTGGGTGACGCGGATCCGGTGCGGCCGGCCGGCCTCGATCCCGGCCTCGACGGCGGCGCCGGCGTCGTCGACGTGGACGTGCACGTTCCAGAGTCCGTCGCCGCCGACGACGACGAGGGAGTCGCCGAGGGCGTCGAGCCGGGCCTTGAGGAGTTCGACGGCGGCGTCCTCGGCCTCCAGGAGGTAGAGGACCTCGTAGCCGGGGCCCTGCTCGCCGTCGTGGCCGCAGCCCTCCCCCGGCCGCTCGGGCAGGGCGCGTACCGCCGGGGACGGCGGCAGCGGTTCCGGGGCCCGCCCGGTCACCGTCTCCACGAGCGCGCCGAGGACCGTCACCAGGCCCTGTCCCCCGGCGTCCACGACTCCGGCGCGGCCGAGCACGGCCAGCTGGCCGGGGGTGGCCTCCAGGGCCGTCCTGGCCCCGTCGTAGGCCTTCCTGGCCACCTCCGGGAGGGTGCCGCCGTCGGCGCAGCCGGCCGCGGCGGCGGAGGCGACGGTGAGGATGGTGCCCTCCTCGGGGTGGGCGACGGCGGCGCGGGCGGAGGCGGCGGCGGTGCCGAGGGCGCGGGCGAGGTGGTCGCCGTCGCCGCCGTCGGCGAGGACGGCGGCCATGCCGCGCAGCAGCTGGGACAGGATGGTGCCGGAGTTGCCGCGGGCGCCGAGGAGCGCGCCGTGGGCCAGGGCCCGTACGGCGTCGGCGGTGCCGGGCGCGGAGGCCCCGGCGGCCCCGGGGGCGGTGAAGACGGCCTCGACGGCGCGGTGGCCGGCGTCGGCGGTCAGGTAGAGGTTGGTGCCGGTGTCGCCGTCGGCGACCGGGAAGACGTTGATGGCGTCGATCGCGGCCCGCTCCCGGCCGAGGGCCTCGGCCGTCCGCGCGCTCCAGGCCCGGACCGCCTCGGCGTCGAGGACGAGACGCTCGTCACCGCGGGCGGCGGGGTCGGAGGGCTGGGGGGCTCGCGACAACGGGGGTCCTCCTTCGGCGGTGAAGTCCACCGCAGGGTAGACCGGGGGCTTCCGGGTGCGGGGGCCGGGACGGCGTCGGACCGGACCGTGGTAGTTTCGTTCCACCGGAGCAGTCGTTGTATGCTGCTTCGGTTGCCCGGCACTCGCCGGGCCATCCCCGGCAAGCCACTTCAGACTCCTGATTCCGGTGCGCCGGATCTCACTGTAAATCTGAAGTCTTTGGAGTGACCCGTGGCTGCCAACTGCGACGTCTGCGGCAAGGGGCCGGGCTTCGGCAACAACATTTCGCACTCGCACCGCCGTACGTCTCGTCGCTGGAACCCGAACATCCAGCGTGTGCGTGCCGTGGTCGGTCGGACGCCGAAGCGGCTCAACGTCTGCACCTCGTGCATCAAGGCCGGCAAGGTCTCGCGCTAATCGCGACGTTTCCGTGTCGTAGCGCAGCCCCTGCGGTTGCCTGGGAGGGCCGGTCCACCTCGGTGGACCGGCCTTCCGCCTTTTCCGCGACACACACCGTGCCCGCATGACGCGAAGGGCGGGTCCGGCCTCGGGGGCCGGGCCCGCCCTTCGTCGTGCTCAGCGGCGCCGTTCCCACCCGTGGTCCACGGGCCCGATGCCCTCCCCCAGGGCGAAGCCGGCGGCGAGGGCCCCGGTCACGTACGCCTTCGCCTCCCGTACGGCCTTCGGCACGGGCAGTCCCTTGGCGAGGCCGGACGCGACCGCCGAGGCGAGCGTGCAGCCCGTGCCGTGGGTGTGCCGGTTGTCGTGCCGGGGGGCGTACAGCCAGTGCTCGTCGGTGCCGTCGGTGAGGAGGTCCACGACCTCGGCGGCGTCCCCGGGCAGGTGGCCGCCCTTGATGAGCGCCCAGCGCGGTCCGTACCCGAGGACCGCGTCGGCGGCCCGGCGCATTCCGTCCTCGTCCTCGACGACGATTCCCGTGAGCTGCGTCACCTCGTCCAGGTTGGGCGTGGCGACGGTCGCGGCCGGGAGCAGCCGCGTCCGTACGGATTCCAGGGCGGTGGCGGCGAGCAGCGGATCGCCGTGCTTGGAGACGCCCACGGGGTCGACGACCACCGGCGCGTCCGTCCCGGCGAGGAGCTCGGCGACGGTCTCGACGAGCGGGGCGGTGGCGAGCATGCCGGTCTTGACCGCGTGGACGCCGATGTCGTCGACGACGGCCCGGTACTGGGCGCGGACGGCCTCCTCGGGGAGTTCCCAGACCCCGTGGACCCCGCGCGAGTTCTGCGCGGTGACGGCGGTGACGACGCTCATCCCGTGGACGCCGAGGGCGAGCATGGTCTTGAGGTCGGCCTGGATGCCGGCGCCGCCGCCGGAGTCGGATCCGGCGACGGTGAGGACCAGCGGCGGCCGGGCGTTCACTCGGTCTCCCCGAAGTGGTCCCAGCCGCCGGCGCTGTGCCAGGGAGCGCCGTCGACGGTCACCTGGGGCAGCGCGGAGGGGGCGATGACCTCGCCGATCACCTTCCAGCGGGCGGGCAGCTTCACGTCCGGCGGGAAGGTGGCGACGATCGCGTGGTCCTCGCCGCCGGTGAGGACCCACTGGAGCGGGTCGACGCCGACGGCCTGGCCGATGTCGTGCATCTGGCCGGGGATGTCGATGAGTCCGGAGCGCAGGTCGATGCGGACGTTGCTGGCCTCGGCGATGTGGCCGAGGTCGGCGATGAGGCCGTCGCTGACGTCGCACATGGCGGTGGCGCCGAGCCCGGCGGCGGCCGGACCCGCGTGGTACGGCGGCTCGGGGCGGCGGTGGGCCTCGACGAAGGCGCGCGGCGAGCGGAAGCCCCGGGAGAGGACCGCGTAGCCGGCGGCGGACCAGCCGAGCCAGCCGGTGTAGGCGACGACGTCGCCGGGCTGCGCGCCGCCCCGGGTGACCGGGTCGGCGTTGCGGAGGTCGCCGAGGGCGGTGATGGAGACCATGATCGTGTCGCCGCGGACGACGTCGCCGCCGACCACCGCCGCGCCCGCGACCTGACACTCGTCGCGCAGCCCGTCCATGAGTTCCGTGGGCCAGGTGACGGGGAGTTCCGCGGGGACGACGAGGCCGAGGAGGAGGGCGGTGGGGACCGCGCCCATGGCGGCGATGTCGGCGAGGTTCTGCGCGGCGGCCTTGCGGCCGACGTCGTACGCCGTCGACCAGTCGCGGCGGAAGTGCCGTCCTTCGAGCAGGATGTCCGTGCTGGCCACCACGCGCCGGTCCGGGGCGGAGACCACGGCGGCGTCGTCGCCCGGCCCGATCCGTACCGCCGGGGTGGAGGTGAGCCGGGACGTGAGCTCCCTGATGAGCCCGAACTCGCCCAGTTCTCCGACTGTGCCCTTCACCGCGTCTCACCTCGTGTCGTCGTGCCGGCCGGCCGTCGGCGGAGCGTCCGCTCGCGCCGCGGGTCGCGGGCCGTCACCGTGCTGGGTACCGTCAAGTTGACCGTCAACTTCCGTCCTGTGTACGCCACGCCCCGAGCGCTCCGGAAGGCGCGGGTCTCCCCGCGGCTTCCGGCGACGCGGTACCGTGGCGTCTCTTTCTCCCACAAGATCCTCGTGGCCGCCCTGGAGGTTCCGTGGTACAGGCGTACATCCTGATTCAGACCGAGGTGGGCAAGGCGTCGAGCGTCGCCGACACCATCTCCAAGATCCCGGGGGTGATCCAGGCAGAGGACGTGACCGGACCGTACGACGTGATCGTGCGGGCGCAGGCCGACACGGTCGACGACCTCGGCCGCATGGTGGTCGCGAAGGTCCAGCAAGTGGACGGCATCACGCGCACCCTGACCTGCCCGGTCGTCCATCTGTAGCCCCCGTCTACCCTTGGCCGGTGACCTCTTCCCACCGGCCCCTCGGCCTGCCCGCCGCGGCCGCCGTCCTGCTGCTGGCCGTGACCGGCTGCTCCTCCGGCGCCCAGGCGTCCGTGCCGGTGCCGACTCCGCCCGCGGCGGAGGCGGCGCTCTGCCGTGCGCTGGCGGAGGAGCTCCCGGACACCGTCGCGGGGCAGGAGCGGAGCGATCCGTCTCCCGACTCCGAGCTGACCGCCGGGTGGGGGGACGGAGCGATCGTACTGCGCTGCGGGGTCGACCGGCCCGAAAAGATGAGCGATCCGCAGGCGCAGGGCGTCTCCGCCGAGGGCGTGCGCTGGATGCTGGAGCAGCCCGAGCAGGGCGGCCCCCGCTTCACCTCGGTGTACCGGAAGACCTACGTCGAGGTCGCCCTGGACGAGCGGTACGCCCACGACGTCGGCCCCCTGGTGGACCTGGCGGGACCGGTGGACCGGACGGTGCCCTGCGCCCTGGAACCCGAGTGCCGTTAGGCCGTCTCTTCCGGATCACGCCGGGCTCACGACGCCCGGCGTGATCCGGAAGAGACGGCCTAGGCGCCGGCCGGGCCGGGACCGGCCGGCGCCCCGCGGGGGTCAGCGCAGGCCCGTGGAGCGGGTCAGCGCGGCCTGGATCAGCCGGTCGACCAGCTCGGGGTAGCTCACGCCGCTCTCCTGCCACATGCGCGGGTACATGGAGATCGGGGTGAAGCCGGGCATGGTGTTGATCTCGTTGATGACGAAGTCGCCGTCCTCGGTGAGGAAGAAGTCGGCGCGGACCAGGCCCTCGCAGGAGACCGCCTCGTAGGCGGCGACGGCCAGGCGCTGGACCTCGGCGGTGGCCTCGTCGCCGATCGGGGCGGGCACAAGACCGGAGGCCGAGTCGATGTACTTGGCCTCGAAGTCGTAGAAGTCGTGGTCGGTGACCGGCGGGATCTCGGCGGGCACGCTGGCGCGCGGGCCGTCCTCGAACTCCAGGACGCCGCACTCGATCTCGCGGCCGCGCAGCAGCGCCTCCACGATGATCTTCGGGTCGTAGCGACGGGCCTCCTCGACGGCCTCGTCGAGGCCGGAGAGGTCGTCGACCTTGGTGATGCCGACGGAGGAGCCGCCGCGGGCCGGCTTCACGAAGAGCGGCCAGCCGTGGTCGGCGGCGAACTCGACGATCTTCTTGCGGGCCTCGGCCGGGTTGCGGTCCCACTCGCGCGGCCGGATGACCTCGTACGGGCCGACGGGCAGGCCGTAGGAGACGAAGACCCGCTTCATGTACTCCTTGTCCTGGCCGACGGCGGAGGCGAGGACGCCCGCGCCGACGTACGGGATGCCGGAGAGCTCCAGGAGGCCCTGGAGGGTGCCGTCCTCACCGTAGGGGCCGTGGAGCATGGGGAAGACGACGTCGACCTCGCCGAGGGCCTGCGGCAGCGAGCCGGGCTCGTGCAGGACGACCTCGCGGCTGGCCGGGTCGACCGGGAGGACCACACCGCCGGTCGCGGACTCGGCGAGCTGGGCGACGTCCGGCAGGGAGCGCTCGGCGATCGCCATCCGCTCCGGGGCGTCGGCGGTCAGGGCCCAGCGCCCCTCCCGGGTGATGCCGATGGGCAGCACGTCGTACTTGGTCCGGTCGATGGCCTTGAGGACGGCGCCGGCGGTGACGACGGAGATGGCGTGCTCGGAGCTGCGTCCGCCGAAGACGACGGCCACGCGCGGCTTGCGGGGGCTCTGGGTGTTCTCGCTCATATCGCGATGAGCGTACCTTGCGGTGTCCGAACTCCTGAGCGCCCCGCTGGCCGCCTCGCGCGGACGGCTCAGCGTCCCGGGTCAGCGCCTTTCGGGTTTGGCGCTGCGCGACATGAGCTCCTTCAGGGCGACCGTCGGCGGCTTTCCGTCGTGGACGATCGAGACGACGGTCTCGGTGATGGGCATGTCGACGCCGTGGCGGCGGCCCAGATCGAGCACCGACTCGCAGGACTTGACGCCCTCCGCGGTCTGCTTGGTGGCCGCGACGGCCTCCTGGAGGGTCATCCCGCGGCCGAGGTTGGTGCCGAAGGTGTTGTTCCGGGAGAGCGGCGAGGAGCAGGTGGCGACGAGGTCGCCGAGGCCCGCGAGACCGGAGAAGGTGAGCGGGTCGGCGCCCATGGCGAGGCCGAGGCGGGTGGTCTCGGCGAGGCCGCGGGTGATGAGCGTGGCCTTGGAGTTGTCGCCGAGGCCCATGCCGTTGGCGATGCCGACGGCGAGGCCGATGACGTTCTTCACCGCGCCGCCGAGCTCGCAGCCGACCACGTCGGTGTTGGTGTACGGGCGGAAGTACGGGGTGATGCAGGCGGCCTGGAGCCGCTGGGCGACCGACTCGTCGACGCAGGCGGCGACGGCGGCGGCGGGCTGCCGGGCGGCGATCTCACGGGCCAGGTTGGGGCCGGTGAGGACGGCGACGCGCTCGGCGGGGACGTCGGCGACCTCGCTGATGACCTCGCTCATCCGCTTGGCGGTGCCGAGTTCGATGCCCTTCATGAGGGAGACGAACACGGTGCCGGGGCCGAGCTTCGGCGCCCAGGCGGCGAGGTTCTCGCGCAGGGTCTGGGAGGGGACGGCGAGGACGGCGAAGTCGGCTCCCTCGGCGGCCTCGGCCGCGTCGGCGGTGGCCGTGATCCCCCGGGGGAGTTCGACGCCGGGCAGGTAGTCGGGGTTGGTGCGGGTGGTGTTGATGGTCTCGGCGAGCGCGGGGCGGCGGCCCCAGAGGCTCACCTCGCAGCCCGCGTCGGCCATCACCATGGCGAAGGCGGTGCCCCAGGACCCGTTGCCGAAGACGGCGGCCTTGGTCATGCGGCGTCCCCCTCGACGGCCTTGCGGCGCAGGGCCCGACGGGCGCGGCGCGGATCGTACGGTTCGGCGGGGGCCTTCTCGCCGCGGACCTCCTCCAGGAGGGCGGTGATGGCGGCCATGATCGTCTCGGTGGCCTCGCGCAGCACCTCGGGGGTGGGCTCCAGGCCGTCGAAGCGGGAGAGGTCGACCGGCGGGCCGGCCTGCACGATCAGCGTCTTGCGCGGGAAGAAGCTGAACTTGTCCTTCTTGGCGTACGGCGGCATCGCGAGGTTGGCGCCCCACTGGGCCACCGGGATGACGGGCACCTTGGTGAGCAGCGCGACGCGGGCGGCGCCGGTCTTGCCCGGCATGGGCCACATGTCGGGGTCCCGGGTGAGGGTGCCCTCGGGGTAGAAGGCGACGCACTCGCCCCGCTCGATGGCGTCCACGGCGGCGCGGAAGGCGTCCAGGGCGTTCGCGGTCTCGCGGTAGACGGGGATCTGGCCGGTGTTGCGGAGCATGGTGCCCACGAACCCGCCCTTGAAGAGCCCCGCCTTGGCCAGGAAGCGGGGCACCCGGCCGGTGTTGTACTGGTAGTGCGCGTACGAGAGCGGGTCCAGGTAGGAGTTGTGGTTGACCGCGGTGATGAAGCCGCCGTCGGCCGGAATGTGCTCCATGCCGCGCCAGTCCCGCTTGAACAGAACCACCAGGGGGGGTTTGGCGATGACCGCCGCGAGGCGGTACCAGAAGCCGATTCTGCGGCGGGGCACTCGGCGCACCTTTCTCCGGGTCTTGCTGGCAGGGGGTCAAGTGTCGCCCCATGCTCCTGCTGTGTCGAGTGACACCGTACGCCCCGGGGACAGGCCCGTACCGCCGGGGCGGGACAGAATGGGCGGCGATGAACACGGAAGCGGACGACGGCTGGTCTCTGGTCGTGCCCCTCAAGCCCCTGGCCCTGGCGAAGAGCCGGCTGGCCCCCGCGGCGGGGGAGCTGCTGCGGCCCCGCCTCGCCCTGGCCTTCGCCGAGGACACGGTGGCGGCGGCCCTGGACTGCCCGGAGGTCCGGGACGTGGTGGTGGTCACGGACGACCCGGCGGCCGGCCGGGCGCTGGCCGCGCTGGGGGCGCTGGTGGTGCCGGACGTCCCGGCGACGGGGCTCAACGCGGCGCTCGCGCACGGCGCCCGGGCGGTACGGGAGCGGCGGCCGCACGCGCGCGTGGCGGCGCTGAACGCCGATCTGCCGGCGCTGCGTCCGGCGGAGCTGGCGCGGGTCCTGGCGGCCGCCCGGCAATTCCCGAGGGCATTTCTCGCGGATGCCGCCGAAATAGGTACGACATTCCTCTCGGCGGCGCCGGGGGTGGAATTGGAACCGGCATTCGGTGGCGCGTCGCGGCTTCGGCATTTGTCTTCGGGTGCGGTGGAAATCACGCTGGCCGGGGTGGATTCCGTGCGCCGGGACGTGGACACCGGCGAGGATCTGGCGGCGGCGGGTTCGCTGGGCCTGGGCCCGCGGACGGCGGCCCGGCGGCCGGCGGCGGCCGGATAGGCTGCGGTCCATGCAGGCGACCGCGTACACGTACGACCCCGAGACCCGCAGCGGCAGTGTGCTGCTCGACGACGGCACCCCGGTGGAGTTCGGGGCGGAGGCCTTCGACGCGGGCGGCCTGCGGTTGCTCCGTCCGGGGCAGCGGGTGCGGATCGAGACGGAGCCGGGCGCCCCGGGCGCGGCCCCGCGGATCACGCTGGTGACGCTCCAGACCTTCTGAACCCGCCGCGCGCTCCCCCGCCGCCGTACGGGCGTACGGCTCCGGAACGCGCCGCGGGCCGGGCTCCCGTGCGGAGAGCCCGGCCCGGCGGACGTGCGGTGACCGTCCTACTTCTTGGCGGCGGCCTTCTTGGCCGTGGCCGTCTTGCGCGCCGTGGTCTTCTTGGCGGGCGCCTTCTTCGCCACGGTCTTCTTGGCCGGGGCGGTCTTCTTGGCGGTGGCCTTCTTGGCCGGGGCGGCCGGGGTGGCCTTCTTGGCGGCGGCGGTGGTCTTCTTGGCGGCCGCCGTCGTCTTCTTGGTGGCGGCGGAGGTCTTCTTCGCCGCCGCCGTGGTGGTCTTCTTCGCCGGGGTCGCCTTCTTGGCGGCGGCGGCCGTGGTGGTCTTCTTGGCCGGCGTGGCCTTCTTGGCGGCGGCCTTCTTGGCCGTGGTGGCCTTCTTCGCCGCGGCCTTCTTCACGGTGGCGGAGGCGCCGCCGGTCAGGCTGCCCTTGGGGGCCTTCTTGACGGAGACCTCGCCGCCCTTGGGGAGCTTCTTCGACCCGCTGACCAGGTCCTTGAAGCCCTGACCCGCGCGGAAGCGCGGAACGGAGGTCTTCTTGACCCGCACGCGCTCACCCGTCTGCGGGTTGCGGGCGTAGCGGGCCGGGCGGTCGACCTTCTCGAACGAACCGAAGCCCGTGACCGAGACACGGTCGCCGGAGACCACGGCGCGCACGATGGCGTCGAGCACGTGGTCGACGGCTTCGGCGGCCTGCTGGCGACCGCCCAACTTGTCGGCAATCGCTTCTACGAGCTGCGCCTTGTTCACGTCTTCCCCTTCGGAGACTTTGCCGGAACGAAACTGTTCAAGCTTTTTCGCACGTTAGGCATGTATATACCGCAAATCAAACACGAAACGGTCTAATCACCCTAGTGCCGCAACGCGGAAGTGCCGTTGCGGAGTTCCTGGTGTCAGTCGTCTTCAGGGAATCGGCCCTCGTCGAGGTCCTTCATCAACCGGTCCAGACGCGTCGCCGCGTCCGCGAGATCGTGCTTCGCCGCGGCCGTGACGACCAGCAGCTTCCGGGACAGCGCCATCCTTACGCCCTCCGGGACTTGCAGTGCGCGCACCCGGGAGTGCGCTTCTTTCAATCGGTCGGCGACTTCCTCGTAGAGCTTGAGTTGGTTGTCGCGTTCCATGCACCGATTGTGCCATCTAGGGCGAGTTGTCGCCCGACAGGGTCTCAACAAGCGACTGCGCCCCCCACCGGAGGGTGGGGGGCGCAGTCTTGGAAAAGCGCTGCTCAGGCCGTAATTGTACGGGGCTTGAAGGACGGCCTGGCCGTCTCGTAGGCCGCGATGTCGGCTTCGTTCTGAAGGGTGAGGCTGATGTCGTCGAGGCCGTTCAGGAGCCGCCAGCGGGCGTTCTCGTCGAGCTCGAAGTCGGCGTCGATCCCGGCCGCCAGGACCTTGCGGGCCTCCAGGTCGACGGTGACCTCGGCGGTCGGGTCGGCCTCGGTCAGCTCCCAGAGGGCGTCGACCGTCTCCTGCGGCAGGACGACGGTGAGCAGACCGTTCTTCAGCGAGTTGCCGCGGAAGATGTCGGCGAAGCGGGAGGAGATGACGGTCTTGAAGCCGTAGTTCTGGAGCGCCCAGACGGCGTGCTCGCGGGAGGAGCCGGTGCCGAAGTCGGGGCCGGCGACCAGGACCGTGGCGCCCTGCCGCTCGGGGCGGTTGAGGACGAACTCTGAGTCCTTGCGCCAGGCCTCGAAGAGGCCGTCCTCGAAGCCGTCGCGGGTGACCTTCTTCAGCCAGTGCGCCGGGATGATCTGGTCGGTGTCGACGTTGCTGCGGCGCAGCGGGACGGCGCGGCCGGTGTGCGTGGTGAAAGCTTCCATGGTTCTCAGACCCCCGCGGTGGTGACGGCGTCGGACAGGTCGGCCGGGGAGGCCAGGTGGCCGAGGACGGCGGTGGCGGCGGCGACCTGGGGGGAGACCAGGTGGGTGCGGCCGCCCTTGCCCTGCCGGCCCTCGAAGTTGCGGTTGGAGGTGGACGCGGAGCGCTCGCCGGGGGCCAGCTGGTCCGGGTTCATGCCCAGACACATGGAGCAGCCCGCGTGCCGCCATTCGGCGCCGGCCTCCTTGAAGACCTTGTCCAGGCCCTCCTCGACGGCCTGCAGGGCGACCCGGACGGAGCCGGGGACGACCAGCATGCGGACGCCGTCGGCGACCTTGCGGCCCTCCAGGAGGGAGGCCGCGTTGCGCAGGTCCTCGATGCGGCCGTTGGTGCAGGAGCCCACGAAGACGGTGTCGACCTTGATGTCGCGCAGCGGCTGCCCGGCGGTCAACCCCATGTACTCCAGGGCCTTTTCGGCGGCGAGGCGCTCCGAGGGGTCTTCGTACGAAGCCGGGTCGGGGACGTTCGCCGAAAGCGGGGCGCCCTGGCCGGGGTTGGTGCCCCAGGTGACGAACGGGGCCAGCTCGGCGGCCTCGATGACGACCTCGGCGTCGAAGACGGCGTCCTCGTCGGTCCTCAGGGTCTTCCAGTAGGCGACGGCGGCGTCCCAGTCCTCGCCCTCGGGGGCGTGGGGACGGCCCTTGAGGTAGGCGAAGGTGGTCTCGTCGGGGGCGATCATGCCCGCGCGGGCGCCGGCCTCGATGGACATGTTGCAGATGGTCATGCGGCCCTCCATCGAGAGTTTCTCGATGGCGGAGCCCCGGTACTCCAGGACGTAGCCCTGGCCGCCGCCGGTGCCGATCTTCGCGATGACGGCGAGGATGAGGTCCTTGGCGGTGACGTCGGCCGGCAGCTCGCCGTCGACCGTGATGGCCATGGTCTTCGGGCGGGCCATGGGCAGCGTCTGGGTGGCCAGGACGTGCTCGACCTGGCTGGTGCCGATGCCGAACGCCAGGCCGCCGAAGGCGCCGTGGGTGGAGGTGTGGGAGTCGCCGCAGACCACGGTCATGCCGGGCTGGGTGAGGCCCAGCTGCGGCCCCACCACGTGGACGACGCCCTGCTCGACGTCGCCGAGCGGGTGGAGGCGCACGCCGAACTCGGCGCAGTTCTTGCGCAGGGTCTCCAGCTGGGCGCGGGAGACCGGGTCGGCGATCGGCTTGTCGATGTCGAGGGTGGGGGTGTTGTGGTCCTCGGTGGCGAGGGTGAGGTCGAGGCGCCGCACCTGCCGGCCGTTCTGCCGGAGGCCGTCGAAGGCCTGGGGGCTGGTCACCTCGTGCAGCAGGTGAAGATCGATGAAGAGGAGGTCGGGCTCGCCCTCGGCGCGCCGGACGACGTGGTCGTCCCAGACCTTCTCCGCGAGTGTCCTACCCATCGCTTTCCCTCCGGCCGGCGGCTGCGCCGGCACCACTAGAGACCGTTGTGCGGTCCGTTGTGCGGCCGCCTCACCAGAGTGACAAGTTCCTCGGAAAATTGAACTTGCGTTTCACAGAGTGAGACGCGAATATCGTTGCATGGACAACTCTAGCGGCGTAGGCGTTCTCGACAAGGCAGCCCTTGTCCTGAGCGCCCTGGAGTCCGGTCCGGCCACCCTCGCAGGACTGGTCGCGGCGACGGGACTCGCACGACCCACGGCCCACCGGCTGGCCGTGGCATTGGAACACCACCGGATGGTGGCCCGCGACATGCAGGGCCGTTTCATTCTCGGCCCGCGGCTCGCGGAGCTCGCGGCGGCGGCCGGCGAGGACCGGCTGCTCGCGACGGCCGGACCGGTGCTCACGCATCTGCGCGACGTCACCGGCGAGAGCGCGCAGCTCTACCGGCGCCAGGGCGACATGCGGATCTGCGTGGCGGCGGCCGAGCGGCTGTCCGGCCTGCGGGACACCGTCCCGGTGGGCTCGACGCTGACCATGAAGGCCGGCTCCTCGGCGCAGATCCTCATGGCCTGGGAGGAGCCCGAGCGGCTGCACCGCGGCCTCCAGGGCGCCCGTTTCACGGCGACGGCCCTGTCGGGCGTACGGCGCCGCGGCTGGGCCCAGTCGATCGGTGAGCGGGAGCCGGGCGTCGCGTCCGTCTCCGCGCCCGTCAGGGGCCCGTCGAACCGCGTGGTGGCCGCCGTGTCGGTCTCGGGTCCGATCGAGCGCCTGACGCGCCACCCGGGGCGCATGCACGCCCAGGCGGTCATCGACGCCGCCGCCCGTCTCAGCGAGGCGCTCCGCCGCAACGGCTGATCTTCCTCTGTTCACCTGTACGTTCCCCGGCCCACCGCTCCAACGCCGCAGCGGTGGGCCGGAGTTGTCCGTGCGCAGTGCCGGGAACAGCGAAGAAGCCCTCCCCCGAAGGGAAGGGCTTCTCGATCGCGTACCCCCGACCGGATTCGAACCGGCGCTACCGCCTTGAGAGGGCGGCGTGCTAGGCCGCTACACAACGGGGGCTTTGGATCATGCGGGCGTTTCCGCCGCAGACCCGAGCTGGTCTACCAGGACTCGAACCTAGACTAACTGAACCAGAATCAGTCGTGCTGCCAATTACACCATAGACCAATACGTGGTTAGACCAGCGTCGTACCCCCGACCGGATTCGAACCGGCGCTACCGCCTTGAGAGGGCGGCGTGCTAGGCCGCTACACAACGGGGGCCCTAGCGATCCTGCATCGGTGCCACCGGGAGCTACCCAGGTGATGCCGCGGGAAGGATCTGTACCCCCGACCGGATTCGAACCGGCGCTACCGCCTTGAGAGGGCGGCGTGCTAGGCCGCTACACAACGGGGGCTCGTGGATGCCAATCCACTGGTTTGCAGATGAGCTCTGCGAGCTGGCCTACCTGGACTCGAACCAAGACTAACTGAACCAGAATCAGTCGTGCTGCCAATTACACCATAGGCCACCGGGGCAACTTCCCCGTGAGGGGGATCTTGCTCGGCTTGCGCTTTCCGGGTTCTTGCCTTTCGGCTTGCTCCCCTCGGCGCAGGAAGAACATTACCCGAAGGTGGACGGTGCTCCAAAACGGGTATGCCCGCGGAGCAGCGGCGGGAGCTGGTGGAGGTCCGTGATGCGGTGCAGACCGGGCACGTCGCCGGTGCCGGCTCGGTCCAGCCAGATGCCGTGCAGCCCCGCCTCCTGGGCGCCGAGCGCGTCGGTGTCGGGCCGGTCCCCCACGTACGCCACCTGGTGCGGGGGCAGGCCCAGGGCCGTACAGACGGCGAGGAAGGCCTCGGGGGCCGGTTTGGCGCTGCCCAGCTCGGCGGCGCACAGGACGGCCTCGAAGTGGTCGCGGACGCCGAGGGCGCGCAGCTTGGGCTCCTGGGCGTGGATGCTGGAGTTCGACAGGACGGCCTGCCGGTAGTCGGCGGCGAGCCGGTCGAGGACGGGCAGGGCGTCCGGGAAGAGCTCCCAGGCGGCCTCGTAGTGGGCGACGTACCGGCCGAACCAGGCGTCGGCCTCGGCGTCGGTCATCCCGGGCCGGTCCAGGAAGGCGCGGACGCGGTGGCGGCGCTGGTCCTGCCAGCTCCCCGCCGGTGCCTCCTCGTAGCGGCGCCAGTACAGCTCCGTGAGTTCCTTCCAGCGGCGCAGGGCGTCCTCGACGGTGCCGTGCAGCCCGTCGAGCCTCTCGGCGGCGAGATGGGCCCGCATCCCGGCCCGGTCGGCCCGCGCGTAGTCGAAGATCGTGTCGTCGACGTCCCAGACGACGGCCAGGATGCTCATGCCCCGACGGTACGCCGACGGGGGCGGCGCCCGGAAGTGCTCCGGGCGCCGCCCCCGTCGTCGGGTGCGGGTCTCCCGCCTAGGCGGCGAGCTTCGCCAGGGCCGCGTCGATGCGGGCCAGGGTCTTCTCCTCGCCCAGGATCTCCAGGGACTCGAAGAGGGGGAGGCCGACGGTGCGGCCGGTGACGGCGACGCGGACCGGGGCCTGGGCCTTGCCGAGCTTGAGGCCGTGGGCCTCGCCGGCGGCGAGGACGGCGGCCTTGAGCGACTCGGGGTCGTTCCAGTCGGCGTCCGCCAGCTTCTCGCGGGCGGTGGTGAGGAGGGCCGCGGGCTCGCCCTTCATCGCCTTGTCCCAGGAGGGCTGGTCGAAGACCGGCTCGGCCAGGAAGAGGAAGTCGACGTTGGCCGTGATCTCGGAGAGGACGGTCAGGCGGGTCTGGGCGTGCGGGGCGATCCGCTCCCAGGCCGTGCGGTCGAAGTCCTCGGGCGCCCAGGGGGCGTGCGGGGCCTGGAGCCAGGGCTCGCAGGCCTCGGCGAAGGCCTTCACGTCCAGCATGCGGATGTGGTCCGCGTTGATGGACTCGGCCTTCTTGAGGTCGAAGCGGGCCGGGTTGGCGTTGACGTCCGCGATGTCGAACTTCGCGACCATCTCGGGGATGGTGAAGATGTCCTGGTCGGCGGAGAAGGACCAGCCGAGGAGGGACAGGTAGTTCAGCAGGCCCTCGGGGAGGAAGCCGCGCTCCCGGTAGAGGTTGAGGGAGGCCTGCGGGTCGCGCTTGGAGAGCTTCTTGTTGCCCTCGCCCATGACGTACGGCAGGTGGCCGAAGGCGGGGACCTCCTGGGCGACGCCCAGCTCGATCAGCGCCTTGTAGAGGGCGATCTGGCGGGGGGTGGAGGAGAGCAGGTCCTCGCCGCGCAGGACGTGGGTGATCTCCATCAGGGCGTCGTCGACCGGGTTGACCAGGGTGTAGAGCGGGGCGCCGTTGGCCCGGAGGATGCCGTAGTCCGGCACGTTCTCCGGGGTGAAGGTGAGCTCGCCGCGGACCAGGTCGGTGAAGGTGATCGGCTCGTCGGGCATCCGGAAGCGGACGATCGGCTCGCGGCCCTCGGCCTCGTAGACGGCGACCTGCTCGGCGGACAGCTCGCGGCAGTGGCCGTCGTAGCCGGACGGCTTTCCGGCGGCGCGGGCGGCCTCGCGGCGGTCGTCGAGCTCGGTGGTGGTGCAGTAGCAGCGGTACGCGTATCCGCCGGCGAGCAGCTTGTCGGCGACGTCCTTGTAGATGTCCATCCGCTGCGACTGGCGGTACGGGGCGTGCGGGCCGCCGACCTCGGGGCCCTCGTCCCAGTCGAGGCCGAGCCACTTCAGCGAGTCGAGGAGCTGCTCGTACGACTCCTCGGAGTCGCGGGCCGCGTCGGTGTCCTCGATGCGGAACACGAACTGAGCACCGCTGCCCTGGTGGTGCCGGGCGAAGGCCCAGTTGAAGAGGGCGGTGCGGACCAGGCCCACGTGGGGGTTGCCGGTCGGGGACGGACAGAAACGGACGCGGATCGCGTTAGCCACGCTTGATCACCCTGTTGGTGAGAGTGCCGATGCCTTCGATGGTGACGGCGACCTCGTCGCCGACGGTGAGGGGGCCGACCCCGGCGGGGGTGCCGGTGAGGATGACGTCGCCGGGGAGCAGCGTCATGGCCTCGGTGATGTGGACGACCAGGTCCTCGATGGAGCGGATCATGTCGCTCGTCCGACCGAGCTGGCGTTGTTCGCCGTTGACCGTGGCCTGGACGGCGAGGTCGCTCGGGTCGAGGTCGGTCTCCACCCAGGGGCCCAGCGGGCAGCTCGTGTCGAAGCCCTTGGCGCGGGCCCACTGGGCCTCGCGCTTCTGGACGTCGCGGGCGGTCACGTCGTTGGCGCAGGTGTAGCCGAAGATCACGTCCTTGACGCGCTCCCGGGGCACCTCGCGGCACATGCGGCCGATCACCACGGCCAGTTCGGCCTCGTGGTGCAGCTCGCTGGAGAAGGAGGGGAACTCGATGGCGTCGCCGGGGCCGATGACCGAGGTGGTCGGCTTGAAGAAGGCGACCGGGACCTCGGGGACCTCGTTGCCGAGCTCCTTGGCGTGCTCCGCGTAGTTGCGGCCGATGGCAACGACCTTGTTGGGGAGCACCGGCGGCAGGAGCCGTACCTTGCTCAGCGGGACCTTGGTGCCGCTGAGCTCGAAGTCGGTGTACGGGATGCCCTTGATGATGTCCAGGACGAGGCCGCCGGACTCGACGGTCCCCTCGCCCTCGACCGCGCCGAAGGCGACATTGCCGTCGATGGAGAATCTGGCGATGCGCACGAGTGCTGTCGCCCCTCACTTGGTACTGGCTGGAGTCTGACGCTCCAGGCTAACGCGGCGCGGGGCGGCCTCCCGGCGGTTTTCGCCGGTGGCGGGCGGGTGGGGCGCCCGGTCAGGCCTCGGCGAGGTAGGCCGGCACGTGCGGCTCGGGGGCCCGCATCAGGACGGTGCGGCGCGGGTTGGCCGTCGCGCCGGGGAGCTCCGCGGCGTACTCGGGGGTGGCGCCGCGGCCGAGGGCGGCGGCGTCCGCGAGGTGGGCGAGGGTGGAACGGCGCGGGTTGGCCGTGGTGGCGGGCGTGGGTGCAGTCATCGCGCTGGCAGACCTTGTCCGGGACGGGCGCCCGTGCGGGCGCGAGAATGATGTAGAGCGTCAGGCTAAATCAAGGCGTTCCCTTCGAATACATGGCCAAGACATCGATTCCGGTGTGAGTTTGCTCACCAACGGGTGAATTTTCCGGGCATTACGGACGCGCATGTCAGGTTACGGAAAGGGACATTCCGCCACTGAACCAGCTATTCCGCTCCTGATCATCGCGACTGGGACACACGGGGATGCCGGACCTTTGGCGCCGATAAGTCCGAATCCTCCGCGATCATCTTCTACGCCCCGTGACTCGTCGCGTACGGTTGGTCATCCCCCCTGCGGTACAGACCGCAGCCCTTGTTGGAGTTCCGGCACTGTGCTGGAATTCCACGCACCGCCGCGGGTTCGAAGCCGGCACGCAGGGGGCGCAACGCAGCGCCGGCCGAGTGGCGGAGAAGGGGGATCTGCGCCGGTCACCGACGACCACCTGGGGCGCACCGACGCGTCCCGACGACGCCGACACCGTCCACTCCGGTTCCACCCGGAAGGACGCCTGGTCCAGAGGTTGCGACGCTAGTGCAGGGACGTTTCAAGAGGGATGGCACGGGCTCTGCCCCGGCCCGCAAGGGCCGCGCGGAGGCTCCGTCGGAGCAGGAACCGCGTGCCGGGACCGACCGCGGTCCCGCGGCCCCGCGCCCCGCCCAGCAGGCGCCCGGAGCGGGCGGCCAGGGCAAGGCCCAGAGCAAGGGCAAGGGCAAGGGGACACGGCCGGACGCCGAGTCCGGCGAGCAGGCCGGCGCGACCGCCGCCGCGCGCGGCGACAAGGGCGCCGCGCCCGCGACGCCCGAGAACGCGGCCGGCCCCCGAATAGCCCTGCGGAACTGGCGCATCTCCACCCGCCTCGTGGCCCTGCTGACCCTCCCCGTGGTCGCGGCCACCAGCCTCGGCGGCATCCGCATCAGCGAGTCGCTCCAGGACATGCAGCAGCTCGACCACATGCAGCTGCTCACCAAGCTCACCCGTGAGGCGACCGACCTCGCGCAGGCCCTCCAGGCCGAGCGCGACCTCTCCGCGGGCCCGCTCGCCAACGGCCGTCCGGTCAGCGACTACCAGGTCGCCAACCCGCGACGCCGTACGGACCGCGCCTACGACGCCTTCCTCGACGCCACCCGGGCCATCCCGAACAGCGAGGACGACGAGGCGCTGCAGAGCATCCGCTCCAACGTCGGCACCATCGCCGCGCAGGTCATCGACCTCCACAACATCCGGACGAACGCCTACCAGAAGGGCGTCCAGAACTCGGTGACGGTCGAGGCGTACAGCCGCCTCATCCGCTCGCTGCTCAGCCTCTCGCAGGACATGGCGCAGGCGACCAGCAACCCCGAGATGATCAAGCGGACCCGCGCGCTCGCCGCGTTCTCGTCCGCCAAGGAGTACGCCTCCATCCAGCAGGCGATCATCGCGGGCGCCCTGCCGGCCAGCGACAAGACCGCCGGCCGGATCCAGCCCGGTGACCGCCTCTACGGCGAGGCCGCGCTCAAGAGTGAGAACAACGCCTTCAAGACGTTCACGGCGATCTACGAGGGGACCGGCGGCGACGCCACCGACCTCACCGACTCGCTGCACTCCGGCAACCCCACGATCCTGGACGCCGAGAAGTACGCCGAGCGCGTGCTGGCCTCCGACGGCGCGATGCCGGGCGGCGTGCGCCGCGGCTACCTCAACTTCACCGACGAGTACGAGACGAAGATCGCGGCCATGGGCCGCATCGAGGAGCAGCTCCTCGGCGACATGGACGCGATGGCCCGTGAGCTGCGCCAGGAGTCGCAGCGCGAGGCCATCATCAACGGTGCGCTGATCCTGCTCGTCCTCGGCGTCTCGCTCATCGGCGCCTTCGTCGTGGCCCGGTCCATGATCCGCTCGCTGCGCCGGCTCCAGGACACCGCCACCAAGGTCGCCCAGGAACGCCTGCCCGAGCTGGTCAAGCAGCTCTCCGAGTCCGACCCGCAGGATGTCGACACCTCCGTCGAGTCCGTCGGCGTGCACTCCCGGGACGAGATCGGCCAGGTGGCCGCGGCCTTCGACGACGTGCACCGCGAGGCCGTCCGCCTCGCCGCCGAGCAGGCCCTCCTCCGGGGCAACGTCAACGCGATGTTCACCAACCTCTCGCGCCGTTCGCAGGGCCTCATCCAGCGCCAGCTCTCGCTCATCTCCGAGCTGGAGTCCCGCGAGGCCGACCCGGACCAGCTCTCCTCGCTGTTCAAGCTCGACCACCTCGCGACCCGTATGCGCCGGAACGGCGAGAACCTCCTCGTCCTCGCCGGCGAGGAGCCGGGCCGCCGCTGGACCCGCCCGGTCCCGCTGGTCGACGTCCTGCGCGCCGCCGCCTCCGAGGTGGAGCAGTACGAGCGCATCGAACTGGCCGCGGTCCCGGCGACCGACGTCGCCGGCCGGGTCGTCAACGACCTCGTGCACCTCCTCGCCGAGCTGCTGGAGAACGCCACCTCGTTCTCCTCCCCGCAGACCAAGGTCCGGGTCACCGGTCACGCCCTGCCCGACGGCCGCGTGCTCGTCGAGATCCACGACACCGGCATCGGCCTCTCCCCCGAGGACCTCGCCGCGATCAACGAGCGGCTCGCCTCGCCGCCCACCGTGGACGTCTCCGTCTCCCGCCGCATGGGCCTCTTCGTGGTCGGCCGCCTGTCCCTGCGACACGGCATCCGCATCCAGCTGCGCCCGTCCGACTCGGGCGGCACCACCGCGCTCGTCATGCTCCCGGTCGACGTCGCCCAGGGCGGCCGCAAGCCGGCCCCCAAGTCGGGCCCCGGCGCCCAGGGCGCGGCCCCGCAGGGCGGCAACGCCCCCGGCGGCCGTCTCCCCGGCGGCCCGGGCGCGGCCGGCGGTCCCGGCGCGCTCGGCGGTCCCGCCACCGGCGGCCCCGGCGCCGGACGTCCGGGTCTCGGCGGCACCTCGGCCCCGGCCGGCCGGCTCGGCGCGGGCCCGGGTGCCGCGCGTCCCCAGGTCGGCCCCGCCGGCGGACCGCGCACCGCGCTGCCCGCCCGGGACGGCGCCCCGCAGGCCCCGCAGCAGCCCCAGCCCGCCCACGCGCAGCTGGAGCAGACCGGTCAGCTGCCGCAGCTCCCCCAGACGGCGCAGCCCGGCCCGGGCGCGGGTCTCATCGGCGGCGCGGCCAGCGCCATCCCGTCCCGCACGGACGTGTGGGGCGGCAGCCCGCGAACCCCGCAGGCTCCGCAAGCCCCTCAGGAGCCCCAGCAGCAGGACCCGCCGGGTGCTCCGAACGGCTTCCCGCGCGCCGAGCTGCCCGGCGGCAACCCGCAGCCGCAGCGCCCGCAGGCCGCGAGCTGGGGTGCCGACCCGGCCCAGCAGCCGGCGCGCCGCCCGCAGCAGGACATGACGCCGCTGGACGCCCCGCGCGGCCACGACGACAGGGAGACCACGGGCTCGTTCGCCGCGCCCGGCGCCCCGCAGGGCCCGGGCTCGACGGGCCAGTTCGCGCGGCCGGACTTCAACGCCCCGCAGGCGCCCACGGCTCCGCAGGCCCCGCAGTACCAGGACCCGGCGTCCACCTCGGCGTTCGCCCGTCCGGACTTCGAGGCGCCGCAGGCCCCGCAGGCTCCCCAGCCCCCGCAGTACCAGGCCCAGCCGCCGTACGGCAGCCAGCCCTACGTGCCGCAGGCCCCCCAGGCCCCGCAGAACCGGCAGGCCCCGCAGCAGCGCACCGGCGACGACTTCGGCGCCCGGCAGCCCGGCCTCCCGCAGGCGGGCCACCCGCAGCAGGGCTTCGCGCAGGCCGGTCCGCAGCACACCGGTCCGCAGCAGGCCGTCCCGCAGCAGCCCGAGCAGCGTCAGCCGCAGCCCGGTCAGCCCCAGCTCGGCCGGCCGCGTCGTCCGGAGGCCCTGCCGCCGGCGCCGGCCGCGGGCGACGGGCGGACCCCGCTGTACGACACGCTGGAGACCAACTGGTTCCAGCAGGAGCAGGGGCAGCAGCAGGCCCAGGCCGCCCCGCAGGCCCAGCCGCAGCACCCGCAGCAGCAGGCTCCCGAGCTCGACCGGACCATGCAGACCCCGGTCGTCCCGCAGCCCGCTCCGGCGGCACAGCGCCCGGCCCCCGGCCAGGCTCCCGACGGCGGACGGCCGGCCACCTGGCGGCCCTCGCCCAACGACGATCTGGTGCGCCAGGCCGAGCGGGCGCGCAAGCCCTCCGCCGGCGGGGTCACCACCTCCGGTCTTCCGCGCCGTGTGCCGAAGGCCAACCTCGTACCCGGGACCGCCCAGGAGCAGGCCCACACGGCCGGCCCCCAGGTCTCGCGTGCACCCGACGACGTCCGCGGCCGGCTCACCAACCTGCGCCGCGGTATCCAGCAGGGCCGTCAGGCGGGCAACTCGACCACGGGTAGCTTCCACCTCGGTCCGAACCACCAGCAGGAGCGATAGTTGAGCGCGATGAGCCAGGCGGCGCAGAACCTGAACTGGTTGATCACCAACTTCGTGGACAACACCCCCGGGGTGTCCCACACAGTGGTGGTCTCCGCCGACGGCCTTCTGCTGGCCATGTCCGAAGGATTCCCCCGCGACCGAGCCGACCAGCTGGCGGCGGTCGCGTCCGGGCTCACCTCGCTGACCGCGGGCGCCTCCCGGATCTTCGAGGGCGGTCCCGTGGCACAGACCGTGGTGGAGATGGAGCGCGGCTTCCTCTTCCTCATGTCGGTCTCGGACGGCTCCTCGCTGGCCGTGCTCGCGCACCCGGAGTGCGACATCGGCCTCGTGGGCTACGAGATGGCGCTGCTGGTCGACCGGGCCGGCAGCGTCCTCACCCCGGATCTCCGCGCGGAGCTCCAGGGCAGCCTGCTGCACTAGCGGTCCCCACCCGCGCCGCGGCACCCGCCCCCACCCTCGACGGGGCGGTACGCCCCCCACACGTACCGCCCCCGGCACCGTTCATCGTCCGGCCGCCCCATCCGGCCCCCCACCGGCCCCATCAGACGGCAGAAGGCTTGCTGTCACGCCCGGAGGATTCATGACCCCGCCCCCCGCCTCTCACGATCCGTACGGTGGCTCGTCGCTGGACGACCCGTACGGTCATGAGGGCGACCAGCCGCTGGTCCGTCCGTACGCGATGACCGGCGGCCGGACCCGGCCGCGCTACCAGCTCGCCATCGAGGCGCTGGTCAGCACCACGGCCGACCCGGCGCACCTCGCCACGCTCCTGCCCGAGCACCAGCGCATCTGCCACCTGTGCCGTGAGGTCAAGTCGGTGGCCGAGGTGTCCGCCCTGCTGTCGATGCCGCTCGGTGTCGCCCGGATCCTCGTGGCCGACCTGGCCGAGGCGGGCATGGTGGCCATCCACCAGCCGGGCAACGGAGAAGCCGGCGGCACGCCGGACGTGACACTGCTCGAAAGGGTGCTCAGTGGACTTCGCAAGCTCTAACGGCGGCGCGGCCAGATCGACCACCAGCGCGAAGATCGTGGTGGCCGGTGGCTTCGGCGTGGGCAAGACCACGTTCGTGGGTGCCGTCTCGGAGATCAACCCGCTGCGCACCGAGGCCGTGATGACCGCGGCCTCCGCCGGGATCGACGACCTCACGCACACCGGCGGGAAGACCACCACCACGGTGGCCATGGACTTCGGCCGCATCACGCTGGACCAGGACCTGATCCTGTACCTGTTCGGCACCCCCGGCCAGGACCGCTT
>NZ_BMTV01000016.1 GCF_014649855.1 Streptomyces roseolus | reverse complement strand
CGGGTCGTCAAGGGCATCCCGCTCAAGGACTACGCCTCCTGGCTCGACGAGGGCGCGCTGTTCAAGGGCCAGTGGGGCCTCAAGCAGAACCGGGCCGGCGACGGGCCGACGTACGAGGAGCTGGTGGAGACCGAGGGCCGGCCGCGGCTGCGCGGCTGGCTGGAGCGGCTGCACACCGAGAACCTCCTCGAGGCGGCCGTCGTCCACGGCTACTTCCCGTGCGTCTCCAAGGGCGACGACCTGATCATCCTCGACGACGCCGGCCACGAGCGGACCCGCTTCACCTTCCCGCGCCAGCGCCGCGGCCGCCGCCTCTGCCTCGCCGACTTCTTCCGCCCCGAGGAGTCCGGGGAGACCGACGTCGTCGGCCTCCAGGTCGTCACCGTCGGCTCCAGGATCGGCGAGGCCACCGCCGAGCTCTTCGCCTCCGACTCCTACCGCGACTACCTGGAGCTGCACGGCCTCTCCGTGCAGCTGGCCGAGGCCCTCGCCGAGTACTGGCACGCGCGCGTGCGCGCCGAGCTGGGCTTCGGCGGCGAGGACCCGGCGAGCGTCCAGGACATGTTCGACCTCAAGTACCGCGGCGCCCGCTTCTCGCTCGGCTACGGCGCCTGCCCCGACCTGGAGGACCGGGCGAAGATCGCCGACCTGCTCCGGCCGGAGCGGATCGGCGTGCACCTCTCCGAGGAGTTCCAGCTCCACCCGGAGCAGTCCACCGACGCGATCGTCCTCCACCACCCCGAGGCGAAGTACTTCAACGCCCGGTGACGGGCCGCTGACCGACCGGTCGACGACCGGCCGCGGCCGCCGTGTGTCAGATCACGGCGCCCGCGGTGATCGCGACGTACACTGGTCGGTCCAGTGCAGGCCGGCCCTCCTCCCCGTACCGGGAGCGGGGGCCGGCCTTTCCGTCCCTCCATGGAGGTGTGCCGGATGACCAGTACGGTCCCCGCGTCCCTGTTCCACGCCAACGGAAGCTCCGCCCTGCAGGCGGTCTTCCTCGACATGGACGGGACCCTCGTCGACACCGAGGGCTTCTGGTGGGACGCGGAGGTCGAGGTCTTCGCCGACCTCGGACACCGGCTCGACGAGGCGTGGAAGGACATCGTGGTCGGCGGGCCGATGACCCGCAGCGCCGGCTACCTGATCGACTCCACCGGCGCCGACATCACCCTCGACGAGCTGTCCGTGCTGCTCAACGAGAAGTTCGAGCAGCGCATCGAGCGCGGCGTCCCGCTCATGCCCGGCGCCGAGCGGCTCCTCGCCGAACTGGCCCGCCACTCCATCCCCACCGCGCTCGTCTCCGCCTCCCACCGGCGGATCATCGACCGCGTCCTGGAATCCCTCGGCCGCGACCGCTTCCACCTCACCGTCGCCGGCGACGAGGTCACCCGCACCAAGCCGCACCCGGAGCCGTACCTCACCGCCGCGCGGGGCGTCGGCGCCGACCCCGCCCTGTGCGCGGTCATCGAGGACACCGCGACCGGGGTCGCCGCCGCCGAGGCGGCCGGCTGCCGGGTCGTCGCCGTGCCCTCCGTCGCGCCGATCCCCGCCCTGCCCGGCCGGGTCGTGGTCCGCTCCCTGGAAGAGGTCGACGTGCCCTTCCTGCGCACCCTCGTCTCGGGAATCTGAGCTTTATCTGAGCCTTTCCCGCGCCGCCCCGGGCCCCCGAGGGCTTTCCCCCGGGTAATTGCTTCAGGCCATCCCTCGAATTCCGACCGCGTGACCTTGGTCACCCAGCGTGCTCGCCGAGGGGTGGTCTGACGCCGTTCCATGCCCGGAATGCGGACGTCCGCCGCTCCTTTGTGTCCCGTTTCGCTCACTCCCGTCCGCCTCGCGCACCGCATGACTATCGAGGCCGACGCATTCATGATCACCCTGCGATTACCCCCCACCGGCCACCCCGTCCGGCCGCGGCACCGCCGCCCACTAATCTTTCGCGAGTACTTCGCCGCAATCACCGCGTGCGCCGGCGCATACCCCAGTCGCCGAGAACACAGGACCGATCGCAACTTCCCGGCCCGATCGCTCCCGCCCCGACCGGGCGGCCGGCGGCGGAGTGTCGTCATGACCGCTGTACCCCAGGCCGGCTGAGGAGAACGTCCCTTGATGAACCGCAAGACCTTGGTGCTGCCGGCCGTGGCCGGACTGCTCGCCCCCCTGCTCGCCGCCTGCGGGACGGGGGAGGACGCCAGAGCCATCGTCGTCGGAACCACCGACCAGTTCGTCGCCACCGAGGAGGCCCCCGCCCCCCTCGACCCGGCCTACGCCTACGACACCGGCGCCTGGAACATCCTCCGCCAGACCGTCCAGACCCTGGTCCACGTCCCCCGCGGCGGCGGCCGGCCCGTCCCCGAGGCCGCCGAGACCTGCGCCTTCACCGACACCGCCAGCGAGAGCTACCGCTGTGTCCTGCGCCCCGGCCTCACCTTCGCCGACGGCACCGCCGTCACCGCCGAGGACGTGAAGTTCTCCATCGACCGGGTCCGCAAGATCAAGTCCGACAACGGCGCCGCCGCCCTCCTGTCGACCGTCGACACCGTCGAGACCAAGGGCGACCGCGAGATCGTCTTCCACCTCAACGCCCCCGACGCCACCTTCCCGTACAAGCTCTCCACCCCCGTCGCCGGCATCCTCAGCAAGGACAAGTACGCCGCCGACAAGCTCCGCGAGGGCTTCGTGGTGGACGGCTCCGGCCCGTACACCCTCAAGACCGAGCAGGACGGCGACCAGGCCACCCGCTTCGTCTTCTCCCGCAACCCCCGCTACAAGGGCGACATCACGCCCCGCAACGAGCGGGTCGAGCTCCGCGCCTTCGCCGACGCCGGCGCCATGGGCAAGGCCCTGGAGAGCAAGGACATCGACATGATGGCCCGCTCCCTCTCCCAGGAGCAGGTCCGCGACCTCACCGAGAGCCCCGCCGCCGGCATCCGCGTCTCCGAGGTCCCCGGCCTGGAGATCCGCTACCTCGGCTTCAACACCGAGGCCCCCGCCGTCGAGGAGAAGGCCGTCCGCCAGGCCATGGCCGCCGTCATCGACCGCGGCGCCCTCGTCAACCGCGTGTACGGTCCCACCGCCGAGCCGCTCTACTCGCTGATCCCCTCCAGCATCAGCGGCCACGCCACCCCCTTCTACGAGGAGTACGGCGAGGGCGACGCCGGCCGCGCCGCCGCCATCCTCCGCAAGGCCGGCGTGCGGACGCCGGTCAAGCTCACCCTCAACTACACCACCGACCACTACGGCGAGGAGACCGCCCAGGAGTTCGCGACGCTGAAGAACCAGCTCGTCGCGAGCGAGCTCTTCGACGTCACCGTCAAGGGCACCGCCTGGTCCGAGTTCCGCCCCGCCCAGCGCCGCGGCGACTACGCCGTCTACGGCCTCGGCTGGTTCCCCGACTACCCGGACCCGGACAACTACGTCGCGCCCTTCCTCGACAGCGACAACTTCCTCGGCACCCCGTACGTCAACAAGACCGTCCGCGACCAGCTCATCCCGCAGTCCCGCCGCGAGGCCGACCGCGCCGCCGCGAACCCCGTCTACCACCGCATCCAGAAGATCGTCGCCCAGGACGTGCCCGTCCTGCCGCTCTGGCAGGGCAAGCAGTACGTCGCCGCCCGCGACGACATCAACGGTGTCGAGTACGCCCTCAACACCTCCTCGGACCTGCTCCTCTGGGAGCTGAGCCGCGGCACCACCGCCTGACCCCTTCGTTGTACCGGCCGCGCAGCCACGCGCGGCCGGCCTGGCAAGAGATCACGAGGCAAGTTCTGTGAAGACGCACCACAAGTGGCTGACCGCCCCGCTCGCCGCGGGCCTCTCCGCCGCCCTCCTCGGCGGCTGCGGCACCGAGCAGGGCACGGGCTCCGGCGAGGCCGGCGGCATCCGGGTCGGCATGTCCGACGAGATCCTGGCGACCGACCCCGCGGCCGGCTACGACCCCGGCTCCTGGCTGCTGTTCAACAACGTCTTCCAGTCCCTCCTCGCCTTCCCCAAGGGCGGCTCCGTCCCCGAGCCCGAGGCCGCCGACAAGTGCGGCTTCGACGGGGGCAGCACCGTCTACACCTGCACCCTGCGTCCCGGCCTGAAGTTCTCCAACGGCAACCCGCTCACCTCCGAGGACGTCAAGTTCTCCTTCGAGCGCGCCCTGAAGATCGCCGACCCCTCCGGCCCGGCGCCGCTGCTCTCCACCATCGACACCATCGAGACCCCCGACGAGCGGACCGTCGTCTTCCGCCTCAAGGTCCCGGACGCCACCTTCCCCAGCAAGATCGCCTCCGGCGCCGGCTCCATCGTCGACCACCGCGAGTACCCCGCCGACGCCCTCCGTACCGACGGCAAGGCCGTCGGCTCCGGCCCGTACAAGCTGGACTCCTTCGGCGACACCGAGGCCGTCTTCTCCGCCAACACCGGCTACCAGGGCACCGCCGAGCGCCGCAACGACAAGATCACCCTCAAGCTGTACCAGGACGACCGCACCGCCCTCGCCAAGGCCTTCACCGACCGCGACGTCGACATCGCCTACCGAGGCCTCTCCGCCGCCGACATCTCCGCCCTGGAGAACGCCGGCGGCGACCAGGACGTCCAGATCGTCCAGGGCGGCAGCGCCGAGGTCCAGCACCTCGTCTTCAACATGCAGGACCCGGTCGCCGGCAAGCTCGCCGTCCGCAAGGCCATAGCCCACCTCGTCGACCGCGACGCCCTCGTCGAGGACGTCTACAAGTCGACCGCCACCCCGCTCTACTCGATCGTCCCGGCCGGCATCAACGGCCACAACACCGCCTTCTTCGACACCTACGGCGCCCCCGACCCGGCCAAGGCCAAGCAGGTGCTGCGCGCCGCCGGCATCAAGGCCAAGGTCGCCCTGACCCTCTGGTCCACCCCCAGCCGCTACGGCCCCTCCACCGACGCCGAGCTCAAGGCCATCGCCGCCCAGCTCAACGCCAGCGGCCTCTTCACCGCCGACGTCAAGTCCGTCCCCTTCGAGCAGTACGAGAAGGACATCGCCGACGGCAAGTACGGCGTCTACGTCAAGGGCTGGGTCCCCGACTACCCCGACGCCGACAACTTCACCGCCCCGTTCTTCGGCGAGGGCAACGTCCTCGGCAACCACTACGAGAACAAGGCGATCACCGGCACCCACCTGCCGAAGACCGCCGCCACCGCCGACCGCTCCGCCACGGACAAGGAGTACGGCGCCATCCAGGACGCCGTCGCCGAGGACCTTCCGCTCCTCCCGCTCTGGCAGGGCAAGCAGTACGCCGTCACCCGCGACGGCGTCACCGGCCTCGAATGGACCCTCGACGCCTCGACCGTCTTCCGCTTCTGGGAGCTCCGCAAGAGCTGACCCCGGCCCGGACACGACGAAGGGCCCGGCGCGCACCCCGCGCCGGGCCCTTCCCCGTACCGCCGTCGCACGGCCCTACTGGCCGTTGGCCCCCGGGCGCACCAGACCGCTCTCGTACGCGTACACCGCCGCCTGCACCCGGTCCCGCAGACCCAGCTTGGTCAGCACGTGGCCCACGTGCGTCTTCACCGTCGTCTCGCTGACGAACAGGTCCGCCGCGATCTCCGCGTTCGACAGCCCCTTGGCGACCAGCTTCAGGACCTCCACCTCACGGTCGGTCAGCGTGCCCAGGGCGTCCGGCACCGGCTCCTCACCCGTCGGCAGGTGCGCCGAGTACTTGTCGAGGAGCCGCCGCGTGATCGACGGGGCCAGCATCGCCTCACCCGCCGCCACCACCCGGATCGCCTGCACCAGCTCGTTCGCCGGGGCGTCCTTCAGCAGGAAGCCGCTCGCGCCCGCGCGCAACGCCTCCACCACGTACTCGTCCAGGTCGAAGGTGGTCAGCACCAGGACCTTCGCCGGCCCGTCCCGGCCCGGGCCGGTGATCTGCCGGGTCGCCTCCACCCCGTCCATCCGCGGCATCCGGATGTCCATCAGCACCACGTCGGGCTGCAGCGCCCGCACCTGGTCGAGCGCCTGCAGACCGTCACCGGCCTCGCCCACCACCGCCAGGTCCTGCTCCGCCTCCAGGATCATCCGGAAGCCGGTGCGCAGCAGCGGCTGGTCGTCGACCAGGAGGACGCGAATCGTCACAGGGGCTCCTTCACGAGGCGGGCCGGTCGCCGCCCATTCTGCCCTGCGCCGATTCCCCCGGCTCCGCCGGGCGCGCGGAGACGATCTCCAGCGGGTACGCCGGGGGAGTCCCCCCGAACTCCGGGCACACCGCCCGGTGGTCGCACCAACCGCACAGCTTCGTCGGCCGCGGCCGCCAGTCGCCCGTCTCGGTCGCCGTCCGGATCGCGTCCCACAGCGCGTGCAGCTTCCGCTCCACCCGCCGCAGGTCCGCCTCCACCGGGTCGTACGTCAGCACGTCCCCGCTCCCCAGGTACACCAGCTGGAGGCGGCGCGGGATCACGCCCTTCAGCCGCCACACCACCAGCGCGTAGAACGTCATCTGGAAGAGCGCGCCCTCGCTGTACTCCGGCCGCGGCGCCTTGCCCGTCTTGTAGTCGACGATCCGCACCTCGCCCGTCGGCGCCACGTCCACCCGGTCGATCACCCCGCGCAGCCGCAGCCCCGACTCCAGCTCCGCCTCCACGAACAGCTCGCGCTCGGCCGGCTCCAGACGCGCCGGATCCTCCAGCGTGAACCACCGCTCCACCAGCGCCTCGGCCTCCGCCAGCCACTGCCCGAGCCGCTCGCCCTCCGCATCGTCCGCGAACAGCTCGCCCAGCTCCGGCCTCGACTCCAGGAGCCGGTCCCACTGCCCCGGGACCATCGCCTTCGCCCGCGGCACGGTCCGCTCCGCCGCCGGATCGTCGAAGAGCCGCTCCAGCACCGCGTGCACCAGCGTCCCGCGCGTCGCCGCCGCGCTCGGCTTCTCCGGCAGCCGGTCGATCACCCGGAACCGGTACAACAGGGGACACTGCATGAAGTCGCTCGCCCGCGAGGGCGACAGCGACATGGGCGCCCGGGGCCCCTCCGGGAGCCGCTCGCTCGTACTCATGACACCGACCCTACGGCCCCCCACCGACAGCGAGACGCATACCATCGACGCATGACCCGTCGCGCCGCATGATCGACCCGTGACGCGGCGGCGCGGTCACACCCGGCGACGAGAGGAACCCGTGAACCAGGACGAGCCCAAGCCGCAGCGGACCGAGGAACCCGGCGGCGGGATCCTGATGGGCCGCCCCTTCGGCGTGCCCGTCTACGTCGCCCCCAGCTGGTTCCTCGTCGCCGCCCTCATCACCTGGGTCTTCGGCGACCAGATCGAACGGGTCCTGCCCGAACTCGGCGCCGCGCGCTACCTCGTCTCCCTCTTCTTCGCCGTCGCCTTCTACGCCTCCGTCCTCGTCCACGAGCTCGCCCACACCATCGCCGCCCTCCGCTTCAAACTCCCGGTGCGCCGCATCCAGCTCCAGTTCTTCGGAGGCGTCTCCGAGATCGAGAAGGAGTCCGAGACCCCCGGCCGCGAATTCGTCCTCGCCTTCGTCGGCCCCCTCCTCTCCCTCGTCCTCGCCGGCGCCTTCTACCTCGCCATGCACGCCGTCGAACCCGGCACCGTGCCCGGCGTCCTCCTCGCCGGCCTGATGATCTCCAACCTCATCGTGGCGATCTTCAACCTGCTGCCCGGCCTGCCGCTCGACGGCGGCCGGATGCTCCGCGCGATCGTCTGGAAGATCACCGGCAAGCCCATGAGCGGCACCGTCGCCGCCGCCTGGGTCGGCCGGGCCCTCGCCGTCACCGTCCTCATCGGCCTCCCCCTCCTCACCCGCACCGGCTGGCTCGGCAACTCCACCGCCGACATCGACGGCTTCACCACCGTCACCGACGCCCTGCTCGCCGCCATCCTGGCCGCCATCATCTGGACCGGCGCCGGCAACAGCCTCCGCATGGCCCGGCTGCGCGAACACCTCCCCGAGCTCCGCGCCCGGGCCCTCACCCGCCGCGCCATCCCCGTCGAGCCCGGCACCCCCCTCTCCGAGGCCCTCCGCCGCGCCAACGAAGCGGGCGCCCGCGCCCTCGTCGTCGTCGACCCCACAGGCGACCCCACCGGCATCGTCCGCGAGGCCGCCATCGCCGCCGTGCCCCAGCACCGCCGCCCCTGGGTCGCCGTCACCACCCTCGCCCAGGACCTGACGGACGGCATGCGGGTCCCCGCCGAGCTCACCGGCCAGCCCCTCCTCGACCACCTCCGCACCACCCCCGCCACCGAGTACCTGGTCGTCGAGGAGACCGGCGAGATCTACGGCGTCCTCGCCACCACGGACGTCGAGCGCGCCTTCGTGAAGGCCATGGCGCGACCGTCCTCCTAGGCCCGGTACTCTTGTTCCCATGTCCGAACCGACCGGTGCCGCCCGCCGACGCGGGCCCTTCAAGGTCGGGGACCAGGTTCAGCTGACCGACCCCAAGGGCCGCCACTACACGTTCACGCTCGAAGAGGGAAAGAACTTCCACACCCACAAGGGTTCCTTCCCGCACGACGAGCTGATCGGCGCTCCCGAGGGCAGCGTTGTCCGCACCACCGGAAACGTGGCCTACCTCGCGCTGCGCCCCCTGCTCCCCGACTACGTCCTGTCCATGCCCCGCGGTGCCGCCGTGGTCTACCCGAAGGACGCGGGACAGATCCTCGCCTTCGCCGACATCTTCCCCGGCGCGCGCGTCGTGGAGGCCGGCGTCGGCTCCGGCTCGCTCAGCAGCTTCCTGCTCCGCGCCATCGGCGACAGCGGCATGCTGCACTCCTACGAGCGCCGCGAGGACTTCGCCGAGATCGCGAAGGGCAACGTCGAGCGCTACTTCGGCGGCCCCCACCCGGCCTGGCAGCTGACCGTCGGCGACCTCCAGGACAACCTGACCGACACCGACGTCGACCGGGTCATCCTCGACATGCTCGCCCCCTGGGAGTGCCTGGAGGCCGTCTCCAAGAGCCTCGTCCCCGGCGGCATCCTCTGCTGCTACGTGGCCACCACCACCCAGCTCGCCCGCACCGTGGAGTCCATCCGCGAGATCGGCTGCTACGCCGAGCCGCAGCCCTGGGAATCCATGATCCGCAACTGGCACGTCGAGGGCCTCGCCGTCCGCCCCGACCACCGCATGATCGGCCACACCGGCTTCCTCGTCACCGCCCGCCGCCTCGCGGACGGCGTCGAGCCCCCGATGCGCCGCCGCCGTCCCGCCAAGGGCGCCTACGGCGAGGACTACGACGGCCCCAACAAGGGCTGACACACCGGCAGGACCCGCCGACGCCGTCGCCCGACCCCGCACCGCGGGGAACCGGGCGGCGGCGTCGCCGTGTTCGGCACCCCGCTTCCCACCCCGGCTGTTCCGCCGCGCTGTGACGTGTGGCACGATGCCCGCAACCCCTCGGCACGACCCTCACAGGAGACGTCTCGCGTGCAGCCCTCCGCCGCCCCGGACCCCGTGGACCACGCTCACACCCACGCCCGGCCGCTGCACTGGCTGGCCACCGCCACCGCGACCGCCGCGGTCGTCGCCCTCGCCGGCGCCCTGAGCCCCGAGCCCGCCGAGGCGGGCCCCGCCACAGCCTCCGCTTCCGCCCCCGCGGCGACGGGACCGGCCGCCGCCCCCGACCCCGACACGGCCGACTACCCCCTGCGGTGCGGGGGAGCGGACCACCGCGTCGCCCGGAGCGCCACCGGCGACCTGGACGGCGACAAGAACCCCGAGACCGTTGCGGTCGTACACTGCGAAGCCGGATCCGGAACCCCGCCCTCCGGCGTCTACGTCCTCACCCCCGGCCGCGGCGCCGGAGCCCCCGCGCGCGTCGTGGCCACCCTCGTCGACCCCCGCGAGCAGCGCAGCGTCACCGGCCTCGCCCTCCGCGACGGAGCCGTCCGCGCCACCCTGCTCGGCTACTCGTCCCCCGACGTCCCCAGCTGCTGCCCCGACGAGAAGGAGCAGGTCACCTGGGAATGGACCGGCGGCGCTTTCGTCCGCACCACCGGCACGGCGGCGTTCGGCGCCTGACGCGTCACTCCGCGTCGGGGCCGTACACCTCGACGCGGTCCCGCACCCGCCGGACGTGGATGCAGTCGCCCGGACACTCCTTCGCCGAGTCCACCACGTCCTGGAGCAGCGGCAGCGGCACCGGGGTCGTCGCCCCCGCCTCCTGGAGCAGCTCGTCGTCGGCGCTCTTCACATACGCGAGCCCGTCGATGTCCAGTTCGAAGACCTCGGGAGCGTACTGGGCGCAGATCCCGTCCCCCGTGCACAGGTCCTGATCGATCCAGACCTCCAGGGCCTCCCCGGCCCCGTCGGCCGGCGCCTCGTGCTGCACGCTCATCTCTTCTGCCGTTTCTGCTCCGCGCGGACAATTGAGGCCGCGACCCGCGGGTGTTGACCCCTCACGACGATACAACTGCCCGCTTTCAGAGCCCGAAGGGTGGGTATTCAGCTGGCGAGAGGGGAAGCGCAAGGGTGAAGATCGGACACACCCCGGAGTCTTTTTGATCTAGGGGTTTCAATCATCACCCACGCAGGTAGGGTCAGGATGCGTCCAGCTCCCCTTGGAGGAGGTGAGGACCGTGGCAGCCCACGACGACGACATCAACCGCGGCATCCGGCCGGGGCGGGGGTCTGAAGACCCCGCCGGCCAGGTTGCCTATCTCGAGCAGGAAATCGCCGTCCTGCGCCGCAAGCTCGCCGACTCTCCGCGACACACGAGGATTCTCGAAGAGCGGATCGTCGAGCTGCAGACGAGCCTGGCCGGCGTGTCCGCGCAGAACGAAAGACTGGCGAACACGCTCCGTGAGGCACGCGACCAGATCGTGGCCCTCAAGGAGGAGGTCGACCGGCTCGCACAGCCGCCGGCCGGATTCGGTGTCTTCCTTCAGGCCAACGAGGACGGCACGTGCGACATCTTCACCGGCGGCCGCAAGCTCAGGGTGAACGTGAGCCCCAGCGTCGAACTCGAAGAGCTCCGGCGCGGCCAGGAAGTCATGCTCAACGAAGCGCTCAACGTGGTCGAGGCCATGGAGTTCGAGCGCGCCGGCGAGATCGTCACCCTCAAGGAGATCCTGGAGGACGGCGAGCGCGCCCTGGTGGTCGGGCACACCGACGAGGAAAGGGTGGTGCGGCTCGCCGAACCGCTCCTGGACATCACCATCCGCTCCGGTGACGCCCTGCTCTTCGACTCCCGCTCCGGGTACGTCTACGAAGTCGTCCCCAAGAGCGAGGTCGAGGAACTCGTCCTCGAAGAGGTCCCGGACGTCGACTACGACAAGATCGGCGGTCTGGGCAACCAGATCGAGCTGATCCGCGACGCGGTCGAGCTCCCGTACCTCTACCCCGACCTGTTCAAGGAGCACGAACTGCGGCCGCCCAAGGGCATCCTGCTCTACGGGCCGCCCGGCTGCGGCAAGACGCTCATCGCCAAGGCCGTCGCCAACTCCCTGGCCAAGAAGGTCGCCGAGGTCACCGGCCAGCCCGCGGGGAAGTCCTACTTCCTCAACATCAAGGGCCCCGAACTCCTCAACAAGTACGTCGGCGAGACCGAGCGGCACATCCGCCTGGTCTTCCAGCGGGCCCGCGAGAAGGCCAGCGAAGGCACCCCCGTCATCGTCTTCTTCGACGAGATGGAATCGCTCTTCCGCACCCGCGGATCCGGCGTCAGCTCGGACGTCGAGAACACCATCGTCCCCCAGCTCCTCGCCGAGATCGACGGCGTCGAGGGCCTGGAGAACGTGATCGTGATCGGCGCCTCCAACCGCGAGGACATGATCGACCCCGCGATCCTCCGCCCCGGCCGGCTCGACGTGAAGATCAAGATCGAGCGCCCGGACGCCGAGGCCGCGAAGGACATCTTCGCGAAGTACCTCACCGCCAACCTCCCGCTCCACACGGACGACGTCTCCGAGCACAGCGGCTCCAAGGCCGCCGCCGCCCACGGAATGATCCAGTCCGTCGTCGAGCAGATGTACGCCGAATCCGAGGAGAACCGCTTCCTCGAAGTCACGTACGCCAACGGCGACAAGGAAGTCCTGTACTTCAAGGACTTCAACTCCGGCGCGATGATCCAGAACATCGTCGACCGGGCCAAGAAGATGGCCATCAAGGCATTCCTCGACCACAACCAGAAGGGCATCCGCGTCTCCCACCTCCTCCAGGCCTGCGTGGACGAGTTCAAGGAGAACGAGGACCTCCCCAACACCACCAACCCCGACGACTGGGCCCGCATCTCCGGAAAGAAGGGCGAGCGGATCGTCTTCATCCGCACCCTCGTCACCGGAAAGCAGGGCGCGGACACCGGACGCTCCATCGACACGGTGGCCAACACCGGTCAGTACCTGTAAAAGCGCACACCGGCTGCGGATGTCCGGAAACCGGGCATCCGCAGCCGTCGCATTCGTACCCGAAAAACTCCCGGCCACATCCGGGAAATACCGCAAGTGATCTCCCCACCAGCGCGGAGCCGCTCTAGGCTCTTCGGTACCGCCGAGTCGCGCACTGAGCGCCGCCGGGCAAGGAGGGCCGCATGACCGTACGGCGAGTAATGGGCATCGAGACGGAGTACGGGATCTCCGTCCCCGGACACCCGAACGCCAATGCCATGCTCACCTCGTCCCAGATCGTCAACGCCTACGCCGCGGCGATGCACCGGGCGCGCCGCGCCCGCTGGGACTTCGAGGAGGAGAACCCGCTGCGGGACGCCCGCGGCTTCGACCTCGCCCGCGAGGTCGCCGACTCCAGCCAGCTCACCGACGAGGACATCGGCCTCGCCAACGTGATCCTCACCAACGGCGCCCGGCTCTACGTGGACCACGCCCACCCCGAGTACAGCGCCCCCGAGGTCACCAACCCGCGCGACGCCGTGCTCTGGGACAAGGCCGGCGAGCGGATCATGGCCGAGGCCGCCGAGCGCGCCGCCCAGCTCCCCGGCGCCCAGCCCATCCACCTCTACAAGAACAACACCGACAACAAGGGCGCCTCCTACGGCACGCACGAGAACTACCTGATGAAGCGGGAGACCCCCTTCTCGGACATCGTGCGCCACCTGACGCCCTTCTTCGTCTCCCGCCAGGTCGTCACCGGCGCCGGCCGCGTCGGCCTCGGGCAGGACGGCCGCGAGGACGGCTTCCAGATCAGCCAGCGCGCCGACTACTTCGAGGTCGAGGTCGGCCTGGAGACCACCCTCAAGCGCCCCATCATCAACACCCGCGACGAACCGCACGCCGACGCGGAGAAGTACCGACGGCTGCACGTGATCATCGGGGACGCCAACCTCTCCGAGATCTCCACCTACCTCAAGCTCGGCACCACGGCGCTCGTCCTCTCCATGATCGAGGACGGCTTCATCACCGTCGACCTCGCCGTCGACCAGCCCGTCCGCACCCTCCACCACGTCTCCCACGACCCCTCGCTCCAGTACCTCGTCACGCTGCGCAGCGGCCGGACGCTCACCGCGGTGCAGCTCCAGATGGAGTACTTCGAGCTGGCCAGGAAGTACGTGGACGAGAGGTACGGCACGGACGCCGACGAGCAGACCAAGGACGTCCTGACGCGGTGGGAGGACACCCTCAACCGCCTGGAGAACGATCCGATGAGCCTGGCCGGCGAGCTGGACTGGATCGCCAAGCGGGAGCTCATGGAGGGCTACCGGCGCCGCGACGGCCTGGACTGGGACGCTCCCCGGCTGCACCTGGTGGACCTCCAGTACGCGGACGTGCGGCCCGACAAGGGCCTGTACAACCGCCTGGCGGCCCGCGGGCGCATGAAGCGGCTCCTGGACGAATCCGAGGTGGAGCGGGCCGAGACGGCGCCGCCGGAGGACACCAGGGCCTACTTCCGGGGCCGCTGCCTGGAGCAGTACGCCGACGACGTGGCCGCCGCCTCCTGGGACTCGGTGATCTTCGACCTGCCGGGTCGCGACTCGCTCCAGCGCGTCCCGACCCTGGAGCCGCTGCGCGGCACCAAGGCCCATGTGGCGGCCCTCCTGGACCGCTGCCGCACGGCGGAGGAGCTCGTCAGGGTCCTCTCCGGCAGCTGATTCGAGACCGGAAAAGGGCCTGAAACACCCGGGCCCTGGGAATCATGGAAGCAGTGCGCGGGCGTTGCGGAAATGCGGGGGCCGATGTCGGTCCCGGCTTGTAGGGTCTGATCTTGCAGGACCCCAGCAGCACATGTCCGAGCGATCCGATTCGAGCGGGGTGAGGAAATGGCGTCCAAGGACACCGGCGGCGGACAGCAGAAGGCCACGCGTTCCACGGAGGAGGTCGAGGAGACCACCACGGAGGCGAACTCCGACCTCAAGGAACGCCAGGAGAAGCTGAGCGAGGACGTGGACTCGGTCCTCGACGAGATCGACGACGTGCTCGAGGAGAATGCTGAGGAGTTCGTTCGAAGCTTCGTGCAAAAAGGCGGCCAGTAGCCTTCGAATCGAAGGTGAAGTCGCAGGGGTGGGGAGATGTCGGATGCCGTCAAACATTGCCGCGGTTGCGGGAGGGACGTCCCGCTGGCCGGGTTCGCGCAGGACTGCAATCGCGGTGACGGACTGCAGGTGAGGTGCCGGGAATGCGTTTCGGCCTACGGGGCCGAGCGCTACCGGATCAGACAGGCAGCCAAGGGCAAGGTCGTCCGAAGCGCGGTGGACGTACCGGTGGGGCACAAGCTCTGCCGGCAGTGCGGTGAGGTCAAGCCGCATGACGACTGGCATCGCAACGCCACCGCGTCGGACGGCCTCGCCACTCGCTGCAAGGCGTGCAAGAAGGCCCAGGGGCGAGCCGGGCATCTCAAGCGTCAGTACGGCATCACCGAAGTCCAGCGCGAGCAGATGATCGCCGACCAGGGTGGTGTCTGCGTGATCTGCCAGGCGGGTCCGGCGGAGCATGTGGATCACGATCATCGGACGGGTAAGGTCCGAGGCGTACTGTGCTTCAGCTGCAACGCGGCTCTGGGGCAACTCAAGGATCGGCCGGACGTCATCAGGCGTGCAGCCGCATACGTGGAAGGAAACCTGTGGAACCCAACACTCGTAGCACAGGGCGTCTACCGGCAGCCTTCCTGACGCCGGGGTCCTCGTCCTTCATCGACTTCCTCGCCGACCACTCGCCGGAGCTGCTGCCGGGCAACCGGAAGCTGCCGGAGGGGATCGTCGAGGCTCCGCACGGCACCACCATCGTGGCCGCGACGTTCCCGGGGGGCGTCGTGCTCGCGGGTGACCGGCGGGCCACCATGGGCAACATGATCGCGCAGCGGGACATCGAGAAGGTGTTCCCGGCGGACGAGTACTCCGCGGTCGGCATCGCCGGCACCGCCGGTCTCGCCGTCGAGATGGTGAAGCTCTTCCAGCTGGAGCTGGAGCACTTCGAGAAGGTGGAGGGCGCCACGCTCTCCCTGGAGGGCAAGGCGAACCGTCTCTCCACCATGATCCGCAGCAACCTCGGCATGGCCATGCAGGGCCTCGCCGTCGTGCCTCTCTTCGCAGGCTGGGACGAGGGCCGCGAGAAGGGCCGGATCTTCTCGTACGACGTGACCGGCGGCCGCTCAGAGGAGCACGGCTTCGCCGCCACCGGCTCGGGTTCCATCTTCGCCCGCGGCTCCATGAAGAAGCTGTACCGCGAGGACCTGACCGAGCAGCAGGCGACCACCCTGGTCGTGCAGGCGCTGTACGACGCGGCGGACGACGACTCGGCGACCGGTGGTCCGGACCTGGCCCGCCGGATCTTCCCGATCGTCACCGTCATCACCGACGAGGGCTTCCGCAGGCTGACCGAGGCGGAGTCCTCCGAGCTGGCCCGTTCGGTCACCGAGCGGCGTCTGGAGCAGCCGGACGGACCGCGCGCCGCCCTGCTCTGACCCGTACGTCGCCCCCTCACAGCCCAGAAGAAAGGGACGAGCGCCGGTGTCGACACCGTTCTACGTCTCCCCCCAGCAGGCCATGGCCGACCGCGCGGAGTACGCCCGCAAGGGCATCGCGCGGGGCCGCAGCCTCGTGGTCCTCCAGTACGCCGACGGCATCGTCTTCGTCGGCGAGAACCCGTCCCGTGCCCTGCACAAGTTCAGCGAGATCTACGACCGGATCGGCTTCGCCGCCGCCGGCAAGTACAACGAGTACGAGAACCTGCGCATCGGCGGCGTCCGCTACGCCGACCTGCGCGGCTACACCTACGACCGGGACGACGTCACCGCGCGCGGCCTGGCCAACGTCTACGCGCAGACGCTGGGCACCATCTTCTCCAGCGCCGGCGAGAAGCCGTACGAGGTGGAGCTGGTGGTCGCCGAGGTCGGTACCGAACCGGCCGGTGACCAGATCTACCGGCTGCCGCACGACGGTTCCATCGTGGACGAGCACGGCTCGGTCGCGGTGGGCGGCAACGCGGAGCAGATCAGCTCGTTCCTGGATCAACGGCACCGGGACGGGATGTCGCTCGCGGAGGCCCTGAAGCTCGCGGTGCAGGCGCTCTCCCGGGACACCAACGGCACCGAGCGGGAGATCCCCGCCGAGCGCCTGGAGGTGGCGGTCCTGGACCGCACGCGTCCGCAGCAGCGGAAGTTCAAGCGGATCGTCGGCCGCCAGCTGTCCCGTCTCCTGGAGGCGGACAACGCGGCGGCGGCGAAGACGGACGAGCCCTCGGACGAGGCCCCCGAGGAGTAGACGGGCCCGCACGCGTGGAGGGGCCCGGTCCACCTGGACCGGGCCCCTCCACGCGTTCCGGGTTCAGGGGGCCGGTGCCGGGCCTGTGGAGCCGCGCGGGACCAGTTCGGCGGGCAGGACGTCCGAGCGGGCCGGTTCGCCCGCCAGGACGGCGAGCAGCGCCTCCATGCCCCGGCGGCCGAACTCCTCGGCGGGGAGCCGGACGGTGGTGAGTTCCGGTTCGACCGCGGTCGCGAGCGCCATGTCGTCGAAGCCGGTGACCGACAGGTCCTCCGGCACCCGCAGGCCGAGCCGTCGGGCGGCCTTGCAGACACCGGCCGCGAGGATGTCGTCGTCGCAGACGACGGCCGTGGGGCGGGGGCCGGGCGCGGCGAGGGCGGCCCCGGCGGCCTCCCGTGCGGCCGCGACGGTCAGCGGGGACCGCACGGTGCGGACCTCGGCTCCGCGCAGCGCCTCGCCGAGCGCGGCGGCCCGGACGTCGAAGGTCCAGGAGGGGGCGGCGGAGGCCAGGTGGAGGAAGCGGCGGTGGCCGAGGGCGAGCAGGTGGGCGGTGACGAGCCGCATGCCCCGGGCGACGTCGAGGTTGACGTGGGCGGCCGCGCCCGTGTCCGCCGGGTCGCTGTCGAGCATGACGAGCGGCAGTTCGCCGCCCCGGAAGGCCTCCAGGGCGGCGGTGGCCATGGAGGAGGCCAGGACGCCGTCCAGGGCCGTCTGGGCGGAGGCGAAGGGGTCGCGGGCCGGGCCGACGCCGTCGGGGGAGGGGTAGAGCACGACGCCGAAGCCGTGGTCGGCGGCGACGGCCGCCGCGCCGGTGTACACGTGGGCGAAGAACTCGTTGGTGAGGGCGGGGACGACGAGCAGGGCGGTGCGGGTGCGGCCGAGGCGCAGGTTGCGGGCCGCGAGGTTGGGCCGGTAGCCGAGCTCGCGGGCGGCCTCCCGGACGGTGCCGGCGGTGCGTTCCGACACGCGGCCGCGCCACTTCTCGCCGAGGACGAGCGAGACGGTGGCCTGGGAGACGCCTGCTGCCCGGGCCACGTCCTTGCTGGTCGGACGGGTGGCGCCCAGGGGTTCGGGGGTCTGCACGGGGCCTCCGCGTCGGGCGCTGTCGGTGGGGAGCCGGTCGGTGGGGTGGGGCGCGGGGTGGACCCGCGTCACGTCGCCATGGTACGTATGACCTCGGAAGTTATACGTAAAACCTCGGCGGGAGCCGACGGAGGGGAGACCCGCATGGCCACCGAGGCCACGGCACACGGCGGCTACCGCGACATCCTGCGGGCGCCGCACGCGCTCCGCCTGCTCACCGGCACCCTGGTCGGCCGACTGCCCAACGGCACCGGCCCCGTCGCCATGACCCTCTTCGTCCGCGAGCAGGGCGGCAGTTACACCCTCGCGGGCGGCCTCGTCGCCGCGTACGGCCTCGCCAACGCCGTCGGCCAGCCGCTCCTCGGCCGCGCCGTGGACCTCAAGGGCCAGCCGCGGGTCCAGCTGCCCGCCGCCGTGCTCTCCGCCCTCGGCATGGCCCTCTTCGCCCTTGCTGGCACCGGGAACCTCCCGCTCGCCTACGCCGCCGTCGTCCTCGCCGGGTTCTTCACCCCGCCGCTGGAGGGCGGCCTGAGGGCCCTCTGGCCGAGCGTCCTGGGCCGCGAGGACCGGGTCCACCGCGCCTACGCCCTCGACGCGGTCGCCCAGGAGGTCATGTTCACCGTCGGCCCGCTCCTGGTGACCCTCCTCGTCGCCCTGTGGTCGCCCGCCGCCGCCCTCCTCGTCATCAACCTCCTGGGTGTGCTCGGAGCCCTCTCCGTCGTCCTCTCCGAGCCCTCCCGGGCCTGGCGCTCCGCCCCCCGCGAGGCCCACTGGCTCGGCGCCCTGCGCTCTCCGGGGCTGCTCGCCCTGCTCGGCTCGTTCTTCTTCGTCGGCCTCGCCCTCGGCTCCATCACGGTCGCCGCCGTCGCCTACGCCGACGACCGCGGCGCCCCGTCCGTCTACGGATGGCTGATGGCCGCCCTCGGCCTCGGCGCCCTCCTCGGCGGCGTCCTCTACGGCGCCCGGCGGTGGGCCGGCGCGCCCGAGCGCCGGCTGCGCGTCCTGGTGGCGCTCCTCGCGCTCTGCTACCTGCCGCTGACGCTCATGCCCGGCCCGGTCGCCATGAGCGGCCTCGCGGCCCTCTCGGGCTTCTTCCTCGCCCCCGTCCTGGCCTGCGCCTTCATCGTGGTGGACCGGCACGCCCCGGCCGGCACGGTCACCGAGGCCTTCTCCTGGCTGGTCACGACCTTCGGCGTCGGTGCCGCCCTGGGCTCGGCCGCCGCCGGGCCCGCCGTCGAAATGGCCGGTACCGTGGCCGGTTTCGCCGTGGCGGGGGCCGGTGGCCTGGCCGCGCTGCTGGTCCTGCTCGCCACCGGACGGGTGCTGAACGACCCCGACGCGCCCGGGCGCGGCTCGCGACACGCCGTGAGCGGGGGCGCCGCCACCGCCGTGCACGCCGAAAAGAACGCCCTCTGACCGGAAAACGATCGGGACGGAAACGTCCAACCCGGTTTCAGCACAGGCCGTCAGGCGTAATGTTCAGACATGGACCGCCGCATTTTCGGGCTGGAGAACGAGTACGGCGTCACGTGCACGTTCAGGGGACAGCGCCGACTGTCTCCTGACGAAGTGGCGCGGTACCTCTTCCGCCGAGTCGTGTCATGGGGCCGCAGCAGCAATGTCTTCCTGCGGAACGGCGCCCGCCTGTACCTCGACGTGGGTTCGCATCCGGAATACGCCACACCGGAATGCGACGACGTGACCGAACTGGTCACCCACGACAAGGCCGGCGAGCGCATTCTCGAAGGTCTTCTCGTGGACGCCGAACGCCGCCTGCACGAGGAGGGAATCGCGGGCGACGTCTATCTCTTCAAGAACAACACCGACTCCGCCGGAAACTCCTACGGCTGCCACGAGAACTATCTCGTCGCCCGCCACGGCGAGTTCTCCCGCCTCGCCGACATCCTCATCCCCTTCCTGGTGACGCGTCAGCTGATCTGCGGCGCGGGCAAGGTGCTCCAGACCCCGCGGGGTGCCGTGTACTGCGTCTCCCAGCGCGCCGAGCACATCTGGGAGGGCGTCAGCTCCGCCACCACCCGCTCCCGGCCCATCATCAACACCCGGGACGAGCCGCACGCCGACGCCGAGCGCTACCGCCGGCTCCACGTCATCGTCGGCGACTCCAACATGTCCGAGACGACCATGCTCCTCAAGGTCGGCGCCACCGACCTCGTGCTGCGCATGATCGAGGCGGGCACCGTGATGCGCGACCTGACCCTGGAGAACCCGATCCGGGCCATCCGCGAGGTCAGCCACGACATCACCGGCCAGCGCAAGGTGCGGCTGGCCAGCGGCCGCGAGGCCTCCGCCCTGGAGGTGCAGCGCGAGTACTTCGAGAAGGCCTCCGACTTCGTCGACCGGCGCGGCATCCGCTCCGGCACGGTCGCCCAGGTGCTGGAACTGTGGGGCCGCACGCTCGACGCGATCGAGCAGGAGGAGCTGGACCGCATCCAGACCGAGATCGACTGGGTGATGAAGTACAAGCTCATCGAGCGGTACCGCGCCAAGCACAACATGACCATGTCGAACCCGCGGGTCGCCCAGATAGACCTCGCGTACCACGACATCCACCGCCGCCGCGGGCTGTACTACCTGCTCCAGAAGAACGGGCAGGCGGCGCGGATCTGCAACGACGTGAAGATCTTCGAGGGCAAGTCCGTGCCCCCGCAGACCACCCGGGCCCGGCTCCGCGGCGACTTCATCCGCCGCGCCCAGGAGCAGCGCCGGGACTTCACCGTCGACTGGGTCCACCTCAAGCTCAACGACCAGGCGCAGCGCACGGTCCTGTGCAAGGACCCGTTCCGCTCGGTCGACGACCGGGTGGAGAAGCTGATCGCCGGCATGTAGGACGATCACAAGAACAGGCCGGGGCCCCGCGCGTGCGACGCGCGGGGCCCTGGACGTCTCGGGCGGGTCCCCTAGAGTGTCCGGACAACTACTGTGCCGTCTGAGATCTGAGGAACACGTGCGCCGAATTGCCGGCCTTCTCGTCGTCCCGCTGCTGCTGCTCACAGCGGCCTGCGGCAGCGACACCAAAGGCTCCGATAACGCCTCGATGACCAACGGGCTCCCCGCCATCACCGCGGGCGAGAAGTTCGGCGAGAAGCCGACCCTCGCCAAGGGCGAGGGCGACCCGCCGAAGGAGCTCAAGGTCAACGTCATCAGCGAGGGCGACGGCCCGGCGACCAAGGACGGCGACGCCCTCCAGGTCAACTACCTCGGTCAGACCTGGGACTCGACGACCCCCTTCGACAACAGCTTCGACCGCGGCGAGCCCTTCACGCTCACCCTCGGCGCCGGCCAGGTCATCAAGGGCTGGGACCAGGGCCTCAAGGGCCAGAAGGTCGGCAGCCGCGTCGAGATCGGCATCCCGCCGGAGCTCGGCTACGGCGAGCAGGGCTCCCCGCCGAGCATCAAGGGCGGCGCCACCCTCGTCTTCGTCGTCGACATCCTGAAGGCGACCACGATCCCGAAGTCCGCCGAGGGCACCGTCGTCGCCCAGGAGAACAAGGACCTGCCCAAGGTCGGCACCAACACCGACGGCAAGGCCCCCTCGCTGACCGTCCCGAAGACCGACGCGCCCACGAAGCTCGTCTCGAACTACGTCATCGAGGGCAAGGGCGAGGCCGTCAAGGCCACCGACACCCTGACCGTCCAGTACCAGGGCGTGCTCTGGAAGGACGGCAAGAAGTTCGACAGCTCCTACGACCGGGGCGCCCCGGCCACCTTCCCGCTCGCCAACGTCATCAAGGGCTGGAGCAAGGGGCTGGAGGGCAAGAAGGTCGGCAGCCGCGTGCTGATCGTCGTCCCGCCGGCCGACGGCTACGGCGACCAGGCCCAGGGGCCGATCCCGGCGAAGTCGACCCTCGTCTTCACCGTGGACATCCTGGCCAAGCAGTGACGGGTTCCCGCGCGCCCCGGCCCTCCAGGCGGTAGGTTGTCGGGGTCGCGCGGGCCATCGTCCGCGCGGTTCCACCCGTATGAGGAGCACACTGCAGTGAGCATCGAGAAGCCCGAGGTCGACTTCCCGGGCGGCGAGCCGCCGGCCGACCTGGAGATCAAGGACATCTGGCAGGGCGACGGCGCGGAGGCCGCGGCCGGCGACCACGTCAAGGTCCACTACGTGGGTGTCTCCTTCAGCACCGGCGAGGAGTTCGACGCCTCCTGGAACCGCGGCGAGGCGCTGCCGTTCCAGCTCGGTGTCGGCCAGGTCATCAAGGGCTGGGACCAGGGCGTCCAGGGCATGAAGGTCGGCGGTCGCCGCCAGCTGGTCATCCCCGCGCACCTGGCCTACGGCGACCGCGGCGCCGGCGCCAAGATCGCCCCCGGCGAGACGCTGATCTTCGTCTGCGACCTGGTGGACGTGAAGAAGGGCTGACCCGGCCCCACGCACCGACGAGGGCCCCCGCCTCCGCGGCGGGGGCCCTCGGCTTTTGCCCGGACACCCCGGGGCGGTACGGTCGGACGTCCGAGAACGGAACCGGGGAAGAGGGTGCAAGGCGTCCATGGCGATTGCCAAGGCCGAGCGGCTCATGAATCTCGCGCTGTGCCTGCTCGGGACGCGGCGCGCCCTCAGCAAGCGGGAGCTGCGCGGCTCCATCGAGGCCTATCTGGAGGCCAGCGGCGACGAGGCCTTCAACCGCATGTTCGAGCGCGACAAGGACGACCTGCGCGAGCTCGGACTGGTGATCGAGACCGTCGAGAACCTCGACGGCGAGACCGGCTACCTCGCCCGCCGCGACTCCAACCGCCTCCCTCCCATCACCCTGGACGTCGAGGAGGCCGCCGCGCTGGGCCTCGCCGCCCGCGTCTGGCAGCAGGCCCGGCTCGCCGGGGCCGCCAGCGGCGCCCTCCAGAAGCTGCGCGCCGCCGGCATGCCCGAGGCCGAGGACGCCTACGAGATCCAGCCGGGCGCCCTCGAACCCCGCATCCCGGTCCACGAGGCCGCCTTCGAGCCGCTGATGCTCGCCTGCCGCGACCGGCGCCCGGTCTCCTTCGAGTACCGCAAGGCCAACGCCGCCCGCCCCGAGCCCCGCCAGGTCGAGCCCTGGACGCTGGAGTGCTGGCGCGGCCACTGGTACCTCGCCGGCTGGGACCGCGACCGCGGCGCCGAGCGCGTCTTCCGCCTCTCCCGCATCACCGGCAAGGTCCGCTCCCGGGCCGGCGCCTTCACCGCGCCGGTGCCCGACGCCGTCACCGTCCGCGAGACCGTCGAGAGCTGGGCGGGGGAGACCGCCACCCGCTCCGCCCGGATCCGGCTGCGGAGCGGCTGCGGCTATCCGCTGCGGGCCCGCGCCACCGAGACGCGCGAGGGCGCCGACGGCTGGGACGAGCTGGAGATCCCGTACGGGCACGGCCTCGACGCCTGGCTCGTCGAGTTCGGCCCCGACGTCGTCGTACTGGAACCGGCCGACCTGAGGGCCGACGTGGTGGAGCGGCTGCGCGCCGTCGCCAAGGGCTGAGGGGAAGACGAACCGCATGGCTGCCAACGCGATCGACCAGACGAGGCGGATGCTCTCCCTCGTCACCTACCTCCGGGAACGCCCCGGCGCGCACGTCGCCGACGTGGCCCGCGCCTTCGGCATCACCGAGGACGAGCTCATCTCCGACCTCGACGTGCTGCCCATGTGCGGCACCAGCTTCCGGGGCGGCGACCTCCTCGACATCGACACCGACGGCGACCGGATCTGGTGGCGCAACCCGGGCGCCCTGAGCGCGGAGGCCTCCGAGCCGCTGCGGCTCGCCGCCGACGAGGCCACCGCCCTGCTCGTCGCCGCCCGCGCCGTCGCCACCCTGCCGGGGCTGCGGGAGGGCGACCGGGACGCGCTGGTGCGCGCCACCGCCAAGCTGGAGGCCGCCGCGGGCGAGGCCGCCGGCGCCAGCGCCCGGCTCTCGGTCACCTTCGAGTCCGAGGGCGGCGTCTTCGCCGAGGTGGACCGCGCCATCTCCGAGCGCAAGCGGCTCTGGCTCCGCTACTACTCGCCGGCCCGCGACGAGCTCACCGAGCGCGAGGTCGACCCCATCCGCCTCTTCGCGGTCGGTCACACCTACATGGAGGCGTGGTGCCGCCTCTCGGAGGACCGCCGCACCTTCCGGCTCGACCGGGTCGCCGAGATCCGGATCCTGGAGGAGGCCGCCGCGCCCCCGGAGCTGGAGCTGCGGGACCTCTCCGAGGGGCTGGTCCAGCCCTCCGCCGACGACCCGGAGGTCGTGGTCGAGGTCGGACCCGGCGGGCGCTGGGTCGCCGAGTACTACCCCCACGACCGGGCCGACGAGCTGCCCGACGGCGGCCTGCGGATCACCCTGCGGACCCCCGACCCGGCCTCGCTGAAGCGGCTCGCGCTGCGGCTCGGCAGCGACGGGCGGATCGTCGCGCCGACCGGGCTCGCGGACAGCGCCCGCGAGGCGGCGGCGGCGGCCCTGGCCGCGTACGAGGGCGTGTGACCCGTCTCTCGTACGAGGGTGGGTGACCGGCCCCGGCGCGAGGGCCGGGCGGGAAGGCCGCTCCCGAGGGGGGCGACTTTCCCGAGTGGCAGCGAATCCCAGCGAGTCTTCCAGGTAGAGAGTTGAGGGAAATGTCCGTGATGTCCGGCTTGTCGGCGTCGATCGCCCCGGTCCTCTTCAAGGCCGCCTGCCCCGACTGCCGCTGCCGCTTCGAACTGGCCGCCGGCGCTCTGCGCCTGGCCATCGGGGCCAGCCGCCGCACCACCTTCTACTCCTTCACCTGCCCCGAATGCGGAAGCTCCGTCCGCAAGCCCGCCGGCGAGCGCATCGTCGAACTCCTCACCGGCGGCGGCGTCCGCACCCTCCGCCTCCACACCACCGCCTGACCGGCGCCCCACCCCGAAAACGCTAGGCTCCGCCCATGTTCTGGCCCATGCTCGCGATCGCCCTCGGCTTCCTCGGCCTCGCCGTCCTCGGCGTCCTCGCCGTCCGGGTCTTCCTGGAGGTGCGGCGTCTCGGTCGACAAGTGGAAGACACCACACGGCGCATCCAGCGCGCCGCGGACGACCTGGAGACCGCGGCCGGCGGACTGGCGCGAACAAGCCGTTCCCTGCCGTGAGTCGAAAGGCCCGACCCCGGGCCGATACGGCCTGATCAGGGCCCCTCGGACGCAATCGCGAGTACGCACGGGCATTGCCCGACGTTTACTCCTGCGGGTTACGATCGCAGACAGCGCGGAGGCCGGACGCATGTCCGACCGGCCGGGCACGCACCCATGCCGCCTCGGTGAGAAGAGAGACCACAGTCATGTTCCGTCAGATCGGTCCCCTGGAGATCAGCCTCATCCTGCTGGTCGTCGTGCTCCTCTTCGGTGCCAAGAAGCTCCCGGAGATGGCCCGCTCCCTCGGCAAGTCGGCCCGCATCCTCAAGAGCGAGGCCAAGGCCATGAAGTCGGAGGGCCAGGAGGCCGCTCCGGCCGAGGCCCCGGCCGACCAGGCCGCCCCCGCGGCCCCGCGCACCATCAAGGCCGCCCCCGGCGACGTCACCGGCGCCCGTCCCGTGACCGAGGCGTCGGACACCACCCAGCGCTGACCCGGCCCGCGCCGGCCGCTGAACCGTTCGCCCGCAAGTTCGCCGCCCAGCGGCCTGCCCGCACGAGATGAGGACGTGGGTTGCTGAAGTCTGCCCGCATCAAGAAGGAGAAGGACCCCGAGGGGCGGATGCCGCTCGCGGACCACCTCCGTGAGCTGCGCAACCGCCTGGCCAAGGCGATGCTGGCGGTCGTGCTCGCCTCCGTGGTGGCCGCGTTCTTCAGCCAGCAGCTGATGGACCTCCTGTCGTCCCCCGTACCGAAGTGCCCTCCGGACACCTCCCTGTCCGAGAACACCGGCGGACGGTGCGTCGTCATCGCCTACCAGACCATGCTCTCCCCCTTCACCTCGACGGTGAAGGTGATCATGCTGGCGGGTCTCATCGCCTCCAGCCCGGTCTGGCTGTACCAGCTGTGGGCCTTCGTCGCGCCCGGCCTCCACAGGAGCGAGAAGAAGTACACGTACTGGTTCGCCGCCATCGCCGTCCCGCTCTTCGCGGCCGGCGCCTACACGGCGTTCCTGATCATGCCGGTCAGCGTCCGGGTCCTCATCAGCATCACGCCCGACGTCGCCTCGAACTTCCTCTCCCTCGACGACCTCCTGGACTTCACCACCAGGATGGTGCTCGTCTTCGGCCTCGCCTTCGAACTGCCGCTCCTGCTGATCATGCTCAACCTCACCGGCGTGGTCACCGGCAAGCGCATGGCCGGCTGGTGGCGCGCCATGGTGATGGGCACCTTCGTCTTCGGAGCCGTCGCCACCCCGTCCACCGACCCGGTCGGCATGATCGCCCTCGCCGGGCCGATCATCGTCCTGTACTTCATCGCCGTCGGCTTCTCGCTCCTCAACGACAGGCGGCGGGCCCGCAACAACCCCGACGCCCAGCTCGCCGACGACGAGGCGTCCGTACTGGACCTCACCCCCGAGCCCGTCGGAGCCCTGGACCCCGTCCCCGCCGCCCGCGCCCTGCCCGAGCAGGCCACCGGCGACAGCGACGGCGCCCGCGCCCACCGCGCCGGCTACGACGACATCACCTGACCCCGGCCCGGTCGCCCCAGGTCCCCCCGGACGCGAACCGGGGGGACCTCGTCGTCTCCGGGAAGCCGTGAAGCCCCTCGATAAAGATCGCGTCACTGTCGGAGGGGGCGGGTAGGCTCGAAGGCAAGATGACAGAGGACCTCACCCCAGCCGAGGCGTACGCGGCCGCACGGGCGCGCAACGCGGAGCAGGCCACCGCGCTGGCCCCCTTCCGAGAGATGTACGAATTCGGACTGGACGCGTTCCAGATCGAGGCGTGCCAGGCTCTCGAAGCGGGCAAGGGCGTGCTCGTCGCCGCCCCCACGGGCTCCGGCAAGACCATCGTCGGCGAGTTCGCCGTCCACCTCGCCCTCACCCAGGGCCGCAAGTGCTTCTACACGACGCCCATCAAGGCGCTGTCGAACCAGAAGTACGCCGATCTCGTCAAGCGGTACGGCCCCGGCAAGGTCGGCCTGCTCACCGGCGACAACAGCGTGAACGGCGACGCGCCGATCGTCGTCATGACCACCGAGGTCCTCCGCAACATGCTCTACGCGGGGTCCCAGGCGCTCTCCGGCCTCGGCTACGTCGTCATGGACGAGGTCCACTACCTCTCCGACCGGTTCCGCGGCGCCGTCTGGGAGGAAGTGATCATCCACCTCCCCGAGTCGGTCACCCTCGTCTCCCTCTCCGCCACCGTCTCCAACGCCGAGGAGTTCGGCGACTGGCTCGACACCGTCCGTGGTGACACCGAGGTCATCGTCTCCGAGAGCCGGCCCGTCCCGCTCTGGCAGCACGTGCTCGCCGGCCGCCGGATGTACGACCTCTTCGAGGAGGAGACCGACCACGGCGGCCGCGGCGCCGGCCGCCGCGAGGTCAACCCCGACCTCCTCCGCCTCGCCCGCACCGAGAACTCGCGCACGTACAACCCCCGGGACCGCCGCCGCGGCAAGATGGTCCGCGAGGCCGACCGCGAGCGCGAGCGCCGCCAGCGCTCCCGCATCTGGACCCCCGGCCGCCCCGAGGTCATCGAGCGCCTCGACAACGAGGGCCTGCTCCCGGCCATCACCTTCATCTTCAGCCGCGCCGGCTGCGAGGCCGCCGTCCAGCAGTGCCTCTACGCCGGCCTCAGGCTCAACGACGACGAGGGCCGCCGCCGCGTCCGCGAGATCGTCGAGGCCCGCACCGCCTCCATCCCCGACGAGGACCTCCACGTCCTCGGCTACTTCGAGTGGCTGGAGGCGCTGGAGCGCGGCATCGCCGCCCACCACGCCGGCATGCTCCCCACCTTCAAGGAGGTCGTCGAGGAGCTCTTCGTCCGCGGCCTCGTCAAGGCCGTCTTCGCCACCGAGACGCTCGCCCTGGGCATCAACATGCCCGCCCGGTCGGTCGTCCTGGAGAAGCTGGTCAAGTGGAACGGCGAGCAGCACGCCGACATCACCCCCGGCGAGTACACCCAGCTCACCGGCCGGGCCGGCCGCCGTGGCATCGACGTCGAGGGCCACGCCGTCGTCCTCTGGCAGCGCGGCCTCGACCCGGAGCACCTCGCCGGGCTCGCCGGAACCCGCACCTACCCGCTGCGCTCCAGCTTCCGCCCCTCGTACAACATGGCGGTCAACCTGGTCGAGCAGTTCGGCCGCCACCGCTCCAGGGAGCTCCTGGAGACCTCCTTCGCCCAGTTCCAGGCGGACCGCTCCGTCGTCGGCATCTCCCGCCAGGTCCAGCGGAACGAGGAGGGGCTGGAGGGCTACCGCGAGGGCATGACCTGCCACCTCGGCGACTTCGAGGAGTACGCGCGGCTCCGCCGCGACCTCAAGGACCGCGAGACGGACCTGGCCAAGCAGGGCGCCGCCCAGCGGCGCGCCCAGGCCGCCGCCTCCCTGGAGAAGCTGAAGCCCGGCGACGTCATCCACGTGCCCACCGGCAAGTTCGCCGGCCTCGCGCTCGTCCTCGACCCCGGCATCCCGGCCGGCCGCACCAACGGCCACCGCGGCTTCGAGCACCACGACGGGCCACGGCCCCTCGTCCTCACCGCCGAGCGGCAGGTCAAGCGCCTCGCCTCCATCGACTTCCCCGTCCCGGTGGAGGCCCTGGAGCGCATGCGGGTCCCCAAGTCGTTCAACCCGCGCTCCCCGCAGTCCCGCCGCGACCTCGCCTCGGCGCTCCGCTCCAAGGCCGGGCACATCAACCCCGAGCGGCACCGCAAGCAGCGCTCCGGCGCGGCCGACGACCGCGAGATCGCGCGGCTGCGCTCGGCGATCCGCGCCCACCCCTGCCACGGCTGCGACGAGCGCGAGGACCACGCCCGCTGGGCCGAGCGCTACCACCGCCTCCAGCGCGACACCAAGCAGCTGGAGCGGCGCATCGAGGGCCGGACGAACACCATCGCCCGCACCTTCGACCGGATCGTCGCGCTCCTCACCGAGCTCGACTACCTGCGCGGCGACGAGGTCACCGACAACGGCAAGCGGCTCGCCCGCCTCTACGGCGAACTCGACCTCCTCGCCAGCGAATGCCTCCGCGAAGGCGTCTGGGAGGGGCTCGCCCCCGCCGAGCTCGCCGCCTGCGTCTCCGCCCTCGTCTTCGAGGCGCGGCAGGCCGACGACGCCGTGGCGCCGAAGGTGCCCGGCGGCCAGGCCAAGGCGGCGCTCGCCGAGATGGTCCACATCTGGGGCCGGCTCGACGCACTGGAGGAGGAGTTCAAGATCAACCAGGCGGAGGGCGTCGGCCAGCGCGAGCCCGACCTCGGCTTCGCCTGGGCCGCCTACCAGTGGGCCTCCGACAAGAGCCTCGACGAGGTGCTGCGCGAGGCGGAGATGCCGGCCGGCGACTTCGTCCGCTGGTGCAAGCAGGTCATCGACGTCCTCGGACAGATCGCCGCGGCGGCCCCCAAGGAGAACAGCACGGTCGCGAAGAACGCGCGCAAGGCCGTGGACGCGCTGCTGCGCGGTGTGGTGGCGTACAGCTCGGTGGGCTGACGTCGCGTCACTTCCCGCTGGGAGGGCCCGTGGTGGAGGACACCGCGGGCCCTCCCGCCGTTTCGGCGCGGTTGTCCACAGGCCGTCGTCCACAGGGGTGGCGCGGTGGCCCTGCCTTCCGCTTGCATGGACTCGCACAGGGGACAGCGAGTGGGGGAGGGGCCGTACATGACCACGCACGCCGGCGCGGAGGCGGGAAGCGCCATCACCATCGCCGAGGGACCGCGCGGGGTGCCGGTGCTCGGCAATCTGCCGGCCTTCGGCAAGGACCCGCTCGCCTTCTTCGAACAGCTGCGGGAGCGGGGCGACTTCGTCCGCTGGCGGTTCGGCCCCAGCCCCGCGCTCTTCATCGCCCACCCCGAGACCATCGGCGAACTCCTCACCGGGATCGAGTCCGCCTTCGACCAGCCGGACCTGGGCATCGCGCTGCGCACCCTGCTCGGGAACGGCGTGGTGGTCGCCAAGGGCCGCGACTGGCGCCGCAAGCGCTCGCTGGTCCAGCCGTCGGTCCGCCCCAAGCAGGTCCGCTCCTACGCGGCGACCATGACGGAGTGCGCCGTCGCCCTCGCCGACCGCTGGTCGGACGGGCAGCGGATCGACATCAAGAAGGAGATGGCGGCCCTCACCCAGCTCATCGCCGTCCGCACCATCTTCGGGGCCGACACCGCCGCCGACGCGGAGGCCATCGGGCGGGCGATGGACGTCGCCCAGCAGGAGATCGGCGCCGAGCTGAGCGGGATCGGCGCCCTCCTGCCCGACTGGGTCCCCACCCCCGGACGGGCCCGCGTCAAGCGCGCCACCGCCGTCATCGACGCCGAGGTCGCCCGCCTCGTCGCCCGCCACCGGGACGGCGACGAGGACCGCCCCGACCTCCTCAGCCGGCTTCTGACCGCCCGGGACGAGACGGGCGCCCAGCTCTCCGACCGCGAGATCCGCGACGAGACGGTCACCCTCTACATCGGCGGCCACGAGACCACCAGCTCCACCCTCGTCTGGGCCTGGTACCTCCTCTCCCGCGACGAGAAGGTCCGGCGGACGCTGACCGAGGAGCTCGACCGGGTCCTCGCCGACCACGAGCCCGGCCACGACGACTACGCCTCCCTCACCTACACCCAGGCCGTGATCAAGGAGACCCTCCGCCTCTACCCCACGATCTGGCTGCTCACCGGCGTCGCCAAGGAGGGCGCCACCCTCGGCGGCACCCCCGTCCCGCCCGGCACCCGCGTCTGGTCCAGCCAGTGGGCCACCCACCGCGACCCCCGCTGGTACGGCGACGCCGACACCTTCCGCCCCGAGCGCTGGCTCACCGACGACGAGGCCGCGCCGGCCGAGAAGATCCCCGAATACGCCTGGTACCCCTTCGGCGGCGGCCCCCGCGTCTGCCTCGGCACCCGCTTCGCCCTCGTGGAAGCGGTCCTCGTCCTCGCCGTCCTCGCCCGCCGCTACGACCTGGACGTGGACCCCGAGGAGATACGCCCGGTCCCCGGCCTCACCCTCCAGCCCCACCGCGAGGTCTTGGCCCACGTCCGGGCACGGGGGAGCGCGACGGGGTGACCGGGCGTGCGGTTCGGCGGCGTGGCGGTTCAGCGGACGGACGGAACCGGGGTCAGGTGCTGAGGCGCAGAGCGAGCGCCAGCGACCGTAGGTCGCCCGCACGCAGGACGCGGCCGCCGAAACCGGGAAGGGGGACGTGCAGCGCGGCCGTCCAGCGGTCCGGGATCGCCCCGGCGCCGTGCACGGCGCCCGCCAGCATGCCGGTGACGGCGGCCACCGTGTCGGTGTCCCCACCGAGATCGACGGCAGCGGTCAGAGCCTCCTCGAAGGTGCCGGTGGTGCGCAGCGCCCACACGGCGGAGCCGAGGCAGGGCCACACGGCCCCGTTGAACTCCGTCGCGTCCTCCGGCCGCCAGCCGGGCGCCAGGACGGTGGCCCAGCGCTCCCGATGACGCGGGTCCACCTCGGCGAGGACGTCAGGGAGCGCGGCCAGGGGATCGCCGTCGAGCAGGGCCACGCGGATCAGCTCGTGCAGCAGTGCGGTGCCCTCCCAGGCGGCAGGGTCCCCGTGGGTGAGGGCGGCGAGCCGGCGGCCGGCGTCCATGGTCGCGGTCCGCCCCCGGGCGGCGAAGTGGACGGCGGCCGTGGAGGCCCGCATCAGAGAACCGTTGCCGGCGCCGCGCCCCTCCACCCGGAAGTCCAGGGCGGCCGCCCGGTCCCACGGCTCGCCGCCCAGCAGCACGCGCTCGGTCAGGAGGCCGATGTCCTTGGGATCGGCGGCAGCCCAGCGCCGGAACCGGTCGAACACGTCGGGAAGGTCGAGCCCGCCGCGGTCGAGCAGCGACTCCCCGATGAGCACCGCCATCTGGGTGTCGTCGGTGGCCTCGCCCGGGTCCCAGCCCCCGCCCCCGCACAACTCCCCGACACCGTCCGGGAACCGGGCGCTGAAGACACCGGGCAGCCCGAACTCGAAGGGCGCGCCCAACGCGTCGCCGACCGCGGAGCCGAGCACGGCGCCCACGGCGCGTTCGGGGGTGACCATGGCGCCAGGATAGGTGCCTGGAAGGGGCAGGGGAGGAGAGGGAGGGGGGAGGGGAGGGGGAGGGAGAAGGAAGGGGTAAGAGGGAAGGGGTAAGAGGGAAGGGGCTTCCCCGGTCCGGGTGTTCGTCAGGGGGTCTGGGTGGGTTCCTGTTCGCGTTCCACCTGGGCGTTCCATTCCCGCTTGATGGCGCGCCAGGCCTCGTCCGTCTTGCCATGGCGCCAGTAGCCGGAGATGGAGAGGCGTTCGCGGGGGACCTGGCGGTCCATGCGGAGGTGGCGGCGGAGTTCCTTGACGAAGCCGGCCTCGCCGTGGACGAAGGCGTGGACGTCGCCCTCGGGGAAGGGCAGGGCGCGTACGGCTTCGATGAGGGCTTCGCCGGTCGGGCGGCCGGTGCGGTGGAGCCAGGTCACCTCGATGCCCGCCTCGGTCGCGAACTTCTGCTCGTCGGCGGCGTCCTCGATCTCGATGAAGGCGTGCACCTTCGCGTTCGCGGGGAGGCGTTCGAGGGCGACCGCGATGGCCGGGAGGGCGCTCTCGTCGCCGACGAGGAGGTGCCAGTCCGCGGCCGGGTCCGGGGCGTAGCCGCCGCCGGGGCCGAGGAAGCGGACCGTCTCGCCGACCTGGGCGCGGGCCGCCCAGGGGCCCGCCAGGCCCTCGTCGCCGTGGACCACGAAGTCCAGGGTCAGCTCGCGGTGGACCGGGTCCCAGGCGCGCACCGTGTACGTGCGGGTGGTGGGCCACTGCTCGCGCGGGTACTCGGCCCGGATCCGCTCCATGTCGAAGGGCTCCGGGTAGGTGACCTCCGCGGGAGCGAAGAGCACCTTCACGTAGTGGTCGGTGAAGGACCCGGCGTCGAAACCGTCCAGGCCCGGACCGCCGAGCACGATCCGCACCATGTGCGGGGTGATGCGCTCGGTGCGCACCACGCGCGCTTCGGTGGCCTGGGGGGCCTTGCGGGCCGGCTGCTCTGCCACGGCGGGCTCTCCTGACTGCCTGGGTGAGACTTAGGTATGCCTAAGTTAACATCCCCGCCCGTTCGGCGCGTCAGCCGCGGCCGGCGAGGACCGGCAGCAGCCGGTTCACGGCGCCTCCGAGGTTCCAGCGGGCCGCCAGCGCGTCCAGGGCCGCCGGATCGCGCGGGGCCGCCGGCAGCGCCGGGTCGAAGTCGGGCAGCTTCACGTCCCGCGCGACCCGGACCACCGTCGGCGCCACGTCCAGATAGGCCGCCGCCTCCACGATCCCCCGCCGCTTGGCCGGGGTGAGCTTCGAGGTGCCGTCCTCGGCCGCCGCCCGCACGCCGGCCAGGTCGCCGTATTCCGTGATCAGCTGCGCCGCCGTCTTCTCGCCGATGCCCTTCACGCCGGGCAGGCCGTCGCTGGCGTCGCCGCGGAGGGCCGCGAAGTCGGCGTACCGGTCGGGCCGCACCCCGTACTTGGCGCGGATCAGCTCGTCGTCCACCAGGTCGCAGTCGCCGACGCCCTTGCGCGGGTACAGCACCCGGACCGCCCGCTCGTCGTCGACGAGCTGGAAGAGGTCCCGGTCACCGGTCACGATGTCCACCGGGCCCTTCGCCCGCTCCGCGAGCGTGCCGATCACGTCGTCCGCCTCGTAGCCCGCCGCGCCGATCCGGGCGATGCCGAGCGCCGCGAGGACCTCCTCGATCACCGGCACCTGCGGGGCGAGCGTGTCCGGGATCTCCTCCTCGTCCGGCCCGGTCTCCGTCTCCACGGCCACCCGGTGCGCCTTGTAGGAGGGGATCAGGTCCACCCGCCACTGGGGGCGCCAGTCCTCGTCCCAGCAGGCGACCAGGTCGTCCGGCCGGTGGTCGTGGACCAGCCGGCCGATGAAGTCGAGCAGCCCCCGCACGGCGTTGACCGGCGTCCCGTCCGGGGCCCGGACCGAGTCCGGCACGCCGAAGTACGCACGGAAGTAGAGGCTGGCGGTGTCCAGGAGCATCAGGCGTCGCGTCACACCCCGATCATGCCGCACCCGACCGACACCGTCCCGGACCGGACGCCGCCGCACCCGACCGGCACCGGCCTGGACCGGATGCCGCCGCACCCGACCGGCACCGGCCTGGACCGGATGCCGCCGCACCCGACCGGCACCGGCCCGGGCCGGACGTCGCCGCACCCTGCCGCACCGGCCCGGAGCTGCGGTCGCCGCGTCCTGCCGCACCCGCCCGGCGCCTGCCTCCCGCCCCCGCGCGGAGACCCGTCCTTCGTACGTCGCCGTGACCCCCGTCACCTTTGCGTTTGCCCTTGGGGGGGCGGGGCAGGCGCGAGCCCGGAGCGGACCCGGTAAGGGGCCCCGAGTGGTGGGCCCCGTACGCGACGGGTGTCGCGGGCAGATCCCGCCCCGCTCCAACGGCCCGGTCGCGGGGGTGGCGGGCCGTTTTCCCTGCTATCCGTGAGGTGAATGTGTCCAGGCTCCAGGCCGACCACCTGTTCAAGGTGTTCGCCAGACGCCCCGCCGACGAGACCGCGGCCGTCCGCGCGCTCGTGAACGGCGCCGACCGCGACGCACTGCGCGAGGACGGCGTCACCGCCGCCGTCGTCGACGCGTCGTTCGTGGTCGAACCGGGTCAGATCTTCGTGGTCATGGGCCTCTCGGGTTCCGGCAAGTCCACCCTGCTGCGCATGCTCAACGGCCTGCTCGAACCGACCGCGGGCCGCGTCCTCTACGACGGCGACGACCTCACCGCGCTCTCCCCCCGCGCGCTGCGCGAGGTCCGCTCCCGCCGCGTCAGCATGGTCTTCCAGCACTTCGCGCTCTTCCCGCACCGCACCGTCCTGGAGAACGCCGGCTACGGCCTGGAGGTCCAGGGCGTCCCGCGCGCCGAACGCGAGAAGCGCGCCGCCGAGGCGCTGGAGCTGTGCGGCCTGGCCGGCTGGGAGAACTCCTGGCCCGACGAGCTCTCCGGCGGCATGCAGCAGCGCGTGGGCCTGGCCCGGGCGCTCGCCACCGACGCCGACCTGCTGCTCATGGACGAGTCCTTCAGCGCCCTCGACCCGCTGATCCGACGCGACATGCAGGACCAGCTCCTGGTGCTCCAGAAGCAGCTGAAGAAGACCATCGTCTTCATCACCCACGACCTCAACGAGGCCATGCGCCTCGGCGACCGCATCGCCGTGATGCGCGGCGGCCGGATCGTGCAGCTCGGCTCGGCCGAGGACATCCTGGTCCGGCCAGCCGACGACTACGTCGCCTCCTTCATCCAGGACGTCGACCGCTCCCGGGTGCTCACCGCCTCCGCCGTGATGACCTCCCCCGAGGCCGGTGCCGAGCCCGACCCGGACGCCCCGGTCGCGGGCCCCGACACGCTCCTCGCCGACCTGTGCGCCCTCGCCGCCGAGGGCCCGCACCCGGTGACCGTCCGGGACTCCGGCGGGGTCACCCTCGGAGTCGTACGGAAGGAGAAGCTGCTCGCCGTGATGGGCGGGCTCGCGACCGAGGGGGTGACCGCTCATGCCTGAGCTTCCCCTCGGTTCCTGGGTCGACGCCTCCGTCGACTGGCTCCAGGCACGGTTCTCCTGGCTCTTCGACGCCGTCAGCTCCGGCATCACCGGCCTGTACGACGGCATCGACGCCGTCCTGTCGGCGCCGCAGCCGCTGCTCTTCGCCGGCATCCTCGCCGTCGTCGCCTGGTGGCTGCGCGGCCTCGCCGCCGGCCTTCTCTCCTTCGCCGGGCTCGCGCTCGTCGACTCCGTACAGCTGTGGGACGAGGCGATGGCGACGCTCTCGCTGGTCCTCGTCGCCACCCTCGTCACCCTGGTGATCGCCGTCCCGCTCGGCATCTGGGCGGCCCGGTCCAAGACGGTCAGCGCCGTGCTGCGGCCCGTCCTCGACTTCATGCAGACCATGCCGGCGATGGTCTACCTCATCCCCGGCATCATCTTCTTCGGCGTCGGCGTGGTCCCCGGCATCATCGCCACCATCGTCTTCGCGCTGCCGCCCGGCGTCCGCATGACCGAGCTCGGCATCCGGCAGGTCGACGCCGAACTCGTCGAAGCCGCCGAGGCGTTCGGCACCACCCCGCGCAACACCCTGCTCCGCGTCCAGCTGCCGCTCGCCGTGCCGACGATCATGGCCGGCGTCAACCAGGTCATCATGCTCGGCCTCTCCATGGTCGTCATCGCCGGCATGGTCGGCGGCGGCGGGCTCGGCGGCGCCGTCTACAAGGCCATCGGCAACGTCGACATCGGCCTCGGCTTCGAGGCGGGCGTCTCCATCGTCGTCCTCGCCATGTACCTCGACCGGATGACCGGCGCGCTCGGCCGCCAGGTCTCCCCGCTCGGCCGCCGCGCCCTCGTGAAGGCCCGCGCCGCCGTCGCCCGCCGCCGCACCGCGAGGCTGTGGGCGCACCGCCCGCAGCCCGTCACCGCGCTCGTCGGCATCGTCGTCCTCGCGCTCGTCGCGGGCGGCACCGGCTTCCTCGGCGGCTCCGGTGCCACCTCGACCGCCGCGTCCGGCGCGGGCGCCGGCCACGGCAAGAAGATCAGCATCGGCTACATCCCGTGGGACGAGGGCATCGCCTCCACCTACCTGTGGAAGGAGCTCCTGGAGCGCCGCGGGTACGAGGTCGAGACCAAGCAGCTGGAGGCCGGCGCGCTGTACACCGGCCTCGCCGGCGGGCAGCTCGACTTCCAGACCGACGCGTGGCTGCCCGTCACCCACGCCTCGTACCTGGAGAAGTACGGGAACAAGCTGGAGGACCTCGGTTCCTGGTACGGCCCGACCTCCCTGGAGCTGTCCGTCCCCTCCTACGTGAAGGACGTGAAGTCCCTCGCCGACCTCAAGGGCAAGGGCGACCGCTTCAAGGGCCGCATCGTCGGCATCGAGCCCAGCGCCGGCATGATGGGCATCCTCAAGGACAAGGTCCTGAAGGAGTACGGCCTGGAGGGCGAGTACGAGGTCGTCGACGGCTCCACGCCCGGCATGCTCGCCGAGCTGAAGCGCGCCTACGACCGCGAGGAACCGGTCGTCGTCACCCTGTGGTCCCCGCACTGGGCCTACTCCGCGCACGACCTGACGAAGCTCGCCGACCCGAAGGGCGTCTGGGGCAAGGGCGACGGCGTCCACACCCTGGCCCGCAAGGGCTTCAGCGAGGAGAACCCCGAAGTGGGGGCCTGGCTGAAGGACTTCGAGCTCAGCGAGAAGCAGCTCACCGGCCTCGAGGCGGAGATCCAGGAGAGCGGCAAGGGCAAGGAGCAGGAGGCCGTCCGGGCCTGGCTGGACGCCCAGCCGGGCCTCGCGGAGCGGCTCGCCCCGCAGTGACGGGGGAGTGACGGGGGACCGTCATCCGTGGGGGAGGGGTGGTCGCCGGGCACGTCCGGCGACCACCCCTCCCCGGATCCGGCCCCGGCTCGTCGCCCGCTCGACCCGGGATCCACCCCGACTCGTCCCCGACTCGTCCCCGACTCGTCCCCGACTCGTTCCTTGGCCCGTTCCCCGCTTCCTTCCGGGCTCCTTTCCGCCACGACGCGAAACCCCGGCCCAAAGCTGCGTAAGGTGCAGGTAACCAGCAGGTACGCGTCGAGGCAGCCGGCAGAGGGAGGGAGCGCCATGGACGAGAAGGAAGCACCCCGCGTGGGCGCGGCCGTCAAGAGGCGCCGCAGGGCCCTCCAGCTCACCCTGGCCGTCGTCGCCTCCCGCAGCGGCCTCTCCGTGCCCTTCCTCAGCCAGATCGAGAACGAGCGCGCCCGCCCCAGCCGCCGCTCCCTGGAACTGGTCGCCGAGGCCCTCCAGACCACCGCCGCCGAACTCCTCGCCGCCGCCGAGGCCGCCCGCACCGTCGACGTCGTCCGCGCCGACGAGGGCACGCCCGGTCTCCCCGACGGGATCCGGCGCCTGGTCCGCGCCCGGCACCAGCTGCACGCCCTGGAGTTCACCGGCGAGCAGGACGCGGGCCGCGAGTTCCAGCACCGCAACGACGAGCTGCTGTACGTCGCCGACGGCGCCGTCGAGGTCGAGGCCGAGGGCCGCGCCCACCGCCTCGGCCGGGGCGACACCCTGTACCTCTCCGGCGGCGTCCGGCACCGCTGGCGCGCCACCGAGCCCGGCACCCGCCTCCTGGTCGTCGCGGTCGCCGACCACGTCGAGGTGGAGGAGGAGTGACGCGGCTCAGGAGCCGGTCCCCGCGCGTGGTCTCCCTGGTGCCCTCGCTCACCGAGGCCGTCGCCGTCACCGCCCCCGGGCTCCTCGTCGGCGCCACCGACTGGTGCGCCCGCCCCGCCGGGCTCGACGTCGCCCGGATCGGCGGCACCAAGAACCCCGACGTGGCCGCGGTCCTCGCCCTCCGGCCCGATCTCGTCCTCGCCAACGAGGAGGAGAACCGCGCCCCCGACCTGGACGCCCTGCGCGCGGGTGGCGCCGACGTCCTCGTGACGGAGGTCCGCACCCTCGACCAGGGGCTCGACGTCCTCGGGGACGTCCTCGCCGCCTGCGGCGCGCCCCGGCGCCCGCGCTGGCTGGCGGAGGCGGAGGAGGCGTGGGCGGCGGCCGAACCGGTCGGGGACGGCGTCACCGCCGTCGTGCCGATCTGGCGGCGGCCCTGGATGGTGCTCGGCCGGGACACCTTCGCCGGCGACCTCCTCGCCCGGCTCGGCGTCCGCAACCTGTACGCCGACCACCCCGAGCGCTACCCGAAGGTCCCGCTCGCCGAACTGACGGCGGCCGGTCCGCGGCTCGTGGTCCTGCCGGACGAGCCGTACCGCTTCACGGCGGACGACGGCCCCGAGGCGTTCCCCGGGGCCGCGGCCGCGCTCGTCGACGGGCGGATGCTCACCTGGTACGGGCCGTCGCTGGTCCGGGCGCCGCGGCTGCTCCACCGGGCCCTGCGAGCAGCGCTCCGCTGACCAGGCCGCGCACGGTGTGCGCACCGGCCACCAGCCAGGCCGCGGCCAGGAGGACGTACAGGGCGACGGCCAGCCAGCGGAAGGCGTCGAGCCCGGTGTGGCGGGCCAGCCCCTCGGCGCCGGTGACGCAGGTGCCGACCGGGAAGGTGAAGGCCCACCAGGTCATCGCGAACCCCATGCCGGCACGCCGGGCCCGCACCACCATCGCGCCGGCGAGCGCCAGCCACAGCAGGGCGAAGCCCATGACGGGCACGCCGTAGAGGACGGCGAAGGCGGCGAAGCCGTGCGCGTACGGCTCGGGGAGCACGCCCGCGGCGGTGTCGGCGAAGGCGTTGGCGGCGGTGGTCGACTGGCCCAGCGGGCCGAGGACCAGGAAGAGCGTGGGGGTGAGCGCGAGCGGCAGCGGCCCGGTGAGGACCAGCCGGCCGAAGACCAGCGGCAGCATCACCAGGGTGGCGAGCAGGCTGATCCCGAACATCGCGTAGCAGGCGAGCAGGAGGGTCTGCCGGGCCTGGCCCCCGGGCAGGTGGGGGAGGAGCAGCGGGCCGAGCGCGGCGGAGACCATGGGCGCGACGACGGGCAGCAGCCAGATCGGGGAGGCGTGCTCGATACGGTGCCGGACCACCATCAGATACGGAACGGCGACCGCCGCGGCCAGGCCCACGGCGGTGCCCGCGGTGAAGAGGACGGCGTCGACGGCGACGGCGGCGGGGAGTCCGATCCAGTCCCGGCCGACCGTCAGCGTGCCGCCCCCGACGGCCAGCAGCGCCATCGACAGACAGCCGTAGAAGGGGGCGACCGCCGGGTCCAGGAGGTGGGCGCGGGCCTGGTCGGGGTGGCGGCGCCAGTGGGCGGCCCGGGCGGTGAGCAGGGTCAGCAGCATCGCGAGCGAGAGCGCCCAGACGGCGGTGCAGAGGGTACGGAGACCGGGCACGGCGACCGGAAGCGCGGCGCCCGCCGTGCCGACGACGGAGGTGCCCATCACGGAGGCGTACCAGTTGGGTCCGAGGTGACGGACGGTGCGGGGCGCGCGGAGGCCGGGGGTGGTGGCTCCGAGGAGGGTGCCGGAGGGTGCGAGGCTTGCCATGACCCCACCGTCGCCCGCGCGCGCCTCCCCCACCAGGGATCATGCGGCTATGACGTCATAAGCTGGCCTTATGAGCAGGGAGCGGGGCGCGGGCGGCGCGGAACCGGTGCGGGGCACCGGGGGCGCGGGTTTCGGCGCGGGGGCGGCGGGCCGGGGGACGGGTGCGAGCGGGGGCTCGGGCGTGGGTGCGGGGGCGGGTACGGGCGCGGGGTCCGGTACGGGCTCCGGACCCGGCTCCGGTTCGGGATCCGGTTCCGGGACCGCGCACCTGTCGCACCGGGTTCCCGACCTCGGTGCCCTCGAACTGCTGCTCGCGGTCGCCCGGCACGGCAGCCTCGGCGCCGCCGCGCGCGAGGTGGGGATCACCCAGCCCGCGGCGAGCAGCCGGATCCGTTCGATGGAGCGGCAGCTCGGCGTGGCGCTGGTGGACCGTTCGCCGCGCGGTTCCCGGCTGACCGACGCGGGGGCGCTGGTCACGGACTGGGCGCGGCGGATCGTGGAGTCCGCGGAGGCGTTCGACGCGGGCGTACAGGCGCTGCGCGGCCGCCGGGACTCGCGGTTGCGGGTGGTCGCGTCCATGACGATCGCCGAGTACCTGCTGCCCGGGTGGCTGATCGCGCTGCGCGCGGAGCGGCCGGACACCGCGGTCTCGCTCCAGGCGGGGAACTCGGCGGTGGTCGCGGAGCGGCTGCTCGCCGGGGAGGCGGACCTCGGGTTCGTCGAGGGCCTGGCCGTCCCCGACGGGCTCGACGGCACGATCGTCGCCCACGACCGGCTGGCCGTGGTCGTGGCGCCCTCGCACCCGTGGGCCCGCCGCCGGAAGCCGATCGACCCGGCCGAACTGGCCGCGACCCCGCTGGTGCTGCGGGAGCACGGCTCGGGCACCCGCCAGGTGCTCGACGCGGCGCTCGCCGGGCACGGCGGGCTCGCCCGGCCGCTGCTCGAACTGGCCTCCACCACCGCGGTCAAGGCCGCGGCGGTCAGCGGCGCGGGCCCGGCGGTCCTCAGCGAACTGGCCATCGCCGAGGAGCTGTCCTCGCGCCGTCTGGTCGCCGTCCCGGTCGCGGGCGTGCGCCTCGCCCGCGACCTGCGCGCCGTCTGGCCCACGGGCCACCGCCCGACCGGCCCGGCCCGCGACCTGCTCTCCCTGACGAGGTCCTAGGACCTCCCGGCCCGTCCCGGCCCGTCCCGGCCCGACCCGTCGCCCCGGGCCGGGCCGGGGCGGTCACAGCTGCGGAGCGCGGTGGGTGACGCGGCCGTCGACGGCGGTGAGGAGGACCGGGACGTCGGGGAGGTCCGCGGCCGGGGTGGTGAGCGGGTCGGCGGCGAGGACCGTCAGGTCGGCGCGGTGGCCGACGGCGAGGCGGCCGGAGAGCCGCTCCTCGCCCGCCGCGTAGGCCGCGCCGGTGGTCAGGCCGCGCAGCGCCTCCAGCGGGGACAGCGCCTGCTCGGGGCCGTGCGGCGGCTGCGCGAGGTCGCGGGTCGGGCGGCGGTGCACGGCGCCGGCCAGCACGCCCAGCGGCGGGAACGGGGCGATGGGCCAGTCCGAGCCGAGGACCACGGTCGCCCCGGAGTCCACCAGGTCCCGGCAGCGCCAGGCGCGTCCGGCGCGCTCCTCGCCGAGCCGGCGCGACCAGTTGTCGGTGTGGTCGGCACGGGTGAAGTCGCAGCAGTGGGTGGGCTGCATGGAGGCGACCACGCCCAGCTGGGCGAACCGGCGCAGGGTGTCGTCCGGGACGGTCTCGATGTGCTCGACCCGGTGGCGTACGGCCGGGTCGCCACCGGTCGCCCGGGCCTTCTCGACCGAGTCGAGGACGTGCCGGACGGCGGCGTCGCCGATGGCGTGGGTCGCGGTCGGCACCCCGGCCCGGTGCAGCGCGCCGATGATCTCCGTGTACGCCTCCGGGTCCGGCCAGAAGGCGTGGGTGGACTCGCCGTGGCAGTCGGGCCGCTCCAGCCAGGCCGTGCCGTTGTCGATCGTGCCGTCCATGAAGAGCTTCACGCCGGCGACCTGCCACAGGGCGCCGCCCCGGCCCTGGAGCGCGATCAGCTCGCGGACCCCGGCGTCGTCGGTGCCGGGCTGGCACCAGGGGGCCACGCGCAGCCGCAGCGGCAGTCGGCCGGCGGCGTCGAGCTCGGCGAAGAGGTCGAGGCTGTCGCCGTTGGCGTCCATGACGTGCCCGCCGGTCAGTCCGGCCGCCGCCATCGCGTCGAGCGCGGAGGCGAGCCGTTCCAGGCGTTCGGCGCGGTTCGGCTGGGGTGCGACCCGCTCGACCAGCTCGCAGGCGGCGTCCTCCTGGAGCAGCCCGGTGGGGCGCCCTTCGGCGTCGCAGACGATCTCGGCGGAGGCCTGGGCGAAGGTGCGGGGGCCGTCGATCCCGGCGAGTTCGAGGGCGCGGCGGGAGGCGAGCGCGGAGTGCGCGTCGAAGAGCAGCAGGAAGGCGGGTACCCCGTCGAGGACGGCGTCGAAGGGCGCGATGCCGACCGGCTCGTCGCCGAAGACGTTCGGGTCGAGGCCCCAGGCGAAGAGCCAGCCGCCGCGCCGCAGCCGCCGCGCCTCCCGCGCCAGCGCCTCCCGTACGTCCCCGAGCCCGGCGCAGCCGGAGAGGTCGAGACCGCCGGTCAGCTCGGCACCGGTGACGGGGTGTACATGGCCGTCGACCAGACCGGGCGTGACGACGGCCCCCTTGAGGTCGACGACGGTCGTCCCGGCCCCGGCGAGCGCCCGTACCTCCCGGTCGTCGCCGATCGCGGCGATCCGCCCCTCCCCGTCCACGGCGAGCGCACTCGCCGCGAGGAACCCTCCGGTGGCGGGGTCGAGCAGTCGTGCGGAGTGGATGACGAGTCGGCTGGACACGGTGACGCTCCTTGCGGTGGTGGTGCGGGAGAGAGGGAGGGGCGGTGGTGGGGGAGGGAGGCTGTGGCCGGGCCGAGCGGTGGACCGCTCCCCGGCCCCGCCCCCTGCCCGCGCCCCGGCCTCCGGCCATGGGCACGGGACCGGGACCGCGGGCGGCAGAAGGGCCGGGGCCGTGGGTGGTCGGGGGAGGGGCGGGGCGGGGCGGTGGACTGTGGGGCGGCGGGATCGTGGGCGACAGGAGGCTGACGACCGGGGGCCCTGGGCGGCCCCCGCCTGGCGGCGCTTCCGGCCGGAGGGCCGGGGCCGGGACCCCTCACGGACCGAGCCGGTTCGGCGGCCGGCGGAGGCGGGCGCCCGCCTCCGCCGGCACCTCCGCCGTCCGGCCCGCCGCCCGCCGAAGCCACCAGGCGTCAGGCGTCCGCGTCCGCCTCCGCCGCGGTGTCGGCGGGATCCGCCACCGTCACCGCCACGGTCGTCGCCGCCGCCGCGCGCGGCACCGCCGCCTCCGCCGCCTCCGTGGGGGAGTACTCCAGGGGCAGGGTGCCGGTGGCGCCGGGGGCGTCGAGGGTGCCCGGGGGGAGGTCCAGGGCGCGTTCGGCCGTGCTGAGGGCCAGGCGGGCGACGGCCGGGGGGCGGTCGGTGCGGTCGGAGTTGGCGTGGGCGCCCAGGCCGTCGAGGACGACGAGGATCTGGATGGCCGCCGACCGCGCGTCGCCCGTGCGGAACTCGCCGCGCGCGACGCCGTCGAGGATCAGGGTCTCCAGCCGGTCGTCGGAGGCGAGCTCCATCCGGGTGACCCGTTCCCGCAGGACCGGGCGGTACCGGCTCAGGTGGCGGGCGTTGATCCAGAGGCGGCTGATGTCGTCGTAGGCCTCGCCGGACGAGAGGGCGAAGTAGCGGGCCAGGTACTGCGCGGGGGTGCCGTCCGGGCGCTCCGCCGGCAGCAGCGTGTCGAGTTCGCCGAGGGCGGCGGTCGAGAACGCCTCGGCCACCAGGTCCTCGGCCGAGGGGAAGTAATGGCTGATCAGGCCGGGCCTGACCGACAGCTCCTCGGCGACCCGCCGCAGGGTGACGCACTCCAGGCCCTCGGTGAGGGCGATCCGCGCGGCGGTCGCGACGATCTCCGCCCGCCGGGCCTCGGGTGATTTCCGGATGCGCTTGCGCTGAACGCTTGACGACATACCGGCGATGCTATTGAGTGTGCGACCAATAAGCAACCAGGTGGGCAATCACGCACCGGAGGGCCGCATGGCTTCCACGATCCCCGACCCGCGCCCCGGGACAGAGCGCGAGCGGGCACCCCTGCCGGCCGCCGACCGGCCCGGCCGCGTCGAGGCCCACGGCATCGACCACATCCCGGACGCCGAGCGCCACGGACACCCCCGCGAGCTCTTCTCCGTCTGGGCTGCGGCGAACGTCAACTACCTCAGCCTCGTCATCGGCGGCGCCCTCGTCCTCATGGGGCTGACCCTCTGGCAGGCGATCGCCGTGATCGTGGCCGGCAACCTCTTCTGGGTGCTCACCGGCGTGCTCGCCACCTCCGGCCCGGCCGCCGGCGCGCCCAGCGAGGTCATCACCCGCGCCCTCTACGGCGTCCTCGGCAACCGCGTGAACAACGCGGTCGGCGGCTGGCTGGTCTCCGTCTGCTACTTCGCCCTCAACCTCGCCGCCGCCGCGGCCGCCGCCTTCGCGCTCGTCGAGAAGACCGGCGTACCGGCGAACGTCCCGGTCAAGATCGCCGTCGTCGTCGTCATCGCCGCCCTCACGCTGACCATCAGCGTCTACGGCCACGCGCTGATCGTCCGGCTCTACCTGCCGATCACGCTCGCCCTGACCGCCGCCTTCGCGGTCGTCGCCCTCGCCGTGTTCCGGCACGCCGACTTCGCCTACGCCCCCGCCGAACCGCTCTCCGGCCCCTCCCTGTGGGCGGTGCTCCTGGCGGGCACCACGATGATCGCCTCGGGCCCGCTCTCGTACACGACGAGTGCCGACTTCTCCCGCTACCTGCCCCGCGACAGCTCCCCGCGCGCCATCGTCCTGTGGACCGCGCTCGGCGCGTTCGTCCCCAGCGTCGTGGTCTGCTCGCTCGGCGCGTTCGCCGCGACCGCCGTCGACATGTCGGACCCCCAGACCGCGCTCCAGGAGTTCCTGCCCGGCTGGTTCGTGCCGGTCTTCCTGCTCTCCCTGGTCCTCGGCACCATCGCCATCAACGCCCTCACCGCCTACAGCGCCGGTCTCGCCCTCCAGGCCGTCGGCCTGCGCGTCCGGCGCACCGTCAGCGTCCTCTTCGACGGGGCCGTCGCCGTCGCCCTCACCCTCTACGCGCTGCTGGTCTCCGACTTCCTGGACACCGTCAGCAACGCCCTCCAGGCGATCACCGTCCTCACCGGCCCGATGATGTGCGTCTACGCCACCGACATCGTGCTGCGCCGCCGCCGCTACGACTCCGCCGCCCTCGCCGACGAGACCCCCGGCAGCCCCTTCTGGTACTCCGGCGGCTTCCATCCGGCCGGTACGGCGGCCCTCCTCGGCGGTCTCGCCGCCGGAGCCCTCTGCGTCGACAGCGTCTACACCGGGCCCGTCGCCGCCGCCGTCGGCATGGACCTCTCGCTGCCGGTCGGCATGGCCGTCGCCACCGTCCTCTACGCGGTCCTCGGCCGCCGCGCGATCGCCGCCACCACCCCCGCCGCCTGACCGCGGCCCCGAACCGCGGGGCGGCCGGACCGCCCACCCCGGCCGCCCCGCGCCCAGCCCCCCGTACGGCCCGCCCCGCGCCCCGTCTCACCCCCGCGCGGCCGCCGCCGCCCGGACGAGCCCCCGGACCACCCGGGGGTCCTCGCCCATCTCCGGGTGCCACTGCACTCCGAGCGCCCAGGCCGGTGCCGCCAGCTCCACCGCCTCCACCGTGCCGTCCTCCGCGTACGCCGAGGCCACCAGGCCCGCGCCGAGCCGGTCCACCGCCTGATGGTGGTACGTCGGCACCTCGGCCAGATCGGGGACGAGGGAGGCGTACAGCGTCCCCGGCACCGGCTTCACCGGATGGCGCCCCATCACCCCCACCGCCTCCACGTGCCCGTCCACGTGCTGCGTCAGCGTCCCGCCCAGGGCCACGTTGAGCAGCTGCATCCCCCGGCAGACGCCGAGCAGCGGGGCGCCGGAGGCGAGCGCCGCGTCGATCAGCGCCAGCTCCCAGGCGTCCCGTTCCCGCGCCGGCGGGCCGGTCCGCGGATCGGGCTCGGCCCCGTACCGTACGGGCTCCACGTCCGCCCCGCCCGCCACGACCAGGCCGTCGAGCCGGGCCAGCACGGCCGCCGCCGCCCCCGGCTCGTCCGGCGGCAGCATCGCCACCAGACCGCCGCCCTCCCGCACGTACCGCGGGTAGGCGGCGGGCAGCAGCGCCGCCGGCAGGTCCCACACCCCCCAGCGCGCCCGGTCGAGATAGGTCGTCACGCCGATGAGCGGCTCGGTCACGGCACTGCCTCCTGGACTCGCGGAACGTGCGCCGACTCTAGGGCCTCGCCCGGGCCAATGGACCGCTGACGTACCTTTCAGGCCAGGAAGCCGCGCAGCAGCGCCGCCGTTCCCGCGCAGTGCTCGCGCATCACCTCGCGCGCCGTGTCCGCCTCCCCGTCCAGGACCGCCTCCACCAGCGCCGTGTGCTGATGCTGGGAGTGCTCCAGGTTGCGGACGAGCAGCGGGATGCGGTCGAGCAGGTCGTTGACGGTCGCGCGGACCGCCGCGTACTGGGCCGTCAGGCTGGGGGAGCCGGAGAGCTCGGCCAGCGTCAGATGGAGCAGGGTGTCCTGGCGGCGGTAGTCGGCGGGCGGCGCGTCCCGGGTGGCCGCGAGCGCCGCCCGCAGCCGCTCCACGCCCGCCGCGTCCAGGCCCTGCCCGGCGCACAGCCCGGCCGCGCCCACCTCCAGGACCTCCCGGAAGCGCAGCGCGTCCTCCAGGTCGACGGCGGCGATCCGGCGGCGCAGCCCGGCCTCGTCGGGGCCCTGCGGGCGGGGCAGCACGAACGTCCCGCCGTAGCGGCCGCGCCGGCTCTCCACCAGGCCCTGCTCCTGGAGGACCTTCAGGACCTCGCGCAGCGTCACCCGGCTGATCCCCATCCGCTCGGCCAGCTCCCGTTCGGCGGGCAGCCGTCCGCCGTCCGGGACCAGGCCGAGCCGGACCACCTGGAGGAGCTGCTCCAGCGCCTCCTCGAAGCCGTTGCCGGCCCGTACCGGGCGCAGCACCGGCGTCAACCGGTCGGCCGGGCCCGTCGGTTCACTCGTACGGATCACTTCTCGTCACCCCTGCCCCCGACGCTTCCCAAGCAATGGTCTCGCCCCATACCTTATGACTCCCGTCAGCCGAACGAGGAGAGTCGTCCCGTGGCAGACCGCACACCCCCGCTGGCCGTCGAGGAACTGCGCTCCCTCGTGGCGGCCGGCGAGATCGACACCGTCGTCCTCGCCTTCCCCGACATGCAGGGCCGGCTCCAGGGGAAGCGGTTCGCCGCCCCCTTCTTCCTCGACGAGGTCCTCGCCCACGGCACCGAGGGGTGCAACTACCTCCTCGCCGTCGACACCGAGATGAACACCGTCGACGGCTACGCGATGTCCTCCTGGGAGAACGGCTACGGGGACTTCGCCATGCGCCCCGACCCCGCCACCCTGCGCCGCGTCCCCTGGAACGAGGCCACCGCCCTGGTCACCGCCGACCTGGCCTGGGCCGACGGCTCGCCCGTCGTCGCCGCGCCGCGCCAGATCCTCCGCCGGCAGCTGGAGCGGCTCGCCGCCCACGGCCTCACCGCCCACGTGGGCACCGAGCTGGAGTTCATCGTCTTCCGGGACACCTACGAGCAGGCCTGGGACTCCGGCTACCGCGACCTCACCCCGGCCAACCAGTACAACATCGACTACTCGGTCCTCGGCGGCGGCCGCGTCGAGCCCCTGCTGCGCCGCATCCGCAACGAGATGGCCGCCGCCGGACTGACCGTCGAGTCCGCCAAGGGCGAGTGCAACCCCGGCCAGCACGAGATCGTCTTCCGCTACGACGAAGCCCTCGTCACCTGCGACCAGCACGCCGTCTACAAGACCGGGGCCAAGGAGATCGCCGCCCAGGAGGGGTACGCCCTCACCTTCATGGCGAAGTACAACGAGCGCGAGGGCAACTCCTGTCACGTCCACCTCTCGCTCGCCGACGCCGCCACCGGCCGGAGCGTGATGGCGGGGGAGGACGAGCACGGGATGTCACCCGTCATGCGGCAGTTCCTCGCCGGGCAGATCGCGGGGCTCCGCGACCTCTCCCTCCTCCTCGCCCCCAACGTCAACTCCTACAAGCGGTTCCAGCCCGGCTCCTTCGCCCCCACCGCCGTCGCCTGGGGCCACGACAACCGCACGTGCGCCTTCCGGGTCGTCGGCCACGGCCCCTCCACCCGCTTCGAGAACCGCGTCCCCGGCGGCGACGTCAACCCCTACCTCGCCGTCGCCGCGATGATCGCCGCCGGCCTCCACGGCATCGAACGGGGCCTCGAACTCCCGCCGCCCTGCCCCGGGAACGCCTACGCCGCCGACCTCGCCCACGTCCCCACCACCCTGCGCGAGGCCGCCGAGCTCTGGGAGACCAGCGAGATCGCCAAGGAGGCCTTCGGCTCCGAGGTCGTCGCCCACTACCGCAACATGGCCCGCGTCGAACTCGCCGCCTTCGACGCGGCGGTCACCGACTGGGAACTGCGCCGCTCCTTCGAACGCCACTGATCAACGCCTCTGAAGCACGCCTCCGACGAACGCTTTCGAAGCTCGCCTTCGAAGCATGCCTCCGACGAACGCCTCCGACGAACGCCTCCGAGAGGAACGACAGCCGTTGCTCACCGAACTCCCGGTGCTGAACCCCGCGACCGAGGAACTCGTCGCCACCGTCCCCGCCGCCACCCCCGCCGACGTCGACGCCGCCGTCACCCGGGCCGCCGCCGCCCAGACCGCCTGGGCCGCCGCGGCCCCCGCCGACCGCGCCCGGCTGCTGCGCCGCTTCGCCGCCGTCGTCGACGCCCACGCCGAGGAACTCGCCCTCCTGGAGGTCCGCGAGGCCGGCCACACGATCGGCAACGCCCGCTGGGAGGCCGGCAACGTCCGCGACCTCCTCGACTACGCGGCCGGGGGAGTCGAGCGCCTGAACGGCCGCCAGATCCCGGTCCCCGGCGGCCTCGACGTCACCCTCCTCGAACCGCTCGGCGTCGTCGGCGTCATCGCGCCCTGGAACTTCCCCATGCCGATCGCCGCCTGGGCCACCGCACCCGCCCTCGCCGCCGGCAACGCCGTCCTCCTCAAACCGGCCGAGACCACCCCGCTCACCGCCCTGCGCCTCGCCGCGCTCGCCCTGGAGGCGGGCCTCCCCGAGCACCTCTTCCAGGTCCTCCCCGGCGAGGGCCCCGTCGCCGGCGAGGCCCTCGTCACCCACCCCGGCATCGCCAAGATCGTCTTCACCGGCTCCACCCGCACCGGCAAGCGGATCATGGCCAAGGCCGCCGACCAGGTGAAGCGCCTCACCCTCGAACTCGGCGGCAAGAGCCCCAACATCGTCTTCGCCGACGCCGACATCGAGGCGGCCGCCGCCGCGGCCCCCATGGCCTTCCTCGACAACAGCGGCCAGGACTGCTGCGCCCGCACCCGGATCCTCGTGCAGCGCGGCGCGTACGACCGCTTCCTGGAACTCCTCGCCCCGGCGATCGAGGAGACCGTCGTCGGCGACCCCCTCGACGAACGCACGCAGATGGGGCCGCTGATCTCCCGCGCCCAGCTCGACCGGGTCCGCTCCTACGTCCCCGAGGACGCGGAGGCCATCACCGGCAAGGCGCCCGAGGGGCCCGGCTTCTGGTTCCCGCCGACCGTCCTCACCGGCGTGGCGGAGGACGCCCCCTGCGCCGTCGAGGAGATCTTCGGGCCCGTCGCCGTCGTCCTCCCCTTCGAGGACGAGGCCGACGCGATCCGGCTCGCCAACGCCACCCCGTACGGCCTGTCCGGCTCGATCTGGACCCGTGACGTCGGCCGCGCCCTGCGCGCCTCCCGCGCCGTCCGGGCCGGGAACCTCTCCGTCAACTCCCACTCCAGCGTCCGCTACTGGACCCCCTTCGGCGGCTTCCGGCAGTCCGGCCTCGGCCGGGAGCTCGGACCCGACGCCCTGACCGCCTTCACCGAGACCAAGAACGTCTTCATCAGCACGGAAGGCTGACCATGACCACCGAAGAGATCATCTGCCGCCGGCTCGTCGGCCGCACCGCCGTCATCACCGGAGCCGGCAGCGGCATCGGCCTCGCCACCGCCCGCCGGCTCGCCTCCGAGGGCGCCCACGTCGTCTGCGGCGACATCGACGAGCAGGCCGGGAAGGCCGCGGCCGAAGCCGTCGGCGGCACCTTCGTCAAGGTCGACGTCACCGACCCGGAGGAGGTCGAGGCGCTCTTCCGCACCGCCTTCGAGACCTACGGCTCCGTCGACATCGCCTTCAACAACGCCGGCATCTCCCCGCCCGACGACGACTCCATCCTGGAGACCGGCCTGGAGGCCTGGAAGCGCGTCCAGGACGTCAACCTCACCTCCGTCTACCTCTGCTGCAAGGCCGCCCTGCCGTACATGCGGCGCCAGGGCAAGGGCTCCATCATCAACACCGCCTCCTTCGTGGCGATCATGGGCGCGGCGACCAGCCAGATCTCGTACACCGCCTCCAAGGGCGGCGTCCTCGCCATGTCCCGCGAGCTCGGCGTCCAGTTCGCCCGCGAGGGCATCCGGGTCAACGCGCTCTGCCCCGGCCCGGTCAACACCCCGCTGCTCCAGGAGCTGTTCGCCAAGGACCCGGAGAGGGCCGCCCGCCGGCTCGTGCACATCCCGGTCGGCCGGTTCGCCGAGGCCGACGAGATCGCGGCGGCCGTCGCCTTCCTCGCCAGCGACGACTCCTCGTTCGTCAACGCCTCCGACTTCCTCGTCGACGGCGGCATCTCGGGCGCGTACGTGACCCCGCTGTAGCCGTCAGAGGAAGGTCAGGCCCTCGCCCCGGTAGGTGGGGACCGCGTCCACCACGCGATCCCCCTCCACCAGGTGCAGCACGTCGAACCGCTCGCACAGCTCGCCGGCCTTCGCGTGCCGGAACCACACCTTGTCGCCGATCCGCAGGTCGTCCGCCGGCGAGCCGAGCAGCGGCGTCTGCACCTCGCCGGGACCCTCCCGCGGGTCGTAGCGCAGCCCCTCCGGGAGGTACGGGACCGGCAGCCGGTCCCGGCCGGCCGCGCCGGACGCCGGATAGCCGCCGCCGAGCACGGTGACGCAGCCGACGCCGGGCCGGCGCACCACGGGCAGCGCGAAGAGCGCCGCCGGGCGGCCGGTGAAGGACGAGTAGCCGTCGAAGAGCCGCGGCACGTAGAGGCCCGAACCGGCGGCGATCTCGGTGACGGCCGCCTCGGCGGCGGTGTGCTGGACGCTGCCGGTGCCGCCGCCGTTCACGAACTCCAGGTCCGGCGCCACCGCCCGTACGGCCCCGACCACCGCCGCCCGCCGCTCGGCCAGCTCCCGGCGGGCCACCGCCTGCATCGCCCAGACCGCCCGCGACCGCAGCGGCCGGCCCGCGACCACGTCGCCCACACCCGCGACGTGCCCCTCGTACGCCATCAGGCCCACCAGCCGGAACCCCGGCCGCCGGGCCACCGAGCGGGCCAGCTCCGCCAGCTGCGCCGGGCTCCGCAACGGCGACCGCCGGGCCCCGATCCGCACCCGGCCGCCGAGCAGCCGCAGCGCCGTGTCCATCTCCAGGCAGACCCGCACCTCCTCGCCGCCGCCGGCCCGCGCCGCGTCGACGAGATCGAGCTGCGCCACGTCGTCCACCGTCACCGTCACGGCGGCGGCCAGCTTCGGATCCCGCGCGAGCTCCGCGAAACCGGCCCGGTCGGCCGACGGATACGCCAGCAGGACGTCCTCGAACCCGGCCCGCGCCAGCCACAGCGACTCGGCGAGCGTGAACGACATGACCCCGGCGAAGCCGTCGCGCGCGAGGACCCGTTCGAGCAGCGCCCGGCACCGCACGGACTTGCTCGCCACCCGGACCGGCTTCCCGCCCGCCCGCCGCACCAGATCGTCCGCGTTCGCGTCGAACGCCTCCAGATCGACCAGCGCCAGCGGCGCGTCCAGGGCGGCGGTGGCCCGGTCGTACCGGGCCCGGTCGGCGGCACGTGGAGTCATGGCCCGAGCTTGCCAGACCGTCAGGGGGGCCGGTACCCCTCGGTTCCCGTCCGACGGGGAACAGCCCGTAGAGTGACGGGCATTGTCGGCAGGAGCAGGGGGCGGGATGACCAGCGAACAGAACCCCCGCACGCCCCGCGTCACGGAGACCCTCCCTCCTCCCGGCACCACCCCCGCGCCCCCTCCCCGGAGCGCCCCCGGGCTCGCCCCCAAGAGCGCCCTCTCGGCCCTCACCACCGACCTCACCCCGCCCGACCCGGCCACACCCCCGCGCCCGGCCACGGCCCCCCGCCCCACCCCCGGCACGCCCGCGCCCCCCGGCACGGCCCCGGCCCCGAGGACCGTGTCCGGCGCCGTCCCGCGCCCCGAGGCCGGCAGGGCTCCGGCCCCGCGCCCCGCGCCGGGTGCGCCCCCGGCTCCGCGCCCCGAGGCCGGTACGGCTCCGGTCCCGAAGCCCGCGCCCGGCGCCGCCCCCCGTCCCACCCCCGGCACGCCCGCGCCCCCGGCCCCCGGCACGGCTCCGGCCCCGCGCCCCGAGGCCCGTACCACGCCGCGCCCCTCGCCCACCGTGCCGCCCGTCCAGGGCGGCGCCGGCGGTCGGGCCGGTTCGCCTCCGCCCCGCCCCGCGCGGCCGGCGGCCGCCGCCCCGCCCGCCCGGCCCGCGGCCGCGCCGCGCCGCCCCGCCGCCCCGCCGCCCCCGCCCGTCCCGCCGCGTCCGGCCGGTGCCGGCTCCGCGCCGTTGCCGCCGCCGCGCGTGGCCGACGCCGTGCCGGCCGTCGAGACCACCACCCGACTGCGGCCCGTGCGGGTCCCGGCGTACGGGGTGGAGGAGACCGCCGTCGAGACGACGACGCGGCTGCGGCCGATACGGGAGCGGCGGCGAGGGCGCGCCCTGGCCGCCGCGGCGTGCGTCGTGCTCGGGGTCGGGCTGATCGGCGGGGCGCTCGCCGGGGTGTGGCTCGCGTCCGACGGCGGCGGGAAGCCCGCCGAACCCGCCGGGTACGCCGTCGCCAAGGAGCTCTGGCACAACGCGCCGGTCGACACCCTCTTCCCGCGCACCCTCACCGCCCCCCAGGCCGGTCCCGGACCCTCCGCCCGCACCTGGACGCGGGTCGTCGTCGCGCCCGACGCGCCCTGCGCCCCCGCCTCCCTCGCCCCCAAGCTGCTCACCGCCCTGCGCCCGCTCGGCTGCGAGCGGGTGCTGCGCGCCACGTACACCGACGCCACCGCCAGCAGCGTCCTCACGGTCGGCCTCGTCTTCACCCGCGCCGAGGTCGAGGCCCAGCGCGCCCTCGGCGGCCGCGGGCTCACGGCCCGCCTGGGCCAGGACGTGCCGCCCGCGCTGCCCGGGCCCGGCACCGTCGCCGCCGGGTTCGGCCAGGACCAGCGGGCCGGCTGGTGGGCGTCCGCCCCCGCCGACCTGCCCGTCGTGGTGACGGCGGTCTCCGGCTTCGCCGACGGCCGCGCCGTCGACCGCGCGGTCCCCGCCGACCAGGCCATGAAGAAGGACCGCACCGACGCCGTCGCCCAGTCCGGCCTCGGCCACGAGGCCCTCGGCATCGCCGAGGGCCTGGAGAAGCAGCTCCGCACCACCGCCCTGAACGCGGCGAAGGAAGAGGAACAGCGGTGATCCCGCCCCCCGCCCCGACCCCCACCCGCACCCGGCCCCGCACCCGCGTCCGCGCCGCGGTCACCGCGCCCGCCGCCGCCCTCCTCGCCGCCGCGTTCTCCGTGCTCCCCGCCGCGACGCCCGCGCACGCCGACGCCATCCGCGACCGCCAGTGGGGCCTGGACACCCTCCGTACGGAGGAGGCCTGGCGCACCACCAAGGGCGAGGGCGTCACCGTCGCCGTCCTCGACACCGGTGTCGACGCCGACCACCCCGACCTCACCGGCTCCGTCCTGCCGGGCGAGGACTTCATCGGCTTCGGCGCCGCCGAGGGCGACGCCCACTGGGCCCGCCACGGCACCGCGATGGCCGGCATCATCGCCGGCCACGGCCACGGCTGGGCCAAGGACAGCGGCGTCCTCGGCATCGCCCCGGGCGCCCGCGTGCTGCCCGTCCGGGTCATCCTCGAAGGCAAGGACAAGGCCCGCGAGAAGGCGCGCAAGACGCGCGGCACCGCCCTCGCCCAGGGCATCCGCTGGGCCGCCGACCACGGCGCCGACGTCATCAACCTCTCCCTCGGCGACGACTCGGAGTCCGCCCACCCCGACCCCGGCGAGGACGCCGCCGTCCAGTACGCCCTCGCCAAGGGCGTCTCCGTGGTCGCCTCCGCCGGCAACGGCGGCGAGAAGGGTGACCGCATCTCCTACCCGGCCGCCTACCCCGGTGTCATCGCCGTCACCGCCGTCGACCGCTACGGCACCCGCGCCTCCTTCTCCACCCGCCGCTGGTACGCCACGGTCAGCGCGCCCGGCGTCGACATCGTCATCGCCGACCCCGACCGCAAGTACTACGAGGGGTGGGGCACCAGCGCCGCCGCCGCGTTCGTCTCCGGCGCCGTCGCCCTCGTCCGTTCCGCCCACCCCGACCTGACCCCCGCCCAGGTCAAGAAGCTCCTCGTGGACACCGCCCGCGACCGGCCCGAGGGCGGCCGCAGCGACGCCAAGGGCTACGGCACGGTCGACCCGGCCGCCGCGATCGAGGCCGGCGCGGCCCTGAAGGCCGGCGACCCGAAGAACGCCACCGCCGGCTACCGGGGCCGGTACTTCGGCCAGGGGCCCGTCGCGGCCGAGGAGGAGAGCGGCGCCCCGGGCCTGCTCGCCCCGCTCGCCGGCGGCCTCGGCGCGCTCCTGCTGGTGGCCGCCGTCGTCCTCCACCGGACCGGCCGCGGCCGGTGACCCCCGGGCCGTTAGGCTCGGGGCGTGGAGCTCAAGAACATCCCCGACCCCGGTTTCTCCGACGACGACGGCGCCGCCGACCCGGCGCTCGCCGCGGCCCTCGCGGCCTGGGCGGAGGACAGAACCGCCCACGGTCCCGTCCTGGAGGCGCTGCGCGGCGCCCGGCTCCTCGTCCCCGTCGTCGCCGTGCTCGGCGAGGTGGAGACCGACCCGGAGACCGGGCTGAAGCGCGAGAAGACCAGCGACATGGCGGTCCCGACGCTGACCGCCGGTGACCGGCGCGGGCTGCCCGCCTTCACCTCGATCGCCTCGCTCGCCCGGTGGGACCCGGCCGCCCGGCCCGTCGCCGTCCCGCTCCGGCAGGCGCTGGCCGCCCTCGTCCACGAGAAGGCCGACACCCTGGTCCTCGACATGGCCGGTCCGGTGCCGTACCAGGTGAGCGGCTCCGCGCTGCTGGCCCTCGCCGAGGGCCGCACCAGCACCGATCCGCTGGACGACCCGGCGGTACGGGAGGCGGTGCGCGCCGCGCTCGCCGCCGAGCCGGCCGTCCTCCGCGCCCACCTCGGCCCCGGCTCCGCCGACGGCACCCTCGCCCTGGTCCTCGCCGGGGACGCCGCCCCCGCCGAGACCGCCCAGCGGGTGGCCCGGGCCCTGGCCGCCGACGAGACACTGAGGGCCCGCCTGGTGCGGGGCCTCGACCTGGCACTGCTGCCGGCCGCGGCCACCCCTCCGGGCGAGCCCTTCTACGTCAGGAACTGAACTCCGCGGGGACCGACCGGTCCCCGCGGACTAGCCGTACACCGCGCCGGTGTACTTCTCGCCCGGGCCCTGGCCCGGCTCGTCCGGGACGATCGACGCCTCGCGGAAGGCGAGCTGGAGGGACTTCAGGCCGTCGCGCAGCGGGGCGGCGTGGAAGGACGAGATCTCCGTGGTGCCGGCGTCGAGGAGGCCCGCGAGCGCGTGGATCAGCTTGCGCGCCTCGTCGAGGTCCTTGTGCTCGTCGCCCTCCTCGGTGAGGCCGAGCTTGACCGCGGCGGCGCTCATCAGGTTGACGGCGACGGTCACGATCACCTCGACCGCCGGGACCTCGGCGATGTCACGGGCCATGGCCTCGAAGTCGGGGTTGTCGCCGGTCTGGCCGGGGGCGGTCGTGGACTCGTTCTGGGGGGTCTCGCTCATGCCCCACACGATAAGCGGGCGCACGGTTCGCGCCGACCGCCGGGTCCTGCTAACCTTGTGTAACGACCGGCTGGACACCTGTGTGCCCGGCCCACAAGTGGAGGCTCCGATCTCCCACCTGACCGCCCTCGCGGGCGGCGGGTCACCGGTCAGGTGGCGCCCATCGTTCCGTACGGACGATGGAGCCGCCCGATGTGCGCCCCGCGGTTGACCGTGGTGGTGCTCCGGTTCGCCTTGGAGCCCCGCCTGTGTCCCGTCCGGGGCATTTTTTGTGCACCCGCTCGGTTGGTCTCAGTGATGTCACGTGACGTGTCCGTCCGCCAAGGCGGTCGCGTGGTGCTACCGAGGAGGATCCATCAGCGCCGAGCCCCGCATCAACGAGCGGATTCGCGTTCCCGAGGTGCGTCTTGTCGGCCCCAGCGGCGAGCAGGTGGGCATCGTCCCCCTTGCCAAGGCCCTGGAGCTCGCACAGGAGTACGACCTCGATCTTGTCGAGGTCGCGGCGAACGCCCGTCCGCCCGTGTGCAAGCTCATGGACTACGGGAAGTTCAAGTACGAGTCGGCCATGAAGGCCCGTGAGGCGCGCAAGAACCAGGCGCACACGGTCATCAAGGAGATGAAGCTCCGGCCGAAGATCGACCCGCACGACTACGACACCAAGAAGGGTCACGTCGTCCGGTTCCTCAAGCAGGGCGACAAGGTCAAGATCACGATCATGTTCCGTGGTCGTGAGCAGTCCCGGCCCGAGCTCGGCTACCGCCTCCTGCAGCGCCTCGCCGAGGACGTCCAGGAGCTTGGCTTCATCGAGTCCAACCCGAAGCAGGACGGCCGGAACATGATCATGGTTCTGGGCCCGCACAAGAAGAAGACCGAGGCCATGGCCGAGGCGCGCGAGGCCCAGGCCGCGCGCAAGGCGGAGCGCCAGGGCATCGCGCCCGAGGCCGCCGCCCCGGCCGACGCCGAGGAGGCTTCGGCCGACACGTCGGCCGAGAACGCCGAGGCGTGACCCCAGGGGGCTGCCCCCGTGGCAGCCCCCGGGTCCCGCCCGGACCACCACACGAAGGATTGACGCTCCCGGTTCTCCGGTGCCCGCACCGGGGGAGCGCCACTGACGAGGAGATAACGGCGCTATGCCGAAGAACAAGACGCACTCCGGTGCCAAGAAGCGCTTCAAGGTCACCGGCTCCGGCAAGATCCTGCGCGAGCGCGCCGGCAAGCGCCACCTGCTCGAGCACAAGTCGTCCAAGCTGACGCGTCGCCTCACCGGCAACGCCGAGATGGCCCCGGGTGACGCCGCCAAGATCAAGAAGATGCTGGGCATCTGAGCTTGATCTCCCGCCCTCGGGCCCCGAGGGCATCCGGCCAAGACCGGGACCCATCCGTTTTCCGGGCCGTGTGAACACACCACGGCCCCGCTACAAGGAGTAAGAAGTGGCACGCGTCAAGCGGGCAGTCAACGCCCACAAGAAGCGCCGGGCGATCCTCGAGCAGGCCTCCGGCTACCGCGGTCAGCGTTCGCGCCTGTACCGCAAGGCCAAGGAGCAGGTCACCCACTCGCTGGTCTACAACTACAACGACCGCAAGAAGCGCAAGGGCGACTTCCGTCAGCTGTGGATCCAGCGCATCAACGCCGCTGCCCGCCAGAACGGCATGACGTACAACCGCCTCATCCAGGGTCTGAAGGCCGCCAACATCGAGGTGGACCGCAAGATCCTCGCCGAGCTGGCCGTCAACGACATCAACGCGTTCGCCGCGCTGGTCGAGGTCGCGCAGAAGGCCCTCCCGGCCGACGTCAACGCCCCGAAGGCCGCCGCCTGATCTTCCAGGCCGCCGTACTTCCGACCGGACCCGCAGGCCCCGCGCCTGCGGGTCCGGTGCGTTGACCGCCGCACCCCGCACCCCCGACGAGACCGAGACAGAGAGCCGCAGGCACATGTCCACCCCCGAGCTGATCTCCCCGCGTTCCCCGCGCGTCGTCGCCGCCCGGCGGCTCGCCAAGCGCAACTTCCGGGGCAAGGACCGCCTCTTCCTCGCCGAGGGCCCGCAGGCCGTCCGCGAGGCCGTCGCGCACCGGGGCCCGGACGGCGCCCCCACCCTCGTCGAGCTCTTCACCACCGTCGAGGCCGCCGAGCGGTACGCCGCCATCGTCGAGGCCGCCCGCGCCGCCGGCGCCCGCGTCCACCACGCCTCCGACACCGTCCTCGCCGAGGTCTCCCAGACCGTCACCCCGCAGGGCCTCGTCGGCGTCTGCCGCTTCCTCGACTCGCCCTTCGAGGCGATCCTCGCCGCGAAGCCCAAGCTGGTCGCCGTCCTCGCGCACGTCCGCGACCCCGGGAACGCCGGCACCGTGCTCCGCTGCGCCGACGCCGCCGGCGCCGACGCGGTGATCCTCACCGACGCCTCCGTCGACCTGTACAACCCCAAGTCGGTCCGCGCCTCCGTCGGCTCGCTCTACCACCTCCCCGTCGCCGTCGGCGTCCCCGTCGAGCAGGCCGTCGCCGGCCTCAAGGCCGCGGGCGTCCGCATCCTCGCCGCCGACGGCGCCGGCCAGGACGACCTCGACGACGAACTCGACGCCGGCACCATGGGCGGCCCCACCGCCTGGATCTTCGGCAACGAGGCCTGGGGGCTCCCCGAGGAGACCCGCGCCCTCGCCGACGCCGTCGTCCGCGTCCCCATCCACGGCAAGGCCGAGAGCCTCAATCTCGCCACCGCCGCGGCGGTCTGCCTGTACGCCTCCGCCCGCGCCCAGCGCCCCCGCCGCACCGCCTGACCCCTTCCGCCGGCCCGCCCGGCGGCGTACCCCGTGGAGGGGATTCGGCCACCCCGCGTGCCCTTCCGGCTCCCGCCGGTCACCCTCGCCCAGTAGAGTGACGCACTCGGGGCCCACTGCGGTACACGGAGGGGTGGGAGACGGGGATGACGGCCGGTACGGACAGTCCCGCGCGAACCGCACGACGAGGCGGAGGCGGGACGCGCGCGCCCGAACCCTGGCCCGGGATCGACCCCGACGACCTGCCCGACGGGCTCGTCGTCGCCGACGAGGACGGCCGGGTGGTCTGCTTCAACGCCGCCGCCAGCCGCATCACCGCCGTCCCGGCCGCCGAGGCGCTCGGCCGCCCGCTCGACCAGGCCCTGCCCCTGGAGGACCTCAAGGGGCACCGCTGGTGGTCCCTCACCGACCCGTACGGCGGGCTCGCCACCCGGCGCGGCCAGCCCGAGCGGAACCTGCTCCTGCCCGGCGGCCGCGAGGTCCTCGTCTCCGCCCGGTACGTCCGCGAGCACCCCACCGGACCCGTCCGCCGGGTCGTCGTCTCGCTGCGCGGCACCGAGGCCCGCCGCCGCTCCGAGCGCAGCCACGCCGAGCTCATCGCCACCGTCGCCCACGAACTGCGCTCGCCGCTCACCTCCGTCAAGGGCTTCACCGCCACCCTCCTCAGCAAGTGGGAGCGGTTCACGGACGAGCAGAAGCGGCTGATGCTGGAGACCGTCGACGCCGACGCCGGCCGCATCAAACGGCTCATCGCCGAACTCCTCGACATCTCCCGGATCGACGCCGGCCGCCTGGAGGTCCGCCGCCAGCCCGTCGACATCACCGCCGCCGTCGGCCGCCACATCCAGGTGCACACCACCGGCGGCCAGGCCCCCGACCGCTTCTTCGTCCGCACCCGCCCCGGACTGCCCCCGCTCTGGGCCGATCCCGACAAGATCGACCAGATCCTCGGCAACCTCCTGGAAAACGCGGTGCGCCACGGCGCCGGAACCGTCACCATCGAGGTGGCGCCCCGCACCGCGGGCGACGACGGCACCGGCGAGGAGGGGACGGAGGTCACCGTGAGCGACGAAGGACCGGGCATCCCCGAGGAGTCCATGAACCGCGTCTTCACCCGCTTCTGGCGGGGCAGCAAGCGCGGCGGCACCGGCCTCGGCCTCTACATCGTCAAGGGCCTCGTCGAGGCCCACGGCGGCACCATCACCGTCGGACGCGGCCCGCGCGGCGGGGCCGAATTCCGATTTATCCTGCCCGTCGGCGCCCCGGCCCACCTCGTCTGACGTCTCATCCACCGAGACCCGACGGGATCCACGGCCACCGGGGCCCCCACGGGCTCATCAGCGTGTCCCCACCCCGTTAGACTCGACCTTTGGCACGTTTGCGCCCTTGTCGTCTGACGTCGAACCGGGGTCGCCCCAGCCAAGCCCAACGGAAGCACGGGAAGAAATGTCGGCACCCAATAAGTCGTACGACCCGGTCGAGGTCGAAGCCTTGAAACCGGAAGAGATCGAGCGCATGCGGGACGAGGCGGTCGCCGCCTTCGCGGCCGCCGGCGACCTCGACGAGCTCGCGCACGCCAAGACCGCCCACACCGGCGGCACCTCGCCGCTCGCCCTCGCCAACCGCGAGATCGGCGCGCTGCCCCCGCAGGCCAAGGCCGCGGCCGGCAAGCTCGTCGGCCAGGCCCGCGGCGTCGTCTCCAAGGCGCTCGCCGCCCGCCAGGCCGAGCTGGAGGCCGAGCGCGACGCGCGCGTCCTCGTCGAGGAGGCCGTCGACGTCACCCTGCCGTACGACCGGATCCCGGCCGGCGCCCGCCACCCGCTGACCACGCTGATGGAGCGCGTCGCCGACGTCTTCGTCTCCATGGGCTACGAGGTCGCCGAGGGCCCCGAGGTCGAGGCCGAGTGGTTCAACTTCGACGCCCTCAACTTCGTGCCGGACCACCCGGCCCGGCAGATGCAGGACACCTTCTTCGTCCAGGGTCCTGAGGGCACCACGGGCGACGAGTCCGGTGTCGTGCTCCGCACCCACACCTCGCCGGTCCAGGCCCGCACCCTCATCGACCGGGAGCCCCCGGTCTACGTGGTGTGCCCCGGCCGCGTCTACCGCACCGACGAGCTCGACGCCACGCACACCCCGGTCTTCCACCAGATCGAGCTGCTCGCCGTCGACGAGGGCCTCACCATGGCCGACCTCAAGGGCACCCTCGACCACATGGTCCAGGCGCTCTTCGGCGCGGACATGAAGACCCGGCTCCGTCCGAACTTCTTCCCGTTCACCGAGCCGTCCGCCGAGATGGACATGCTCTGCTACGTCTGCCGCGGCGAGTCCGTCGGCAACCCCGACCGGCCCTGCCGCACCTGCGGCAGCGAGGGCTGGATCGAGCTCGGCGGCTGCGGCATGGTCAACCCGAAGGTGCTCGTCGCCTGCGGCGTGGACCCGGAGAAGTACAGCGGCTTCGCCTTCGGCTTCGGCATCGAGCGGATGCTGATGTTCCGGCACAACGTGGAAGACATGCGAGACATGGTCGAGGGTGACGTCCGGTTCACCCGGCCGTTCGGGATGGAGATCTGATGCGGGTCCCGCTTTCTTGGCTGCGGGAGTACGTCGACCTGCCGGCGACGGAGACCGGCCGCGACGTCCAGGCCAAGCTCATCACCGCCGGCCTCGAGGTCGAGACCGTCGAGCAGCTCGGCGCCGGCCTCACCGGCCCGCTGGTGGTCGGCAAGGTCCTCACCATCGAGGAGCTGACGGAGTTCAAGAAGCCCATCCGCTTCTGCACCGTCGACGTCGGCTCCGCCAACGGCACCGGCGAGCCCCAGGAGATCATCTGCGGCGCCCGGAACTTCGCCGTCGGCGACAAGGTCGTCGTCGCCCTCCCCGGCGCCGTCCTCCCCGGCGACTTCCGGATCGCCGAGCGCAAGACGTACGGCAAGGTCTCCCGCGGCATGATCTGCTCCAGCGAGGAGCTGGGCATGGGCGAGGACCCGAACCACGGGATCATCGTCCTGCCGCCGGAGCACGAGGTCGGCCTCGACGCCACCGCCCTCCTGGAGCTGTACGACGAGGTCCTCGACATCGCCGTCACCCCGGACCGCGGCTACTGCCTCTCCATGCGCGGCGTCGCCCGCGAGGCCGCCATCGCGTACGGGCTGCCGCTGCGCGACCCGGCGCTCCTCGACGTGCCCGCGCCGAACTCGTACGGCTACCCGGTCCAGATCGCCGACCCGATCGGCTGCGACCGCTTCACCGCCCGCACGGTCGTCGGCCTCGCCCCCGAGGCCCGGTCGCCGATCTGGCTCCAGCGCCGCCTCCAGAAGGCGGGCATGCGCCCGATCTCGCTCGCCGTCGACATCACCAACTACGTGATGCTGGAGCTCGGCCAGCCGCTGCACGCCTACGACCGCACCCGGATCGACGGCCCCATCGGGGTCCGCCGCGCCGAGGCCGGCGAGAAGATCACCACCCTCGACGGCACGGTCCGCGTCCTCGACGCCGCCGACCTGGTCATCACCGACAACCGCGGCCCCATCGGCATCGCGGGCGTCATGGGCGGCGCCGACACCGAGATCGCCGACCCGGTCACCGACGCCGAGACCGGCGCCGTCACCGGCTCCAGCGAGGTCGTCATCGAGGCCGCGCACTTCGACCCGATCTCGATCGCCCGCACGGCCCGCCGCCACAAGCTGTCCTCCGAGGCGTCCAAGCGCTTCGAGCGCGGCGTCGACCCGCAGGCCGCGGCCGCCGCGGCCCAGCGCTGCGTCGACCTGCTCGTGCTGCTCGCGGGCGGCACCGCCGAGGCCGGCGTCACCGAGATCGCCGCCCCGTCCGCGCCGCGCACCGTCACCATGCCGGCGAACCACCCCGACAAGGTCGCGGGTGTGGACTACGGCCGCGAGACCGTCGTCCGCCGCCTCCAGGAGGTCGGCTGCGACGTCTACGGCCAGGACGAGCTCGTCGTCACCGTGCCCTCGTGGCGCCCCGACCTGAACGAGCCGAACGACCTCGCCGAGGAGGTCATCCGGCTGGAGGGCTACGAGAACCTGCCCTCCACGCTGCCCAAGCCCCCGGCCGGCCGCGGCCTCACCGAGCGCCAGCGCGTCCACCGCCGGGTCGGCCGCGCCCTCGCCGGCGCCGGCTACGTCGAGGCCCTGAACTACCCCTTCATGGGGCAGCAGGTCCTCGACCAGCTCGGCCTCGACGCGGACGACGCCCGCCGCAGGGTCGTCACCCTCGTCAACCCGCTCTCCGACGAGGAGCCCGCGCTCCGCACCACGCTGCTCCCCGGCCTGCTCGGGGCGCTGCGCCGGAACGACAGCCGCGGCAGCCACGACCTGGCGCTCTTCGAGACCGGTCTGGTCTTCCGCCCCGAGGGCGAGCCGAAGGTCGCGGTCCGCCTCCCGGTGGACCGCCGTCCCACCGACGAGGAGATCGCCGGGGTCAACGCCGCGCTGCCCGCGCAGCCGCGCCGCGCCGCCGTCGTCCTCGCCGGCGCCCGCGAGCAGTCCGGCTGGTGGGGCAAGGGCCGCCCGGCCGACTGGGCCGACGCGATCGAGGCCGCCCGCACCATCGCCGCCGAGGCCGGTGCGGAGCTGCTGATCGAGGCCGACCAGCACGCCCCGTGGCACCCGGGCCGCTGCGCGGCCTTCCACGTCGTGGTCGACGGGGTCAAGACCCTCGCCGGCCACGGCGGCGAGCTCCACCCGCGCGTCGTCAAGGCGCTGGGCCTGCCGGCCCGCTCCTGCGCGATGGAGCTCGACCTGGACGTCCTGGAGAAGGCGAGCGAGGGACCGGTCAAGGCCCCGCGCATCTCCGCCTTCCCGATCGCCACCCAGGACGTCGCCCTGGTCGTCGACCAGGCCGTGCCGTCCTCCGAGGTCGAGTCCCACCTGGCCGAGGGCGCGGGTGAACTCCTGGAGTCCATCCGCCTGTTCGACGTCTACACCGGCGACCAGGTCGGCGAGGGCAAGAAGTCCCTGGCGTACGCGCTCCGGTTCCGCGCCGCGGACCGCACGCTCACCGTCGAGGAGGCCACCGCCGCCCGCGACGCGGCCGTCGCACGGGCCGCCGAGCACACCGGCGCCGTGCTGCGCGGCGCCTGACGCCGGCGGTACGCCACGGAGGGCCGTCCCGGGACCAGTTCCCGGGGCGGCCCTCCGCCGTCACCCGCCCCGCCCCGCTCGTACGGGCCGTCGACGGTCGGCAGCCCGTCCGCGTGGCGCGCCCGTGGCGCGGGGCGGCGCGCCGGGGGTGCTCACTCCTTCGGGTGAGATCGCCGGGGGCTGTTCCCCCGCGGTCCGTACAGTCGGCAGAATCGACGCGGCCACAGGGGCGGACCTGTGTGCCGCAGGGCCTTCGGGCGCTGTCGGGGCTCGGGAAGGGCCGTACATGATCCGTACCAGCCGTAGCGGCCGCGGCCGCACCGGGTCCGCCCTCGGGGCCCGGCTCCGCGAGACCGCCCCGCTCGCGCTCCCCGTCGGCTGGGGGGCGGTGGCGGTGGCCTGGAAGTTCGGCTGTCCGCTGGCCCGGCAGCCGGGGCTGCCGATGCGGATCGCGACCAGCATCGTCTTCCTCACCGTCGGCACGGGCCTGGTCCTCGGGGTGCGAGGGCGGCTGCGGCGCGAACTGGCGCGCGTACGGGCCGTCGCGGAGGCCACCCAGCAGGTGCTGTTGCGCCCGCCGCCCGCCCGGCTCGACGGACTCGCCCTGGCCGCCGGGCAGTTGTCGGCCACCCGCGGTGCCTCGGTGGGCGGCGACCTGTACGAGGCGGTGGCGACGCCGTACGGCGTGCGCATCCTGATCGGGGACGTACGGGGTCACGGGCTCGCCGCCCTGGGCGCGGTCGTCGCCGTCCTGGGGAGCTTCCGGGAGGCCGCCCACGACGAGGCCGAACTCGGCGGGGTGCTGCACAGGCTGGAGCGGGCGCTGCAACGGCACCTGCGGGAGCGGGCGCGCGACGAGCACCCGGCCGGGGGCAAGGGCGCGCCCGAGCACCCGGTGGCCGAGGAGTTCGTGACGCTGCTGCTCCTGGAGGTCCGCGCCGACGGCCGGCTCGCCGTCCTCGACTGCGGCCATCCCGCCCCGTACCGGCTCGGCGACCGGGTGGAGCGCCTGCCGGTGGGGGAGCCGCTGCCGCCGCTCGGCGTGCTGCCGCTGCCGGCCGCGCTCGTCCCGTACACCGGTGCCCGGCTGCTGCCCGGCGAGACGCTGGTGCTGCACACCGACGGCGCGGAGGAGGCCCGGGACGACCGGGGCCGCTTCTTCGGCCTGGAGGCGGTGCTCGCCCGGAGCGCCGGCCTGCCGCCTGCGGGCGTCGTCCGGCAGGTGCACGAGGCGCTGCTGCGCCACACCGGCGGCCGGCTCGACGACGACGTGGCCCTGCTCGTCGTCCGCAACGACCGCGTCCGCGTGCCGACGCAGCCCGCCGAACCCGGGCTGCGCCGTCCCCGGCCCGCTCCCTCCACCCACTGCTGAGCGGAGGGCCCGGGGGTACGGGCGCCGCCCGCCCCGCCACGGAGTGTCGGGCAGATCGGCGGGGCGGGCGGCGTGGACCGGGCGGCCGCACTGTACGAGGGGGGAGCCGGCGGCCCGGTCGTTCCTCGCCCTTCCGGCGAGGAAGCCCAGTCAAGCGGTACGGCCCCGGCGGCGGCAGCGCGCGCGGACCGGAAGAACGGGTACTTCATTCACACCCCGTGCGAAATCGCACCGGGCTAATTCGGCCACCGCTAGGCTGAGTTCACCGAGCGACCGGAGGGGCCATGCAGCCCAACACCCTGCTCGACGCCCTCCTGGACGAGGCGGGCGTCTCCCACGCCGGGCTCGCCGACCGTGTGAACCGGGCCGGACGGGCCAGGGGCCTTGCCCTGCGTTACGAACACACCGCCGTGGCGCGGTGGTTGAAGGGCCAGCGGCCGCGCGGCCAGGTGCCCGACCTGATCTGCGAGGTGCTCGCGGACCGGCTGCGCCGGCCCGTCACCCTCGACGACATCGGGCTCGGCGTGCCCGTCGGCGGCCCGCCCGCGCCCGGCACGCCGCTGAACGGCTTCGTCGACCGGGCCACCGCGCTGTGGCGCTCGGACGAGCAGCAGCGCCCGTACCTCGCGAGCGCGCCCGCGGTGACCGGCACGCCCGCGGTGATGCCGGTGTGGGAGTGGGAGAACCCGCCGGAGGACACCGACGTCTCCCGGACCGGTCTCACCCGGGTCGAGCCCGCCGACATCGCCCTGCTCAGCGCGGCCCGCGCCCACTACGAGCAGATGTACCGCAAGGCCGGCGGCATCGCGACCCGCGCCCGGATCGTCGGCTTCCTCACCACCGAGGCCGCGCCCCGGCTCCGCGGCTCGTACAGCGACGCCCTGGGCCGCTCCCTGCACCGCGCCACCGGCGGCCTCGTGGCGGTGGCCGGAATCTGTGCCTACGACGCCGACGCCCACGGGCTCGCGCAGCGCTACTTCCACCAGGCGCTGCGGCTCGCCAAGGCCAGCGGGGACCGGGCCTTCGGCGCCTACGTGGTGGCGCTGATGGTCAACCAGTCGCTGCTCCTGGGGGAGTTCCGGCAGGCGGTGGCCTTCGCGGAGGCCGCGCTGCGGGCGGCGGACGGGACCATCTCCCCGGCGCTCGCCGCCGATCTGACGGCCATGCAGGCGAAGGCGTACGCCCGGCTCGGCGACGGGCCGGCGGCGCTCGGCTGCATCCTGCGGGCCGAGCGGGCGGCGGACCGGATCGCCCCGGCCGCGGAACCGGCCGAGACCGGCTACGTCCAGCCCGGGCTCGTCAACGTACAGGTCGCGGAGGCCCTCCTCAGTCTGGGTGATCTCGCGGGGGCGTACGAGCACGCGGCGCGGGCGGCCGGGACGCCCTCGCACGACCGGGGCCGGGTGCACCGGCTCGCGCTGCTCTGCCAGGTCGAACTGCGGCAGGGCGAGGCGGACTCGGCGGCGCGGGCGGCGGTCGAGATGACCGAGCGGGCGCGCGGGATGGAGTCGCGCCGGCTGCGGGACCGGCTGCGCCAGGCCCGGGAGCACCTCCTCGCCTGTGACGCGGGGGACGCCCGGGAGGCGGCGGCGCTGATCGACGGGGCCCTGCGCGTTCCGCTCTGACCGTTCACCTGCTGCGATATTGCCACCGAACACGCGCCTACCAGTCGGAAGGTGGCAAGAACGTGCAGTGGACGAAACTGAGCGAACGCTCCGTCTATGAAAACCGTTGGTTCCGAGTGAACCTCGCGGACGTCGAACTCCCGGACGGCCGCCACCTCGACCACTATCTGATCCGGCTCCGCCCCGTCGCCGTCGCGACCGTCGTCAACGACGCCGACGAGGTCCTGATGCTCTGGCGCCACCGCTTCATCACCGACAGCTGGGGGTGGGAGCTGGCCGCCGGCGTCGTCGAGGACGGCGAGACCCCCGAGGCGGCCGCCGCCCGTGAGATGGAGGAGGAGACCGGCTGGCGGCCGGGCCCGCTGCGCCACCTGCTCACCGTCGAGCCCTCCAACGGGCTCAGCGACGCCCGGCACCACCTCTACTGGACCGAGCGGGCCACCTGGACCGGCCCGCCGGCCGACGGCTTCGAGTCCTCGCGGCGCGCCTGGGTGCCGCTGAAGGAGGTCCCGGAGCTGATCGCGCGCGGCGAGGTGCCGGCGGCGAACATGGCGGCCGGACTGCTGATGCTGCACCACCTGCGGCTCGGCTGACGCCCGGGCCGCCGGGGCCGCCGGGGTCGCCCGGAAAAGTCGGAACGGCTCGTACCTGTGCGGGGGTACGAGCCGTTCCTGCCGCGGAGAGCGACAACCGTGGGACGCCGGAGGCGTCGGAGGCGGGTCAGGCGTAGACGTAGAAGCCCGAGCCCGTCTTGCGGCCGAGCCGGCCCGCGTCGACCATCCGCTGGAGCAGCGGGGGAGCGGCGTACAGCGGCTCCTTGAACTCGGAGTACATCGAGTCCGCGATCGAGGCGATCGTGTCGAGGCCGATGAGGTCCGAGAGCTTCAGCGGGCCCATCGGGTGGGCGCAGCCGTACTCCATGCCGTTGTCGATGTCCTCGCGGCTCGCGATGCCGGACTCGAACATCCGGATCGCGGAGAGCAGGTACGGCACGAGCAGGGCGTTCACGATGAAGCCGGAGCGGTCCTGGGCGCGGATCGCGTGCTTGCCGAGCAGCTTCTCGGCGAAGGCCTGCGCCCGGCTGATGGTGCCCTCGGAGGTGGTGAGGGCCGGGATCAGCTCGACGAGCTTCTGCACCGGGGCCGGGTTGAAGAAGTGGATGCCGATGACGTGGTCGGGGCGGGAGGTCGCCACGGCCAGCTTCACCAGCGGGATGGAGGAGGTGTTCGAGGCGAGGATGGCGTCGGGCCGGGTCAGGACCTGGTCGAGCACCTGGAAGATCTCGGTCTTGACCTGCTCGTTCTCGACGACCGCCTCGATGACGAGGTCGCGGTCGGCGAACTCCCCGAGGTCGGTCGTGAAGCTCAGGTTGGCCAGGGCCGCGTCCCGCTCCTCCTCGCTGATCTTGCCGCGTTCGGCGGCCTTGGTCAGCGAGTTCAGCAGCCGCGTACGGCCGATCTCCAGCGCCTCGCCGGTGGTCTCGGCCACCTTCACCTGGAGACCGCTCCGGGCACACACCTCTGCGATGCCCGCGCCCATCTGGCCGCAGCCCACCACTCCGACGCGCTCAATGTCGGCCATGGAGTCCGTCACCTCGTGCCTTTCGCTCTTCTCTGGCGGCGGGCCCCGTGTGATTCCGGTGCGCACGCCTCGACCCCATGACGTTACTCCGATTCGCGCGATGATCGATCGGTCGGAGGCGGGCATGCTGTCCCAGGAGGTGTGACGTGTCCGACAGCTGAGGGGTACAAGTGCGGCCTATCGGGAGAAGAGGGTTTGTGACGACCGCCACGGGAGCGGCATTCGCCGTCGTGGGGAGCGGTGCCCCGGGCACCGCCGCGGAGCGTCGAGGGGTGCGCGGAAGGGACCCGGACCCGGCACCGGCGTCCGGGGCGGACCCGGCGCCCGGGGCGGGTCCGGCGGCGGAGCCCGTGCCGGAGCCGGCCGCGGAGGCGGCGGCGGACAGCTTCCGGTTCCGGGGCGTGTGGGTGGCGACCGTCGCCAACCGCGACTGGCCGTCCCGCGCCGGCCTCACCGCCGCGGCGCAGAAGGCCGAGCTCCTCGCCCACCTGGACAAGGCGGTGGAGCGGCGGCTCAACGCGGTCGTCCTCCAGGTGCGGCCCACCGCCGACGCCCTGTGGCCGTCGCCGTACGAGCCCTGGGCGCAGTGCCTCACCGGGACGCAGGGCCGCGACCCCGGCTGGGACCCGCTGGGCACGGCGGTCGCCGAGGCCCATGAGCGGGGGCTGGAGCTGCACGCCTGGTTCAACCCGTACCGCGTGGCGAACCACACTGACCCCGCCCGGCTCGCGGCCTCCCACCCGGCCCGGCTCCACCCCGAGTGGACCGTGCCCTACGGCGGAAAGCTCTACTACGACCCCGGGCTGCCCGAGGTCCGGCGCTTCGTCCAGGACGCGATGCTCGACGCGGTCCGCCGCTACGACCTCGACGCCGTCCACTGGGACGACTACTTCTACCCGTACCCGGTGGCGGGGGAGGACTTCGCCGACGACGACACGTACGCCCGCCACGGCGCCGGCTTCCCCGACCGCGCGGACTGGCGGCGCCACAACACCGACCTGCTGGTCTCGGAGATGTCCGCCCGCGTCAAGGAGCTCAAGCCGGGCGTCGCCTTCGGTGTCAGCCCCTTCGGGGTGTGGCGGAACCGCGCCGACGACCCCGCGGGCTCCGACACCCGGGGCGGGGTGGCGACCTACGACGACCTGTACGCGGACACCCGCAAGTGGGTCCGGGAGGGGTGGATCGACCACGTGGTGCCGCAGCTGTACTGGCACGTCGGCCACCCCGCCACCGACTACGCCACGCTCCTCGACTGGTGGAACGCGACGGTGGAGGGGACGGGCGTCGGCCTCTACATCGGCGAGGCGCTGTACAAGGCGGGCGACCCGGACCAGCCCGAGGCATGGCAGGACCCGCGGGAGCTGTCACGGCACCTCGCGCTGGCCGTCGAACGGCCGGGCGTCGGCGGGCACTGCTACTTCGCGGCGAAGGAGGTCACGGAGGACCGCCACGGCGCCCTGGCGGCCATCGTGGCCGACCACTACCCGGTGCGGGCCCGCGGGCCGCGCGCCGCGGGCCCGGGACCCGCTTCCTAGCGCTGCTCGCCGTGGTGACGGACGACGGTGTCGGGGCCTGGCGACATCAGGGCCTCGTGACCGTCGTCGTCGAACTTCACCTTGTACGGGGGAGCGCCGTTCTCGCCCTTCACCTCAAGGACCTGGGCCGTACGGTCGTGCTGACCCACGGTCCGGCCGTGCACCAGCAGCTTGTCGCCCACTCTCGCCTGCATCGGTGACCTCCTCGCGCGCGTAGGGCCTCTGCCTGTCATTGTGACGCAGGTCACCGCCGTCCGTCGCGTCAGCTCTTCGCGCGCTGGGTCACCGCGATGCAGACCAGCACGCCGACCGCCGCGACCGGCGCGGCCAGCGGCAGGGACTCGCCCAGCAGGAAGACCGACCAGAACAGCGTCAGGAGCGGCTGGGCGAGCTGGAGCTGGCTGGCGCGCGGGATGCCGATCGCGGCCATGCCGCGGTACCAGACGTACAGGCCGAAGAAGGTGGAGCCGGCCGCCACCCAGACCAGGCCGATCACGCCGTGGGCGGTGAGGCGCACCGGTTCGAGGGCGAGCGCCACCGCCGAGGCCGGGACCGTCAGCGGCAGGCAGAGCACCAGCGCCCAGCCGATCACCTGCCAGCCCGGCATCAGCCGGGCCAGGCGGCCGCCCTCGGTGTAGCCGGCGGCGCACACGAGGAGCGCGCCGAAGAGGTAGAGGTCGCCCGTGGAGAGCGCGCCGCCGCTCTGCTGGACGGTGAAGGCGATCACGACGGAGGCGCCGGCGACGGCCGCGATCCAGAAGGTGCGCGACGGGCGGCGGCCGGTCCGCACGGCGGCGAGGGCGGCCGTGGTGAGCGGCAGCAGGCCCACGACGACGGCGGCGTGCGAGGTCGTGGAGGTCTGCAGGGCGAGCGTGGTCAGCAGCGGGAAGCCCACCACCACGCCCCCGGCGACCACCGCGAGCCCGGTCCAGTGGCGGCGCTCCGGCAGCGGCACCCGGCCCGTGCACAAGAAGGCTCCGGCGATCACCGCGGCGAGCGTGGAGCGCACGGCCACCAGCGACCAGGGGCCGAAGCTCTCCAGACCCCACACCGTCGACGGGAACGTCAGCGAGAAGGAGACGACGCCGAGGAGGGCGAGGAGGGTGCCCTGCGCGCCCGGGGCCGTCACCGGGGCGGAAGCGGTGTCCGTCCTGCCGGTGACCGCTATCGTCGTCGGGGCAGTAGCGCTATTCTGTGCTCTCATGCATGAGCGTAGCAGCGTGGCCGAACTGGCGAAAACCCTGAAAGCGGAGCTCGACCGCTACTCTCCAGGTGGAAAGCTCCCGTCGAGCCGGGCGCTCGTCGAACGCCACCACGTCTCCCCGGTGACCGTCACCCGCGCCCTCGCCCAGCTCGCCGCCGAGGGCCTGGTCGTCACCCGGCCCGGCGCCGGCGCCTTCAAGGCCGAGGCGCCCGCCCCGGCCGCCACCGGCGACACCTCCTGGCAGGAGCTGGCCCTCAGCGCCGACGCCGCCACCGAACTCGTCCCCCGCGCCGTCGACGCCTCCGGAGTCCTCGTCACCCTGGCCGCGCCCCCGCCCGGCGTCGTCGAGTTCAACGGCGGCTACCTCCACCCCTCCCTCCAGCCCGAGCGGGCCCTGGCCGCCGCCCTCGCCCGGGCCGGCCGCCGCCCCGGCGCCTGGGGCCGGCCGCCCTCCGACGGACTCACCGAACTCCGCGAGTGGTTCGCCCGCGAGATCGGCGGCGGCGTCACCGGCGCCGAGGTCCTCATCACCGCCGGCGGCCAGTCCGCCCTCACCACCGCGCTGCGCGCGCTCGCCCCGCCCGGCACCCCCGTGCTCGTCGAGTCGCCCACCTACCCCGGCATGCTCGCCGTCGCCCGCGCCGCCGGGCTGCGCCCGGTGCCCGTGCCCACCGACGCCGACGGCATCCGCACCGACCTCCTCGAAGCCGCGTTCCGCGCCACCGGCGCCCGCGTCCTCGTCTGCCAGCCGCTCTTCCAGAACCCCACCGGCGCCGTCCTCCCGCCCGAGCGCCGCCGCGAGGTCGTCCGCATCGCCCGCGCCGCCGGCGCCTTCGTCGTCGAGGACGACTTCGCCCGCCGGCTCGTCCACGAGGACGCCCCGCCGCTGCCCGCGCCGCTCGCCGCCGACGACCCCGACGGCGTCGTCGTCCACGTCCGCTCCCTCACCAAGATCACCTCGGCGAGCCTCCGGGTCGGCGCGCTCGCCGCCCGCGGCCCCGTCCTGGAGCGCCTCCGCGCCATCCAGGTCGTCGACAGCTTCTTCGTCCCCCGCCCCCTCCAGGAGGCCGCCCTCGAACTCGTCGGCGCCCCCGCCTGGTCCCGCCACCTCAGGACCGTCTCCCAGGAGCTGAAGGCCCGCCGCGACGTCCTCACCGCCGCCGTCGCCCTCCGGCTCCCCGAACTCGCCCTGCCCCACGTCCCCTCCGGCGGCTACCACCTCTGGCTCCGCCTCCCCGACGCCCTCCCCGAGCCCGCCCTCCTCGCCGCCGCCCTCCGCGCCGGCGTCGCCGCCGCCCCCGGCCGGCCCTACTTCTGCGCCGAACCGCCGGCCGGCCACATCCGGCTGAGTTTCGCCGGTGTCGCCGGCCCCACGGAGATCACCGAGGGCGTCCGCAGGCTCCGCACCGCCATGGACGAACTCCTTCCGTGACGCCCGGCGGGCCGGGCCGGCGCGCGCGGACACCGCGCCAGCCCGGAAAACCCGCCTGACACGTGCCCACGGCTTTGGCATCCTCCGGCCATGACCGAGACCACCACCGTCACCCTCCACGGGGCGTACGAGATCTCCGCCGACCCCGCCCGCCTCGACGCCGCCCGCGTCCACCACTGGCTCTCCACCGACGCGTACTGGGCCCTCGGCCGACCTCGGGAGAAGCAGGACGCCGCCATCGCCGGCTCGCTCAACTTCGGCGCCTACCACCGCGACACCGGCGAGATCGCCGCGTACGCGCGCGTGATCACCGACCACGCCACCTTCGCCTGGCTCTGCGACGTCTACGTCGACCGCCCCGCCCGCGGCACCGGCCTCGGCACCGCCCTCGTCACCGCCGTCCGCGACCACCTGGAGCCGTACGGGCTCCGCCGGATCATGCTCGCCACCGCCGACGCCCACGGCGTCTACGAGAAGGTCGGATTCGCGCCACTGAAGAATCCGGACATGTGGATGTCTCTCGGACAGGACTGAACCGGGGCCTCCCGGTCCCCCCGCCGCGCCCCTTGACCCGGGGCCCCACCGGCCTCACGATCGCGGCCATGGGTCTTCGGGTCACGCTGGTCGCGGCGGCGCGCAGTTCCTCCCTGCTCGCCGAACGCTTCGACGACGACCGGCCGCTCGACGAGGCCGGATGGTACGAGGTGCAGCAGGCCGCGCCCGCGCTCCTCCCGCTCGGCGCCGCCGAACTCCGCTACTGCGCGCCGACGCCGCGCAGCCGCGCCACCGGCACCGCCCTCGGCTACGCCCCGCTCGCCCAGCCCGCGCTGCGCGACTGCGACATGGGCCGCTGGCGCGGCCTCACCCTCGCCGAGGTCGCCGCCCTCGAACCGGCCGCCGTCGACGCCTGGCTCGCCGACGCCCGCTCCGCCCCGCACGGCGGCGAACCCCTCCTCGCCTTCATCTCCCGCATCGGCCACTGGCTCGACACCCGCCCCGCCGACGACGCCACCGTCGTCGCCGTCGCCGAACCCTCCGTCGTCCGCGCCGCCCTCGTCTACGCGCTCCGCGCCGCCCCCGCCACCTACTGGAGCGTCGACGTGCGCCCCCTGTCGACCGTCACCCTCACCGGCCGCCCCGGCGCCTGGCACCTCCACCTGGACGCTCCCGCGCTGCGCTGACCGGCCGGGACCGGCGGGCGGGCCGGGCGGAGCGGCTAGCCTGGGGGCACGATGAACCGTTTGACCACGCCATGGGGCGACGTCACCCTCACCCGCCACCCCGAGGACCCGCGCGATCCGCTGCGCGCCTGGGACGCGGCCGACGAGTACCTGCTGAACCACCTCGCCGAGACCGGCACCGGCCTCTCCGGCACCGTCGCCGTCCTCGGCGACCGCTGGGGCGCGCTCGTCACCGCGCTGACGGCCGCCGGATCCGGGGAGCTCGTCCAGATCTCCGACTCGTACCTCGGCCGCGAGGCCACCCGCACCAACCTCGCGCGGGCCGGCGCGGCCCCCGGCGCCGTCCGGCTCCTCACCACCCAGGACCCGCCGCCCGCCCGGATCGACGTGCTCCTCGTCCGCGTCCCCAAGAGCCTCGCGCTCCTGGAGGACCAGCTGCACCGGCTCGCGCCCGCCGTGCACGAGGGCACGGTGATCGTCGGCACCGGCATGGTCAAGGAGATCCACACCTCCACGCTGACCCTCTTCGAGCGGATCCTCGGCCCCACCCGCACCTCGCTCGCGGTGAAGAAGGCCCGGCTGATCCACGCCACCGCCGGGCCGGCCGCCGCGCCCGGGCCGAACCCGTGGCCGTACCGCTACGCGCTCCCCGCCGACACCCCCGCGCCGGGGCTCGCCGGCCGGACGGTCGTCAACGAGGCGGGCGTCTTCTGCGCCGACCGCCTCGACATCGGCACCCGCTTCCTCCTCGGGAACCTGCCGACGGGCCTCGGCCGCGCGCGCGTGGCCGACCTCGGCTGCGGCAACGGCGTCGTCGGCCTCGCGGTCGCCCTCGCCGAACCCGATGCCGAACTGCTCTTCACCGACGAGTCGTACCAGGCCGTCGCCTCCGCGGAGGAGAACTTCCGCACCCACGCGGGGGAGGGGCGCAAGGCCGAGTTCACGGTCGGCGACGGGCTCGCGGACGTCCCCGCCGGCTCGCTCGACCTCGTCCTCAACAACCCGCCCTTCCACAGCCACCAGGCCACCACCGACCGCACCGCCCGCCGCATGTTCTCCGACGCGCGGCGCGCCCTGCGCACCGGCGGCGAACTGTGGGTCGTCGGCAACCGCCACCTCGGCTACCACGTCACCCTGCGCCGCATCTTCGGCAACAGCGAACTGGTGGCGAGCGACCCGAAGTTCGTGGTGCTGCGCGCGATCAAGCGCTGACCCCGTCACGCCTCGGGGAAGACCGGCCCGAGGGCGCGGAGCCCGTCCGTCCCCGTCGTGATCTCCACGCCGACGATCCGGTCGCGGCGGAAGGCGAAGGACACGGCGGCGACCGGTCTCCCGTCCACGCGGGCCACCGCCCCGACCGCGCCCTCCACCAGCGCGGGCCGCAGCAGGACGCCCGGCCGGGCGAGCGCGGCCGCGGCGGCGGCCACGGCCGGAGCACCGTGCACGGCGCCCCGCTCGGAGTACGCGACGGCGTCCGGGGCGAGCAGCGCGGCGAGCGCGACGGCGTCACGCGCGCGTGCGGCGGCGAGGAAGGCCTCCACCAGCGCCCGCCGTGCCCCCGGACCGCCGTTCCCGCCGCCCGGCCCCCCGCCCCGCAGCCGCTCCCGCGCCCGCCGCGCGCACCGGGCCGCCTCGGCGGGGGAGCCGCCCATGACCCGGGCGGTCTCCCCGGGCGGCAGCCCGAACACGTCGTGCAGCAGGTACGCGACCCGTTCGCGCGCCCCGAGCCGGTCGAGCACGGCGAGGAAGCCCCCGAGCACGGCCGCGTCCAGCCCCTCCGCCACCGCGCCCCCGCGCCCGCCGTCCGGCCCGGCGCCGTCGTCCATGGGGTCCCTCTCTCCGTCAGGTGCCTTCACACCTGCTTGACGGCCCGCCCGCGGGCGTTGTGACGCGGCTCCGCGAGCGCGAGGCACGCGAACGCGCCCGAGGCCGCGAGGAGGACCACCGCGGCCGGGCCCGCGGCGCCGCCCCCGGTGTCGATCGCGTACGCGTCGCCGTCCTGGCGGACGCAGGAGTAGCGGGGCGGCAGGTAGGTGACCCGATGGCCGACCACGTCCGACGCCGCGCCCGGGTCGCCCTCCACCCGGCACGGCCGGGGCGGGAACGCGTCGGTGCCGCTCTCGTCCGTGACGACCAGCGCCAGCCCCACGCCGAGCAGCCCCCAGGCGTACAGCGCGGCCGCGGCGGCGGCCGCCAGCGCGGCCCCGCACCGGAACCACGTCTCCCGCCCGGCGGCCCGCACCCCGACCGCCCCGAGGCGGCCGAAGCCGTATCCGGCGAGACCGAAGCCCACGAGAACCGTGACGATGAGGAGAGGGAGAAGCACCATGCGGCCGACCCCATCAGGGAACACCGCCGAAATCCAGGGGAGTTCAGGGTTTCCCGGATCTCGTCACCGGGCCGCCCCGGCGGGGACGGAGACGGGGGGCGGGGGCGAGCGGGGTGCGGCCGGCGTCCGCGGGGACCGGGCGCGCGCCGTCCGCGACGAGCGGTTCGTCGGCCCGCGGGGCGTCGAGCGCGGCCCGGGTCTCGGCCGGGCCGGCCCTTGGGACCGACGAGGACCGTGGCGGCCGGCTCGTCGGGGCGCGCGGGGCGCCGGTGGCGATTTCCGGGCCCCGTGGCCCCGTGTCATACCGTGCCAAACTGGCCGTGAGGGTCGAGGGCCGCCCGGCAGGAGCCGTCCCTGCCCGGCCCGAAGCCGCCGACACGAACGAGCTCGTTGCATAAAACTACGGCTCCACGTATAGTCATGCCATCCATGAGGAGGGTATTGATGACGGTACGAGCAGCAGTGGCGGGCGCGAGCGGATACGCGGGCGGGGAACTCCTGCGCCTGCTCCTCGCGCACCCCCACGTCGAGATCGGCACCCTGACCGGCCACTCCAACGCCGGACAGAAGCTCGGCGGCCTCCAGCCCCACCTGCTGCCGCTCGCCGACCGCGTCCTCGCGCCCACCACCGCCGAGGAGCTCGCCGGCCACGACGTCGTCTTCCTCGCCCTCCCGCACGGGCAGTCCGCCGCCGTCGCCGAACAGCTCGGCCCGGACGTCCTCGTCGTCGACATGGGCGCCGACTTCCGGCTGAAGGACCCGGCCGACTGGGAGACGTACTACGGCTCGCCGCACGCCGGCACCTGGCCCTACGGCCTCCCCGAACTGCCGGGCGCCCGCGCCGCGCTTGAGGGGTCCAAGCGCATCGCGGTGCCCGGCTGCTACCCCACCGCCGTCTCGCTCGCCCTCTTCCCGGCGTACGCGGGCGGGCTCGCCGAGCCGGAGGCCGTGATCGTCGCCGCCTCCGGCACCTCCGGCGCGGGCAAGGCCCTCAAGCCGCACCTCCTCGGCAGCGAGGTCATGGGCAACATGACCCCGTACGGCGTCGGCGGCGGCCACCGGCACACCCCCGAGATGATCCAGAACCTCTCCGGCCCGGCCGGCGAGCGGGTCACCGTCTCCTTCACCCCCACCCTGGCCCCGATGCCCCGCGGCATCCTCGCCACCTGCACCGCCGCCGCGAAGCCCGGCACGACCGCCGAGGCCGTCCGCGCCGCGTACGAGAAGGCGTACGCGGACGAGCCGTTCGTCCACCTCCTCCCCGAGGGCCAGTGGCCCGCGACGGCGTCCGTCCACGGTTCCAACGCCGTTCACATCCAGGTCGCGTACGACGCGAACGCGCACCGGATCATCGCGATCAGCGCCATCGACAACCTCACCAAGGGCACCGCCGGCGGCGCGGTGCAGAGCATGAACATCGCCCTCGGCCTTCCCGAGGACACCGGACTCTCCACGATTGGAGTCGCTCCATGAGCGTCACCGCAGCGCAGGGATTCACGGCGGCGGGCATCGCCGCCGGGATCAAGCAGAACGGCAACCCGGACCTGGCCCTCGTGGTCAACACCGGGCCGCGCCGCGCCGCCGCGGGAGTCTTCACCTCCAACCGCGTCAAGGCCGCCCCGGTCGTCTGGTCCCAGCAGGTCCTCGCCGACGGCGAGCTGACCGCGGTCGTCCTCAACTCCGGCGGCGCCAACGCCTGCACCGGTCCGAAGGGCTTCCAGGACACCCACGCCACCGCCGAGAAGGTCGCCGAGGTCCTCAGCGCGCGGGGCACCGAGGTCGGCGCCGGCGAGGTCGCCGTCGCCTCCACCGGCCTCATCGGCGTCCTCCTCCCCATGGACAAGCTCCTCCCGGGCGTCGAGAAGGCCGCCGCCGAACTCTCCGCGCACGGCGGCGAGAAGGCCGCCATCGCCATCAAGACCACCGACACCGTCCACAAGACGGCCGTCGTCTCGAAGGACGGCTGGACGGTCGGCGGCATGGCGAAGGGCGCGGGCATGCTCGCCCCCGGCCTCGCCACCATGCTCGTCGTCCTCACCACCGACGCCGACGTCGACGCCCAGGGCCTCGACGCCGCCCTGCGGACCGCCACCCGGCTCACCTTCGACCGGGTCGACTCCGACGGCTGCATGTCCACCAACGACACCGTCCTCCTGCTCGCCTCCGGCTCCTCCGGCGCCACCCCCGCCCAGGACGACTTCGCCGAGGCCGTCCGGGAGGTCTGCGCCGACCTCGCCCGCCAGCTCATCGGCGACGCCGAGGGCGCCAGCAAGGACATCCGCATCGAGGTGGTCAACGCGGCCACCGAGGACGACGCCGTCGAGGTGGGCCGCTCCATCGCCCGCAACAACCTCCTCAAGTGCGCCATCCACGGCGAGGACCCCAACTGGGGCCGTGTCCTCTCCGCCATCGGCACCACCTCCGCCGCCTTCGAGCCCGACGAGCTGAACGTCGCCATCAACGGCGTCTGGGTCTGCAGGAACGGCTCCGTCGGCGAGGACCGCGACCTGGTCGACATGCGCTACCGGGAGGTCGTCATCACCGCCGACCTCGCCGCCGGCTCCGAGTCCGCCGTGATCTGGGCCAACGACCTGACCGCCGACTACGTCCACGAGAACAGCGCGTACTCGTCATGACCAACGCCACGCGGAAGCACACCGCCCTCCCGAAGGCCCAGACGTTGATCGAGGCGCTGCCCTGGCTCACCCGCCACCACGGCAAGACCGTCGTCATCAAGTTCGGCGGCAACGCCATGATCGACGAGGATCTGAAGGCGGCCTTCGCGCAGGACGTCGTCTTCCTCCGCCACGCCGGCCTCAAGCCGGTCGTCGTGCACGGCGGCGGCCCGCAGATCAGCGCCGCCCTCGACCGGCACGGCATCGTCAGCGAGTTCAAGGCGGGCCTGCGGGTCACCACCGAGGACGCCATGGACGTCGTACGGATGGTGCTCGCCGGCCAGGTCCAGCGCGAGCTCGTCGGCCTGCTCAACCAGCACGGCCCGCTCGCCGTCGGCCTCACCGGCGAGGACGCCCACACCATCACCGCCGTCAAGCACCGGCCGGAGATCGACGGCGAACGCGTCGACATCGGCCGCGTCGGCGAGATCACCGCCATCGACACCGGCGCCATCCAGGCGCTCCTGGAGGACGGCCGCATCCCGGTCGTCTCCTCCATCGCCCGCTCCCAGGACGACGGACATGTCTACAACGTCAATGCTGATACGGCGGCTGCGGCACTCGCTGCGGCGCTGGGCGCCGAAACGCTGATGGTCCTGACCGACGTCGAGGGCCTCTACGAGGACTGGCCGAACAGCGACGAGGTCATCAGCCGGCTCACCGCGAGCCAGCTGGAGAAGCTGCTGCCCGAGCTCTCCAGCGGCATGGTCCCCAAGATGGAGGGCTGCCTGCACGCCGTACGGAACGGGGTCACCACGGCCCGCGTGATCGACGGACGCGTCCAGCACTCCATCCTTCTGGAGATCTTCACCGACGAGGGCATCGGCACGATGGTCGTGCCGGACGGACAGGGGGAAGCGTGAGCAACAAGCAGCTGACCGAGCGGTGGCAGGGCTCGCTCATGGACAACTACGGCACCCCCCGCCTGCCCCTCGTCCGCGGCGAGGGCGCCAGGCTCTGGGACGCCGACGGCACCGAGTACCTCGACTTCGTCGGCGGCATCGCCGTCAACGCCCTCGGCCACGCCCACCCGGCCGTCGTCGAGGCCGTCACCCGCCAGATCCGGAGCCTCGGCCACGTCTCCAACCTCTTCGTCGCCGAACCGCCCGTCGCGCTCGCCGAGCGGCTGCTCCAGCTCGCCGGCCGCCCCGGGAAGGTCTTCTTCTGCAACTCGGGCGCCGAGGCCAACGAGGCCGCGTTCAAGATCGGCCGGCTCACCGGCCGCACCCACATGGTCGCCACCGACGGCGGCTTCCACGGCCGGACCACGGGCTCCCTCGCCCTCACCGGCCAGCCCGGCAAGCAGGGCCCGTTCCTGCCGCTCCCCGGCGACGTCACCCACGTCCCGTACGGCGACGTCGAGGCGCTGCGCGCCGCCGTCACCGAGGAGACGGCCTTCGTCATCATCGAGCCCATCCAGGGCGAGAACGGCGTCGTCGTCCCGCCGCCCGGCTATCTGAAGGCGGCCCGGGAGATCACCCGCGCCACCGGCACCCTCCTCGTCCTCGACGAGGTCCAGACCGGCATCGGGCGGTGCGGCCACTGGTTCGAGCACCAGGCCCACGAGGGCGTCGACCCGGACGTCGTCACCCTCGCCAAGGGCCTCGGCGGCGGCCTGCCGCTCGGCGCCACCGTCGCCTTCGGCGCGGCCGCCGAGCTCTTCGCCCCCGGCCACCACGGCACCACCTTCGGCGGCAACCCGGTGGCCTGCGCCGCCGGCCTCGCCGTCCTCGACACCCTCGGCGCCGACGCGGCCCTCGACCACGTCAAGGCCGTCGGCGAGCGGCTGCGCTCCGGAATCGAGGCCCTCGGGCACCCGCTGGTCTCCCATGTCCGTGGTGCGGGGCTCCTGCTGGGTATCGTGCTCACCGAGCCCCTCGCGCCCCAGGTGCAGCAGGCGGCTCAGGACGCCGGCCTCCTGGTGAACGCGCCCGCCCCCGACGTCGTACGGATCATGCCTCCGCTGGTCCTGACCGACGCCGAGGCGGACACCTTCCTCCGGGTGTTCCCGGCCGTCCTCCAGCAGGCGTACGAGGCGAACGGGCAAGGAACGACCGGAGAATGAGGCGACGATGACCGACGCGCAGGGGAACGAGCCCGGAGGGCCGTCGGTCCCGCAGACCCGCACCGCACGCCACCGCAGGATCGTCGACATCCTCAACCGGCAGCCGGTGCGGTCGCAGAGCCAGCTCGCCAAGCTCCTCGCCGACGACGGGCTGAGCGTCACCCAGGCGACGCTCTCCCGCGACCTCGACGAGCTCGGCGCGGTGAAGATCCGCAACACCGGCGGCGAGCTGATCTACGCGGTCCCCAGCGAGGGCGGCTTCCGCACCCCGCAGGCCCCGCTCGGCGAGTCCGCCAAGGAGGAGCGGATGCGCCGGCTCTCCGGCGAACTCCTCATCTCCGCCGAGGCGTCCGCCAACCTCGTGGTGCTGCGGACCCCGCCGGGCGCCGCCCAGTTCCTCGCGTCGGCCATCGACCAGGCCGAGCTCCACGCCATCCTCGGCACCATCGCGGGCGACGACACCCTGCTGCTCATCTCTCGCGACCCGGTCGGCGGCCAGGCCCTCGCCGACCACCTGCTGCGCCTGGCGCAGAAGGGCGGCTGAGCGCCGCTCAGTACCGTGTGATCGCCGTCGGACCCCGCCGGGTGCCGACGGCGATGTGCGGCCGCCGGCCGGGATCGGCCCAGGCCAGGATCGCCCGCATCGCGTCGGCCGGGACGGAGACGCAGCCGGCCGTCGCGCCCTTCCCGTCGACGTGGAGGAAGATCCCGGCGCCGCGCATCCGCACCGGGCGGGCGTAGTTGAAGCCGATGACGAGCGCGTGGGCGTACTGCGTCCCGTACGCGACGATGTGCTCGGCCTCCGCGGGGCGGCAGTCCGCCGGGAGCTTCTCGACCCAGCGGTTGTAGGCGCGCGAGCCGTTGTCCTGGCACCACCAGGAGTCCTCGGTGGCCCGTACGTACCGGTAGCGGGTCCCGGCCGGCGCGGGCCGGATCCCGAAGGCGTACGGCAGGTCGTACAGGCCGGTCGGCGTGGTGTTCGTCCCCTGTCGCCGGGTGGCCCCCTCGGCCAGCCCGTTCGCGCCGAACCGGGCCGCCGCCGACCCCGCCCGCACCCACCGTCCGCCCCGCCGGTCCCACCAGGTGACCGTCCCGGTGGTGGCGGAGGCGTCGGCGGCGACGGCGGTGATCAGCTGGGAGCCGCCGCCGGTGTCCGCCATCCGCGCGGGCAGCGGTGCCGGCGGGGGCGGAGCCGGGGCGGACGCGAGGGAGAGCAGCACGGCGCCGAGCGCGAGGAGGGTACGCATGGCGGCGACGCTAGGCCGCCCCTCCCGCCGCGGCCAGGCTACTGGGCCGACCGGGGGAGCGGCGGCAGCGGCAGCGGGAGGGCGGGCAGTCCGTCGAGGCTGGTGGCGATGTGGTCCTTGCCCTCGCAGTAGGTGTTGAACTCCTCCTCCGTCTTCCGGTTGAAGAAGTCGGCGTGCAGCGAACGCTCCTCCCGGTACTCCATCACCGGCACGGCGAACCCGCAGGAGTCGCTGACCCGCCGCGCGTGCACGAGGACGATCGCCCGCGCGCTGAACTGGTCCTTCACCGCCTCCTCGGGGAACCGTGCGAAGAGCTCGGCCCAGCGCGGGTCGTCCCGCAGCACGACCTCGCCGTCGCCGTGCACCCGCACCACGGTCGGCGGGCCGGAGAAGGACGTCCACATGAGGGTGATCCGCCCGTTGCCCGGCTCGCGGAGGTGGGCGACCGTCTCGGCGCTGCTGCCGCCGAAGTCGACGTAGGCGAGGGTCAGTTCGTCGAGGACGACGAGGGTGCCCCGCCGGCCCTTGGGAGAGAGGTTGACGTGCCCGTCCCCGGAGAGCGGGGCGGTGGCGACGAAGTAGAGGGGCTGCTCCTCGATGAAGGCCCGCAGCCGCCCGTCGATACGTTCATACGTTTTTCCCATGGGTCCATTTTCCCGCCGCGGTCCCCGCCGTGACGGGCCGTCTCACGGAAAAGACCCCGTCAGGACCGCAGTGCCCGCCGCGCCTCCCGTACGACGGCCGGCTCGGGGTCGTCGAGCAGCGCCTTCATCCGCCGGGACTCCACCGCGTCGAGCAGCCGCAGCCCGGCGACCGCCGAGGCCCGCACCCGGCCGTCCCGGTGCTCCGTCAACTTCCGCAGCAGCGGCGCGTCCACGCTCCGCGACCCGCACTCGCCCAGCCCGAGCGGCGCCCGGTCCGGTACGTCGTGGCCCGCGCAGGCGGTCCGGTACGCGGCCACCGGATCGCCGCCGCCCTGCCGCAGCACCCACCGGGCGCAGGCCCGGGTCCGACCCGAACGGTCGTAGAGGTACGGCTCCGCCTCCGCGTACCGGCCCGCCCCGCGCAGCGCGGTGACCCCGGCCGCCCGCACCCGCCCGAACCGGGCGCCCAGCAGGACGGGCACGGTCGTGTCCGGCTCGTCCGCGGCCACCGCCGCCGACGCGGCCCGCTCCTGCACCAGGGGGTCGTGGTCCCCGGCGGCCACCAGGGCGAGCCCGAGGCCGTCGAACAGGCCGCGGTCGAGGACGACGGAGAGCGCGGCCCGCCGGGTCAGGCCGTCGCGGCAGCCGAACAGCAGGCCGTTCACTCGCGCCGGATCCCCCTCCCGCAGCAGCCCGTCGAGGAGTTCCGCCGCCGCGCCGCCCCGCAGTCGGCGGGCGAGCCGCAGGATCACCGGAGCGGTGACCGCGAGCGTCCCGGCGGAGGCGCCGGGCAGTGCCTCCCGCAGGAGGCGCAGCGCACGCGCGCGTACCGGCGCCGCCCAGTCCGCCGTCCGCACCGCGACCAGCGGCAGCAGCTCGGGCCGCCCCGCCGTGTACGACAGCGCGGCCCCCCGGATCCGGCCGTCCGGGTCGCACAGCGCGAGCGCGAGCCGCGCCTCGGTCGGCGACTCCCGCACCAGGTCGGCGGCCCGCTCCCGGAGGCCCCGCCACCCGGGGTCGTGGACCCCGGTGAGCCACCCGTGGGAGGGCACGAGGGCGCCGTGCCGGACCGCCTGCCGTACGTCCTCGTCAAGGTCCGCCCAGGCCTTCGGCCGCGTCACGTCCAGCACCCGGTGCAGGGGGAGCCCCCGCCCCAGGCGCCGTACCGCCGCCTCACGCGATTCCGTCTCGTGTGCCATGCGGGGAGGCTAGACGCCGCACGCCGTCCCCCGCTCACGGTTTTTCCGGTCCCTGACGCGCTGTCCGCGCGCCGTCCACCAGGTGACGATCCGTTCCTCGTTCGCCCGGGCGAGGGCGCGGATCGCGTCCCCGTGCGGGCCCTGGACGACCTTGCGGTCCCCCACCACGCGCAGGGCCTGGGCACGGGCGGACGCGCGGACGTCCGGCTGGGGGTCGTCCAGCAGGCGCAGGGCGTCGAGCAGGTCCGCAGGGGTGAAGCGGTTCCCGAGGAGTTCCATGGCGAGCGCCCGCGGCGCCACCGGCCCGCCGGACGCCGCGCAGGCGATCAGCCGCTCCGCGGAGGCCTCGCGGGCGGCCCGCCGGAGGGCCCCGCGCGCCGCCCGGGCCACCTCCGGCGCCGGATCGGCGCGGTGCGGCAGAGCCTCGTCCCGGCCGAGCCCGTGGCGGTGCGGGAGGAGGGCCGGCGCGCGGACCCGCACGCGCGCGTGCCGGTGGCCGAGCATGCCGCGCGGGGCCTCCGGGTCGTCCCGCAGGCGCGCAGCACGACCGCTCCGACCCGGGTCGGGGTCGTCGGCGTACGGCGGGAGCGCGTCGTCCGGCAGGGCGCGCGGGAGCCGCAGCCCGCCGAGCGCCCGGGCCCGCCGTCCCGCGACGCGGCCCAGGGACCCGGAGAAGACGTCGGAGTCGAGCCGCGTCCAGTCCTCCGCGCGCCCGGCGCCGACGGCCGAGGCCGTGTCCTCGCCGTGCGGGAGCCGTTCTCCCCCGCGAAGGAGGTGCGTGGGACCCGGCAGCCGTTCGCTCGTCATGCGGCGGACTGTATTCCCGCGCCCGCCGACCCGACCTGGGGTTCTCCGGCCCGGTCGGCGTTTGATTGACGAATCATGCGGAGTTCTGCATACTCATGCATCAAGGGTTTCGGATCATCGAGGCGAGGAGCAACCAGAAGTGAGCAGCAACAACGGTGACGTCCGGCTCTGGGGCGGGCGCTTCGCCGACGGTCCGGCCGAGGCCCTCGCGAAGCTCTCCGCCTCCGTCCACTTCGACTGGCGCCTCGCGCCGTACGACATCGCCGGATCCCGGGCCCACGCGCGCGTGCTCCACGCGGCCGGGCTGCTCACCGAGGACGAGCTGACCCGCATGCTGGCGGGCCTCGACCGGCTGGAGGCGGACGTCGCCGACGGCTCCTTCGTCGGCACCATCGCCGACGAGGACGTCCACACCGCCCTGGAGCGCGGCCTCCTGGAGCGCCTCGGCGCCGAGCTCGGCGGCAAGCTGCGCGCCGGCCGGTCCCGGAACGACCAGGTCGCCACCCTCTTCCGGATGTACCTCCGCGACCACGCCCGGATCATCGGCGGGCTGATCGCCGACCTCCAGGACGCGCTGGTCGGCCTCGCCGAGGCCCACCCGGACGTCGCCATGCCCGGCCGGACCCACCTCCAGCACGCCCAGCCGGTGCTCTTCGCCCACCACGTGCTCGCCCACGTCCAGTCCCTCTCCCGGGACGCCGAGCGGCTGCGCCAGTGGGACACCCGGACGGCGGTCTCCCCGTACGGCTCCGGCGCGCTCGCCGGCTCCTCCCTCGGCCTCGACCCGGAGGCGGTCGCGAAGGACCTCGGCTTCGAGCGGGGCAGCGCGGGCAACTCGATCGACGGCACGGCCTCCCGCGACTTCGTCGCCGAGTTCGCCTTCATCACCGCGATGATCGGGGTGAACCTCTCCCGGATCGCCGAGGAGATCATCATCTGGAACACGAAGGAGTTCTCCTTCGTCACCCTCCACGACGCCTTCTCCACCGGCTCGTCGATCATGCCGCAGAAGAAGAACCCCGACATCGCCGAGCTGGCCCGCGGCAAGTCCGGCCGCCTCATCGGCAACCTCTCCGGCCTGATGGCCACCCTCAAGGCCCTGCCGCTGGCCTACAACCGCGACCTCCAGGAGGACAAGGAGCCCGTCTTCGATTCCTGCGACCAGCTGGAGGTCCTGCTCCCCGCCTTCACCGGCATGATGGCCACCCTCACCGTCAACCGCGAGCGCATGGAGGAACTGGCCCCGGCCGGCTTCTCCCTCGCCACCGACATCGCCGAGTGGCTGGTCAAGCAGGGCGTGCCGTTCCGCGTCGCCCACGAGGTCGCCGGCGAGTGCGTCAAGGTCGCCGAGTCCGAGGGCAAGGAGCTGGACGAGCTCACGGACGAGCAGTTCGCCAAGATCTCCGAGCACCTCACCCCCGAGGTCCGCACCGTCCTCGACGTCCCCGGCGCCCTCGCCTCCCGCAACGGCCGCGGCGGCACCGCCCCCTCCGCCGTCGCCGCCCAGCTCATCGAGGTCAAGGCCGACCTGGTCATCCAGCACGCCTGGTCCACCGCCAAGCAGAAGTAGCGAAGCCGGGTGGCCGAGCCCGTCGCCCCACCGGAAGGCCCCCTCGTGGGGCCTTCCGGCGTTTCCCCGCACGAAGAAGGGAGTCGTTCACGTCTTGTGTGAGACATTTATGTCTCACTTGGTGTATGGTCGTCTCATGTCAGTCGACCGCACCCAGGTGCTCCGCGCCGCCGCCGCCCTGCTCTCCCGCAAGGCGACCGCCACCATGGACGAGGTCGCCCGGGCCGCCGGCATCGGGCGGGCCACGTTGCACCGGCACTTCGCCGGGCGGGACGCGCTCGTGCGGGCGCTGGAGCAGATGTGCATCGAGGAGGCGGAGGCAGCGCTCGACGCGGCCCGCATCGAGGAGGGCCCGGCCGACGAGGCCGTCCGGCGGCTCGTCACCGCCTCGCAGCCCGCCGCCCCGCTGCTCTCCTTCCTCGTCACCGAGAACCAGCTGTTCGAGGGGGACGGGCAGAACGAGGGCTGGGCCCGCCTCGACGCCCGCCTCGTCGCGCTCTTCCGGCGCGGCCAGGAGGAGGGAACCTTCCGGATCGACCTCAGCCCCGCCTGGCTCTGCGAGGCCTTCTACGGGCTGATCAGCTCGGGCGCCTGGGCCGTCGCCGACGGCCGGGTCGCCGCCAACGACTTTTCGTACATGATCGCCGAGCTGCTGCTCGGCGGAGCGCGCAGGAGCGTGGAGAAGTGACCACCGAAACCGTCCGTCACGACAAGGGGAACGAGGAGAGCCATACCGAGGGCGTGCGCCGTCCCGGCCGGTGGCTCGCCCTCGCCGCGCTCGTCCTGGCCGTGCTGCTCGTGGCCGTGGACGCCACCGTGCTCGGCCTGGCGACCCCCTTCCTCTCCGAGGACCTGAAGCCGACCGGCACCCAGCTGCTCTGGATCGGCGACGTCTACTCCTTCGTCATCGCCGGCCTGCTGGTCTCCATGGGCAGCCTCGGCGACCGCATCGGCCGCAAGAGGCTCCTCCTCGTCGGCGCCGCCGCGTTCGGCGCCGTCTCGGTCCTGAACGCCTACGCGACCAGCCCCGAGATGATGATCGCCGCCCGCGCCCTGCTCGGCGTCGCCGGCGCGACCCTGATGCCGTCCACCCTGGCCCTCATCCGGAACCTCTTCCACGACCCGCGCGAGCGCAGCCTCGCCATCGGCATCTGGGGCGCCATGGCCTCGGCCGGCGCCGCCGTCGGCCCGGTCGTCGGCGGCTTCCTCCTGGAGCACTTCTGGTGGGGCTCGGTCTTCCTCATCAACCTGCCCGTCATGGCCGTCCTGGTCGTCATCGGCGTCAAGCTGATCCCCGAGTCGAAGAACCCGGACCCGGGCCCGTGGGACCTCCCCAGCGTCGCCCTCTCCCTCGTCGGCATGATCGGCGTCGTCTACGCGATCAAGGAGCTGGCCTCGCACGGCCCCACCCTCGACGTGGCCGTCGCCGCGCTCGTCGGCGCCGGCGGCCTCACCGGGTTCGTCCGCCGCCAGCTCACCCTGCCGGCCCCGCTCCTGGACATGCGCCTCTTCCGCAACCGCGGCTTCTCCGGCGCCGTCCTCGCCGACCTGCTGACCATCCTCGGCCTCGCCGGCCTGGTGTTCTTCCTGTCCCAGTTCTTCCAGCTGGTCCAGGGCCGCTCCCCGCTGGAGGCCGGCCTCGCCGAACTGCCCGCCGCGATCGGCTCGGTGACCGCGGGCCTGCTCGCGGGCCGGTTCGCCCGCCGCTTCTCGGTCCGCTCCGTCGTCGCCGGCGGCCTCGCCGCCATCGGTCTCGCCCTCGCGGTCCTGACCGCCCTCGGGCGGACCACCGGCTACCCGGTCCTCGGCGCGAGCCTCCTCGTCGTCGGCGTCGGCGCGGGCCTCGCCTTCACCGTCACCGCCGACGTGATCCTCTCCGGCGTCCCCAAGGAGCAGGCCGGATCCGCGTCCGCCGTCTCCGAGACCGCGTACGAGCTCGGCGCCGCCCTCGGCATCGCCGTCCTCGGCTCCATCGTGACCGGCGTCTACCGGGGCTTCACCACCCCGGCCGGCATCCCCTCGGACGTCGCCGCGGCCGCCCACGACTCGCTCGGCGGCGCCGTCGAGGCGTCCTCGGCCCTCGCCCCGGACCGGGCCGGCGCCCTCGTCTCGGCCGCCCAGGAGGCCTTCGTCGACGGCCTGCGGATCGCCGCGGGCGTCGGCGCGGCCGTCCTCCTCGCCACCGCCGTCGCCGCCTGGTTCCTCCTCAGGGACCAGGAGCTCGCGGACGGCGCCGTCGAGCACTGACGCACCCCGCCCCACGCACGAGGGCGCCCCCGGGACCGTTCCGGGGGCGCCCTCGTCGCGTACGGCCGACCGCTACGCGGCCTCCTTCGCCTTCGTGGCGTACATGTCCACGTACTCCTGGCCCGACAGCCGCATGACCTCCGCCATCACCGAGTCCGTCACCGCGCGCAGCACGTACCGGTCGCGGTCCATGCCCTCGTAGCGGGAGAACTCCATCGGCTCGCCGAAGCGGACCGTCACCCGCACCGGCCGCGGGAAGCCCGCGCCGCCCGGCTGCGCCCGGTCCGTGCCGATCATCGCGAAGGGGATCACCGGCGCGCCGGTCATCAGCGTCAGCCGCGCCACGCCCGTACGGCCCCGGTACAGCCGGCCGTCGGGGGAGCGGGTGCCCTCCGGGTAGATCGAGAAGATCTTGCCCTCCTCGATGACCCGACGGCCCGTCATCAGCGCCGCCACACCGCCCCGGCCGCCGTCCCGGTCCACCGGGATCATGCCGACGCTGGTGAAGAACCAGGCCATCAGCCGGCCCTTGACGCCCTTGCCCGTCACGTACTCGTCCTTGCCGATGAAGAAGACCTGGCGGTCCAGGCAGATCGGCATGATCATCGAGTCGATGAAGGTGAGGTGGTTGCCCGCGAGGATCACCGGACCGGTCCCGGGGACGTTCTCGGCGCCCTCGACACGGGGGCGGAACATCAGACGCAGGATCGGACCGAGGACGGCCTTGACGATCGCGTGACGGGACAACGGTTCCTCCGGTGTCGGGCGGGCGGCTCCGGGGAGCCGACGGTGCAGCACCGGACGATACTCGCGGGTCACCGCCGCGCGCACATCGGGTTCACCGAACGGATACGCGGTGTTGACGCGTGTTTCCGCCATGTTCCGCCGGGGTCTGCCGCCCGTAGGGGCGGCGTGCCTACCGTCGGGTCCACCCGACGACAGGTGCGGGACATCACACAGGAGGACCTCCATGACCCAGGGCGCACCCCGGACCCCGGCACGCCGCACGGTACTCGGAGCGGCCGGCGCCGCCGCGTTCGGCGTCTCCGCCGGGCTCGCCGCCGGCGCGGGCGCCGCGCGGGCCGCCGAGACCGGCCGCCCGCACGACCGGGGCCACGGGCACGGCCGCGGCTTCCGCTCGCTCCCCGTCCCCACCGTCATCGCCCACCGGGGCGCCAGCGGCTACCGCCCCGAGCACACCCTGGGCTCCTACCGGCACGCCCTGGACCTCGGCGCCCACGTCATCGAGCAGGACCTCGTCCCCACCAAGGACGGTCACCTGGTCTGCCGCCACGAGAACGACATCACCGGCACCACGGACGTCGCCGACCACCCGGAGTTCGCCGCCCGGAAGACCACCAAGACCGTCGACGGGGTCGCCTACACCGGCTGGTTCACCGAGGACTTCACCCTCGCCGAGCTGAAGACCCTGCGCGCCAAGGAGCGCATCCCCGGCACCCGCCAGGAGAACACCCTCTACGACGGCCGCTGGACCGTCCCCACCTTCGAGGAGGTCCTGCGCTGGGCCGACGAGGAGGGCCGCCGCCGGGGCCGCGAGATCTGGCTCCACGTCGAGACCAAGCACCCCACCTACTTCCGCTCCCTCGGCCTCGGCCTGGAGGAGCGCCTGGCGAAGCTGCTCCGCCGCTACGGCCGCCACCGCGCGGACTCCGCCGTCTTCCTCCAGTCCTTCGAGCCCGGCAGCGTCCAGCGCCTGTCGAAGCTGGTCGACTCCCCGCTGGTGGTGCTGCTCTCCGGCGCGAACACCCGCCCCTGGGACTTCGTCGAGTCCGGCGACCCGCGCACCGTCGCCGACCTCGTCACCCCGGCCGGACTGCGCTGGATCGCCTCGTACGCCCAGGGCATCGGCCCCACCCTCGACCTGGTGATCCCCAAGGACGCCGCGGGCCGCCTCACCACTCCCACCACCCTGGTGCGGGACGCCCACGCCGAAGGCCTGATCCTCCACCCGTACACCCAGCGCAACGAGAACGCCTTCCTGCCGGCCGACTTCCGCCGGGGCACCGACCCGGCCGCCTACGGCGACGCCTTCGGCGCCCTGCGGCGGTACTTCGAGACCGGCATCGACGGCGTCTTCTCCGACAACCCGGACACGGCCCTGCTCGCCGCCGCGGACTTCGCCGGCCGCTGACCCGGGCCCGCCGCCCGGTCGGCCGGCGCCGCGCCGCCGTACGCCGACCGGGTGGTTCCCCCGCGGGGACGCAACCGCGCCCCCGCGCCGCCGCATCGTGGCGGGCATGACCTCCCCGGAAACCCTCCTCGCCACCCTCACCCCGCTGCTGGCCGCCGAGTCGCGCGCCGAGGCCGCGGCCGCCGGGATCGACCCCGCCGACCTCGAACAGGCCGTCTGGCTCCGTCTCCTGGAGCGGCTCAGCGCCGACGGCGCCCCCGAGCGCCCCGCCGCCTGGCTCCGCCGCGCCGTCCGCGCCGAGGCCCGCCTGGCCCGCCGCACCAGCGGCCGGGAGCGCCCGTACCACGGCGACGCGCCGCCCGACGCGCGCCACGAGGCCCTGGGCCCCGAGGGCTCCGCGCTCACCGCCGAACGCCGCCGCACCCTGCGCGCCGCCGTCACCCGGACGCCCGGCCGCTGCCCCCGCCTCCTGCACGCGATGCTCGACCCCGCCGACCCCACCTACCGGGAAATCGCAGGAACGTTGGGTATCTCACAAGGCAGTCTGGGGCCGATGCGTTCCCGTTGCCTGGGATGCCTGCGCAGAATGCTCGCGGCGGAGGTTCCCGCATCCGGCCGACGGGGAAGGGTGCGGGGTACCGATCGGTGATCAGATGAGCGGGAGGCATGCGCACATGGGCCTGAGTGTGACCATCTCGGCAGCGGCCGCGGACGACGCGGAGCAGATCCTGAAGCTCCAGTACCTCTGCTACCAGAGCGAGGCCGAGCTGTACGGCGACTGGTCCATCGAACCGCTCACCCAGCCGCTCGACGCCGTCCGCGCCGAACTCGCGGAGGGCCACGCCCTGGTCGCCCGGCTCGGCGACGAGGTCGTCGCCTCCGTCCGCGCCCGCACCGACGAGGACGGCACCGTCCACATCGCCAAGCTCATCGTCCACCCGCGGCTGCGCCGCCACGGCATCGGCGGCCGGCTCCTCGACGCCATCGAGCGCCACTTCGCCGGGGCGGGCACCGCCCCCAAGCGCTTCCAGCTCTTCACCGGCCACCGCAGCGAGGGGAACCTCCGCCTCTACCGCGCCCGGGGCTACGCCCAGGTCGGCACCCGCGAGGTCGGCCCCCGGCTCACCCTCGTCACCCTGGAGAAGGCCGCCTGACGCCGCTCAGGCGGTACGCGACCGCCTGAGCCACCAGATGCCCGTCAGCGGCAGCAGCACCGGGATGAAGACGTAGCCGTACCCGAAGTCCGACCAGACCGTCGCGTCCGGGAAGGCGGACGGGTCGACCAGCGTCCACGTGCCCACCACCAGGACGCCCGCGAGCTCGGCGGCGCAGCACACCAGCGCCGCCCTGCGGGCCGCCTCCCCGCCGCGGACCAGCGTGTACGTGATGAAGACGTACACGACCGCCGCCACCGCCGAGAGCGCGTACGCCAGCGGGGCCCGGTCGAACTCGGTCGACACCTGGTAGATCGAGCGCGAGACCGCGCCCACCGACATCACGCCGTACAGCCACACCAGCAGCATGCCCGGGCCCTTGACGAGCCGGGTCCGCCGCTCCGCGGACTCCGTCGCCCCCACCGTCTCCGCCATGGTCAGCCCACCGTCCAGATGTCGAAGAGACGCACCTCCAGGACGGCGAGCACGACCGCGCCCGCCGCCACCGTCGCCGAACCCCAGCGGCTCCGCTCCGCCAGCGACATGAAGCCGGCGATCGGCACCGCGCACAGCGCGCCGAGCAGGTAGGAGACGAAGATGACCGTCCCCTCCTCGGCCGTCTCGCCGCGGACCAGCTGCACGATGCCGACGATCAGCTGGACCAGGACCAGGAAGGTCACCACGGCCATGCCGATGAAGTGCCAGTCCTTGGTGGGCTGGTCCCGGTAGGCGGCGAAGCCGCACCAGGCGGCGAGGGCGAGCGCGGCCACCGAGACCGCGACCGTGAGGGCGTCAAGCATGCGCCCGAGGGTATTACGGGCCGAATGGCCCGATGCGCTCGGCCCCGTCGAGCCCGTCGAGCCCCGTCCGGAGACCGTGGCCTTGGCCACATCCCGCCCTCGCCCCGCCCCCGCGGGCGCCCCGCCCGGACCGGCTCCCGCGCAGGCCGCGCACGGCGGGGATCCCCGTACGGCCGTCCGCCCTGTGTCTCAGCGACGTCCGGAATGCGGACACCGGACTTTCGTTCGCACCTGCGCATGCTTTACTTGCAGCCATGACCACGACGAGCAGCCGCATCCTTGCGACCGAGGCGATCCAGACGCCCGGTGCTCCTCGCATGTGTCGAATGTGCGCCATCTGAGGGCCCCCGCCTGAGCCTCGCGCCCCGAAGCGAGACCCGACGGCCGAGCCGATTCCGACCGCCCCACCGGCGCCGGAACGTGCCCGCCCCGCGCACACCGCCGCCCCGGCCCCGCCGGTACGGCCCCCGTGCGCCTGACTGTCCGATTGACGAATGCCCCGTGCACGGCGGACCCACGCGTCGCGCACTCGACAGTGACGGAAACCCCTGTGATCACCACTTCGGGCCTGACCAAGGTCTACGAGTCACGTGGCCGCCAGGTCACCGCCCTGGACGGCGTCGACCTCCACGTCCGCGAGGGCGAGGTCTTCGGCGTGATCGGCCAGAGCGGCGCCGGCAAGTCCTCCCTCATCCGCTGCGTCAACCTCCTGGAGCGCCCCACCTCCGGCACGGTGACCGTCGACGGCGTCGACCTCACCGCCCTCGCCGGCAAGGGCCGCCGCGCCGGCAAGGACCTCCGCCGGGCGCGCAGCAGCATCGGCATGGTCTTCCAGCACTTCAACCTGCTGTCCTCGCGCACCGTCAAGGACAACATCGAGCTCCCCCTGGAGATCCTCGGCGTCCCGGGCGCGGAGCGCTCCCGCCGGGCCCTCGAACTCCTCGACCTCGTCGGCCTCGCCGACAAGGCGAAGAACTACCCGGGCCAGCTCTCCGGCGGCCAGAAGCAGCGCGTCGGCATCGCCCGCGCCCTCGCCGGCGAGCCCAAGGTCCTCCTCTCCGACGAGGCCACCAGCGCCCTCGACCCGGAGACCACCCGCTCGATCCTCCAGCTCCTGCGCGACCTCAACCGGCAGCTCGGCCTCACCGTCCTGCTCATCACGCACGAGATGGACGTCGTCAAGACCGTCTGCGACTCCGCCGCCCTCATGCGGAAGGGCCGGATCGTCGAGTCCGGCACGGTCGCCGAACTCCTCGCCACCCCCGGCTCCCAGCTGGCCGCCGAGCTCTTCCCCGTCAGCGGCCGGGCCACCGGCGCCGACCGCACCGTCGTCGACGTCACCTTCCACGGCGAGGCCGCCACCCAGCCGGTGATCTCCCAGCTCTCCCGCACGTACAACATCGACATCTCCATCCTCGGAGCCGCGATGGACACCGTCGGCGGGAAGCAGATCGGCCGGATGCGGATCGAACTGCCCGGACGGTACGAGGAGAACGTCGTCCCGATCGGCTTCCTGCGCGAGCAGGGCCTCCAGGTCGAGCCCGTCGACGACGCCCACGGCGAGGCCGCCCCCGCCGTCCCCGTACAGCAGCCGCACGTGCTCGTGAAGGAGAGTGCCAAGTGACCTGGGAAGAGATGCGCCCCCTGCTCGAACAGGGCACGATCGACACCCTCTACATGGTCCTGTGGGCCACCGTCGTCACCATCGTCGGCGGCCTCCCGCTCGGCATCCTCCTCGTCCTCACCGACAAGGGCGGACTGCTGCAGAACCGGCCCGTCAACAAGGTCGTCGGTGCGATCGTGAACATCGGCCGCTCGCTGCCGTTCATCATCCTGCTGATCGCCCTGATCCCCTTCACGACCTTCGTCGTCGGCACCTTCATCGGCCCCACCGCGATGATCGTGCCGCTCGCCATCGGCGCCATCCCCTTCTTCGCGCGCCTCGTCGAGACCGCGATCCGCGAGGTCGACCACGGGCTCGTCGAAGCCGTCCAGTCCATGGGCGGCGGCATCCCGACCATCGTCCGCAAGGTGCTGCTCCCGCAGGCCCTGCCCTCGCTGGTCGCCGCGGTCACCACCACCGTCATCGTGCTCATCGGCTACTCCGCGATGGCCGGCGCGGTCGGTGGCGAGGGCCTCGGCTCCAAGGCCGTCACCTACGGCTACCAGCGCTTCGACACCACCTTCATGCTCGTCACCGTCGTCGTCCTGGTCGCCATCGTCACGATCGTCCAGCTCCTCGGCGACGGAGTCGTACGGCTCCTCGCCCGCCGCGGCCGCACCGCCTGACGGCCCCCCGGACCACCCCCCTGAGCCAGGACTTGTTGTCCAGGCGTCCACCGCTCCACAAGAAAGAGGCACTCTTCGTGCGCAAGAACATCAAGCTCGCCGCCGGCTTCGCTTCCGTCACCGCCCTCACCCTCGGCCTCACCGCCTGCGGCACCTCCTCGGACCCGGCCTCCGCCAAGGACAAGGCCGGCTCCGCCGACAAGGCGCTCGTCGTCGCCGCGTCCCCGACGCCCCACGCCGACATCCTCAAGTTCGTCCAGGACAACCTGGCCGCCGAGGAGGGCCTGAAGCTGGAGGTGAAGGAGTTCACGGACTACGTCCTGCCGAACACCGCCACCCAGAACGGCCAGGTCGACGCCAACTTCTTCCAGCACAAGCCCTACCTGGACGACTTCAACGCGAAGAACAAGACCACCATCGTCCCCGTGGTCGACGTCCACCTGGAGCCGCTCGGCGTCTACTCCAAGTCCGTGAAGTCCCTCAAGGACATCAAGGCCGGCCAGACGATCGCCGTCCCCAACGACACCACCAACGAGGGCCGCGCGCTCCACCTCCTCGCCGACAACGGCCTCATCACCCTCAAGGACGGCGCCGGCACCGACGCCAAGCTCTCCGACATCACCGACAAGAAGGGCCTGGAGTTCAAGGAGCTGGAGGCCGCCACCGTGCCCCGCGCCCTGAACGACGTCGACGCCGCCGTCATCAACGGCAACTACGCGATCGAGGCCGACCTCTCCCCGGCGAAGGACGCCCTCGTCCTGGAGAAGGGCGAGGGCAACCCCTACGCCAACCTCCTCGCCGTCAAGAAGGGCAACGAGAACGACCCCCGCGTCGAGAAGCTCGCCAAGCTCCTCAACTCCCCCGAGGTGAAGAAGTACATCGAGGACACCTACAAGGGCTCCGTCACCCCCGCCTTCGGTGCCGCCGAGTAAGGCCCCCGGTACGGTCCTTCACCACGAGGCCCCGCCCGCCCCGTCCGGCGCGCGGGGCCTTGTGCGCACCCGCGCATGCGCGTCGGCCACGCCATGCTGCATGCTGTGCCTTCACGGTCTTCACGTATGGAGCTGCGCATGACTACCACCTTCCCGGACGTCTCCATCAACACGGAGCGACTGGTGCTGCGCCCGTACGAGGAGACCGACATCCCCGCCTTCGTCGAGATGATGAACGACGAACTCGTCACCGCCTGGACCACGGTGCCGCACCCGTACACCCGCGCCCACGCCGAGGAGTGGGTCCGCCGGATCGCCCCCGCCGAACGGACCGACGGCCACGGCATCGTCTTCGCCGTCACCGAGTTCCTGACACAGCGTCTGGTCGGCACCGTCCACCTCCACTCCACCGACTGGCGCGTCCGGGCCACCGAGGTCGCGTACGTCACCGCCCCCTGGGCCCGCGGCGAGGGCTACGCCACCGAGTCCGTCCTCGCCGTCGCCCAGTGGCTCTTCCGCGACCGGGGCTTCGAACGCCTCCAGCTCCGCACCGCCGCCGACAACACCGCCTCCCAGCAGGTCGCCCAGAAGATCGGCTGCATCAGCGAGGGCGTGCTGCGCAACGCCTGGATAGCGCGCAGCCTCACCGAGAGCGGCGAGTGGACCGACATCCGCACCGACCTCATCCTCTGGGGCCTCCTCCCCGAGGACCTCGACGGCGTCGCCGACCACATGGCCGAGGCCGGATACTCCTCGTACACCGACTGGAGCTGAACGCTCCGGACGCCGGCCCGGGGTACGCTCGACCCGCCCCCGACCTGCGACGACACCACAGGAGACAGACGCGATGGCCGATCGGGTCACGGTGATCGGCTGGGACGGCTCGCCCCTCACCGCCGCGGCCGGCTCCGCGCTCTCGGCCGCCACCCTGGTGGCCGGTGCGGCCCACCACCTGGCGCTCCCCGAAGTGCCCGCCGGCGCCGAGCGCGTCCGGCTCGGCAGCGTCGACCTCGCCGCCCGCCGGATCGCCGGCCACCGCGGCACCGCCGTCGTCCTCGCCGACGGAGACCCCGGCTTCTTCGGCGTCGTCCGCGCCCTGCGCGCCCCCGAGCACGGCCTGGAGGTCGAGGTCGTCCCCGCCGTCTCCTCCGTCGCCGCCGCCTTCGCCCGGGCCGGCATGCCCTGGGACGACGCCCGCGTCGTCGTCGCCCAGGAGAGGACCCTGCGCCGCGCCGTCAACGTCTGCCGCGCCCACCCCAAGGTCGCCGTCCTCACCTCCCCGGGCGCCGGCCCCGCCGAACTCGCCCTCCTCCTCGACGGCGTCCACCGCACCTTCGTCGTCTGCGAACAGCTCGGCACCACCCGCGAACAGGTCTCCGTCCTCACCTCCGACAAGGCCGCCGACCACACCTGGCGCGACCCCAACGTCGTCCTGGTCATCGGCGGCGCCGGCGGCACCGGAGCCTCCGCCGCCCCCTGGCTGATGGGCAGCGACCCGGCCGCCGGAGCCGTACGCGGCTGGGCGGACCGCCCGGAGGAGCACGGCTCCGAGGAGCGGCCCGGCGTCGGCCACGACCCCACCCTGCGCGCCGTCCAGCTCGCCCGGCTCGGCCCCCGCGCCGGCGACCTCGTCTGGGACGTCGGCAGCGCCGGCGGGAGCTTCGCCGTCGAGGCCGCCCGCTTCGGCGCCGCCGTCATCGCCGTCGACGCCGACCCCGCCGCCCGCGTCCGCACCGAGACCGCCGCCCGTCGCCACGGCGTCCTCCTCCAGACCGTCACCGGCCGTGCCCCGCACGTCCTGGAGAGCCTCCCCGAACCCGACGTCGTACGCGTCGGCGCCGGCGGCGTCCCGGTCGTCACCGCCTGCGTCGACCGGCGCCCCGAACGGATCGCGGCCCACGCCACCACCCGCGACGAGGCCGAGGCGATCGGCACCGCCCTCGCCGCCGGCGGCTACGCCGTCGAGACCGTCCTCCTCCAGGCCGTCGGCCTCGATCCGGCCGACTGGTCCGAGCGCGAACGCTCCGTCGTCTTCCTGCTCTCCGGCCGCAGGACCACCGGCGCCCCCTGACCCCGGCCGGGCGCCGGGGCAGGTAGGCTGGCCGATTGTTGTACCGCACGGGGATGTTCGGCAGGTTGTTCGTCAATGTCCCGAATCGATGACCGTCTTGACCCGTTCTCGGTGGTCACCGGCGTGCGGGACACCGGGGGGACGGCGCGACGTGGCGCAGTCCACAGCGCACCGTGGCGGATCCGCCTGCCACGATGGGCGCGGGCCGCGACAATGCTCGGGTGACGGCGCGTCTCCGTGCCGCGCGGCACGGGCGCTCGTTCTCGTTGACGGGCGCGGCTCTGAACGAAGACGAACGATGGGCGAGGGGTACGCATGACGGACACCGGCCAGGTCCCGGGCGAGGGACTGCCGGAGAACTCAGGCATGGTCGAGCAGCCGGGCATCCCCGCTCCGGGCGCCTACACCTACCTGGACCCCTCCGGCCCCACCCCCGGGCAGCTCCCCGAGGACGACGACCTGCTGCTGATGCCGGGCGCCCAGGGCGCCTGGAGCGAGCAGGCCCCCGGCGCGGTGCCCGCCCCGCCGGTCGCCGTCCCCGCCCCGCCCGCGGTCCCGCCGCAGGGCGGCCCCGAGGGCCCCGCCCAGGCCGCCCCGATGGGCGACCCGCTCACCGGCCCGCTGCCGGATCCGCTCACCGACCCGCTGACCGGACCCCTGCCGGACCCGCTCACCGGTCCGCTCCCGGACGGCCTGGTCCTCGCCGACCAGCTCACCGCCCCGGTCACCCCGGCGCACGGCGTCCCCGTGCCCGGCGCCACCCCGCCGCAGGGCGTGCCGCTCGGCACCCCGGCGCACGGCGTCCCGGTCGCCCCGCAGGAGCCCGTCGCCACCGCCCACGGCTACGAGCCCGGCATCCTCGACACCGGCGCCCACGAGGCCGCCGGCCGCGACTCCGGCTCCGTCGACCTCGGCGGCGTCCGCGTGCCGTCGGCCGCCGCCCCGCAGCCCGCCCCCGCGCGCCGCCCGCTCCACATGGGCCCGCCGGTCCCGGACACCGCCACCGGCGGCGTCGTGCGCTCGCTCGCCGACCGGGGCCCGGCCGCGCCGGCGCCCGCCGCCCCCCAGGTCCCGGCGCCCGCCCCCGAGCCCCTCGTGGCCACCGGTCCCGCGCCCGTGCCCGTACGCACCCCGGGGCCGCCCACCACCGGGCCCGAGTACTTCGACATCGCGCAGGACCAGCAGACGGCCCCGCAGGGCGCCGAGCCGTGGACCGCGCAGCCGCAGGAGGCCCCGGCGCCGGCCGAGGCCCCCGCAGAAACGGTCGTTCCGCCGAGCGGCCGGTTCGTCCAGGTCGAGGGCACCGTCCCGACCGCCGAGCAGCCCGCCCCGACCCCGCCGGCCGGGACCGTGATCCCCGAGCCCGAGACCGTCACGCCCGAGACCGTCACGCCCGAGGCCGTGGCACCCGAAGCGGTGGCACCGGAGGCCGTGGTCCCCGCGCCCCGCGAGCCCGAGGCCGTCCCGGCCGCCGAGGAGCCGGTGGCCGAGGAGCCGACGGCGGAGGAGCCCGCCGAGGCTCCCGCGGCCGAGGCCGTGGAGACCGCCGCACCCGCCGACGTACCGGCGGAGACCGCGCCGGAGGCCCCGGCCGAGGAGATTCCGACCGGGGAGATTCCGGCCGGGGAGATTCCGGCCGAGCAGGCTCCGGCCGAGGAGGCTCCGGCCGAGGAGACCCCGGTCGCCGAGCAGCCCGTGGAGCCGGCGGCCGAGGCCGTCGTGGTGGAGCCCGCGGCAGAGCCCGTGGCTGCCGAGGAGCCCGTGGCCGCCGAGCCCCGGCCCGAGGCCGTCCCCGTGGCCGTCGTGGAGGGGCCCGCCGAGGAGCCCGTCGTCGTGGCGGCCCCCGTCGCGGTCGAGGCCGTCGCCGAGCCCGCCACCGAAGCCGCGCCGGAGCCCGAGACCGTGCCGGAGCCCCGGCCCGAGGCCGGTGTCGAGCCCGAACCCCAGCCCGTCGCCGCAGAACAGGCCCCCGTCGAGCCGGCCCCCGCAGAGCAGGCGCCGGCCGACCAGGCCGTCGCCGAGTCGTTCGCCGACGCCGCCGCCGAGGTTCCCGCCGAGGCCCCCGTCGTCGCCGTGGCGGAGGAGATCCCGGTCGTCACCGAGGACGCGGCGGAGGAGGCCGAGGAGACCCCGGACGCCGAGCCCCGCCCCGCCGCCCCCGGCTACGACGAGGCCGAGCGCGAGGCGGTCCTGCGCGTGATGCGCGAGCGCCGCGACATCCGCAACGGCTTCCGCTCCGACCCGATCCCGCACGAGGTGCTGCTCCGCGTCCTGGAGGCCGCCCACACGGCCCCCAGCGTCGGCCACTCGCAGCCCTGGGACTTCGTCGTCATCCGCTCCGCCGAGACCCGGCAGACCATGCACGAGCTGGCCCAGCGCCAGCGCGAGGCCTACGCCAAGTCGCTGCCGAAGGCCCGGGCGAAGCAGTTCAAGGAACTGAAGATCGAGGCCATCCTCGACACCCCGGTCAACATCGTGGTGACCGCCGACCCCACCCGGGGCGGCCGGCACACCCTCGGCCGCTACACGCAGCCGCAGATGGCCCCGTACTCCTCGGCCCTCGCCGTCGAGAACCTCTGGCTCGCCGCCCGCGCCGAGGGCCTCGGCGTCGGCTGGGTCAGCTTCTTCGACGAGCGCGAGATGGTCCGCGAGCTCGGCCTCCCCGAGCACCTGGAGGTCGTCGCGTACCTCTGCGTCGGCTACGTCGACGAGTTCCCCGACGAGCCCGAGCTGATGCAGGCCGGCTGGGCCAAGCGCCGCCCGCTCTCCTGGGTCGTCCACGAGGAGACGTACGGCCGCCGGGCCCTGCCCGGCGAGGAGCCGCACGACCTGCTCCAGGAGACCGTCGCCGCCATCCGTCCGCTGGACGCCAAGGCGCTCGGCGAGGCCTGGGAGCGGCAGAAGCGGATGACCAAGCCGGCCGGCGCGCTCGGCATGCTGGAGATCATCTCCGCGCAGCTCTGCGGCCTCTCCCGGGCCTGCCCGCCGCCGATCCCCGAGCCCGCCGCCGTCGCGATCTTCGCCGGCGACCACGGCGTGCACGCCCAGGGCGTCACCCCCTGGCCGCAGGAGGTCACCGGCCAGATGGTGGCCAACTTCCTCGGCGGGGGAGCGGTCTGCAACGCCTTCGCGAACCAGGTCGGCGCCGAGGTCTGCGTCATCGACGTGGGCGTCGCGAGCGAGCTGCCCGCCACCCCCGGCCTGCTGCCCCGCAAGGTCCGCGCCGGTTCCGGCGACTTCACCACCGGCCTCGCGATGACCCGCGAGGAGACGACCGCCGCGATCGAGGTCGGCATCGAGACCGCCCGCGACCTGGTCGCGGCCGGGAACAAGGCGCTCCTCACCGGCGAGATGGGCATCGCGAACACCACCGCGTCCGCCGCCCTCATCTCCGTCTTCACCGGCGTCGACGCGGCCGAGGTCACCGGCCGCGGCACGGGCATCAACGACGAGACCCACGCCCGCAAGGTCGACGTGGTCCGCCGCGCCCTCGACCTGCACAAGCCGGACCCCGAGGACCCGATCGGCGTCCTGTCGCAGATCGGCGGCCTGGAGCACGCCGCCCTCGTCGGCTTCATCCTGGGCGCCGCCTCGCTGCGCACCCCGGTGATCCTCGACGGCGTCTCCACCGGCGCGGCCGCCCTGGTCGCCCGCGCCATCGCCCCCGAGTCGCTGGCCGCCTGCATCGCGGGCCACCGCAGCGCCGAGCCCGGCCACGTGGCCGCGCTCAACAAGCTGGGCCTGCGCCCGCTGGTCGACCTGGACCTCCGCCTCGGCGAGGGCACCGGCGCGCTGCTGGCCCTCCCGCTGGTGCAGAGCGCGGCCCGCGCCATGCACGAGGTCGCGACCTTCGACTCCGCCGGCGTCACGGAGAAGTAGCCCGTACGGCCCCGGTGCCGCCGCCCCCACCACGGGGGACGGCGGCACCGGGGCCGCCCCATGTCCCTCGTCCCCGGCCCGCCCCGGCCCGAGGGGCGAGGGACGAGGGTCACAAGGTGCCCACGTCACGTCACCGATATCGTGTTCACAGGGCCTCCCGCCCGCCCCACCAGCCGCTTCACCGCCGCAGCGGCCCCCAGGGCCCGCCCGACCATGCGCGTCGGGTCCGGCCCGCCCGGCACGCACGCTCGCCGCACGGCAGAGTCGCCCGAGTAGCTCCGCTACGAGGGCGCCCCACCGCACGCCGATCGCACGCACCGTACGACCCGGCCCGATCCGACGCGAATGGTCGGACAGGCCCCAGCCCCGTCCGAGGAGCCGCCCGCACATGGCCCAGCACGTCGAGCCCGCCGAGCACCCCGCCTACCCCGTCGGCCTCCGCCTCGCCGGCCGGCGCGTCGTCGTCCTCGGCGGCGGCACGGTCGCCCAGCGCCGCCTGCCCGCCCTCATCGCCGCAGGCGCCGACATCACCCTGATCTCCCCCTCCGCCACCCCCTCCGTGGAGGCCATGGCCGAGACCGGCGAGATCACCTGGGTGCGCCGCCGCTACGAGGACGGCGACCTGGCCGAGGCCTGGTACGCGCTCGTCGCCACCACCGACGCGGCCGCCAACGCCGCCGCCTCCGCCGAGGCCGAGCGGGCCCGCGTCTGGTGCGTCCGCTCCGACGACGCCGAGGCCGCCACCGCCTGGACCCCGGCCACCGGCCGCGGCGCCGGCGTCACCGTCGCCGTCCTCACCGGCCACGACCCGCGCCGCTCGGCCGCCGTCCGCGACGCCGTCCTGGAGGGCCTGCGCGACGGCTCCCTCGCCGCGCCCGCCCAGCGCGCCCGCACCCCCTTCGTCGCCCTCGTCGGCGGCGGCCCCGGCGACCCCGACCTCATCACCGTCCGCGGCCGCCGGCTGCTCGCCGAGGCCGACGTCGTCATCGCCGACCGGCTCGGCCCCCGCGACCTCCTGGACGAACTGCCGCCGCACGTCGAGGTGATCGACGCGGCGAAGATCCCGTACGGCCGCTTCATGGCCCAGGAGGCCATCAACAACGCGCTGATCGAGCACGCCAAGGCCGGCAAGTCCGTCGTCCGCCTCAAGGGCGGCGACCCCTTCGTCTTCGGCCGGGGCATGGAGGAGGCGCAGGCGCTCGCCGCCGAGGGCATCGCCTGCACCGTCGTGCCCGGCATCTCCAGCTCCATCTCGGTCCCCGGCGCCGCCGGCATCCCGGTCACCCACCGGGGCGTCGCCCACGAGTTCACCGTGGTCAGCGGGCACGTCGCCCCCGACGACCCGCGCTCGCTCGTCGACTGGGCCTCGCTCGCCAAGCTCACCGGCACCCTGGTGATCCTCATGGGCGTCGACAAGATAGGGAAGATCGCCGAGGCGCTCGTCGCCCACGGCAAGGCCCCCGACACCCCGCTTGCCCTCGTCCAGGAGGGCACCACCGCGACCCAGCGCCGGGTCGACGCCACCCTCGCCACCGTCGCCGAGGTGGTGAAGGCCGAGGAGGTCCGTCCGCCGGCCGTCATCGTCATCGGCCCGGTCGTCGCGGAGGGGCCCGACAAGCTCACCCGCTGACGCCCCGCACCCACCCCGCGCACGGACGGACGGGCGGCGACCGCCGCCCGTCCCCGCGCATCGGCACCACATCCCGGACAAGGCACTATCACCCCGTGGCCGAAATCATCACGATCACCGACGCCGACGACCCCCGCCTCCACGACTACACCGGCCTGACCGACGTCGAGCTCCGCCGTCGGCGCGAGCCCGCAGAGGGCCTGTTCATCGCCGAGGGCGAGAAGGTCATCCGCCGTGCCAAACAGGCCGGTTACGAGATGCGGTCGATGCTGCTCTCCGCCAAGTGGGTCGACGTCATGCGCGACGTCATCGACGAGGTGCCCGCCCCGGTGTACGCGATCCAGCCCGACCTCGCCGAGCGCGTCACCGGCTACCACGTGCACCGCGGCGCCCTCGCCTCCATGCAGCGCAAGCCGCTCCCCGAACCCGCCGAACTCCTCGCGGGCGCCCGCCGGGTGGCCGTCATGGAGGCGGTCAACGACCACACCAACATCGGTGCCATCTTCCGCAGCGCCGCCGCCCTCGGCATGGACGCCGTCCTCCTCTCCCCGGACTGCGCCGACCCGCTCTACCGCCGCTCGGTGAAGGTCTCCATGGGTGCGGTCTTCTCCGTCCCGTACGCTCGCCTGGAGGCCTGGCCGCGCGGTCTGGAGGCGGTACGGGAGGCGGGCTTCAAGCTCCTCGCCCTCACCCCGGCGGAGAAGGCCACCGCCATGGACGAGGCCGCCCCGCACCGCCTCGACCGGGTCGCCCTGATGCTCGGCGCGGAGGGCGAAGGCCTCTCCACCCAGGCGCTGCGCGCCGCCGACGAGTGGGTCCGCATCCCGATGGCCCACGGCGTCGACTCCCTCAACGTGGGCGCGGCCGCGGCCGTCGCCTTCTACGCGGTCACGGCCGGCCGCCCCGAGGCGTAGGTCCCGCCCCCGGCCACGGGAATCGCCCCCGGTACGTCCGCGTACCGGGGGCGATTCCCATGGCCGGGGGTCAGCCCTGGAGGGCCTGGGCGGCGGCGATGCCCAGCGCCACCAGGAGGGTCACCACCACGAAGACGACGAGCCGCTGGCGCAGCAGCCGGGGGTTGGCCGGGCGGCGGCCGGTGGACGTGGTCCGCGCCCCCGGCCGGGTCCCGGGCCGCGACTGCGGATTGCGGGAGCCGCCGGTCCGCGAGGGCGCCGAGGGGCGCGAGGAGGGGCCGGACCCGCGTCCCCGGGCCACTGCCCGCTCCGGCTCGCGGCCCGGCGCGTCCCGCTCCGTGTACCGCTCGGTCGGCCGCAGCGTGCCGCGTTCCTCCATCCGCTCGCGCGGGGCCGGCGGCCGCGCGGACGGCAGGCCCTGTGCCTCGCGGGCCGCGATCTCCTTGAGCCGCATGGACAGCTGGAGGGTGCTGGGCCGGTCCTCCGGGTCCTTCGCCAGACAGGCCCTGATCAGCGGCGCGAGCGCGTCCGGCACCCCCTGGAGCTGTGCCTCCTCGTGCACCACGCGGTAGAGCATGACCTCGGAACTGCCGTGCCCGAAGGGGGAGTCGCCCATCGAGGCGTACGCGAGGGTGGCGCCGAGCGAGAAGACGTCCGTCGCCGGGGTGACGGCCGCGCCCCGCACCTGCTCGGGCGCGAGGAAGCCGGGGGAGCCGACCGCCGTGCCGACGTGCGTGAGGGTGCTGGCCCCGGTGGCCCAGGCGATCCCGAAGTCGATGATGCGGGGGCCCTTGGGGGAGAGCAGGATGTTCGAGGGCTTCAGGTCCCGGTGCACGACCCCGGCCTCGTGGACGGCGACCAGGCCCTCCGACAGGGCGGCGCCGATGGAGGCCACGTCGGCGGCCCGCAGCGGACCCTCCTCGGCGACCCGGTCGTGCAGCGAGGGCCCGGGCACGTACTGGGTGGCGAACCAGGGGCGGTCGGCGTCCAGGTCGGCGGCGACCAGCCGGGCGGTGCAGCCGCCCCGGATCCGCCGGGCCGCCGACACCTCACGGGCGAACCGCGAGCGGAACTCCTGGTCCTCGGCCAGGTCCGGGCGGATCACCTTCAGCGCCACCCGCTGGCCGCGCCGGTCGGAGCCGAGGTACACGACCCCCATCCCTCCGGCGCCGAGTCTGCGGTGGAGCCTGAACGCCCCGACGATCCGCGGGTCCTCGCGCCGGAGCCGCATCATCGCCATGTCCGTCCCCTCGTCCGTTCGACGTGGCACAGCTTACGTAGTGGCGCCCGCGCGCGCTCATAGGCCGCGCCCTCCCACCGGCTTCGATTGTCAGTGCTGAGGGGGACGACGGTCCCGTGCCGCACCGACTCTCCCCGCCAACACCCCTTGCCGTCCAGCCCACTTGACAACACCCCCGGACAACTCCCGCCGCCCGGCGCCGACTGCCTCCGCCCCGCCCCGCGTGCCCGGCCCACCCCGCTCCCCATCGGACGTGACCCAAGTCACCCGGGGGCGCGTCCCCTCCGGGAAGACCCCCACCCGCGCGCCCCCGTCTCCACCCAGGGGAGTACGCCGGGGGGAGCGGCGTCATCCTCCCGTAGGCCCGGAAGCCGGTACGCGGGCATGACGCCCCGGGCGCTGCCGCTCCCTACTGTTGAGGTCATGCGGTGGGCGCGACTCTCGTCCCCCGAGGAACACGCGCCCACCGCACCGAGAACCGGCAAGAGAAGCGACAGGAGAGGACCATGGCCCACACGGCACACCGGCCGACCCCCCGCCCCGCGGGACGCCGTCACCCCCTGGTGGCCACCGCCATGGTCCTCCCCCTCGCGGCCCTGCTCGTGGTCGTCTTCGGCGGCTGGGAAGCGGTGGTCACACAGGCGTCGTCCGTGGGCGTGATGCTGGGGCGCTGAGCGGCGCCCCGGACCCGGGAGAGCGGCCCGGGTCGGGGACATCGGCCGACAGCCCCGTGGGGACGGGGGTGCGGCGGACGACAGCGCAGGGGCCGGTCGGCCGGGGAGCCGACCGGCCCCTCCGCGCGTCGCCGTCCCGTCCCCGCCCCCGCCGTCGGCCCGCGCCGCGTACGCTCGCCGGATGGAGCGTGTGGAGAGCGACGGCGACGTGCTGGGGGCGCTGGCCCTGATCGCGCGCGGGGCCGTGCACGGCGGGGCGGCCTGCGGATGCGACCCGGGGGTGGTGCGGGTGCTCGCGGACCGGGAGGACGGGGCCGTCGTGCGGCACGGCGGGATCGTCGCCAAGGCGCACGCCCCCGGCACCGAGGACGCTCCGCACGCGGTGCGGGTCGCGCTCGCCGGTGACCCGGCCCTCGCGGGGGTCCTCCTGCCGCCGGTCCCCGGGCCCCGCACGGAGCGGGTCGCGGGACGGCCGGTGACGGTGTGGCCGTACGGGCCCCCGGTCGACCCCGGCGACCCCGACGCGGCGCCCTGGGAGGAAGCGGCCCGGCTGCTCGCCCTGCTGCACCGCACCCCGCCCCCGCCCGGCCCGCTGCCCGCGATGCGGGCCCCCGTGAAGGCGGCGCTCGCCGTCGGGCGGATGCTCCGCGCCGTGCCGGACCACCCGGCGACCGCCACCGTCCTCGCGGCCTGGCGCACCGTCACCGAGGAGCTCGGCGAGGACGGGACCGGGGGCACGCGCGCGTACCTGTGCCACGGCGACTTCCATCTCGGGCAGCTCGTCCGGGACTTCCACGGCGCCTGGCGCCTCATCGACGTCGACGACGCCGGGCTCGGCGACCCCGCCTGGGACCTGGCCCGCCCCGCCGCCTGGTTCGCCGCCGGGCTGCTGCCGGCGGAGGTGTGGGCGCGGTTCCTCGGCGCGTACGATGCGGCCGGCGGCCCCGCCACGGAGCCGGACCCGTGGGCCCGCCTCGACCTGCCGGCCCGGGCCCTGACGGTGCAGACCGCGGCGCTGGCGCTCGCCAAGTCCACGGCGGAGGGCCGGGGGCTCGACGAGGTCGAGGGCGTGATGATCGACACCTGCGCCAGGATCCCGACGGCCCGAACCGTCCCGGGCTCCGCCGCGTCCTCATAAGCTGAAGCAGTCACACGAACGGCAACGGCAGGGGAGTTGAGCCGAGCATGCAGTGTCCCAAGTGTCACGCGGCGATGCACACGTACAACCGCAACGGCGTCCAGATCGAGCAGTGCAGCGGCTGCCGCGGGATCTTCCTGGACTACGGCGAGCTGGAGGCCCTGACCCGCCTGGAGTCGCAGTGGCAGGCCCCGCCGGCGCCGCCCGCCCCGCCGGCCGGCTACCCGGCGCAGCCCGCCCCGGCCGCCCCCGCCTGGGGCGCCCCGCACGGCGGCCACCACGGCGGTCACTACCGTCAGCGCGGCTTCGGCCGGATGCTCTTCTCCTCCTGAGCCGTCCGCGTCGCTCCGGCCCCCGGATCCGTACGGATCCGGGGGCCGGAGCGACCCCCGCCCGCACGACGAAGCCCCCGGCCGCGAACCGCGGCCGGGGGCTTCGTCCTTCTGTGCGCGATACTGGGATTGAACCAGTGACCTCTTCCGTGTCAGGGAAGCGCTCTCCCGCTGAGCTAATCGCGCGGGACGCGCCCGAAGGCGCAGGAGATGTGGTGCGCGATACTGGGATTGAACCAGTGACCTCTTCCGTGTCAGGGAAGCGCTCTCCCGCTGAGCTAATCGCGCGGGACGCGCCCGAAGGCGCAGGTGAAGTGGTGCGCGATACTGGGATTGAACCAGTGACCTCTTCCGTGTCAGGGAAGCGCTCTCCCGCTGAGCTAATCGCGCGGGACGCGCCCGAAGGCGCAGGTGAAGTGGTGCGCGATACTGGGATTGAACCAGTGACCTCTTCCGTGTCAGGGAAGCGCTCTCCCGCTGAGCTAATCGCGCGGGGATCCGAAGATCAGGACCCGAAGGTCCAGTGGACGATACTGGGATTGAACCAGTGACCTCTTCCGTGTCAGGGAAGCGCTCTCCCGCTGAGCTAATCGTCCTTGGAGGTGGAGACGGGATTTGAACCCGTGTAGACGGCTTTGCAGGCCGTTGCCTCGCCTCTCGGCCACTCCACCAGGAGTGATAACGGGGGTTCGGGAAGATCCCCCACATCGAGCGGACGACGAGATTCGAACTCGCGACCCTCACCTTGGCAAGGTGATGCTCTACCAACTGAGCCACGTCCGCTTGTCGTTTCCGGTCCGCTTGCGCGTCCCGGCGACGTGTTGAACTCTAGCGGATTCCTGGGCCAGTACAAAAACGCGTTTCCGCAGCGTGCTGACCTGCGCGCCCTCCGGCACGCCCGGCGGCGGCTCCCGGAGGGTTCGAACGGTGTTCACCCCCCGTGTCCCCGAGGTCGCGCGGAGCCCCCGCCGCCCGCGTCCCCTCCCCTCCGGAGCGGCCCGACCTAGACTCGACGCGTGTACGACCTACCTCCCCTGGCCCGCTTCGGCGGCCTCGTCGCGACCGACCTGCGGGACGTCACCCATGATCCCGGGGCTCTCGACTCCACCGGCTTCTGGGCCGTCTGCGCCGACTTCGAGGGCCGGCTCACCTGCGCCCGCTTCGGAGACGTCCGCAGGGCGCCGGTGCCCGCCGCCGTCCCCGGCGCGTGGCTCGGCCCGCGCCCCGGTGACTGGACGTCGTCGCTCGACCGCGCCGCGTACACCGAGGGCGTACGGGCGGTGCGCGAGCACATCGCGCGCGGCGAGGTCTACCAGGCGAACCTCTGCCGGGTGATGACCGCGCCGCTGCCCGACCCGGCCGCCGCCGACGTCGACGCCCTCACCTCGCTGCTCGCGGCCGGCAACCCCGCCCCGTACGCCGGAACGATTCGGCTGCCCGCGCACGGCGTGGAGATCGCCACCGCCTCACCCGAGCTGTACCTGCGGCGCGAGGGCGCCCGGGTCTCCTCCGGCCCCATCAAGGGCACCGGCAGGACCGCCGCCGACCTGCTGCCCAAGGACCACGCCGAGAACGTGATGATCGTGGACCTGGTCCGCAACGACCTCGGCCGCGTCTGCGAGACCGGCTCCGTCGCCGTCCCCGCCCTCTGCGACGTCGAGGAGCACCCCGGCCTGGTCCACCTCGTCTCCACCGTCAGCGGCGTGCTGCGCGAGGACGCCGGCTGGCCCGAACTGCTCGACGCCACCTTCCCGCCCGGCTCCGTCACCGGAGCCCCCAAGTCCTCCGCGCTGCGGATCATCGAGGCGCTGGAGACCGCGCCCCGGGGGCCGTACTGCGGCGGCATCGGCTGGGTGGACGCCGACAGCGGCCACGGCGAGCTGGCCGTGGGCATCCGCACCTTCTGGATCGACCGGCCCCTCGGCGTGCTGCGCTTCGGCACCGGGGCCGGCATCACCTGGGGCTCCGACCCCGAGCGGGAGTGGGAGGAGACCGAGCTGAAGGCGGCCCGGCTGGTCGCGATAGCGTCGGGCGCCTACGAGTCGGGCGCCCGGGCCGACGAGGTCCCAGGGGCGAGCGGAAAGGCCATCTCTCGATGAAAATCTGGGTCAACGGCGGGCTGTACGACGAGGAGACCGCCCGCGTCTCCGTCCTGGACCACGGGCTGACCGTCGGCGACGGCATCTTCGAGACGGTCAAGGCCGAGCGCGGCGAAACGTTTGCTCTCACCCTCCACCTGGAGCGGCTCACCCGCTCCGCCCGCGGCCTCGGGCTGCCCGACCCCGACCTCGACGAGGTCCGACGGGCCTGCGCCGCCGTCCTCGCGGCCAACCCGGTGGAGCTCGGCCGGCTCCGGATCACCTACACCGGCGGCCTCTCCCCGCTCGGCTCGGAGCGCGGCGACGCCGGCACGAGCCTCGTCGTCGCCGTCGGCGGGACCTCCCGCCGCCCCGACGCCACGGCCGTGGTCACCGTCCCCTGGACCCGCAACGAGCGCGGCGCCCTCACGGGCCTGAAGACCACCTCGTACGCGGAGAACGTCGTCGCCCTGGCCCGGGCGAAGGAGGCCGGCGCCACCGAGGCCCTCTTCGCCAACACCACCGGCCGGCTCTGCGAGGGCACCGGCTCCAACGTCTTCGTCGTGCTCGACGGCCGGATCCATACCCCGCCGGTCTCCTCCGGCTGCCTCGCCGGCATCACCCGCGCCCTCGCCGTCGAGTGGACCGGCGCCGTCGAGACCGACCTGCCGTTCGACGTCCTGGAGACCGCCGAGGAGGTCTTCCTCACCTCCACGCTGCGGGACGTGCAGGCCGTCCACCGCGTCGACGGCCGCGAACTCGCCGCCGCCCCCGGCCCGGTGACCGCCAAGGCCATGCGGATCTTCGAGGAGCGGGCCGCCGCCGACCGGGACCCGAAGCTCGGCTGAAATCCGGATGACGGGGCCTTCCCGAATGGGTAGAACACCCCTGATGACCACCACCCTGCGGCCGGCCGAGCCGCTCCAGCACTCCGCCGACGGCGGCCGTTCCCGCGTCTACGACATCTGCGTGAACAGCCGCCGGGTCGGTTCCGTCCGCGTCGCCACCGATCCGGACTTCGGAGCCGCGTCGGGGAGGATCGACCGCCTCCGGGTCGATGAGCCGGACCGCGGCCGGGGGCGGGGGACGGTGGCGGCGCTCGCCGCCGAGGAGGTGCTGCGCGGCTGGGGCTGCTCGGACGTCCGGGTGTCCGTGCCCGCGGACGCGACGGCCGCCCTCGCCCTGGCCCGTGCGCTCGGCTACGCCGAGCTCAGCCGGAACATGCTGAAGGAGCTCGCGGACCCGTCGCCCGCGCTGCCGTCCGGCGTCGAGGCGCGGCCGATGACCGAGGACGAGTTCACGGCCTGGCAGGCGACCGCCAAGGAGGTCTTCGCGCGGAGCTGGACCGACCGGGGCGTGCCCGAGGACCAGGCCCGCGCCAAGGCGGAGGCCAGCCACCGCGAGCTGCTGCCCCGGGGGCTCGCCAGCCCCGGCACGGCGTTCCACGTGGCCCTCGCCGACGGCCGGGTCGTCGGGAACGTGTGGACCGCGGTGCGCGAGCTGGAGCCCGGCGTGAGCGCCGGATACGTCTACGACGTCGAGGTCGCGGAGGAGCGGCGCGGCCAGGGGTACGGCCGGGCGCTGATGCTGCTGGCCGAGCGCGTGACCCGGGAGGCCGGGGAGAGCCGGCTCGGACTGCACGTCTTCGCGGGCAACACCCCGGCGATCCGCCTGTACGAGTCGCTCGGCTACCGCACGACCCACGTCAACAGCGCCAAACGGCTGCTCTGAGACCCGGACGGGTCAGCCGGCCAGGAGGCGGTCGGCGATCTCCTCGATCCGGGCGCGCAGCCCCTCCTGGCTCTGGCCGCCGTCGAGGCGCTCCCCGTCGATGACGTAGGTCGGGGTGCCGGTGATCTTGAGGGCCTGGCCCTCCGCCTGGTCGGCGTCGACCGTGAGCAGGTGCCGGCCGTCGATCAGCGCGGTGTCGAACTCCTCGGCGTCCAGGCCGAGTCCGGCCGCCACCTCCAGCAGCACCGGCTCGCCCCGCTCGGCGAGCTCGGCGGTCCTGGCGAGCAGCGCCTCCGCGTAGGCCCAGCCCCGTCCCTGGTCGGCCGCCTCCTCGGCGGCCTGGGCGGCGGCGTAGGCGTGCTTGTTCTTGGAGAGCGGGAAGTGGCGCAGCTGGACGTCGAGCCGGTCGCCGTACGCCGCGCGCAGCGCGCGGACGTCGTCGAGGGCCCGGAAGCAGTCGGGGCACTGGAGGTCGAACCAGGCCTCCAGGACGACGGGGGAGGGGGTGGTGGTGGAGTCAGTCATGGACGGCAGTCTTCCAGCAGGTCCGCGCCGGGCCCGCATCGGCACGGCACCGGCACCTGAGGAGGAGATCCGGTCCGGGACGACCCGGAGATCTCCCTGAGACCGGCCCGGGGCCGTGGCCCCCGGCGGGTGGGCCGGTGCAGGATGGAAGGGACGTATCACCCGGGACCTGGAGGATCGCATGCTGGCCGAGACCATCTGCTCCGCGGTGTCCGCGGCGGGCCTGGGCATCGCCGCGATCACGGCGTACCGGAAGAAGTACCTGAGCGCGGCGCGGATCGCCGGCTGGTCGCTCGTCCCGCTCGGCCTCGTGATGACCGGCGCCGTCGAGTGGGCCTTCGACACCGTCTTCAGCCCGGTCGCCTGGGCCGGCTTCGGCGTGCTCGGCGTGGCCTGGCTGCTCCTGCTGACGACCCGGGGCGTCGAGCGCCGCCGGGGCGGCCGGAAGGCGGCGGACGCGGGAGCGCGGCCCGGGGCGGTCGCGCCCGGCGCCTCGTCCCCGGCCTCCGCTTCCGCCCGGGCCCGTGAGGCCCTGGCCCGTCCCGCGTCGGGCACGCCCGCCCGTGGTGGGGACGCCGAGGACTTCAGCGACATCGAGGCGATTCTGAAGAAGCACGGAATCTGACCGCTTCTGGCCGTTGCCTGCCGGGCCGCGACCGGGCGGTGATCCGGAGATCCACGGGAAGGGATGAACCGCCCCGCCGAGGGGCGGATTCCGGTCTTCCCGGGGCCCGCGGTGCGCGATCATCCCCCCGAGATGCTCGATACCTCGCGGGAACCCGTCCCCGCCTCCGCCGAGTCCGTGCCCGCCGCCGATCCGCCGGCCGAGGAGCCGAGGGGTTGTCTCTTCGCGCTGTCGCAGCCGCCCCTCATGATCTTCCTGACGGTGATCGGGGCCCTGCTCCTGATGGCGGCCCTGCACGACCTCTACGTGCTCTGAGGCGTCAGCCGGCGGCTTCCTTGCGGCGGGCCCGGTAGGCGGCCACGTGCAGCCGGTTGCCGCAGGTGCGGCTGTCGCAGTAGCGGCGGGAGCGGTTGCGGGAGAGATCGACGAAGGCCCGGCCGCAGTCCGGGGCCTCGCACCGGCGCAGCCGTTCGCGCTCGCCCGAGACCACGATGAAGGCGAGCGCCATCCCGCAGTCGGCGGCCAGGTGGTCGGCGACCGAGGCGCCCGGCGCGAAGTAGTGCACGTGCCAGTCGTAGCCGTCGTGGTCGGTGAGCCGCGGGGTGGTGCCCGCGGCGGCCACCAGCTGGTTGATCAGCGGGGCGGCGATCCTGGCGTCGGGGGCGGTGAAGACGGCGGCGAAGCGGTCCCGCACCTCGCGGACGGCCCGCAGGTCCTCGGCGTCCAGCTCGCCCACGTCGCTGATCCGGTGCTCGCGGACGAACACCCCGAGCGCGTCGAGGTCCGCGAGCGTGTCCTCGCGGTCGCCCTGCGCGGCGGTGTTCATGAGATCGACGACGGTGTCGAGGGCGATCCGGGTGTCGTGGGGAATGAGCACGCTTCGCTCCCTGGCCGGCCGCGGGCGGGCGCCCGTGGATTGCGGTCGACTCTAGCGCGCCCCGGAAAAGCGCGACGGCGCCCGTCACCGCGCCGGCTGCGCGATGAGGACGCCGGAGGTCGAGCGGATGCGACCGCCCGCGCGGCGCCGTCGCCCCGAGTCGGACGGCGCCGTGCGGTCGATGGCCTGGCTCAGCTGTCGGCCAGGATGTGGGACAGCTCCGTATCGAGGTCGAAGTGCCGGTGCTCGGTGCCCGGTGGCACCGCGGCGTCGGTCCGCTTGAGGAACGATTCCAGGGCCCTCGCGGGGGCCTCCAGCAGGGCCTCGCCCTCGGGCGAGCTCAACGCGATGCAGACGACTCCCTGGCCGTGACTACGGGAAGGCCAGACCCGGACGTCGCCCGTGCCGGTGGGCCGGTGCAGCCCCTCGGCGAGAAGGTCGCGGGCGAAGACCCACTCGACCGTCTCCTCGGCTCCGGTGTGGAAGGTGGCGTGCACGGCGTACGGATCCGCCGTGTCATACCGCAGGCCCGCGGGTACAGGCAGTGAGGACTCGCTCGACACAACGAGGCGCAGGTGCAGCTCGCAGCTCACCACGGTGTTCATAAGCGCCAGGGCCTTTCGCTCAGTGTGCGCTCGGGGATTCGCACGTCGGCGAAATCGACATGCCACCTCCGGTGGCGTTGTAAACCCCTCTGTCGCTTTTGTGATCGTTCAGGTAGCTCGTATGGCGGTATGTAACTTTGGGTAATACCGCCATACCGGTGGGGCTGGTGAGTCGGGTAAATTGGCACCATGAATGCGGAGAGTGACGAGCGCGCGCCCGAGCCCCAGCCCGCCGAGCAGGTCGAACTGGGATCCCGCGCGCCGGAGTTCATCAAGGCCCGCCGCGGCCTCCACCTCAGCTGGCAGGTCGGCGTCTTCATCGTCGGACTCGCCGTGATCGTGGCCGGCATCCTGATGCTCGTCTTCCCCGGACCGGGCTGGCTGGTCATCTTCGCCGGCATGGCGATCTGGGCCACCGAGTTCGTCTGGGCGCAGATCGTCCTGCGCTGGACCAAGCGCAAGGTCACCGAGGCCGCCCAGCGCGCCCTCGACCCCAAGGTCCGGCGCCGCAACATCACCCTCACCGTCATCGGCCTGGTGATCGTCGCCGCACTGCTCGGCTGGTACCTCTGGAAGTTCGGCCTCGTCATGCCCTGGAAGATCGCCGAGTGACCCAGGGGTGGTTCGGAAGCCCCGCTGACATGCGGTAATGTTTGCGGTGCGCCGGGGCGATTAGCTCAGCGGGAGAGCACTTCGTTCACACCGAAGGGGTCACTGGTTCGATCCCAGTATCGCCCACCCCGGTCCGAGGGCCCGGAGACGACACCGTCTCCGGGCCCTCGGCGCGTCCCCGCCCGGATCACCGCATCCGGGCCAGCCGCTCCCGCACCAGCCGCGCCTCCCGCAGCCGCCGCTCGTACGTGGCCCCCACCCCGAGCAGCAGCAGCCCGGCCGCCGCCGGCGGCAGCCAGCGCGGCAGCGCGCCCACCAGCTGCATCACGTACGGGGCCAGCTCGTGCACCGCCACCAGGGCGAGCACCGCCCCGCCGAGGACCAGCGGCGCCTGGAGCCGGAACCGCGCCCCCAGCAGCGTCACCGCGAGCGCGCCCGCCCCCAGGAGCAGCGGCCGCGTCCCGTACGGGTCCGACCAGACCGCCAGCAGGCTCGGCACCAGCGTCGCCGCGAGCCCGGGGCCGTACGCACCCCAGGACGAGGCCGCCGGGTCCCGCCGCCGCCGCAGGAGGCCCACCACCAGCGCCGGCGCCGTCACCGGCAGCGTGTACGCCTCCGGGACCGTCACGCCCCACACCCCGAGCCGCAGCCAGGCCGCGGCCAGGAAGAGCGCGCCCGCCGTCCACGAGGCCGCGCGCCGCCGCTCCGCCCGCAGCGCCGTCGCCGCCGCGATCACCCCGCCCAGCGCCAGCGCCAGGGCGAGCACCGCGGGACGCGGCGCCGTGAGGGCCACCGCCAGGGCGCCCGCCGCCACCCCCGACAGCTCCGCCGCGAGCGACCGGAACCGCACGGCCAGGGCCGCCGTACCGGCCGGGACGAGCAGCAGCACCAGGCCCGCCGTGGCCGTGGAGAGCCCCGCCGCCGCCGCTCCGGCCCCCACCAGACCCGCCGCCGCGAGCACCCCGCCACCGGCCGACGCCTCGCGGACCGCTCCGGCGCCGAGCGCGGCCGCCGCCGCGAACAGCCCGAGCAGCACACCCAGCACCACGAAGGTCGCCGCCCGCACGTCCAGCGCCAGGAGCAGCACCGAACCCGCCGAGGCGAGCCCCGCCGCCAGCCCGGTCAGGGACAGCAGCGGCCCCGCCGCCACCGGAACCGCCGGCGCCCCGGCCGCCCCGGCCGCCCCGGCCGTCCCTGCCGTCCACGAGGTGCCCCAGCCGCCCCCGGGCCGCGCCGGCGGCTCAGGACGCTCCGGCACGGGAGCCGGCCCGGGCAGGCCGCGGGTGAGCGCCCCCGGCCGCACCGCCACGGCCAGCGCCGCGCCCGTCGCCACCAGCCGGACGGCGATCCCCGCCCCGTACGACAGCTCCAGGACGACCGGCAGCGCCGTCAGCACCGCCCACCCGAGCAGCACCGCACCCCACCGGCCCCACGTCCCCCGCGCCACGACCGCCGCGCCCGCGCCGAGCAGCAGCACCAGGAGCGCCGTCGCCGGATGGTCCGCCGGCACCGGCGCCGCGTGCGTCCCGGACCAGACGCCCGCGCTCCGGACGGCCGGGCCGAGCAGCCCGCCGAGCACCGGCGGCAGCGCCCACACCAGGCCGAGCGCCACGACCCCGCCCCCGGCGAGCCCGAACCCGGCCCGCACCTCCGCCGGGATCCGCGCCGCCCGCACCGGGCGCCACAGCGACGCCACCGCCAGACCGCAGACCACGTACACCGGCACCGCCCACGCCGCCGGCAGCGCGGCCCGCACCGGGCCCGCCACCGCCGCCACCCCCGCCAGGGCGGCCACCACCGCGAGCACCCGCGCCGCCGGACGGACCACCCGGGCCGCGAACAGCAGGACCGCGGCCCAGCCGAGCAGCAGCGGACCGCCGGTCCACGGACCCGTCAGCGACAGCGTGCCGCCGACCGGCAGCGCCCCGACCGCCAGGAGGGCCGCCGCCACCCCCGCCGTCGTCCGTACCGCCACCCCCGCGGGGCGGGCGAGCAGCAGCACGTCCGCCGCCGCCGTCAGCGCCGCCGCCCACGCCACGGCCGCCGGACCCCCGCCGGCCGCGAGCACCCCCAGCGGCAGCGGCAGCTGCGCCGCGGCCACCGCCGCGGGGAACGGCAGCCGCAGCCCCCGCAGCAGCCCGCCGTACCCGGCCCACAGCCCCGCGAGGAGTCCGGCGGCGACCGCCGCGTACCCGAGCCCGTCCGTCTCCGGCAGCGCCACCCGGTGCAGGGCGTACGCGTCCAGGACCGTCAGTGCCAGGCCCAGCGCGCCCACCGCCTCCGCCGTCGACGCCAGCCCGCGCCGCAGCAGCGCCGCGGGCACCGCCAGCGCCGCGGAGGTCACCACGAGCAGCACCGCCGCACGCCCCGCGATGCCCATAGAGCCCCAGCTCACCAGCGTGAACGCGAGCGCGGCGACCGCGAGCAGCGTCCCGCCCAGCGTCAGCAGCACGTTCTGCGCGCCGCGCGGCGAGGTCTCCGCCGCCGGCGGCGCCCCCGGGAACGGCGGGGCCGCGGCGGGGCCCACGGGGGAGCGCAGCACACCGAGCAGCCACACCCGACGGGCCAGCAACTCCGCACGGCGCGCGTCGAGTCGGGCCAGCTCGGCGTCGACGCGCCGCAGCTCCTCGACCGGAGGAAGGTTCATGTCCATGCCCGGAGTGTCGCGCCGCGGCCCCGGCCGGGGAATGCGCGCCGCTACTCAGATCCCGCCCGAGTACCCACACTGGACCCATGGACTGGTGCCGGTACCGCTTCCGCAGCGTCTGGCGGCTCGCCGCCCCGCCCGACCGGGTCCACGCCGCCCTCGCCCGCGCCGAGGACTACCCCCTCTGGTGGCCCCAGGTCCGCGCCGTCGTCCCCCGCGACGACACCACCGGCACCGCCCGCTTCCGCTCCCTGCTCCCGTACGACATCGAGGTCACCGTCCGCGCCCTCCGCCACGACCCCCGGGCCGGCGTCCTGGAGGTCCGGCTCGACGGCGACCTGGAGGGCTGGGCCCGCTGGACCCTCACCCCCGACGGGGCCGGCACCCGCGTCCTCTACGAGCAGGAGGTCGAGGTCCGCGCACGGCTGCTGCGCCTCCTCGCCGTCCCCGGCCGCCCCTTCTTCCGCGCCAACCACGCCCTGATGATGCGCGGAGGGCGGCGCGGACTCGCCGCGCACCTGCGCTCCGAATGAATTTGGAGCCCGGCCCGGAAGCCCTGTATGGTTCAACCCGTTCCCGGGCGATTAGCTCAGCGGGAGAGCACTTCGTTCACACCGAAGGGGTCACTGGTTCGATCCCAGTATCGCCCACCGGGAGAGGCCGGTCCGTCATCACGACGGACCGGCCTCAGCCGTTTCCGGCACCGCTCACGCCGCCTTCCGCAGCTCCGGACGGAGCGGCCACGAGGGATCCACCAGCTCCGGCGTCCCCTGCCGGGCGAACCACGCCTGCAGCCCCCGCGCCTGCGCCGCGTGCCACACCGCCTGGAGCGTGTGCAGCTCCGCCGGGGACAGCCGCTCCAGACGGGACGCGAAGCGCCGCCCGACGGCCCGCACCACCTCGAGCGCGGCCGTGGCGTCCGCCGCCGCGTCGTGCGCCCCCTCCAGCTCCACCTCGTAGTGCGCGCACAGGTCCGTCAGCGTCCGGCGGCCCTTGCGGTACCGGTCCAGATGCTTGTCCAGGACCCGCGGGTCGAGCACGCACAGCGAGGTGCGCTCCAGGTACCGGCTCAGCGTCGACGCCCGATGGCGCCTCAGTTCCCGGTCCAGGATGGTGAGGTCGAACGGCGCGTTCATCACCACCAGCGGCCTCCCGGCCGCGTTCTGCTCCGCCAGGGCGCGCCCCAGCTCCTCCATCACCGGCGACGGCCACCGGCCGTTGCGCTGGAGGTGGTCGTCCGTCAGGCCGTGCACCGCCGTGGCCCCTTCCGGCACCGGGATCCCCGGGTTGACCAGCCAGCGGGTCACCCGGGGCCGTGCCCCGGCCGCGTCCTGGACGACGAGCGCGGCGGACACGATCCGGTCCTGCTCGACGTCCACTCCGGTGGTCTCCGTGTCGAAAGCGGCCAGGGGCCCTTCGTACCAGTTCGTCGTCATACCCGAACTCCTCGCACCCGCGCGGCAGATGGCCAACCCCCTGCCCCGAATCGGTGATACCCGCCCTGTTTGCGGCGTACGCGGACCGGTCACAACACTGGTGACGGGGAAGGACGTTCACATGTCGCTCGGCCAGGCCGAGCCGGGAGGGCTGCCGCCCCAGCGGGCGGCCCCGGTACGCGGCTCGCTCGCCACCACCGCCTGCATGGAGACCCTCCAGGTGGGATACCTGCACGCCGTCGCCGCCGCGGCGGGCTGCTCGCTCGCGCAGCCCTTCCCGGACAACGGCGTCGACTGGCACGTGAGCCACGGCTCACCCGGACACACCGTCGACGACGAGGTCACCATCAAGGTGCAGCTGAAGTGCACCTACCAGCTGCCACCGCGACCGACGGGGAGCACCTTCCCCTTCACCCTCGACAACGACCACCTGGTGAAGCTCGCCCGGACACCCGTGGCGGTGCACAAGATCCTGGTCGTGATGATCGTCCCGAGGGACCCGGAGGACTGGCTGAGAGCGAGCCACGACCGGCTCGACCTGAGGCACTGCTGCTACTGGACGAACCTGGCCGGACACCCGGTCACCGGACGCCGCCGGACCACCGTGCGCGTCCCCACGGCGCGGATCTTCGACGACCGGGCGCTCTGCGAGATCATGACCCGGGTCGGCCGGGGAGGGAGACCTTGATGCACCGACCGATCGACGATTCCGGACACGGCGCGGGGGACGGGTACGGAACCGGGTACGGGGCGGGCGACGGGTACGGAACCGGGGACGGGTACGGGGCGGGCGACCGGGGCGCACCCGGGCCCGCCCCGTCGCCGTACCGGCCCCACCCCGTCCCGGCCACCGACCCCGCCGGCTCCTGGTCCTCCCCGGGCGACGGCGTGCCCGACCCCGGCCGGGTCGACCCGCGCGTCCTCGGCGCCCTGCTCGCCCGCCACGGCTGGCAGCGCCGCGGCGGGGCCGCCGGCCGCTACGGCCGCTGGACCCCGCCCGGCGGCCGGGCGAGCGGCGGGACCAGCCTCCTCGTCCCCGACAGCCTCGGCTTCCCCGACTGCGAGGACCTCATCGGCGAGGCCCTCACCGCCCTCGCCCGCAGCGCGGCGCCCTCCGCCCGCGAGGTCCTCACCGGCCTCGCCGTCCCCAGCGACGAGGTCCGCTGGTGGCGCGAGGTCCCCCCGGGCCCGGCCGGCACCGTGCCCTGGCCCGCGCAGGAGAAGTTCCGCTCCGCCGCCCGCGGGATCCTCCTCGCCGGGGCCCTCGCCGTGCGCGGCCGCGCCGGCTATCACGGCTCCCGGCACCGCTCCGCCGCCCGGGCCGCCCTCGAACCCGTCGTCGTCGCCACCGACCCCGGCGGCCGGGTCCTCACCGCCTTCCTGCCGGTCCCGCCCGGCCGCCCCGTCGCCGTCCGGCTCTACCACGCGCTGCACGCCGCCCGCGAGGCCGTCGACTACCAGCGCGCCACCGGCGGCATGGAAGCCTTCGACTCCGCCGTCGAGGCCGGCGTCAGCCGCGAGCTCACCGAGGCGCTCGTCGCCCTCGTCCGGGGGACCGAAGGCGCCCGCATCGCCCTCGAATGGGCCCCCGCCGCCGGCGTCCCCGAGGGCTGTGCCGCCCGCCCCGAGCCCGTCGAGTTCTCGCCGGGCGACCTGCCCGCGCTCCGCGAGGCCGGCGCCCGCTACCTCACCGACGAGCCCTCCGTCCCGGTGCGGATCACCGGCGCCGTCGTCCGGCTGCGCCGCTCGGGGCCGCGCGGCGAGGGCACGGTCAAGCTCCGGGTGCTCGGCGGCGCGGAGGTCGGCCACGTCCGGGTCGCGCTCGACGAGGAGGCGTACCGCACGGCGGGCCACGCCCACCTCGTCGGCCTCCCGATCCGGGTCGTCGGCCGGCTGGAGAGCCGCGGCGGCTTCCGACGCCTCACCGACGCCTCCGGCGTGGTCCCGGTGCAGGTGGACGAGACGGAGCGGGACAGGCTGATGAAGTCCCTGCACGAGAACCTCGATTTCTTCGAGGAGGCGTGCGGGCCGGAGGAGGACCGGTGAGCGGGGCGCGGCCGGGCCCGTAAGATCGAGGGGACGCGGCACCTCGTCTCTGCCGCGCGCCGCCGGCGCCGGCACCTCGTGTCTGCCAGCGCCCCGATGCATGGAGTACCCGTGTCCGAAGTCCGTGTGACCGTCCAGACCGCCTCGGGACCAGAGGAGAGGACGGTGAGCGCGGGCACCACGGCCGGCGCCCTGTTCGCCGACGACCGCACCGTCATCGCCGCCCGCGTCGCCGGGGAGCTGAAGGACCTCTCGTACGAGCTCGCCGAGGGCGACCTCGTCGAGGGCGTCGAGATCTCCTCCGAGGACGGCCTGAACATCCTGCGCCACTCGACCGCGCACGTCATGGCGCAGGCCGTGCAGGAGCTCTTCCCCGAGGCCAAGCTGGGCATCGGCCCGCCGGTCCGTGACGGCTTCTACTACGACTTCGACGTCGAGAAGCCGTTCACGCCCGAGGATCTCAAGGCCATCGAGAAGAAGATGCAGGAGATCCAGAAGCGCGGCCAGCGCTTCGCCCGCCGCGTGGTGACCGACGAGGCCGCCCGCGAGGAGCTCGCCGACGAGCCGTACAAGCTGGAGCTCATCGGCATCAAGGGCTCCGCGGCCGTGGAGGAGGGCGCCGACGGCGCGAACGTCGAGGTGGGCGGCGGCGAGCTGACCATCTACGACAACCTCGACGCCAAGACCGGCGAGCTGTGCTGGAAGGACCTCTGCCGCGGCCCCCACCTGCCCACCACCCGGAACATCCCGGCGTTCAAGCTGATGCGGAACGCGGCCGCCTACTGGCGCGGCAGCGAGAAGAACCCCATGCTCCAGCGCATCTACGGCACCGCCTGGCCGTCGAAGGACGAGCTGAAGGCCCACCTCGACTTCCTCGCCGAGGCCGAGAAGCGCGACCACCGCAAGCTGGGCAACGAGCTCGACCTCTTCTCCGTCCCGGACGAGATCGGCTCCGGCCTCGCCGTCTTCCACCCCAAGGGCGGCATCATCCGCCGGGTCATGGAGGACTACTCGCGCAAGCGGCACGAGGAGGAGGGCTACGAGTTCGTCTACTCGCCGCACGCCACCAAGGGCAAGCTCTTCGAGAAGTCCGGTCACCTCGACTGGTACGCCGAGGGCATGTACCCGCCCATGCAGCTCGACGAGGGCGTGGACTACTACCTCAAGCCCATGAACTGCCCGATGCACAACCTGATCTTCGACGCGCGCGGGCGCTCCTACCGTGAGCTGCCGCTGCGCCTCTTCGAGTTCGGCACCGTGTACCGGTACGAGAAGTCGGGCGTCGTCCACGGCCTCACCCGGGCCCGCGGCTTCACGCAGGACGACGCGCACATCTACTGCACCCGCGAGCAGATGGCGGAGGAGCTGGACAAGACCCTCACCTTCGTCCTGAACCTGCTCCGCGACTACGGTCTGACGGACTTCTACCTGGAGCTGTCGACCAAGGACCCGGAGAAGTTCGTCGGCTCCGACGAGGTGTGGGAGGAGGCCACCGCCGTCCTCCAGCAGGTCGCCGAGAAGCAGGGCCTGCCGCTCACCCCCGACCCGGGCGGCGCCGCCTTCTACGGCCCGAAGATCTCGGTGCAGGCGCGGGACGCCATCGGCCGGACCTGGCAGATGTCGACCGTCCAGCTCGACTTCAACCTGCCGGAGCGCTTCGACCTGGAGTACACCGCCCCGGACGGCACCAAGCAGCGGCCGGTCATGATCCACCGTGCGCTCTTCGGTTCGATCGAGCGCTTCTTCGCGGTGCTCCTGGAGCACTACGCGGGCGCCATGCCGCCGTGGCTGGCCCCGGTCCAGGCGACCGGCATCCCGATCGGCGACGCGCACGTCGGGTACCTGCAGGAGTTCGCCGCCAAGGCGAAGAAGCAGGGCCTGCGGGTGGAGGTCGACTCCTCCTCGGACCGGATGCAGAAGAAGATCCGCAACGCGCAGAAGCAGAAGGTCCCCTTCATGATCATCGCGGGTGACGAGGACATGGCCGCCGGCGCGGTCTCCTTCCGCTACCGCGACGGTTCGCAGGAGAACGGCATCCCCGCCGACGAGGCCATCGCCAAGATCGCCAAGATCGTCGAGGAGCGCGTCCAGGTCTGACGGCCCGGCGCCGGGCCGAGCGCGGTCTCAGGAGGCCCCCGGGGAATCCCCCCGGGGGCCTTCCCCGTTCCCCGGCTTCTCGTCCTCCCGGGTGAACGCCTGGATCAGCCAGGACGAGAACGAACCCGTCACCGCGCCGAGCAGGGCCAGGCCGCAGGCCATCAGGCCGACCGCCACCGTCCGGCCGATCGGGGTCACCGGGCTCACGTCTCCGTAGCCGACCGTCGCGAGGGTGGCGCAGGCCCACCACGCCGCGTCCCCGAAGGTGCGGATGGAGGCGCCGGGGGCGTCGGCCTCGTGGTGGTAGACGGTGAGCGCTGCCGTGAAGCCGAGCAGGGAGACCGAGAGGCCGGAATACACCATCACCCGGGCGTAGAGGCTGAGCCGCGGCCGGCCCCGGCGGCGCTGGACGCGGTCGTAGAGCGCCACCATCCGGACCGGGCGCAGCAGCGGCAGCAGCAGGACGAGCGTGTCGAGGAGGTGGGTGCGGACGAAGCGGAGCGGGTGGAGCCCGCTGAGCCGGAGCCGTACCAGGTAGTCGGCGAGGAAGACCGCCCAGGCCGCCAGGACGACCCCCAGGCAGAGGTCGACGCCGAGCCGCGGGAGGTGGTCGCGGGCGAGGATCCGGACCGCGTAGCCGGAGAGGAAGGCGACGGAGGCCACGGCGAGCGGGGTCGCCATGCGGTGGTCCCAGTGTTCCTGGCGGCGCGGGTTCGGGGGCCTTTCGCTCATCCGGTCAGGATCACCCGAGGCGGCTTCGCTCGCCCCGCCGACACGTTCCGAACGGGCGACGCAATATGCTGCACGGCATGACGACTGAGCCGGAGCAGCAGATCGGGGTGGGGGCGCCGGACGCGTTCCAGCGCCTGTGGACGCCCCACCGGATGGCGTACATCCAGGGGGAGAACAAGCCGACCGGGCCGGGCGCCGACGACGGCTGTCCGTTCTGTTCGATCCCGTCGAAGTCGGACGAGGACGGGCTGGTGATCGCCCGGGGCGCGAGCGTGTACGCGGTCCTCAACCTGTACCCGTACAACGGCGGGCACCTGATGGTCGTCCCGTACCGGCACGTCGCCGACTACACGGACCTGGACGCGGCGGAGACGGCGGAGCTCGCCGACTTCACCAAGCGGTCGATGATCGCCCTGCGGGCGGCCTCCGGCGCGCACGGCTTCAACATCGGCATGAACCAGGGCGCCGTCGCGGGCGCGGGGATCGCCGCGCACCTGCACCAGCACGTGGTGCCGCGCTGGGGCGGCGACACCAACTTCATGCCGGTCGTCGGCCACACCAAGATCCTGCCGCAGCTGCTGGCCGACACCCGGAAGATGCTGGCCGACGCCTGGCCGGCCACCGTCTGAGCCGGCTTCGTCGCCGTACGGCCCCGGGGCGCCCGCCCCGGGGCCGTACGCGTCCCGCGCGGGGACGTCAGGCGTCGTAGACGTCGGCCTTCTTCGGGCCGGGCTCCTGCACGCTGCCGCCGAGGACGAGGGAGCGGTTGGTGAAGCGCTCGGTGTCGACGTTGTGCTCGTCGAGGAAGCGGATCGTCGCGGCGTGGACGGCGCGGAGCACGGGCGTGGCCATGCGGATGGCGTCGTCGGCCATGAAGCGGTTCTTCCAGAGCGGTCCGGCCCACACGTGCCGCAGGCCGAAGGGCTCGGGCAGCGTCATCTTGCCGCCGAGGAAGTCCAGGACCGGCGGGTACCAGGTGAGCGGCGCGCGGACGGCGAGCCGGACGATGTCGTCGGTGCCGAGCAGCGGCTGCGCGATCTCCTTCGTCTCCCAGAAGCGGACGGTCTTGGAGACCTCCTTGGTCTTCGCCTTGGGCTTGGTGGTGAACAGGCCGTGGACGGGGCCGAGGGCGTGGCCGGTGACCTCGATGCGCAGGGTGTGGTGGAGCGAGGTCACCGTGACCATCATGGTCAGGACCACATTGCCGTCCCAGAGCGTGAACTGGACGCCCAGGTAGTGGCGGTTGCCGGCGCCGAACTGCTGCTCGTTGCAGATCCGCTGTATCTCGTGCGGCTTGACCTGGTAGTGGACGATGTTGTCGCCCTCGGGGCGGCTGACCTCGTCGGCGCCCTCGCCGACGGGGGAGACGATCCAGTGCTTGACCGTCGGCTTCGGGAAGCCGGACTTCAGGGACCCGCGCTCCAGGAGCGTGAGCTGGTCGTGGATCTTGCGGACCAGGTCCCAGGCGCGGAAGTCGTGCATCTCCTTGCCGGCCACCGGGACCAGCTCCTCGGCGAGCGTCCAGCTGCCCCAGCGGGTGCCGAGGCCGAGGATGCCCTTGGGGCCGGCGTAGAAGACCACGTTGGACTGCTGCTCGGCGGAGAGCTTCTCCAGGTTGAGCCGGAGCTCCTCCGCGGACTTCTCGCCCGGGTCGGTGGGGACGGACTTGGGGACATGGGCGCCGACGCCGCCGCCGCTCAGCAGTCCGGTCCACCGCTCGCGCAGGTCCACGGCGGCGCTGAGGCAGATCCGGCTCGCGAGGTACCAGCCGATCACCGGGGCGACCATCATCGCCCGCAGGTAGTTGGGGAGTATGCCGTCGAAGGGGAGCTTGAGGAGGAACAGGACGGCGACGATGCCCATCGCCCACATCAGGACGGTGCCCACGAGGCTGGTCTTCCTGTTCGCCTTCCCGGCGGCCATGCGGCGCAGCTGGATCACGCCGAGCCAGAGCAGAAGCCCGGGCAGGAAGAGGACGCCGCAGACGACCGTGATCACGGTCAGCTTGACGTCGCGGCGCCGGCGGATGTGGGTGGCCGCCAGGCAGTGCTCGACGACCGGCTGGGGCTCGGCGCCGAAGGACTGGATGAGCGCCTTGCGGCCGCCGCCGAGCATCCGGACCTGCACGGCCCGGGAGAACGCCTCGCCGAGGTCGGGGCGGAAGAGCTTCTCCCACTTGCCCTTCTTGACCCCGGTCTTGTAGTGCTCGTTGTCGGCTTCCTGGATGGTCTCCAGGGGGCTGTCCCGGTACGCGGCCGACGCCAGCGCGTTCGTCGCGCCGGTCAGGCCGCTGCCGCCCTGGAGCGGGATCTGTGCCCCCGGTCCGAAACCGTCGATCGCCACTTCCGCCCCCATCACCGCGATTACCTGTGCGGGCCGTTCCCGACTGCCGCGCCCGGCACAGCCGCCGAGCTGGGCACCACAGCGTAACCGGGCGGCGTGGTATGCGTCACCGGCTGTGGACAACCCCGGCCGGAACCTGTGGACGAGCCTGACCGGAACCCGGCCGCCCGGTACGGTGCCGGGTGGCCGGGGCCGCTGACGCCCCGTCGACTAGGAGCGCTTGCCCGCCTGTTCGCGGAGGCGTTCGGCGATCTGGGAGGGCATCGGTTCGTGCCGGGCGTAGCTCCGGTCGAAGCGGCCCGTGCCGTGCGAGACGGACCGCAGGTCGATCGCGTACCGCCCGATCTCGATCTCCGGGACCTCGGCCCTGACCACCGTGCGGCCCGGCCCCGCCTGGTCGGTGCCGACGACCCGGCCGCGCCGTCCGGACAGGTCGCCCATCACGGCGCCCACGTACTCGTCGGGGACGAGCACCCGCACCTCCGCGACCGGCTCCAGGAGGTGCACGGGGGCCTCGGCGGCCGCCTCGCGCAGGGCGAGCGCGCCGGCCGTCTGGAAGGCGGCGTCGGAGGAGTCCACCGAGTGCGCCTTGCCGTCCTTGAGGGTGACCCGGACGTCGACCAGCGGATGCCCGGCGGCGACCCCGCGCGCGGCCTGGGCCCGTACGCCCTTCTCGACGGAGCCGATGAACGGGCGCGGGACCGCGCCGCCCACCACCTTGTCGACGAACTCGATGCCGCTGCCCGGCGGGAGGGGTTCGACGTCGATCTCGCAGATCGCGAACTGGCCGTGCCCGCCGGACTGTTTGACGTGCCGTCCGCGGCCGGAGGCGGGGGCGCCGAAGGTCTCGCGCAGCGGCACCCGGTACGGCACCGCGTCCACGCGCACCCCGTAGCGGCCGCGCAGCCGCTCCAGGACGACGTCCTGGTGCGCCTCGCCCAGGCACCAGAGGACGACCTGGCCGGTGTCCTGGTTCTGCTCCAGGCGCAGGGTCGGGTCCTCGGCGACCAGCTTGGCCAGGCCCTGCGAGAGCCGGTCCTCGTCGGCCTTGCCGTGCGCCTCGACGGCGAGCGGCAGCAGCGGTTCGGGCATCGGCCACGGCTCGATCAGGAGCGGATCGTCCTTGGCGGACAGGGTGTCGCCGGTCTCGGCCCGGCCGAGCCGCGCCACGCAGGCGAGGTCCCCGGCGACGCAGTGCGCCATCGGGCGCTGCTGCTTGCCGAAGGGGGAGGTGAGGGCGCCGACCCGCTCGTCGACGTCGTGGTCCTCGTGGCCGCGGCCGACGAGGCCGTGCCCGGAGACGTGCACCGTCTCGTCGGGGCGGAGCGTGCCGGAGAAGACCCGGACCAGGGAGATCCGGCCCTGGTAGGGGTCGGCGGCGGTCTTCACGACCTCGGCGACCAGCGGCCCGTCGGGGTCGCAGGCGAGCGGCGGGCGGGGCTCGCCGGCCGGGGTGGTGACGGCGGGCGGCTCGTGCTCCAGCGGGGAGGGGAAGCCGCGGGTGATGAGCTCCAGGAGCTCGACGGTCCCGAGGCCCTGGCCCCCGCCGTCGGCGGCGGGGGCGGCCGCGATCACGGGATGGAAGCCGCCCCGGGCGACCGCCTTCTCCAGGTCGGCGACGAGGGTGCCGACGTCGATCTCCTCGCCGCCCAGATAGCGGTCCATCAGGGTCTCGTCCTCGCTCTCGGCGATGATCCCCTCGATGAGCCGGGCCCGCGCCGCGGCGATCGGCTCCCGGTCGCCGTCCCCGGGCGGCCGCTCGCTCCGGACCCCGGTCGCGTAGTCGAAGACCCGCTCGGAGAGCAGGCCGATCAGGCCGGTGGCGGCGGCGTGGCCGTCGGCGCCCTCCGGGCCCTGCACCGGCAGGTAGAGCGGCAGCACGGCGTCCGGGTCGTCGCCGCCGAAGAGCTCGGCGCAGACCCGGGTCAGCTCCTCGAAGTCCGTGCGGGCGGTGTCGAGGTGGGTGACGACGATCGCGCGGGGCATGCCGACGGCCGCGCACTCCTCCCAGAGCATCCGGGTGGAGGCGGCGACCGCGTCGGCCTCCTGGGCGGCCGAGACGACGAAGAGGGCCGCGTCCGCCGCGCGCAGACCGGCCCTCAGCTCTCCGACGAAGTCGGCGTACCCGGGGGTGTCGAGCAGATTGATCTTGATGCCGTCCCAGCCGACCGGCACGAGGGAGAGCTGGACGGAGCGGTGCTGCCGGTGCTCGATCTCGTCGTAGTCGGAGACGGTCGCCCCGTCCTCGACCCGGCCCGGCCTGCCGAGCGCCCCGGCGGTCCGGGCGAGCGCCTCGACCAGCGTCGTCTTGCCCGAGCCGCTGTGGCCGACCAGCACCACGTTCCGTACGTCCGAGGGCCGGTCGGCCGTCGGTGCCCTGCCGGCGGCTCCGGCGGGGGTGTGCGCCTTGTCGCCCATGATGTCCTCCCGACTGCGAGGCGGTGAGGGGAGCGGGCGCGGGGGAGCGGCTTCGCGGTGCGGCTCCGGCGGTGCCCGCGGGGTGCTCCTTCGAGCTTTGCACCGACGCCGGGACGCGTCCATCCGTCGTACACCGGTGGGCCTCCGGGGGTACGGTGACGCGGCGGGACGGGTGCGCTCCCGTGCGGCGCCACGCGCGTGGCTACGATGGGTGAGCCGGTGGTCATGGGACCGCGCGGCCCGCCGAAACCTCGGGAAGGCCATGCTGAACAAGTACGCGCGTGCGTTTTTCACGCGTGTCCTCACACCGTTCGCCGCGTTTCTGCTCCGCCGGGGCGTCAGCCCCGACGCCGTGACGCTGATCGGCACGGCGGGAGTGGTCGCCGGTGCCCTGGTCTTCTTCCCCAGGGGCGAGTTCTTCTGGGGCACGATCGTCATCACCCTCTTCGTCTTCTCCGACCTCGTCGACGGCAACATGGCCCGGCAGGCCGGGATCTCCAGCCGCTGGGGCGCCTTCCTCGACTCGACCCTCGACCGGGTCGCCGACGGGGCGATCTTCGGCGGCTTCGCCCTCTGGTACGCGGGCAAGGGCGACGACGACGTGCTGTGCGCCGTGGCGATCTTCTGCCTGGCGAGCGGCCAGGTCGTCTCGTACACCAAGGCGCGCGGCGAGTCGATCGGCCTGCCGGTCGCGGTGAACGGCCTGATCGAGCGGGCCGAACGGCTCGTGATCTCGCTGGTCGCCGCCGGTCTCGCCGGACTGCACGCCTTCGGCGTGCCGGGGATCGACGTGCTGCTGCCCGTCGCGCTGTGGATCGTGGCCGTCGGCTCCGCCGTGACCCTGGGACAGCGGGTCGTGACGGTCCGCAGGGAATCGGCCGAGGCGGACGCCGCGGCCGCGGGGGGAAGCGGGGCGGCGACGTGAGCGCGCTCAAGGACAAGGTGGCCGACGGGCTCTACGGCCTCGGCTGGGCCACCGTCAAGAAACTTCCGGAACCGGTGGCCAAGAGCCTCGGCCGGAAGATCGCCGACACCGTCTGGAAGCGGCGCGGCAAGGGCGTGCTGCGCCTGGAGGCCAACCTCGCGCGCGTGGTGCCCGACGCCACGCCCGAGCGCCTCGCCGAGCTGTCGAAGGCCGGCATGCGCTCGTACATGCGCTACTGGATGGAGTCCTTCCGGCTCCCCACCTGGAGCCGCGAACGGGCCGCGAACAGCGTCACGATCAAGGGCGAGGACATCCTGAAGGACGCCCTGGCGTCCGACCGCGGCGTGGTCCTCGCCCTGCCGCACATGGGCAACTGGGACCTGGCCGGCGTCTGGGTGACCCGTGCCCTCGGCGTGCCCTTCACCACCGTCGCCGAACGGCTCAAGCCCGAGTCGCTGTACGACCGCTTCGTCGCCTACCGCGAGTCCCTCGGCATGGAGGTGCTCCCGCACACCGGCGGCGCCGCCTTCGGGACCCTCGCCCGCCGGCTGCGCGGCGGCGGCCTGGTCTGCCTGGTCGCCGACCGCGACCTGTCCGCCTCCGGCGTCGAGGTCTCCTTCTTCGGCGAGGCCGCCCGGATGCCCGCGGGACCGGCCATGCTCGCCCTCCAGACCGGCGCGGTCCTGCTGCCGGTGACCCTCTGGTACGACGACACCGACGTCATGCGGGGCGAGGTGCACGCGCCCGTGGAGGTACCCGAGTCAGGCACTCGCGGCGAGAAGGCGTCCCTCATGACACAGGCCCTCGCCGACACCTTCGCCGGGGCCATCGCGGACCACCCGGAGGACTGGCACATGCTCCAGCGCCTCTGGCCGGCCGACCTGGAGGAGCGCACTTCGTGAGGATCGGAATCGTCTGCCCGTACTCCTGGGACGTACCGGGCGGCGTCCAGTTCCACATCCGCGACCTCGCGGAGCACCTGATCCGGCTGGGGCACGAGGTCTCCGTGCTGGCCCCCGCCGACGACGACACCCCGCTGCCGCCGTACGTCGTCTCCGCCGGCCGCGCCGTGCCCGTCTCGTACAACGGCTCGGTCGCCCGGCTCAGCTTCGGCTTCCTCTCCGCCGCGCGGGTCCGCCGCTGGCTGCACGACGGCACCTTCGACGTCGTCCACATCCACGAGCCGACCTCGCCCTCGCTGGGGCTGCTCACCTGCTGGGCGGCGCAGGGCCCGATCGTCGCCACCTTCCACACCTCGAACCCGCGCTCCCGGGCGATGCTCGCCGCCTACCCGATCCTCCAGCCGGCCCTGGAGAAGATCAGCGCCCGGATCGCGGTCAGCGAGTACGCGCGCCGGACGCTGGTGGAACACCTCGGCGGCGACGCCGTCGTCATCCCCAACGGCGTCGACGTCGACTTCTTCGCCGGCGCGGAACCGAAGGCGGAGTGGCAGGGGGAGACGCTGGGCTTCATCGGCCGCATCGACGAACCCCGCAAGGGCCTGCCCGTCCTGATGAAGGCGCTGCCCCGGATCCTCACCGAGCGCCCCGGCGCCCGCCTCCTGGTCGCCGGGCGCGGCGACGAGGAGGAGGCGGTGGCGACGCTGCCGCCCGGGATGCGCTCCCGGGTCGAGTTCCTCGGCATGGTCAGCGACGAGGACAAGGCGCGGCTGCTGCGCAGCGTCGACGTGTACGTGGCGCCCAACACGGGCGGCGAGTCCTTCGGCATCATCCTCGTCGAGGCGCTGTCCGCCGGGGCGCCGGTCCTCGCCGCCGACCTGGACGCGTTCGCGCAGGTCCTGGACCAGGGGGCGGCGGGCGAACTCTTCGCCAACGAGGACGCGGACGCGCTCGCGGACGCGGCGGTCCGGCTCCTCGCCGACCCCGCCCGCCGCGCCGAGCTCAGCGCGCGCGGCTCGGCGCACGTGCGGCGGTTCGACTGGTCGACGGTCGGCGCGGACGTCCTGGCGGTGTACGAGACGGTCACGGACGGCGCGGCCGCCGTCGACACGGACGAAAGGACCGGCGGCCTCCGCGCCAGACTGGGCCTGTAGCCCCGCCGTCCCTGCGCCCGCCTTGGCGCGGCCGGTGCCGCGACGGACCTCCGCCCGTCGTCCCGGTGGGCACACGCCCGCCGGGGCGATCGCCCACGACGAGACGGCGGCGGGTGGGTACGGGGCCTGGCGGAACGGCGGGGGCGCGGCGACCCTGTGGGCATGATGCACGTCACGCGGCTCGACCTCGGCCGCTTCGTCCGTCCCGCCGAGGAGTACGGCGGCTCGCACGCGCGCGTGGAGCCCGCGTTCGTCTACCTCGTCCGGCACCCCGCCGGCACCGTGCTGTTCGACACCGGGATGGGCGAGGGCTCGCCGGAGACCGACGCCCACTACCGGATCGCCCGCCGGCCGCTCACCGTGCCGCCCGCCGAGGTGGACGCGATCGTCAACTGCCACCTCCACTTCGACCACATCGGCGGCAACCAGCGCTTCCCCGCCGCCCCCGCCTTCGTGCAGCGCCGCGAGCTCGCCACCGCGCGGGCGGGCGCGTACACCATCGACAGCCTCCTGCCCGGCGTCGCCTGGACGGAGATCGACGGGGAGCACGAGCTCGCCCCCGGCGTGCGGATCGTGCCGACGCCCGGGCACGTCGACGGGCACCAGTCGCTCGTCCTCGACCACGGCGACCGCGTGACGGTCCTCGCGGGGCAGGCGTACGACACGGCGGGCGAGTTCGGGACGCCGTACCGGCCCTGGCTCGGCCGGCTCGCCGCCCTCGCGGACGGCCGCCCCGCGCGCGTCCTGTTCGCCCATGACCACGCCCTTTGGGAGGGAGTGCTGCCACCGCCCGGGTAGCCTGTGCGCCCGTGACCGAAACCCTGATCTGGACCGTCGCCGCGCTGATCCTCGTCGGCGTCTACCTCAGCTGGACCGCCGGACGGCTCGACCGGCTGCACACCCGCATCGACGCGGCCCGCGCCGCCCTCGACGCCCAGCTGCTCCGCCGCGCCTCGGTCACCCAGGAGCTGGCCACCTCGGGAGTCCTCGACCCGGCCGCCTCGATCGTGCTGTACGAGGCCGCGCACGCGGCCCGGCAGGCCGAGGAGGACCACCGCGAGGTCGCCGAGAGCGAGCTGAGCCAGGCCCTGCGCGCGGTCTTCGGCGAGCCGGAGCAGGTGGAGCTCGTCCGCGAGGCGCCCGGCGGCGAGGAGGCGGCCGGTGAGCTGGCCGCCGCGGTCCGCCGGGTTCCCATGGCCCGCCGCTTCCACAACGACGCGGTCCGCGCCGCACGCGCCCTGCGCCGCCACCGCAAGGTCCGCTGGTTCCGGCTCGCGGGCCACGCGCCCTTCCCGATGGCCTTCGAAATGGACGACGAACCGCCGGTGGCCCTGGCAGATCGTCCTTCGTGATCCACTCCGGCCTCGGATTCACGCGAAAAGGATCCACAGGCTGCACATTGGCCCTTGATGTGGACCGCTCGTGGACTGTTTCCTCGCTCTAGTCGTCAACGTCCCGTTGAACCCGTTGTCACGAGTGAGGTTCCCGTGTCCAGCTCCACCACCCCCCAGTCCCCCGAGACCGGCACCGCGCGCGTCAAGCGCGGCATGGCCGAGCAGCTCAAGGGCGGCGTGATCATGGACGTGGTCAACGCCGAGCAGGCGAAGATCGCCGAGGACGCCGGCGCCGTGGCCGTCATGGCCCTGGAGCGGGTCCCCGCGGACATCCGCAAGGACGGCGGCGTGGCCCGGATGTCCGACCCGAACATGATCGAGGAGATCATCGGCGCGGTCTCCATCCCGGTGATGGCCAAGTCCCGCATCGGCCACTTCGTCGAGGCCCAGGTCCTCCAGTCCCTCGGCGTCGACTACATCGACGAGTCCGAGGTCCTCACCCCGGCCGACGAGGTCAACCACTCCGACAAGTGGGCCTTCACCACCCCCTTCGTCTGTGGCGCCACCAACCTGGGCGAGGCCCTGCGCCGCATCGCCGAGGGCGCGGCCATGATCCGCTCCAAGGGCGAGGCCGGCACCGGCAACGTCGTCGAGGCCGTCCGCCACCTGCGCCAGATCAAGAACGAGATCGCCAAGCTGCGCGGCTTCGACAACAACGAGCTCTTCGCCGCCGCCAAGGAGCTGCGCGCCCCGTACGAGCTCGTCAAGGAGGTCGCCGAGCTCGGCAAGCTCCCCGTGGTCCTGTTCTCCGCCGGTGGCGTCGCCACCCCGGCCGACGCCGCGCTGATGCGCCAGCTCGGCGCCGAGGGCGTCTTCGTCGGCTCCGGCATCTTCAAGTCCGGCGACCCGGCCAAGCGCGCCGCCGCCATCGTGAAGGCCACCACCTTCTACGACGACCCGAAGGTCATCGCGGACGCCTCCCGCAACCTCGGCGAGGCCATGGTCGGCATCAACTGCGACACCCTCCCCGAGTCCGAGCGCTACGCCAACCGGGGCTGGTAGGCACCGATGAGCACCACCCCCGTGATCGGAGTCCTGGCCCTCCAGGGCGACGTACGGGAGCACCTGATCGCCCTGGCCGCGGCGGACGCCGTGGCCAGGCCGGTCCGGCGCCCCGAAGAGCTCGCCGAGGTCGACGGCCTGGTCCTCCCCGGTGGCGAGTCCACCACCATCTCCAAGCTGGCCGTCCTCTTCGGCCTCATGGAGCCGGTCCGTGAGCGGATCGCCGCGGGCATGCCGGTCTACGGCACCTGCGCCGGCCTGATCATGCTCGCCGACAAGATCCTCGACCCGCGCTCGGGCCAGGAGACCTTCGGCGGGATCGACATGATTGTGCGCCGCAACGCCTTCGGGCGGCAGAACGAGTCCTTCGAGGCCGGAGTCACCGTCGCGGGCATCGACACACCCGTCGAGGGCGTCTTCATCCGCGCTCCCTGGGTGGAGTCCGTCGGCGCGGAGGCCGAGGTGCTGGCCCGGCACGACGGCCACATCGTCGCCGTCCGCCAGGGCAAGGTCCTCGCGACCTCCTTCCACCCCGAGCTCACCGGCGACCACCGCGTCCACGAGCTCTTCGTGGACATGGTGCGCGCGGATCGGTGACGTGATCCCGGTAGGATCTCTGGGGTTCGTCCAAGAAGTTGGTTACGCGAAGGAGACAGGCAGATGTCCGGCCACTCTAAATGGGCTACGACGAAGCACAAGAAGGCCGTGATCGACGCCAAGCGCGGCAAGCTCTTCGCGAAGCTGATCAAGAACATCGAGGTCGCGGCCCGCACCGGCGGTGCCGACCTGGACGGCAACCCGACGCTGTTCGACGCCGTGCAGAAGGCCAAGAAGTCGTCGGTCCCCAACAAGAACATCGACTCGGCGATCAAGCGCGGCGGCGGTCTCGAGGCCGGCGGCGTCGACTACGAGACGATCATGTACGAGGGCTACGGCCCGAACGGCGTCGCGGTGCTCATCGAGTGCCTCACCGACAACCGCAACCGCGCCGCCTCCGACGTGCGCGTCGCCATGACCCGCAACGGCGGCTCCATGGCCGACCCGGGCTCGGTGTCGTACCTGTTCAACCGCAAGGGCGTCGTGATCGTCCCCAAGGGCGAGCTGACCGAGGACGACGTCCTCGGCGCCGTCCTCGACGCCGGCGCCGAGGAGGTCAACGACCTCGGCGAGACCTTCGAGGTGCTCAGCGAGGCCACCGACCTGGTCGCGGTCCGCACCGCGCTCCAGGAGGCCGGCATCGACTACGACTCGGCCGACTCCAGCTTCGTCCCGACCATGCAGGTCGAGCTCGACGAGGAGGGCGCGCGCAAGATCTTCAAGCTGATCGACGCCCTGGAGGACAGCGACGACGTGCAGAACGTCTTCGCCAACTTCGACGTCAGCGACGAGGTCATGGAGAAGGTCGACGCCTGAGCGCGGCCTTCCCGACAGCGGGCCGACGGGGACACACCCCGTCGGCCCGCTGCGTTGTCGGTGGCACCCGATAGCCTGCACGAATAGCCGATCGAAGGATCCGAGGGAGGGGTGGGCATGCGCGTACTGGGAGTGGATCCCGGGCTCACCCGGTGTGGCGTCGGCGTGGTCGAGGGCGTCGCGGGACGGCCGCTGACCATGCTCGGGGTCGGCGTGGTCCGCACCCCCTCCGACGCCGACATCGGCCACCGCCTCGTCGGCATCGAGCGCGGCATCGAGGAGTGGATCGACCGCTTCCAGCCCGAACTGGTCGCCGTGGAGCGGGTGTTCAGCCAGCACAACGTCCGTACGGTGATGGGCACCGCCCAGGCCAGCGCGGTCGCCATGCTCTGCGCCGCCCGACGCGACATCCCCGTCGCCCTGCACACCCCCAGCGAGGTCAAGGCCGCCGTCACCGGCTCCGGACGCGCCGACAAGGCCCAGGTGGGCGCCATGGTCACCCGGGTGCTGAGGCTCGCCGCCCCGCCCAAGCCGGCCGACGCCGCCGACGCGCTCGCCCTCGCCATCTGCCACATCTGGCGGGCCCCCGCCCAGAACCGCCTCCAGCAGGCCGTCGCCCTGCACGCCTCGAAAGGCCGCACGTCATGATCGCCTTCGTCAGCGGCCCGGTCGCCGCCCTCGCCCCCACGACAGCGGTCGTCGAGGTCGGCGGCGTCGGCATGGCCGTCCAGTGCACGCCGAACACCCTGGCCGGCCTCCGGGTCGGCGAGCACGCCCGGCTCGCCACCTCCCTCGTCGTCCGAGAGGACTCCCTCACCCTGTACGGCTTCGCCGACGACGACGAGCGCCAGGTCTTCGAGCTGCTCCAGACCGCCAGCGGCGTCGGCCCCCGGCTCGCCCAGGCCATGCTCGGCGTCCACAGCCCCGACGCGCTCCGCCTCGCCGTCTCCACCGGCGACGAGAAGGCCCTCACGGCCGTCCCCGGCATCGGCAAGAAGGGCGCCCAGAAGCTCCTCCTGGAACTGAAGGACAAGCTCGGCCAGCCCCTCGGCAGCAGCGGACTCGTCGGCCAGCAGCGCGCCGTCGCCACCGGCCCGGCCCCCTGGACCGAGCAGCTCACCGCCGCCCTCGTCGGCCTCGGCTACGCGAGCCGCGAGGCCGAGGAGGCCGTCGCCGCCGTCACCCCGCAGGCCGAGGCCGCGCTCGCCGAGACCGGCTCCGCGCCCGTGCCCCAGCTGCTGCGCGCCGCCCTCCAGACGCTCAACCGAGCCCGCTGACCGCGGCCGACCCCGCCCGTACGAAGGAAGACACCACCGTGAACTGGGACGACGAGACGGCGACCGCCGCCGAGGACCGGATCGTCGGCGCCGCCGCCGAGGGGGACGACCAGGCCGTCGAGGCCGCCCTGCGCCCCAAGGACCTCGGCGAGTTCATCGGCCAGGAGAAGGTCCGCCAGCAGCTCGACCTCGTCCTCAAGGCCGCCCGCCAGCGCGGTGCCACCGCCGACCACGTGCTGCTCTCCGGCGCCCCCGGCCTCGGCAAGACCACCCTCTCCATGATCATCGCCGCGGAGATGAACGCGCCGATCAGGATCACCTCCGGCCCCGCCATCCAGCACGCCGGCGACCTCGCCGCGATCCTCTCCTCCCTCCAGGAGGGCGAGATCCTCTTCCTCGACGAGATCCACCGGATGTCCCGGCCCGCCGAGGAGATGCTCTACATGGCGATGGAGGACTTCCGCGTCGACGTCATCGTCGGCAAGGGCCCCGGCGCCACCGCCATCCCCCTCGACCTGCCGCCCTTCACCCTCGTCGGCGCCACCACCCGGGCCGGTCTGCTGCCGCCCCCGCTCCGCGACCGCTTCGGCTTCACCGCCCACATGGAGTTCTACGAGCCGCACGAGCTGGAGCGGGTCGTGACCCGCTCCGCCGGCCTCCTCGACGTCGAGATCGACCCGGCCGGCGCCGCCGAGATCGCCGGCCGCTCCCGCGGCACGCCCCGCATCGCCAACCGGCTGCTGCGCCGGGTCCGCGACTACGCCCAGGTGAGGGCCGACGGAGTGATCACCCGCGAGATCGCCGGAGCCGCCCTCGGCGTGTACGAGGTGGACAGCCGCGGCCTCGACCGCCTCGACCGGGCCGTCCTGGAGGCCCTGCTGAAGCTCTTCGGCGGCGGCCCCGTCGGCCTCTCCACCCTCGCCGTCGCCGTGGGGGAGGAGCGCGAGACCGTCGAGGAGGTCGCCGAACCCTTCCTCGTACGGGAGGGACTGCTGGCGCGCACACCCCGTGGCCGGGTCGCCACGCCGGCGGCGTGGACCCACCTCGGACTGGTTCCCCCGCAGGCAGCGGGCCCGGCAGGGGCTTCCGGAGCGGCGGGATCCGGACAACAGGGGCTCTTCGGCGCCTGAGGCCGCTGTGACGGGTGGGTGACGGCGCGGAGTCTCGCCCGACGAGGAACCACGGTGCCATGCTGGGCGTTGTTCCATCGATGCGGACTCGCCTAGACTCCGCCGATGCCGCCCTTTCCGGCGGCGTACCCACCCCCGAAGACCAGGCCGCGGGTTCTCCGTGACCGTGCGAAGGATTTCCGTCCCGTGAATAACATCGGCATGCTCCTCCCGTTCATCGTGCTCATCGGGGCGATGTTCCTGATGACCCGCTCGGCCAAGAAGAAGCAGCAGCAGGCGGCGGAGATGCGCAACCAGATGCAGCCCGGCACCGGCGTACGCACGATCGGGGGAATGTACGCCACCGTCAAGGAGATCCAGGACGAGACCGTCCTGCTCGAGGTCGCGCCCGGCGTCCACGCCGTCTACGCGAAGAACGCCATCGGCGCGGTCCTCGACGACTCCGAGTACAACCGGATCGTCCACGGCGACACCGACGAGGACGTCGCCGACGACTCCGAGACCGTCGTCCCGGACGACGCCTCCTCGCTGACCGAGGCCGCCGACGAGGCGCCCAAGGCCGACCTGACGAAGAAGTCGGACACGGCCGAGGTCGAGAAGGACGGCAAGGCCGACGGCGAGACCGAGGCGAAGTAAGCCGCATCCGGCACCGCGGCCCCACGCCCACCGGCGCGGCCGCGGCCGGACACGGTCCGACGTCTGCGGGGGATGGTCCCCACACACACTTCGTGGCCTCCGTGCGCCCACCCGGCGCCCGGACGGTTTGGACAGGGAGAAACGACAGGTGGCAGCACCGAAGAAGGGTCGAAGGCCGGCGGGGGGACAGAGCCGGCCCGGCCGCGCCCTGGCGCTCATTCTGATCGCCATGGTCGCGCTCACCGGCGGCATGTTCTGGTCGGGGCACACCACCCCGCGCCTCGGCATCGACCTCGCCGGCGGCACGTCGATCACGCTCAAGGCCAAGGCGGAGCCCGGCCAGGAGTCCGCGGTCAACGAGACCAACATGAACACGGCGGTCGGCATCATCGAGCGCCGTGTCAACGGTCTCGGCGTCTCCGAGGCCGAGGTCCAGACGCAGGGCCGCGAGAACATCATCGTCAACATCCCCAAGGGGACGAACGAGAAGCAGGCCCGCGAGCAGGTCGGCACCACCGCCCAGCTCTACTTCCGGCCCGTTCTCGCTGTCGCTGCCGCCACGCCCGAGCCGGCGCCCACCGCGAGCGGCTCCACTGCGCCGAAGCCCTCCTCGTCCGCGAGCGACAAGAAGTCGGCCACGCCCAGCGCCACCGCTTCCACCCAGGGCCGTGCGCTCTCCGAGGCCCTCAAGGCCCCGAACGCGACGGGCACGCCCACGCCCACCGGCTCCGCCTCCGGCGCGCCGAAGGCGAGTGAGACCCCGAAGGCGAGCGGCACCCCGCAGGCGACCCCGTCGGCGGACGCCGCCACCGCCGCGCTCCAGGAGAAGTTCGCCACGCTGAACTGCCTCGACCCGAAGGCGCGAGCCGCCGTGGGCCAGGGAGTCAAGCCCAGCGAGTCCACCGTGGCCTGTGGCGAGGACGCCCCCGGAGTCTGGTCGAAGTACCTGCTCGGTCCGGCCGAGGTCGAGGGCCGTGACGTCGACGACGCCAAGGGCGTCCTCGACCAACAGCGTGGCATGTGGATCGTGACCATGGACTTCACCGAAGCGGGCTCGAAGAAGTTCCAGTCGATCACCGGCAAGCTTTCGCAGCAGGCCGATCCGCAGAACCGCTTCGCGATCGTCCTCGACGGCAATGTCGTCTCGGCGCCCTCGGTCCGCCAGACGCTCAGCGCCAGTGCGGAGATCTCCGGCAACTTCAACCAGCAGTCCGCCCAGGACCTCGGGAACATCCTGTCCTACGGTGCGCTCCCGCTGACCTTCGACACCCAGAGCGTCGACACCGTCACCGCCGCCCTCGGCGGCGAGCAGCTGGAGGCCGGTCTCATCGCCGGCGCCATCGGCCTCGCCCTGGTCGTCATCTACCTGGTGGTCTACTACCGCGGCCTGTCGTTCATCGCGATCCTCAGCCTCGGCGTCTCCGCCCTGCTCACCTACGTGATCATGGCCCTGCTCGGCCCGGCCATCGGCTTCGCGCTGAACCTGCCGGCCGTCTGCGGCGCCATCGTCGCCATCGGCATCACCGCGGACTCGTTCATCGTGTACTTCGAGCGCATCCGCGACGAGATCCGCGAGGGCCGCACCCTGCGTCCGGCCGTCGAGCGCGCCTGGCCGCGCGCCCGCCGCACCATCCTGGTCTCCGACTTCGTGTCGTTCCTCGCCGCCGCGGTGCTCTTCATCGTCACCGTCGGCAAGGTCCAGGGCTTCGCGTTCACGCTCGGCCTGACCACCCTGCTCGACGTCGTCGTGGTGTTCCTCTTCACCAAGCCGGTGATGACCCTGCTCGCCCGCACGAAGTTCTTCGGCGACGGCCACAAGCTGTCCGGCCTGGACCCGAAGAGCCTCGGCGCCAAGCCGCCGCTGCGCCGCACCCGCCGTACGACCGCCCCCGTCGACCCGAAGGAGGCGTGAGATGTCGAAGCTCGGAGATCTCGGCGCCCGGCTCCACCGCGGTGAGGTCGGTTACGACTTCATCGGCAACCGCAAGATCTGGTACGGCCTGTCCATCCTGATCACCATCACGGCCATCGTCGCCCTGGCCGTCCGCGGCCTCAACATGGGCATCGAGTTCCAGGGCGGCGCCGTCTTCACCACCCCGAAGACGGACGTCACCGTCAGCCAGGCCACCGAGTACGCGGAAGAGGCCTCCGGCCACGACGCGATCGTCCAGCAGCTCGGCAACGGCTCCCTGCGCATCCAGGTCGGCGGTCTCGACACCGAGCAGTCCGACCAGGTCCGCACCGAGCTGGCCAAGGACCTCAACCTCCCCGAGGACAAGATCGCCGCCGAGCTGGTCGGCCCCAGCTGGGGCGAGCAGATCGCCAACAAGGCGTGGACCGGCCTCGGCGTCTTCATGATCCTCGTGGTGATCTACCTGGCCATCGCCTTCGAATGGAGAATGGCCGTCGCGGCGCTGATCGCGCTGATCCACGACCTCACGATCACGGTGGGCATCTACTCGCTGGTCGGCTTCGAGGTCACGGTCGGCACGGTGATCGGTCTGCTGACCATCCTCGGTTACTCGCTGTACGACACCGTCGTCGTCTTCGACTCCCTCAAGGAGCAGACGAAGGACATCACGAAGCAGACCCGCTTCACCTACAGCGACATGGCCAACCGCTCGATCAACGGCACCCTGGTCCGTTCCATCAACACCACCGTGGTGGCGCTGCTGCCCGTCGCCGGCCTGCTCTTCATCGGCGGCGGCGTCCTCGGCGCCGGCATGCTGAACGACATCTCGCTGTCGCTCTTCGTGGGTCTGGCCGCCGGTGCCTACTCCTCGATCTTCATCGCCACCCCGCTCGTCGCCGACCTCAAGGAGCGCGAGCCGGCGATGAAGGCGCTGAGGAAGCGCGTCCTCGCCAAGCGCGCCTCCGCCGCCGACCGCGGCGAGGACGGCCTGGACGACGGCACCGACGCGGGCGAGGCCGCGGTCGTCGGACCGCGCACCGCCGCCCGCCGGGGCCGCGCCGAGGAGCGCCGAGGATGACCGCCGAGGCCCAGGACGTGACCGGCCTGCTGCTCAGCCGGATCCGCGACGTCCCCGACTACCCGAAGCCGGGCGTGCTGTTCAAGGACATCACGCCGCTGCTCGCGGACCCGGAGGCGTTCACGGCCCTCACCGACGCCCTCGCCGCCCTGTGCTCCGCGCACGGCGCGACGAAGATCGTCGGCCTGGAGGCCCGCGGCTTCATCCTCGCGGCACCGGTCGCCGTCCGCGCGGGCCTGGGCTTCGTCCCGGTCCGCAAGGCCGGCAAGCTCCCCGGGGCCACGCTCCGGCAGGCGTACGAGCTGGAGTACGGCACCGCCGAGATCGAGGTGCACGCCGAGGACCTGGCCGCGGGTGACCGCGTCATGGTCATCGACGACGTCCTCGCCACCGGCGGCACCGCCGAGGCCTCCATCGAGCTGATCCGCCGCGCCGGCGCCGAGGTCGCCGGCGTCGCGGTCCTCATGGAACTGGGCTTCCTCCCGGGCCGCGCCCGCCTGGAACCCGCCCTCAAGGGCGCTCCGCTCACCGCGCTGATCACCGTCTGAGAAGCGGCCGCGTCGGATCCATCGGGTTCCGGCCCAGGGGCGCCCCGGGAATTCCCGGGGCGCCCCCGGCGTTTGCCCCGGTACGTTCGCGGAAGGGGCCGGAGAAGCGGTTCCCGGCCCCGGTCCGTCACCCGGGCGCGTGAGCACGGGGCCCCGTGGCTCGATACGATGGCCTTTCCGGGCCTGACCGGGGGACCCGGAACCTCCCCCAGACGCCGTCCGGGGAGACTCCAGAGGAGCGCTCTTTGCCAGACGAGGCCCAGTCACTCTCCGCCGCGCAGCCCGACCCCCAGGCCCACCAGGCCGCGCAGGGGACCGGCACGCCCCAGGACAAGCCCGCGGAGACCAGGCCGAAGCCTGCTGCGCCCGCTCCCGCGCCGAACTCCGCGCCCACCCGCTCCGGCGGGTCCTCCAACCGGGTGCGCGCCCGCCTCGCCCGGCTCGGGGTGCAGCGCTCGTCGCCGTACAACCCGGTCCTCGAACCCCTGCTGCGGATCGTCCGCTCCAACGATCCGAAGATCGAAACGGCCACTTTGCGCCAGATCGAGCGGGCCTACCAGGTCGCGGAGCGCTGGCACCGCGGCCAGAAGCGCAAGAGCGGCGACCCGTACATCACCCACCCGCTCGCCGTCACCACCATCCTCGCCGAGCTCGGCATGGACCCGGCGACGCTGATGGCCGGCCTCCTGCACGACACCGTCGAGGACACCGAGTACGGCCTGGAGGACCTGCGCCGCGACTTCGGCGACCAGGTCACCCTCCTCGTCGACGGCGTCACCAAGCTCGACAAGGTCCGGTTCGGCGAGGCCGCGCAGGCCGAGACCGTCCGCAAGATGGTCGTCGCCATGGCCAAGGACCCCCGGGTCCTCGTCATCAAGCTCGCCGACCGCCTGCACAACATGCGCACCATGCGCTACCTCAAGCGGGAGAAGCAGGAGAAGAAGGCCCGCGAGACCCTGGAGATCTACGCCCCGCTGGCCCACCGGCTGGGCATGAACACCATCAAGTGGGAGCTGGAGGACCTCGCCTTCGCGATCCTCTACCCCAAGATGTACGACGAGATCGTCCGGCTCGTCGCCGAGCGCGCCCCCAAGCGGGACGAGTACCTCGCGATAGTGACCGACGAGGTCCAGACCGACCTGCGCGCCGCCCGCATCAAGGCGACCGTCACCGGCCGCCCCAAGCACTACTACAGCGTCTACCAGAAGATGATCGTCCGCGGCCGTGACTTCGCGGAGATCTACGACCTGGTCGGCATCCGCGTCCTCGTGGACACCGTCCGCGACTGCTACGCGGCCCTCGGCACCGTCCACGCGCGATGGAACCCGGTCCCCGGCCGGTTCAAGGACTACATCGCGATGCCGAAGTTCAACATGTACCAGTCGCTGCACACGACGGTCATCGGTCCCAACGGCAAGCCGGTCGAGCTGCAGATCCGCACCTTCGACATGCACCGCCGCGCCGAGTACGGCATCGCCGCGCACTGGAAGTACAAGCAGGAGGCCGTCGCCGGCGCCTCCAAGGTCCGCACCGACGTGCCGAAGAACGCGGGCAAGGACGACCACCTCAACGACATGGCGTGGCTGCGCCAGCTGCTCGACTGGCAGAAGGAGACCGAGGACCCGGGCGAGTTCCTGGAGTCCCTCCGCTTCGACCTCTCGCGCAACGAGGTCTTCGTCTTCACGCCCAAGGGCGACGTCATCGCGCTGCCCGCCGGCGCCACCCCCGTCGACTTCTCCTACGCCGTCCACACCGAGGTCGGGCACCGCACCATAGGGGCCCGGGTCAACGGCCGCCTCGTGCCGCTCGAGTCCACCCTCGACAACGGCGACCTCGTCGAGGTCTTCACCTCCAAGGCGCCCGGTGCCGGCCCCTCCCGCGACTGGCTCGGCTTCGTCAAGTCCCCGCGTGCCCGCAACAAGATCCGCGCCTGGTTCTCCAAGGAGCGCCGCGACGAGGCCATCGAGCAGGGCAAGGACGCCATCGCGCGGGCCATGCGCAAGCAGAACCTGCCGATCCAGCGGATCCTCACCGGCGACTCCCTCGTCACCCTCGCCCACGAGCTGCGCTACACCGACATCTCCTCGCTGTACGCGGCGATCGGCGAGGGCCACGTCACGGCCCAGTCCATCGTGCAGAAGCTGGTGCAGGCGCTCGGCGGCGAGGAGGCCGCCACCGAGGACATCGACGAGACGGCCCCGCCGGCCCGAGGCCGCTCCAAGCGGCGCTCCAACGCCGACCCGGGCGTGGTCGTCAAGGGCGTCGAGGACGTGTGGGTCAAGCTCGCCCGCTGCTGCACCCCGGTGCCCGGCGACCCGATCATCGGTTTCGTCACCCGTGGCAGCGGCGTCTCGGTCCACCGCAGCGACTGCGTCAACGTCGACTCGCTGTCCCGGGAGCCGGAGCGGATCCTGGAGGTCGAGTGGGCCCCGACCCAGTCCTCGGTCTTCCTGGTCGCCATCCAGGTCGAGGCGCTGGACCGCTCCCGGCTCCTCTCGGACGTCACGCGGGTCCTCTCGGACCAGCACGTCAACATCCTCTCGGCGGCCGTCCAGACCTCCCGCGACCGGGTGGCCACCTCCCGCTTCACCTTCGAGATGGGCGACCCCAAGCACCTGGGGCACGTCCTCAAGGCGGTCCGGGGCGTCGAGGGCGTGTACGACGTCTACCGCGTGACCAGCGCGCGGCGCCCGTAGCCGCACCCCGGTACGCACACGGGAAGGGCCCCCGGCACGCGCCGGGGGCCCTTCCTCGTACCGCTGCTCCTACGGGATCAACCGCCGAACTCCTCCAGGCCCTTCAGGGCCTGGTCGAGCAGGGCCTGGCGGCCCTCCAGCTCCTTGGCGAGCTTGTCGGCCTTGGCGTCGTTGCCCGCCGCCCGGGCCGCGTCGATCTGCTTGCGCAGCTTCTCGACGGCGTCCTGGAGCTGACCGGTGAGACCCGCGGCACGCGCGCGTGCCTCCGGGTTGGTGCGGCGCCACTCGGCCTCCTCGGCCTCCTGGATCGCCCGCTCCACCGCCTGCATCCGGCCCTCCACCTTCGGGCGGGCGTCGCGCGGCACGTGGCCGATGGCCTCCCAGCGCTCGTTGAGCGCGCGGAAGGCGGCACGGGCGGCCTTCAGGTCCGTCACCGGCAGCAGCTTCTCGGCCTCGCCGGCGAGCTCCTCCTTCAGCGCCAGGTTCTCGGTCTGCTCCGCGTCCCGCTCGGCGAAGACCCCGGACCGGGCCGCGAAGAAGACGTCCTGGGCGCCGCGGAAGCGGTTCCACAGGTCGTCCTCGTGCTCGCGCTGCGCGCGCCCCGCGGCCTTCCAGTCGGCCATGAGCTCGCGGTAGCGGGCCGCGGTCGCGCCCCAGTCGGTCGAGTTCTGCAGCGCCTCGGCCTCGGCGACCAGGCGCTCCTTGGTCTTGCGGGCCTCCTCGCGCTGCGCGTCGAGCTGGGCGAAGTGGGCCTTGCGGCGCTTGGAGAAGGCCGAGCGGGCGTGCGAGAAGCGGTGCCACAGCTCGTCGTCGGACTTCCGGTCGAGCCGGGGCAGGCCCTTCCAGGTGTCCACGAGCGCCCGCAGCCGCTCGCCGGCGACCCGCCACTGCTCGCTCTGCGCCAGCTCCTCGGCCTCGGTGACCAGGGCCTCCTTGGCGGCGCGGGCCTCGTCGGCCTGCTTGGCCTTCTGCGCCTTGCGCTCCTCGCGGCGCGAGTCCACCGACGCCACGAGCTTGTCCAGACGGGCGGAGAGCGCGGCCAGGTCGCCGACGGCGTGGTGCTCGTCGATCTGCTGCCGGATGTGCTCGATCGCCGTCTGGGCGTCCTTCGCCGAGAGGTCGGTGGTCTTCACCCGCTTCTCGAGGAGGCCGATCTCGACAACCAGGCCCTCGTACTTGCGCTCGAAGTAGGCCAGCGCCTCCTCGGGGGTGCCCGCCTGCCAGGATCCGACGACCTTCTCACCCTCGGCCGTCCGCACGTACACGGTGCCCGTCTCGTCGACACGGCCCCACGGGTCGCTGCTCACAGCGCCTCCTCACCATGATGCCCTCGTCGGGGTGGTGACCCCCGGGCATCGTCCACAGTTCCTGGGCGGGCCTCGCCCGCCTTCCGCCGCGCGTCCGACGATCGGACCGCGCCGCACAACGCCAATCTAGGCGAACGGCGGCCCGGCTGTCCGCACTCGGCGCCACCGAAATTCCACGGTGACGCGGGTGCGGACGTCCGGGCCGCCGTCGCTCCGGGCCCCCGGCGTCACTTCGCGGAGACGGTCGCCTTCTCGATGGTGACCGGCTTCTTCGGGGCCCCGTCGCCCTGGCCGCCCTCGGCACCCGCGGCGCCGACCTTCTGCACCGCCGCCAGACCCGCCGCGTCGATCGTGCCGAAGGGGGTGTACTGCGGCGGCAGCTTCGAGTCCTTGTAGACGAGGAAGAACTGCGAGCCGCCGGTGCCCGGCTGCCCCGTGTTGGCCATGGCGACCGTGCCGGCCTTGTACGTGACCTTGCCGTCGGCGCCGGCCTTGCCCAGGGCGTCGAGGTTCTCGTCCGGGATGGTGTAGCCGGGGCCGCCCATGCCGGTGCCCTCCGGGTCGCCGCACTGGAGGACGAAGATCCCGGCGGTGGTGAGCCGGTGGCACTTGGTGCCGTCGAAGTACTTCTTGTCGGCGAGGTGCTTGAAGGAGTTCACCGTGCGCGGGGTCTTCGCCGCGTCCATGGTGATCGTGATGTCGCCCTCGTTGGTCTTCAGGGCCATGGCGTAGGAGCCCTTGGCCTCGATGCCCATCTTCGGCTCGCCGCTCGGGGCCTCCGCCTCGGTGTTCTTGGAGTCGTCCCCCAGGAACTGCACCGAGGCGTACACCGCTCCGCCCGCGGCGAGCACCACCGCGAGGGAGGCCGCGATCACGGTGTTGCGGCGTTTGGCCTTGCGCTGCGCCTCCGCCCGTCGCTGCTGCTGGCGCGCGTACTTGTCCCTGGCGAGCTGCCGCCGCCGCTGATCGCTGGTGACCACCGGGTCCGCTCCTTGTCGGTCGTGTGTTCCTGTCCTGGCCGGATGTGCCCGTACCGTATACGGGTTGGCTGTGGAATACGCAGCGCCGGTAGGCTCTGATCTGCTGCATTCCGCAAGGCCGCAGTCATCTGCCGGACGACACAGAAGGACGATCGTGCTGATTGCCGGGTTCCCCGCCGGGGCCTGGGGCACCAACTGCTACGTGGTCGCCCCCGCCGCAGGCGAGGAGTGCGTCATCGTCGACCCGGGCCACCAGGCCGCCCAGGGAGTCGAGGAGACGCTGAAGAAGCATCGGCTCAAGCCCGTCGCGGTGGTCCTCACCCACGGCCACATCGACCACGTCGCCTCCGTCGTCCCGGTCTGCGGCGCCCACGACGTACCCGCGTGGATCCACCCCGCCGACCGGTACATGATGAGCGACCCGGAGCGCGCCCTCGGCCGCTCCATCGGGATGCCGCTCATGGGCGAGCTGACCGTGGGCGAGCCGGACGACGTGCACGAGCTCACCGACGGCGCCGGGCTGAAGCTCGCCGGCATGGAGTTCTCCGTCGCGCACGCGCCCGGTCATACCAAGGGGTCGGTGACCTTCCGGACGCCGGAGACGACGGAGATCCCCTCCGTCCTCTTCTCCGGCGACCTGCTGTTCGCCGGCTCCATCGGACGCACCGACCTGCCCGGCGGTGACATGGACGAGATGCTCGCGTCGCTGACCCGCGTGGTCCTGCCGCTCGACAACTCGACCGTCGTCCTGTCCGGCCACGGTCCCCAGACGACCATCGGCCAGGAGCGCGCCACCAACCCGTACCTGCGGCAGGTGGCCTCCGGCCTCGGGAGCACGGACGCTCCCCGACGAGGAATGTGACGAGAACCTCCGTGAGCACCTTTCAGGCCCCCAAGGGCACGTACGACCTGATCCCCCCGCGCTCCGCCGTCTTCCTGGCGGTCCGGGACGCCATCTCCACCCAGGCGAGGAACGCCGGCTACGGCTACGTCGAGACCCCCGGCTTCGAGGACGTGAACCTCTTCGCCCGCGGCGTCGGCGAGTCCACCGACATCGTCACCAAGGAGATGTACACCCTCACCACGAAGGGCGGCGACCAGCTCGCCCTGCGCCCCGAGGGCACCGCCTCCGTGCTCCGCGCGGCCCTCCAGGCCAACCTCCACAAGCAGGGCAACCTGCCGGTCAAGCTCTGGTACTCCGGCTCCTACTACCGGTACGAGCGCGCCCAGGCCGGCCGCTACCGCCACTTCTCGCAGGTCGGCGCCGAGGCGATCGGCGCCGAGGACCCGGCGCTCGACGCCGAGCTGATCATCCTGGCCGACCAGGCCTACCGCTCCCTCGGCCTGCGCCAGTACCGCATCCTGCTGAACTCGCTCGGCGACAAGGAGTGCCGCCCCGTCTACCGCGAGGCCCTGCAGACCTTCCTGCGCGGTCTCGACCTCGACGAGGAGACGCTGCGCCGCGCCGAGATCAACCCGCTGCGGGTCCTCGACGACAAGCGCGCGGACGTGCAGAAGCAGCTCGTCGACGCGCCGCTGCTCCGCGACTACCTGTGCGACGCCTGCAAGGCGTACCACGAGCAGGTCCGCGAGCTGATCACCGCCGCCGGCGTGGTCTTCGAGGACGACCCGAAGCTGGTCCGCGGCCTCGACTACTACACCCGGACCACCTTCGAGTTCGTCCACGACGGCCTCGGCTCCCAGTCCGCCGTCGGCGGCGGCGGCCGCTACGACGGCCTCTCCGAGATGATCGGCGGCCCCTCGCTGCCGTCCGTCGGCTGGGCGCTAGGCGTCGACCGGACCGTCCTCGCCCTGGAGGCGGAGGGCGTCGAGCTGGACCTTCCGGCCGCCACCAGCGTCTTCGCCGTGGCGATCGGCGAGGAGGCCCGCCGCGTCCTCTTCGGCAAGGTCACCGAGCTGCGCCGGGCCGGCATCGCCGCCGACTTCTCCTTCGGCGGCAAGGGCCTCAAGGGGGCCATGAAGGACGCCAACCGCTCCGGCGCCCGGATCGCCCTGGTCGCCGGCGAGCGCGACCTCGCCGAGGGCGTGGTCCAGGTCAAGGACATGGGGTCCGGCGAACAGCGCGCGGTCGCCCTCGACGGCGTCCTGGACGCCGTCCGGGACCTGCTCGGCTGACGCCCGCACCCGGGGGGAAGGGCCCGGTCCGCCGCGTGCGGCCGGGCCCTTCCTTATGCCCCGCGAACGCCCGATGGCGTACGCCTTGTTGCAGAATGGCGGGGGCCGCCGGGCCCGCGAGCGAGGGAAAAGGACAGATGAGAGAAGCCGCTACGGAGACGACGGGGACGCCGGGGACCATCGGCGCGAGCAAGGGCCTCGCCTGGCTCCTGGTGATCACCGGAGCGGCCGGGCTCCTCGCCGCCTGGGTCATCACCCTCGACAAGTTCAAGCTCCTGGAGGACCCGAACTTCGTCCCCGGGTGCAGCCTCAACCCCATCGTTTCCTGCGGGAACATCATGAAGAGCGAGCAGGCCTCGGTCTTCGGCTTCCCCAACCCCATGCTCGGCCTGGTCACCTACGGCATGGTGATCGCCATCGGCGCCGGCCTCCTCGCGGGCGCCCGCCACCGCCGCTGGTACTGGCTCGGCCTCAACGCCGGCACCCTCTTCGGCGTCGGCTTCTGCACCTGGCTCATGCAGCAGTCCCTGTACGAGATCAACTCGCTGTGCCTCTGGTGCTGCCTCGCCTGGGTCGCCACCATCGTCATGTTCTGGTACGTGACCTCGCACAACGTCCGCGCGGGCGTCGTCCCCGCCCCGGCCGGCCTGCGGACCTTCTTCGCCGAGTTCACCTGGGTCCTGCCCGTCCTGCACATCGGGATCATCGGCATGCTGATCCTGACCCGCTGGTGGGACTTCTGGACGAGCTGACCGGCGGCCCCCGGCTTGTCGGTGGCGTGACCTAGGCTTCATGGACGTGGAGCCCGACCTTTTCACCGCAGCCGCCGAAGAGCGCCAGGAGAAGGACCCGTCCAGCAGCCCGCTGGCGGTCCGGATGCGCCCCCGCACCCTCGACGAGGTGGTGGGCCAGCGGCACCTTCTCAAGCCCGGCTCGCCGCTGCGGCGGCTCGTCGGGGAGAGCGGAGGCCCCGCCGGCGCCTCCTCGGTGATCCTCTGGGGCCCGCCGGGCATCGGCAAGACCACCCTCGCGTACGTGGTCTCCAAAGCCACCGACAAGCGCTTCGTCGAGCTCTCCGCGATCACCGCCGGCGTCAAGGAGGTCCGGGCCGTCATCGACGGCGCCCGCCGCGCCTCCGGCGGCTACGGCAAGGAGACCGTCCTCTTCCTCGACGAGATCCACCGCTTCTCCAAGGCGCAGCAGGACTCCCTGCTCCCCGCCGTCGAGAACCGCTGGGTCACCCTCATCGCCGCCACCACCGAGAACCCCTACTTCTCGGTGATCTCCCCGCTCCTCTCCCGCTCCCTGCTCCTCACCCTGGAACCGCTCACCGACGAGGACCTCAGCGGCCTCATGGACCGGGCCGTCACCGAGGAGCGCGGCCTCGGCGGCGCCGTGGAGCTCCAGGACGACGCCCGCGCCCACCTGCTGCGGATCGCCGGCGGCGACGCCCGGCGCGCCCTCACCGCCCTGGAGGCCGCCGCCGGCGGCGCCCTCGCCAAGGGCGAGCGGGAGATCACCCTGCGGACCGTGGAGGAGGCCGTCGACCGGGCGGCCGTGACGTACGACCGGGACGGCGACCAGCACTACGACGTCGCCAGCGCCCTCATCAAGTCCATCCGCGGCTCCGACGTGGACGCGGCGCTGCACTACCTCGCCCGCATGATCGAGGCGGGGGAGGACCCCCGCTTCATCGCCCGCCGCCTGATGATCTCCGCCAGCGAGGACATCGGCCTCGCCGACCCGCAGGCCCTGCCGCTCGCCGTCGCCGCCGCCCAGGCCGTCGCCATGATCGGCTTCCCGGAGGCCGCCCTCACCCTCAGCCACGCCACCATCGCCCTGGCGCTGGCCCCCAAGTCCAACGCCGCGACGACCGCGATCTCCGCCGCCCGCGAGGACGTCAGGAACGGCCTCGCGGGACCCGTACCGGCCCACCTCCGCGACGGCCACTACAAGGGCGCCGCCAAGCTCGGCCACGCCCAGGGGTACGTCTACCCGCACGACGTGCCCGGCGCGATCGCCGCCCAGCAGTACGCCCCCGACGCCCTGCACGGCAAGCGGTACTACGAGCCCACCCGCTACGGCGCCGAGGCCCGCTACGCGGACGTGGTCGAGAAGGTCCGCGGGCGCCTGAAGGGCGACGGCTGACCGACGGCCGGGCCGGCCCGGGACCCCGGGCGGCGGCACTCCGGGGAGCCGGTACACTGGTCGGGATCGCTGCGTCCCGTGTCCGGCCCCAGGCCGGCGCCACCAGAGCGGGACGATCAGCAGGAGACCCGGCCCCCGGGCGGGGTCTCCAGGAGTGTCGCGCACCTCGAAGGTGTCGCGTGCCACCCACCACCCCCCGGGTTCCCGGGACCGGCGGTGGGTCGTTCGCGTGCTGCACGTACGTGCCCAGACCGGGAAGCGGCTGCCCGACGGGTCCCTCGCGGACCCGGAGGGTTTTTCCGGCTGCGGATTGCGACCTCCCTAACCACTGGTGAAGCCGTATTCGTTCAGATAGAGAGGTTGGTTCATGGCGAACCAGGCCCGCCCCAAGGTCAAGAAGTCGCGTGCCCTCGGCATCGCGCTGACGCCGAAGGCCGTCAAGTACTTCGAGGCCCGCCCCTACCCGCCGGGCGAGCACGGCCGCGGCCGCAAGCAGAACTCGGACTACAAGGTCCGTCTGCTCGAGAAGCAGCGTCTGCGTGCCCAGTACGACATCAGCGAGCGCCAGATGGCGCGCGCCTACGACCGCGCCAAGAAGGCCGAGGGCAAGACGGGCGAGGCGCTGGTCGTCGAGCTCGAGCGCCGCCTCGACGCCCTGGTCCTGCGTTCGGGCATCGCCCGCACCATCTACCAGGCCCGTCAGATGGTCGTCCACGGCCACATCCAGGTCAACGGCGGCAAGGTCGACAAGCCGTCCTTCCGCGTCCGTCCCGACGACGTCGTGATGGTCCGCGAGAAGTCCCGCGCGAAGACCCTGTTCCAGGTCGCCCGCGAGGGTGGCTTCGCCCCCGACGGCGAGACCCCGCGCTACCTCCAGGTCAACCTGAAGGCCCTGGCCTTCCGCCTGGACCGCGAGCCGAACCGCAAGGAGATCCCGGTCATCTGCGACGAGCAGCTGGTCGTCGAGTACTACGCCCGCTGATTTCGGCAGCGCGCAGGACTCACCCCCGCGGTGTTCAGCCCGCCGCTTCCCCGCCCTTGCCGGTGGGGGAGCCGGCGGGCTTCCGCGTTCCCGGCACCACCGGCGGACGCGCGGAGCGGAACGGCCGCCGCGCCGCCTCCTCCTCGGGCCGCCCGCCCTCCCCTCCCGGCCGCCGGTCCGCGAGCGCCCGCTCCACCGTCTCGTCCAGGGACAGCCCCTGGCCGAACCGCAGCGCCTCCTCGTACCGCTCCGCCCCCAGCTCCTCCACCGCCCGCCCCGCGCACAGCGCCCGCGGCCCGTCGAAGGAGACGGAGCCGAAGAGCTGGATCCCCACCGCGTCCCACACCGGCAGCGCCGCCCCCTGGAGCACCGCGGCCTCCACCGCGTCGCCCTCGCTCACCGTCACCAGCGCGAGCAGCTCCACGGCGAGGACCACGCCCACCAGGTCGCGGAAGAGGTGGTTGATCGTCACGCACTCCACGAGCAGTTCCCGCGCCTGCGCCAGTGCGTCCCGCGTCCACGCCGAGTACGCGAGCACATAGAGCGCGTACGCCCGCGTCCACCGCTCCCCGCGCTCCTCGCAGACCTCCCGCACCTCCCGGCAGATCGCCGTCGCGCCCTCCAGATCGCCCCGGAAGGCCCGCGCCATCGCCAGCTCCACCCGGCCCATCAGCACGTTGCTGTTCAGCTCGCCCAGCTCGCCGTACGCGTCGAGCGCCCGGCCCAGCAGCTCCTCGGCGCGCGGGAAGTCGTCCGTGAGCAGCGCCAGACAGCCCATCCGGTGTGTCGCGTACGCCTCCGCCAGCCGGTTCCGCGAGGCCCGCGCCCGCTCCCGGCAGGAGTGCAGCGCCGCCACCGCCGCCGTCGCGTCGCCCTGCAGGACCGCCACGTGGCCGAGCACCCACAGCGCCTTCAGCCGCGCCTCCTCGTGCCCCGACTCCAGGGCCAGCGCCCGGTCGAGCCAGTGCCGCCCCTCCGCGAGCCGCCCGCACCCCACCCACGCGAACCAGAGCGTCCCCGCCAGGTGCTGGGCCAGGTGCGCGTCCTCCGGCAGCTCCAGGCACAGGTCGAGCGCCGCCCGCAGGTTCGGCAGCGCCGCCGCCGTCCGCGCCGCCACCTCCGCCTGCCGGGGGCTGAACCACTCCAGCTCGCACCAGGTCGCCAGGCCCATGTACCAGTCCCGGTGCCGCCGCCGCATCCGCTCGGTGTCCCCGAGCTGCGCCAGCCACTCCGCCCCGTACGCCGCCACCGTGTCGAGCATCCGGTAGCCCGGGCCCGCCGCCGTGTCCTCCCGGGTCACCAGCGACTGTGCGAGCAGCCCGCCCAGCAGGTCGAGGATCCCGTCCTGCGGCAGGTCCGGGCCCCCGCACACGTACTCCACGGCCTCCAGGTCGAAGGGGCCGGCGAAGACCGAGAGGCGCGCCCACAGCAGTCGCTCCTCCGGCGTGCACAGTTCGTGGCTCCAGCCGATCGCGGTGCGCAGCGTCTGGTGGCGGGGGAGGGCCCCGCACCCGCCGTCGAGCAGCCGGAAGCGGTCGTCGAGCCGAGCCAGCAGCTGTTCCACGGAGAGCAGCGGCAGCCGGCCGGCGGCCAGTTCGAGGGCGAGCGGGATCCCGTCGAGCCGTCGGCACAGTTCCCGCGCCGACGCGTCGGCGTCGAGGACGGGCGCGCCGGCCCCGGCCGCCCGGGCGGTGAGCAGGGCGAGGGCGTCCGGCTCGGTCATCGGCGCCAGCCTCAGCACCGCCTCGCCCGGCAGCCGCAGCGGCCGGCGCCCGGCGGCCAGCACGGTCAGCCCCGGAGCCGCCGTGAGCAGCTCGTGGACGAGCGGGGCGCAGGCCTCCACCAGGTGCTCGAAGCCGTCGAGGACGAGGAGCAGCCGGCGCTCGGCGAGGTGCTCCCCCAGCACCTCGCGGGGCGCGCGACGCGTGTGGTCGGTGAGGCCGAGCGCCTCGATCAGGGCGTGCTCGACGAGCCCGGGATCGCGCAGCGGCGCCAGCTCCGCGAGCCGGACCTCGTCGCCGTAGCGTTTCTGCACCTCGGCGGCGGTCTTCAGGGCGAGTCGGGTCTTGCCCACCCCGCCCACGCCGAGGACGGTGACGAGACGTGACTCGGCCAGGAGCGCGGCCAGTTCGGCCCGCTCCCCGGTGCGGCCCACGAACCGGTTGAGCTCCGCCGGCAGGTTGCTGCGTCGCATGGGACACGGAGCGTACTCATCCGCGCGCGCTCCGTACAATCCGATCGCACGCCTCCCGTGCGGGGGACGGCAACGCGGGCGCTAATGCGGTACGGCGTCCCAGCCCCGGCGCGATAGGCTCGGGGAACGACTTTTCGCAGGACCCCAACGACCGATGACGACAGCAGAGAGCGGTGCGGAGTGACCGGTGGAGAGGTTGCCGGGATCCTGGTGGCCGTGTTCTGGGCGATCCTCGTCTCCTTCCTCGCCGTGGTGCTGGGGAGGCTGGCGCAGACGCTCAGGGCGACCACCCGGCTCGTGGCCGAGGTGACCGAACAGGCCGTGCCGCTGCTCGCCGACGCGTCGGCGACGGTCCGCTCGGCGCAGACCCAGCTGGACCGGGTCGACGCCATCGCCTCGGACGTCCAGGAGGTCACCGCCAACGCCTCCGCGCTCTCGACGACCGTCGCCTCCACCTTCGGGGGCCCGCTCGTCAAGGTCGCCGCCTTCGGCTACGGGGTCCGCAAGGCGCTCGGCCGCGACCGGGACCGCGGGGAGGGGGCGCCCGCCGCCGGGCGCCGTACTGTGATCGTCGGCCGTACCGTGCCGGTCGCACGGCGCCGGAAGCAGAAGGGCCGATAGCCGCGATGTTCCGCCGTACGTTCTGGTTCACGGCCGGCGCAGCCGCCGGCGTCTGGGCCACCACCAAGGTCAACCGCAAGATCCAGCAGCTGACCCCCGAGAGCCTCGCGGCACAGGCCGCGAACAAGGCGGTCGAGGCGGGCCACCGGCTCAAGGACTTCGCCCTCGACGTGAGGGCGGGCATGGTCCAGCGGGAGGCCGAACTGGGCGAGGCACTCGGCCTCGACGCAGCGCCTCCCGCGGACCGGGAGCTCCCCGAGCCCCGCCGCCGGGCCGCCCTCGGCCCCACCCCGCACAAGACCACGACCACGTTTTCGTCGCGCACGATCTCGTACAACCGGAATGAGGACCACTGATGGAGTCGGCTGAAATCCGCCGCCGCTGGCTGAGCTTCTTCGAGGAGCGCGGGCACACCGTCGTCCCTTCGGCGTCGCTCATCGCGGACGACCCGACTCTGCTGCTCGTCCCCGCCGGCATGGTGCCCTTCAAGCCCTACTTCCTGGGGGAGGTCAAGCCGCCCTTCACGCGCGCCTCCAGCGTGCAGAAGTGCGTCCGCACGCCCGACATCGAAGAGGTCGGCAAGACCACCCGCCACGGCACGTTCTTCCAGATGTGCGGCAACTTCTCCTTCGGCGACTACTTCAAGGAAGGCGCCATCAAGCTCGCCTGGGAGCTGCTGACCACCCCGGTCGAGCACGGCGGCTACGGGCTCGAGCCGGAGAAGCTCTGGATCACCGTCTATCTGGAGGACGACGAGGCCGAGCGCATCTGGCGCGACGTCGTCGGCGTCCCCGCCGAGCGCATCCAGCGCCTCGGCAAGAAGGACAACTACTGGTCGATGGGCGTCCCCGGCCCCTGCGGCCCCTGCTCCGAGATCAACTACGACCGCGGCCCCGAGTTCGGCGTCGAGGGCGGCCCGGCCGTCAACGACGAGCGGTACGTGGAGATCTGGAACCTCGTCTTCATGCAGTACGAGCGCGGCGAGGGCTCCGGCAAGGAGGACTTCCCGATCCTCGGCGAGCTGCCGTCGAAGAACATCGACACGGGCCTCGGCCTGGAGCGCCTGGCGATGATCCTCCAGGGCGTCCAGAACATGTACGAGACGGACACCCTCAAGGTCGTCATCGACAAGGCCACCGAGCTCACCGGCGTCGCCTACGGCAAGGCCAAGGACAGCGACGTCTCGCTGCGCGTGGTCGCCGACCACATGCGCACCTCGGTCATGCTCATCGGCGACGGCGTCACCCCGGGCAACGAGGGCCGCGGCTACGTGCTCCGCCGCATCATGCGCCGCGCCGTCCGCAACATGCGCCTGCTCGGCGCCACCGGCCCGGTCGTCGGCGAGCTCGTCGACACGGTCATCAGGACCATGGGCGAGCAGTACCCGGAGCTGGAGACCGACCGCAAGCGCATCGAGACGGTCGCCCTCGCCGAGGAGGCCGCGTTCCTGAAGGCCCTCAAGGGCGGCACGAACATCCTCGACACGGCCGTCACCGAGACCAAGGCCGCCGGCGGCACGGTCCTCGCCGGCGAGAAGGCCTTCCTGCTCCACGACACCTGGGGCTTCCCGATCGACCTCACCCTGGAGATGGCCGCCGAGCAGGGCCTCTCCGTGGACGAGGCCGGCTTCCGCCGCCTGATGCAGGAGCAGCGGGACCGGGCCAAGGCCGACGCCAAGGCCAAGAAGACCGGTCACGCCGACGTCTCCGCCTACCGCGAGATCGCCGACACCTCCGGCGCCACCCAGTTCACCGGCTACACCAACACCGAGGGCGAGTCCACGGTCGTCGGCCTCCTGGTGAACGGCGTCCCGTCCCCGGCCGCCTCCGAGGGCGACGAGATCGAGGTCGTCCTCGACCGCACTCCCTTCTACGCCGAGGGCGGCGGCCAGATCGCCGACCAGGGCCGCATCCGGCTGCACTCCGGCGCCGTGATCGAGGTCCGCGACGTACAACAGCCCGTCCCGGGCGTCTCGGTGCACAAGGGCTCGGTCCAGGTCGGCGAGGTGACCGTGGGCTCCACCGCCTACGCCACGATCGACGTGCGCCGCCGCCGGGCCATCGCCCGCGCCCACTCGGCCACCCACCTCACCCACCAGGCGCTGCGCGACGCCCTCGGCCCGACGGCCGCCCAGGCCGGTTCCGAGAACCAGCCCGGCCGCTTCCGCTTCGACTTCGGTTCGCCGAACGCCGTCCCCGGCACGGTCCTCATGGACGTCGAGCAGAAGATCAACGAGGTCCTCGCGCGCGAGCTGGAGGTCCACGCCGAGGTCATGCCGATCGACGAGGCCAAGCGCCAGGGCGCCATCGCCGAGTTCGGCGAGAAGTACGGCGAGCAGGTCCGCGTCGTCACCATCGGCGACTTCTCCAAGGAGCTGTGCGGCGGCACGCACGTCCACAACACCGCCCAGCTGGGTCTGGTGAAGCTGCTCGGCGAGTCCTCCATCGGCTCCGGCGTGCGCCGCATCGAGGCCCTGGTCGGCGTCGACGCGTACAACTTCCTCGCCAAGGAGCACACGGTCGTCGCCCAGCTCCAGGAGCTGGTCAAGGGCCGCCCGGAGGAGCTGCCGGAGAAGATCTCCTCCATGCTCGGCAAGCTGAAGGACGCCGAGAAGGAGATCGAGAAGTTCCGCGCGGAGAAGGTCCTCCAGGCCGCCGCCGGCCTGGTCGACTCCGCCAGGGACATCCGCGGCCTCGCCCTGGTCACCGGCCAGGTCCCGGACGGCACCGGCGCCGACGACCTGCGCAGGCTCGTCCTCGACGTGCGCGGCCGCATCCCGTCCGACCGCCCGGCCGTCGTGGCCCTCTTCACCACGGCCAACGGCAAGCCGCTGACGGTCATCGCCACCAACGAGGCCGCCCGCGAGCGCGGTCTCAAGGCCGGCGAGCTGGTCCGCACCGCCGCCAAGACCCTCGGCGGCGGTGGCGGCGGCAAGCCGGACGTCGCCCAGGGCGGCGGCCAGAACCCGGAGGCCGTCGGCGAGGCCATCGCCGCCGTCGAGCGTCTCGTGGTGGAGACGGCGTGACGATGCGCCGCGGCCGCCGCATCGCGGTCGACGTCGGGGACGCCCGGATCGGGGTCGCCTCGTGCGACCCCGACGGGGTCCTCGCCACGCCGGTGGAGACCGTGCCGGGACGCGACGTCCCGGCCGCCCACCGGCGGCTCCGCCAGATCGTCGAGGAGTACGAGCCGATCGAGGTCGTCGTGGGCCTGCCCCGCTCGCTCAGCGGGCGGGAGGGCCCCGCGGCCACCAAGGTCCGGGCCTTCGCGAAGGAGATGGCGAAGGGCGTCGCCCCGGTGCCGGTCCGTCTGGTCGACGAGCGGATGACCACGGTGACGGCCACCCAGGGGCTGCGGGCCTCGGGCGTGAAGTCCAAGAAGGGGCGGTCCGTCATCGACCAGGCCGCCGCCGTGATCATCCTTCAGAACGCTCTTGAGTCCGAACGGGTATCAGGTAATCCGCCCGGCGAGGGCGTCGAAGTGGTCATCTGATCGCGATACGGTAACGTTCCGCGCGATGCGGCGGTGTTCGAACAGCTGCCGCACTACGTAGAGGCGGATCGTCCGGAAGCCTCGCGGCTGTTTGGGGATCGATGACTGAGTATGGCCGGGGCCCTGGCTCCGAACCGTGGCACCCCACGGACCCGTTGTACGGGGACCAGGGGTGGGAAGGTCAGCAGCAGTACCACCAGCAGCCGCACCAGGCGACGCCGTACGCGCAGGGTGACCAGGCCTACCAGGACCCGTACGCCCAGCAGGGCTACGGGGCCGACCCGTACGCCCAGCAGCAGGCCGCGTACCAGCAGCAGTACCAGCAGCAGGGGTACGCCGACCCGCAGCAGGCGCAGCCGCAGGCGTACGGACAGACCGGCTGGGACCAGGGCCCCCCGGGGCACGAGGCGTACCAGGAGCAGGGCTACGACACGCCCGGGCATCCCGGACACGTGTATGACGGCAACTGGGAGACCGGTCAGGCCGCCATGGCCTACAACGCCCCGCCCGCCGATCCGTACGGCGGCCGGCAGCCCGACCTCTACGGCACGCCCGAGGCGTACCCGCCGCCGCAGCCGCCCGGCCGCCGGCAGCAGCCGCCGCAGCCCGAGCCCGCCCACCCGGAACCGGAGCCCGAGCCGGAGCCGGAGGAGTCGCACCCCTTCTTCGGCGGTGACGACGACGGCCCCTACGAGGACGAGGAACCGGCCCCGCGCCGAGGCCGGGGCGGCGACGCCCGCGACCGCGAGCGCCGCGGCAAGGAGCGGAAGCGCAAGGGCAAGAACGGCATGGCCTGCCTCGTCGTCGCCGCCGTCCTCGTGGGCGGCGTCGGCGGCATCGGCTACTTCGGCTACCAGTTCTGGCAGGGCCAGTTCGGCGAGGCCCCCGACTACGTGGGCAGTGGCACCGGCGAGGTCCAGGTCGAGATCCCGAAGGGCGCCTTCGGCAACGAGATCGGCAACATCCTCAAACAGGCCGGCGTCGTGAAGAGCGTCGACGCCTTCGTCGCGGCCCAGAACAAGAACGAGAAGGGCAACTCGATCCAGGCCGGCGCCTACACCCTGAAGAAGGAGATGTCGGCGGAGAGCGCGGTCGCGCTGATGCTGGATCCGGCGAGCCAGGCCAACCTCATCATCCCCGAGGGCAAGCGCAACGCCTGGGTGTACGAGCAGATCGACACCCGCCTCGGCCTCGACCCCGGCAGCACCAAGGAGATCGCCGTCTCGAAGGCGGACTCCCTGGGCCTGCCGGACTGGGCGAAGAACCACAAGAACGTCAAGGACCCCCTGGAGGGCTTCCTCTTCCCCGCGAGCTACCCGGTGGCGAAGGGCTCCAAGCCCGAGGACGCCCTCAAGAAGATGGTCAGCCGCGCCAACCAGGAGTACACGAAGCTGGACCTGGAGGGGAAGGCGTCGGCCCAGGGCCTGAAGGGGCCGTGGGAACTGCTGACGGTCGCGAGCCTCGTGCAGGTCGAGGGCAAGTACAAGCACGACTTCGACAAGGTGGCGCGGGTCGTCTACAACCGCCTCCAGCCGGACAACGCGGAGACGGCGGGACGCCTGGAGTTCGACTCCACGGTCAACTACCTCCGCGGCAAGAGCACCCTCGACGTCGGCACCGTCGAGGAGATGCGCAAGATCGTGGACCCTTACAACACGTACGCGTACGACGTGAAGGGCCTCGTCCCCGGTCCCATCAGCAACCCCGGCCTCGAGGCGCTGAACTCGGCCATCGCTCCGGCGGACGGCCCGTGGTACTACTTCGTGTCGATCAACGAGAACAAGACCGTGTTCTCCAAGACGCTCAAGGAACACAACGAGAACGTGGCGGAGTACCAGAAGGAACGAGAGAAGTCAGGCCAGTGAGTACCCAGCACCGCGCCGCCGTCCTCGGTTCGCCGATCGCGCACTCGCTCTCCCCGGTCCTGCACCGGGCCGCGTACGCGGAGCTCGGTCTCGACGACTGGTCCTACGAGCGCTTCGAGGTCGACGAGGCGGCGCTGCCCGGTTTCGTCGCGGAGCTCGACGGCTCGTGGGCGGGGCTCTCGCTGACCATGCCGCTGAAGCGGGCGATCATCCCGCTGCTCGACGAGGTCAGCGAGACGGCCGCCTCGGTGGAGGCGGTGAACACGGTGGTCTTCCGGGAGGACGGCCGCCGGGTCGGCGACAATACCGACATCCCCGGCATGATCGCCGCCCTGTGCGAGCGCGGCGTCGAGAAGGTGGAGTCCGCGGCGATCCTCGGCGCGGGCGCCACGGCCTCCTCCGCGCTCGCCGCGCTGGCCCGTGTCTGCGCGGGCCCCGTCACCGCCTACGTACGCGGCGAGGCGCGGGCCGCGGAGATGCGCGGCTGGGGCGAACGCCTCGGCGTCGACGTCCGCACCGCCGCCTGGGACGACGCGGCGGAGGCCCTCGCGGCGCCGCTGGTCGTCGCCACCACCCCGGCGGGCGCCACGGACGCGCTGGCGGACGCGGTCCCCGACCGCCCCGGAACCCTCTTCGACGTCCTCTACGATCCCTGGCCCACCCGGCTCGCCGCCGCCTGGTCCGCACGCGCCGGTAAGATCATCGGCGGCCTGGACCTCCTGGTCCACCAGGCGGTGCTCCAGGTCGAACAGATGACGGGCACCCCGAAGGCCCCGCTGGCCGCCATGCGCGCCGCCGGCGAGACCGCGCTCGCCGCGCGCTGACCCCGCGCGGCCGCCCCGGGGTGCCATGACACCCAGGGGGAACGGGGATGGACGGGGACATCACGCTCGCGTCGAAGGCGGACCTCGCCTTCGACGCGCTGCGCTTTCTGTACGTGGGCTTCCTCAGCTCACTGCCCGCGTGGGCGCGGTACACCGTGCTCGCGCTCTTCGCACTGACCGTGGTGTACGGCTTCGTCGGCTGGCTGCGGAAACGGTCCGCCGGAAGGCCCGCGACCACCGCCGACGTCCACGAGGACGAGGCGCGCGTCCGATAGCTGGACCGGAGGCCGAGGTCAGGGCCCGGACGTGGGAGGATCGGGGGTGGCGGGTCAGGGCCGCGCGCCCGGTCCTGCCGTCGCAGTGCCCAGGCGCGAGCATGAGGAGCATCGTTGAGCAGGTTGCGTTGGCTGACCGCTGGGGAATCCCACGGACCCGCGCTGGTCGCGACGCTGGAGGGTCTTCCCGCCGGCGTCCCGGTCACCACTGAGCTGGTGGCGGACCACCTCGCGCGGCGGCGCCTCGGCTATGGGCGCGGCGCCCGCATGAAGTTCGAGCAGGACGAGATCACCTTCCTCGGCGGCGTCCGGCACGGGCTCTCGCTGGGTTCGCCGATCGCCGTGATGGTCGGCAACACCGAGTGGCCCAAGTGGGAGAAGGTCATGTCGGCCGACCCGGTCGACCCCTCGGAGCTGAAGGAGACCGGCCGCAACGCGCCGCTCACCCGGCCCCGCCCCGGCCACGCCGACCTCGCCGGCATGCAGAAGTACGGCTTCGACGAGGCCCGGCCGATCCTGGAGCGCGCCAGCGCCCGCGAGACCGCCGCCCGCGTCGCCCTCGGCGCCGTCGCCCGGTCCTTCCTCAAGGAGGCCGCCGGCATCGAGATCGTCAGCCACGTGGTCGAGCTGGCCTCCGCCAAGGCCCCGTACGGCGTCTACCCGGTCCCCGGCGACGTCGAGCGGCTCGACGCCGACCCGGTCCGCTGCCTCGACGCCGACGCGTCGAAGGCGATGGTCGCCGAGATCGACCAGGCCCACAAGGACGGCGACACCCTCGGCGGCGTCGTCGAGGTCCTCGCCTACGGCGTGCCCGTCGGCCTCGGCTCGCACGTCCACTGGGACCGCCGCCTCGACGCCCGGCTCGCCGCCGCGCTCATGGGCATCCAGGCCATCAAGGGCGTCGAGGTCGGCGACGGCTTCGACCTCGCCCGGGTGCCCGGCTCCCAGGCCCACGACGAGATCGTGAAGACCGAGGACGGCATCAAGCGCACCTCCGGCCGCTCCGGCGGCACCGAGGGCGGCCTCACCACCGGCGAACTGCTGCGCGTCCGCGCCGCCATGAAGCCGATCGCGACCGTCCCCCGCGCTCTCGCCACCGTCGACGTCGCCACCGGCGAGGCCGCCGCGGCCCACCACCAGCGCTCCGACGTCTGCGCCGTCCCGGCCGCCGGCATCGTCGCCGAGGCCATGGTCGCCCTCGTCCTCGCCGACGCCCTCGTCGAAAAGTTCGGTGGCGACTCGGTCCCCGAGACCCGGCGCAACGTCCAGTCGTACCTCGACAACCTGCGCATCCGGTGACCGGCGGCCCGCTGGTCGTCCTCGTCGGCCCGATGGGCTCCGGCAAGTCCACGGTGGGCGCGCTCCTGGCCGAACGGCTCGGCGCGCCCTACCGGGACACCGACGCCGACATCGTCGCCGCCGAGGGCCGCGAGATCTCCGACATCTTCGTCGAGGACGGCGAGGAGCGCTTCCGCGCCCTGGAGAAGGCCGCCGTCGCGAAGGCCGTCGCCGAGCACGGGGGCGTCCTCGCCCTCGGCGGCGGCGCGGTCCTCGACGCCGACACCCGCGCCCTGCTGGCCGGGCAGCCCGTCGCGTACCTCTCGATGGACGTCGAGGAGGCCGTGCGAAGGGTCGGGCTCGGCGCGGCCCGCCCGCTGCTCGCCGTCAATCCGCGCCGGCAGTGGCGCGAGCTGATGGACGCCCGGCGCCACCTGTACGAAGAAGTCGCCCGCGTCGTGGTCGCCACCGACGCGCGCACCCCCGAAGAGGTCGCCGAGGCGGTCCTCGACGCACTGGAGCTGAAGGACGCATGACCACGGACCAGGAAGTCACCCGCATCCACGTCGGCGGCAGCGCGGGCACGGATCCGTACGAGGTGCTGGTCGGCCGGCAGCTGCTCGGCGAACTGCCCGCCCTCATCGGCGACAAGGCCAGGCGGGTCGCCGTCATCCACCCCGAGGCGCTCGCCGAGACCGGTGAGGCGCTCCGCGAGGACCTCGCCGAGCAGGGGTACGAGGCCGTCGCCATCCAGGTGCCGAACGCCGAGGAGGCGAAGACCGCCGAGGTCGCCGCGTACTGCTGGAAGGCGCTCGGTCAGACCGGCTTCACCCGCACCGACGTCATCGTCGGCGTCGGCGGCGGCGCCACCACCGACCTGGCCGGCTTCGTCGCCGCGACCTGGCTCCGGGGCGTCCGCTGGGTCGCCGTGCCGACCACCGTCCTCGGCATGGTCGACGCCGCCGTCGGCGGCAAGACCGGCATCAACACCGCCGAGGGCAAGAACCTCGTCGGCGCCTTCCACCCGCCCGCCGGAGTCCTCTGCGACCTCGCCGCCCTGGACTCGCTGCCCGTCCACGACTTCGTCAGCGGCCTCGCCGAGATCATCAAGGCCGGCTTCATCGCCGACCCGGTGATCCTCGACCTGATCGAGGAGGACCCGCAGGCCGCCCGCACGCCCGCCGGACCGCACACCGCCGAGCTGATCGTCCGCTCGATCCAGGTGAAGGCCGACGTGGTCTCCGGCGACCTCAAGGAGTCCGGTCGCCGCGAGATCCTCAACTACGGGCACACCCTCGCGCACGCCATCGAGAAGAACGAGCGGTACAAGTGGCGCCACGGCGCCGCCGTCTCCGTCGGCATGGCCTTCGCCGCCGAGCTGGGCCGCCTCGCCGGCCGCCTCGACGACGCCACCGCCGACCGGCACCGCGCCGTCCTGGAGTCCGTCGGCCTGCCGCTCACCTACCGCGGCGACCAGTGGCCCAAGCTCCTGGAGACGATGAAGGTGGACAAGAAGTCCCGCGGCGACCTGCTGCGCTTCATCGTCCTCGACGGGCTCGCCAAGCCGTCCGTCCTGGAGGGCCCGGACCCGGCCGTCCTCGTCGCCGCCTACGGGGAGATCTCCGCATGAGCGGAACGCGGCGCGTCCTCGTGCTGAACGGGCCGAACCTCGGCCGGCTGGGCTCGCGCGAGCCCGACATCTACGGCGCGACCTCCTACAAGGGGCTCGTGGAGTCCTGCCGGGAGCTCGGCGCCGCGCTCGGCTTCGACGTCGAGGTCCGCGAGACCAACGACGAGGGCGAGATGATCCGCTGGCTGCACGAGGCGGCCGACGGGCGCGTCCCGGTCGTGCTCAACCCAGGCGCCTTCACGCACTACTCGTACGGGATGCGGGACGCGGCCGCGCAGCGGACCGCCCCGCTCGTCGAGGTGCACATCTCGAACCCGTACACCCGCGAGGAGTTCCGGCACACCTCGGTGGTGGCCGCCGTCGCGACCGGCACCATCGCCGGCTTCGGCATCGGCTCCTACCGGCTCGCCCTGCGCGCCCTCGCCGAGGAGCTCGACGCCCAGGTCTGAGCGGGTACGCGGGACTCGGGGCGGTCGCCGTGCGGTGACCGCCCCTCGCACGGGCCCGGCCCGCGACGGCCGGACACTTCCGGCCGGGCACTTCCGGCGGGGCCCCGCCCGTTCCCCGAGCGGGGGGACGGGGCGGTAACGTTTTGGCATCCCCGGGGGACCGGAGCGGGGCCGACGGCGGCACCGTGTCCGGCCGCCCGCACCGACCTACCAGGCCGACGAGACGGAGTGGCACCGGATGCAGCACGCAGTGGGGGGACCGCTGCCACCGCCCGAGGGGCCGGGTCGCGCGCCCGGCCAGGGCCCGGCGGGCGGCCACGGCCCCGTACCCCCGCTCCCGCCGACCGCGCCCTACCCGGGACCGCCGTCCGGCGCGCCCGGCGGCCGGCTCGGGGTGCACCCCGCCGTGCGCCCGGGGCAGCCCCCGGCGGCCGGCGGCACGGGCTGGGGCGCCGCCCCCGGAGCCGTACCGCCGCACGCCGGCGGAGGCGTGCCGCCGCACGCCGCGGGCTCCCCGCACACCACCGGGGCCGTGCCGCTCGCCCCGCCCGTTCCGGTCGTCGAGCACCGGCCCGGCACCGGGGGCGCCACGCTGGCCGTGCTGCTCATCGGGCCCGCCGGCGCCGGCAAGACGACCGTCGCCCGGCACTGGGCGACCCGACGGCCCGTCCCCACCGCCCACATCAGCCTCGACGACGTCCGGGAATGGGTCTGCTCCGGCTTCGCCGACCCGCAGTCGGGGTGGAACGAGCACTCCGAGGCGCAGTACCGGCTGGCCCGCCGCACCTGCGGCTTCGCCGCCCGCAACTTCCTCGCCAACGGCATCTCCTGCATCGTCGACGACGCCGTCTTCCCCGACCGGCCCGCCGTCGGGCTCGGCGGCTGGAAGCGGCACGTCGGACCCGGCCTGCTGCCGGTGGTCCTCCTCCCCGGTCTGGAGGTCGTCCTGGAACGCAACGCCCAGCGCGCCGGCAACCGGCGGCTCTCCGACGAGGAGGTCGCCGCGATCCACGGCCGGATGGCCGGCTGGTACGGCTCCGGGCTGCCGATCATCGACAACTCCACGCTCGACGTGGAGTCCACGGCCCGGCTCATCGACGAGGCCCTGGCCCGGGCGATAGCCGCGCCGCCCACCGGCTGACCGGCGGGCCTTCCCCGGTCGGGCGCCGCCGACAGGCCGGGCCGGGGTCCGGCTCGTAGGCTCGGAGGCATGTCACAGGTGTATGCGGACCGCCGGATCAGGCTGCGCGACCGGGTCGCGGCAGCGGGCAGCGCGGCGGCCCTGGTGTCCCGTCCTGCCAACGTCCGCTATCTCGCGGGCGGCGCCCCGCCCGGGGCCGTCCTCCTCGTCGGCCCCGATCCCGGCGCGGACCTGCTGATCCGGCCGCTCGCGGCCGAGGGCGAGCCCTCCGACGGACGGCTCGACGAACTGCTCCGGCAGCAGCAGCTGCCGCTCGGCGGCGGCGACCCGGCCGTCGCCGCCGCCGAACTCGCCCGCCGCTCCGGCGCCGACGGGCTCGCCGTCGAGGAGCACGACCTGACGGTGGCCCGCCACCGCAGCCTCGCCGCCGCCGCTCCCGGTCTCCGCCTCGCCGACCTCGCCTGCGCCGTCGAACAGCTCAGGGTGGTCAAGGACGAGGACGAGATCGGCTGCCTGCGGATCGCCGCCGAGATCGCCGACCAGGCCCTCGGCGAGCTCCTGGAGTCCATCCTCGTCGGCCGCACCGAACGCCACCTCGCCCTCGAACTGGAGCGCCGGCTCGTCGACCACGGCGCGGACGGCGCCGCCTTTCCCACCTCCGTCGCCGCCGGGCCGCACTCCGGCCGGCGCGGCCACCGGCCCACCGACCGCCGGGTCGAGGAGGGCGACTTCCTCTCCGTCTGCCTCGGCGCCGACTACCACGGCTACCGCTGCGAGATCGGCCGGACCTTCGTCATCGGCACCGCGCCCGCCGACTGGCAGATCGAGCTGTACGAGCTCGTCTTCGCCGCCCAGCGGGCCGGCCGGGAGTCCCTCGTGCCCGGTGCCGGGTACCGTGACGTGGACCGTGCGGCCCGCCAGATCCTCGATGCCGCGGGCCATGCGGAGACCGCCGTTCCGCTCACCGGACACGGGGTGGGGCTCGAAATCGACGAGGACCCGCAGTTGTCGCCCTCGGCCATGGGTAAACTGGACGCTTGTGTGCCGGTCACCGTCGAACCGGGGGTCCACCTCCCGGGCCGGGGCGGAGTCCGGATCGATGACACGCTCGTCGTGCGCCAGGAGGCGGACGGCGGACCCGAGCTACTCACCATCACGACCAAGGAGCTGCTCGCGCTGTGAGGCGCGTACGCCTCCTCGGTCCCACGTCAGTCCAGGAGATTCCGCAACCGTGGCTTCCACGAACGACCTCAAGAACGGCATGGTGCTCAAGCTCGAAGGCGGCCAGCTCTGGTCCGTCGTCGAGTTCCAGCACGTCAAGCCCGGCAAGGGCCCGGCCTTCGTGCGCACCAAGCTCAAGAACGTGCTGTCCGGCAAGGTCGTCGACAAGACCTTCAACGCCGGCGTGAAGGTGGAGACCGCGAACGTCGACAAGCGCGACATGCAGTTCTCCTACATGGACGGCGACTACTTCGTCTTCATGGACCTGGACACCTACGACCAGCTCCACATCGACCGCAAGGTCGTCGGCGACGCCGCCAACTTCCTCATCGAGGGCTTCACCGCGCTCGTCGCGCAGAACGAGGGCCAGGTCCTCTACGTCGAGCTGCCGGCCGCCGTCGAGCTCGTCATCGCCGAGACCGAGCCGGGCGTCCAGGGCGACCGCTCCACCGGTGGCACCAAGCCCGCCAAGCTGGAGACCGGCCACGAGATCCAGGTCCCGCTCTTCATCACCACCGGTGAGAAGGTCAAGGTCGACACCCGCACCAGCGACTACCTCGGCCGGGTGAACAGCTAACCGTGGCTGCCCGGAGCAAGGCCCGCAGGCGGGCCTTCCAGATCCTGTTCGAGGCCGACCAGCGCGGCACTTCGGTCCAGGAGGTCCTCGCGGACCAGATCCGGCTCCACCGTGCCGACGAGCGTCAGCCCGCGGTGGGTGACTTCACCATGCAGCTGGTCGAGGGATACGCCCAGTACGTGGCCCGGATCGACGAGCTCATCGCCACCTACGCGGTGGACTGGGACCTCGACCGGATGCCGGCCGCCGACCGGAACATCGTGCGCCTCGGCGCGTACGAGCTGATCTGGGAGGACGGCACGCCGGACGCGGTGGCCATCGACGAGGCCGTGCAGCTCGCCAAGGAGTTCTCCACGGACGACTCCCCGGCCTTCGTCAACGGTCTCCTCGGGCGCTTCAAGGACCTGAAGCCCCGTCTCCGCCGCGACGCGGACGTCTAGTCCCGCACACGGCCCTGCGAAGGGGCCCGCCGCACCGTTCGGTGCCGCGGGCCCCTTCGCGTTCCGCCGAACGGGTGAAAGCGGGATCGGCGCGGGCGCGGAAAAGCGCCGGGCCCGTGGCGTCGGATGACGTCCACGGGCCCGGCGGCACGTTTCTGCAGAGGGTGCGGAGAAGGTCAGTTCTCCTCGTGGGCGACCGCTCGGCGCGCGTCCGCGTCGAGCACGCCCCAGCTGATCAGCTGCTCGGTGAGGACCGAGGGGGACTGGTCGTAGATGACGGCCAGGGTGCGCAGGTCGTCCTGGCGGATCGACAGCACCTTGCCGTTGTAGTCGCCGCGCTGCGACTGGATCGTCGCCGCGTAGCGCTGGAGGGGGCCGGCCTTCTCCTGCGGGACGTGGGCCAGTCGCTCCAGGTCCAGGACCAGCTTCGGCGGGGGCTCGGCGGCGCCGCCGGGGGTCGTACCGGGCAGCAGCTCCTGCACCGGCACGCCGTAGAAGTCCGCCAGCTCGGCCAGACGCTGCACGGTCACGGCGCGGTCGCCGCGCTCGTACGAGCCGACCACCACGGCCTTCCAGCGGCCCTGGGACTTCTCCTCCACCCCGTGGAGGGACAGGCCCTGCTGGGTGCGGATCGCGCGGAGTTTGGCCCCGAGCTGCTTTGCGTATTCGCTGGACATAACGCTCCCGGACGCTGTGACGACATGCGGCTGCGCCGCGCGGCTGGTAACTCACTGTGAGGTTACGCAGCGTTACTCTTTCCCGTCAAGCCGAAAGGGGCCCGCCACCCCCGCCCGGGGGACGGTCCGCCGCAGGTGGGAGCGGGGGAGGGGGAGCCCCGGGAAAGCCTGTGCGAGCGTCCCTGCTAAAGTGGACGCCGTACATCCGACGTCCTTTAAGAACCGTCCCGTGAGGCGGAGAAGGAGGTCCTTTCTTCATGGACACGCACGAGCACACCGACGCGGCGCGGCCCGTTCTCGAGGCCCCCGACATCGCCCGGGTCCTGACCCGGATCGCCCACGAGATCGTCGAGCGCGCCAAGGGCGCCGACGACGTGGTCCTCCTCGGCATCCCCACCCGCGGCATCCACCTCGCCCGCCGGCTCGCCGAGAAGCTCGAATCGATCACCGGCGCGAAGATCCCGGTCGGTTCCCTCGACATCACCATGTACCGCGACGACCTCCGGATGAAGCCGGCGCGCGCCATCGGCCGCACCGAGATCCCCGGGGAAGGCGTCGACGGCCGTCTCGTCGTCCTCGTCGACGACGTCCTCTTCTCGGGCCGCACCATCCGCGCCGCCCTCGACGCCCTCGGCGACATCGGCCGCCCCCGCGCGGTCCAGCTCGCCGTCCTCGTCGACCGCGGCCACCGCGAGCTCCCGATCCGCGCCGACTACGTCGGCAAGAACCTCCCCACGTCGCTGCGGGAGACCGTCAAGGTCCAGCTCGCCGAGGAGGACGGTCGCGACACCGTCCTGCTCGGCGGCAAGTCCGCCTCCTAGCCGGACCGGCCACCCCGCGGAGCCCGGGCACCCCGCCCGCGCCCCCGCATGCCCTGATGCCTCCCCACCCCGGAGAGAAACCCCGATGATGCGTCACCTCATCTCGGCCGCCGACCTCACCCGCGACGACGCCGTCCTGATCCTCGACACCGCCGAGGAGATGGCCCGGGTGGCCGACCGGCCCATCAAGAAGCTGCCGACCCTGCGCGGCCGGACCATCTGCAACCTGTTCTTCGAGGACTCCACCCGGACCCGGATCTCCTTCGAGGCGGCCGAGAAGCGCCTCTCCGCCGACGTCATCAACTTCGCGGCCAAGGGCTCCAGCGTCTCCAAGGGCGAGTCGCTGAAGGACACCGCGCAGACCCTGGAGGCGATGGGCGTCGACGCCGTCGTCATCCGGCACGGCGCCTCCGGCGCCCCCTTCCGCCTCGCCACCTCCGGCTGGATCGACGCCCCCGTCATCAACGCCGGCGACGGCACCCACCAGCACCCCACCCAGGCCCTCCTGGACGCCTTCACCATGCGCCGCCGCCTCGTCGGCCGCGACGCCGGCCTCGGCAAGGACCTGGCCGGCAAGCGCGTCACCCTCGTCGGCGACGTCCTGCACAGCCGGGTCGCCCGCTCCAACGTCGACCTGCTGCACACCCTCGGCGCCGAGGTCACCCTGGTGGCCCCGCCCACCCTCGTCCCCGTCGGCGTCGAGACCTGGCCCTGCGAGGTCTCCTACGACCTCGACGGCGTGCTGCCGAAGTCCGACGCGGTGATGATGCTGCGCGTGCAGCGCGAGCGGATGAACGCCGCCTTCTTCCCGACCGAGCGCGAGTACTCGCGCCGCTACGGCCTGGACGGCGAGCGGATGGCGAAGATGCCCGAGCACGCCATCGTCATGCACCCCGGCCCCATGGTCCGCGGCATGGAGATCACCGCCGAGGTCGCCGACTCCGACCGCTGCACGGTCGTCGAGCAGGTCGCCAACGGCGTCTCCGTCCGGATGGCCGTCCTCTACCTGCTGCTCGGCGGCTCCGAGCCCGCCGTCGCCCCCGCCACCACCCGTACCGAGGAGAGCAAGTGAAGATGAGCAAGATCCTTATCCGTGGTGCGAAGGTGCTGGGCGGCGAGCCGCAGGACGTCCTCCTCGACGGCGAGACCGTCGAGGCGGTCGGAACCGGCCTGACCGCCGAGGGCGCCACCGTGATCGAGGCCGACGGCCAGATCCTCCTCCCCGGCCTCGTCGACCTCCACACCCATCTGCGCGAGCCCGGCCGCGAGGACTCCGAGACCGTCCTCACCGGCACCCGCGCCGCCGCCTCCGGCGGTTATACCGCCGTCTTCGCCATGGCCAACACCCACCCGGTGGCCGACACCGCCGGCGTCGTGGAGCAGGTCTACCGGCTCGGCAAGGAGGCCGGTTACTGCGACGTGCAGCCCATCGGCGCCGTCACCGTCGGCCTGGAGGGCAAGAAGCTCGCCGAGCTCGGCGCCATGCACGACTCCGCCGCCGGCGTCACCGTCTTCTCCGACGACGGCAAGTGCGTCGACGACGCCGTGATCATGCGCCGCGCCCTGGAGTACGTGAAGGCCTTCGGCGGCGTCGTCGCCCAGCACGCCCAGGAGCCCCGCCTCACCGAGGGCGCCCAGATGAACGAGGGCGTCGTCTCCGCCGAGCTCGGCCTCGGCGGCTGGCCGGCCGTCGCGGAGGAGTCGATCATCGCCCGCGACGTCCTCCTCGCCGAGCACGTCGGCTCCCGCGTCCACATCTGCCACCTCTCCACCGCCGGCTCCGTCGAGATCGTCCGCTGGGCCAAGTCCCGCGGCATCGACGTCACCGCCGAGGTCACCCCGCACCACCTCCTCCTCACGGACGAGCTGGTCCGCACGTACGACCCGGTCTACAAGGTCAACCCGCCGCTGCGCACCGAGCGCGACGTGCTGGCCCTGCGCGAGGCCCTGGCCGACGGCACCATCGACATCGTCGCCACCGACCACGCCCCGCACCCGCACGAGGACAAGGACTGCGAGTGGGCCGCCGCCGCCATGGGCATGGTCGGCCTGGAGACCGCCCTCTCCGTCGTCCAGCAGACGATGGTGGAGACCGGCCTCCTCGACTGGGCCGGCGTCGCCGACCGGATGTCCTTCGCCCCGGCCCGCATCGGCCGCGCCACCGGCCACGGACGACCCGTCTCGGCTGGTGAGCCCGCGAACCTCGTCCTGGTCGATCCGGCTTACCGTGGGACGGTGGACCCCGCGGACTTCGCCTCCCGCAGCCGCAACACCCCCTACGAGGGCCGTGAGCTGCCGGGTCGCGTCACCCACACCTTCCTGCGGGGCCGGGCAACGGTCATGGACGGGAAGTTGGCGTGACACACACCATCGCAAGCGCGGCCCTCGCCGCGGAGCAGAAGTCGGCCGAGGTGACCGACTGGGCCGGCCGCATCGGCTGGGTCGTCGGACTCCTGCTCTTCGTCGCCTTCGTCTACTGGCTGATGCGCCAGGGCTGGAAGTGGCGCGGCAGCCTCCAGTCGGACCTCCCCGAGCTCCCCGAGGTGCCGCCGACGCCCGGTGAGGCGAAGCTGACGATGGAGGGCCGCTACCACGGCTCCACCACCGCCGGGCAGTGGCTCGACCGGATCGTCGCCCACGGCCTCGGCACCCGCAGCCGCGCCGAGCTCACGCTCACCGAGGCCGGGATCTCGGTCGTCCGCCCCGGGGCGAACGACTTCCTGATCCCCGTCGCCGCCCTGCGCGAGGCCCGCCTCGACAAGGGCATCGCCGGCAAGGTCCTCGCCGAGGGCGGGCTCCTGATCGTCACCTGGGAGCACGGCACCGCCCTCCTCGACTCCGGCTTCCGCTCCGACCGGGCCGCCGAGCACACCGCCTGGGTCGAGACCCTCAACTCCATGATCAACACGACGGAAGGCATCGCACGATGACGACCTCCACAAGGGGAGCCCAGGCTCCCGCCGTACTCGTCCTGGAGGACGGCCGCACCTTCCGCGGCCGCGCCTACGGGGCCGTGGGGGAGACCTTCGGCGAGGCCGTGTTCTCCACCGGCATGACCGGCTACCAGGAGACCCTGACCGACCCCTCCTACGACCGCCAGATCGTCGTCGCCACCGCCCCCCAGATCGGCAACACCGGCTGGAACGACGAGGACGACGAGTCCAGCCGCATCTGGGTCTCCGGCTACGTGGTCCGCGACCCCGCCCGCATCCCGTCGAACTGGCGCGCCAAGCGCAGCCTCGACGACGAGCTGGTCGCCCAGGGCGTCGTCGGCATCTCCGGCATCGACACCCGCGCCCTCACCCGCCACCTGCGCGAGCGCGGCTCCATGCGCGCCGGCGTCTTCTCCGGCGAGGCCCTCGCCCCCGAGGCCGAGCTGCTCGCCCGTGTGCAGGCCCAGCCGCACATGAAGGGCGCCAGCCTCTACGAGGAGGTCGCCACCAAGGAGCCGTACGTGGTCCCCGCGGTCGGCGACAAGAAGTTCACCGTCGCCGCGATCGACCTCGGCATCAAGGGCATGACCCCGCACCGGATGGCCGAGCGCGGCATCGAGGTCCACGTGCTGCCCGCCACCGCCTCGGTCGAGGACGTGTACGCGGTGGACCCGGACGGCGTCTTCTTCTCCAACGGCCCGGGCGACCCGGCCACCGCCGACGGCCCGGTCGCGCTCATGACCGCCGTCCTGGAGCGGAAGACCCCGCTCTTCGGCATCTGCTTCGGCAACCAGATCCTCGGCCGCGCGCTCGGCTTCGGCACCTACAAGCTGAAGTACGGCCACCGGGGCATCAACCAGCCCGTCCAGGACCGGACCACCGGCAAGGTCGAGGTCACCGCGCACAACCACGGCTTCGCCGTCGACGCGCCCCTCGGCAAGGTCTCCGAGACCCCCTTCGGCCGCGCCGAGGTCTCCCACGTCTGCCTGAACGACGACGTCGTGGAGGGCCTCCAGCTGCTCGACCAGCCGGCCTTCTCCGTCCAGTACCACCCCGAGGCGGCCGCGGGCCCGCACGACGCCGCGTACCTCTTCGACCGCTTCGTGACCCTCATGGAGGCCGAGCGTGCCTAAGCGCACCGATATCCAGTCCGTCCTGGTCATCGGCTCCGGCCCGATCGTCATCGGCCAGGCCGCCGAGTTCGACTACTCCGGCACCCAGGCCTGCCGGGTCCTCAAGGCCGAGGGCCTGCGGGTCATCCTGGTCAACTCCAACCCGGCGACGATCATGACCGACCCGGAGATCGCCGACGCCACCTACGTCGAGCCGATCACCCCCGAGTTCGTCGAGAAGATCATCGCCAAGGAGCGCCCCGACGCCCTCCTGCCCACCCTCGGCGGCCAGACCGCGCTCAACACCGCGATCTCCATGCACGAGCAGGGCGTCCTGGAGAAGTACGGCGTCGAGCTCATCGGCGCCAACGTCGAGGCCATCCACAAGGGCGAGGACCGCGACCTCTTCAAGGGCGTCGTCGAGGCCGTCAAGGCCAAGATCGGGTACGGCGAGTCCGCCCGCTCGGTCATCTGCCACTCCATGGACGACGTCCTCAAGGGCGTCGAGACGCTCGGCGGCTACCCCGTCGTCGTCCGCCCCTCCTTCACCATGGGCGGCGCCGGCTCCGGCTTCGCCCACGACGAGGAGGAGCTGCGCCGCATCGCCGGCCAGGGCCTCACGCTCTCCCCGACCACCGAGGTGCTCCTGGAGGAGTCCATCCTCGGCTGGAAGGAGTACGAGCTGGAGCTCATGCGCGACAAGCACGACAACGTCGTGGTCGTCTGCTCCATCGAGAACTTCGACCCGATGGGCGTCCACACCGGCGACTCGATCACCGTCGCCCCGGCGATGACGCTCACCGACCGCGAGTACCAGATCCTCCGCGACGTCGGCATCGCGATCATCCGCGAGGTCGGCGTCGACACCGGCGGCTGCAACATCCAGTTCGCGGTCAACCCCGAGGACGGCCGCGTGATCGTCATCGAGATGAACCCGCGCGTCTCCCGCTCCTCGGCCCTCGCCTCCAAGGCCACCGGCTTCCCGATCGCCAAGATCGCGGCCCGGCTCGCCGTCGGCTACACCCTGGACGAGATCCCGAACGACATCACGGAGAAGACCCCGGCGTCCTTCGAGCCCACGCTCGACTACGTCGTCGTCAAGGCCCCGCGCTTCGCCTTCGAGAAGTTCCCCTCCGCCGACTCCACGCTGACCACGACCATGAAGTCGGTCGGCGAGGCCATGGCCATCGGCCGGAACTTCCCCGAGGCCCTCCAGAAGGCCCTGCGCTCCCTGGAGAAGAAGGGCAGCCAGTTCGCCTTCACCGGCGAGCCCGGCGACAAGGACGAACTCCTCCGCGAGGCGGTCCGCCCCACCGACGGCCGCATCAACACCGTCATGCAGGCGATCCGCGCCGGCGCCACCCCCGAGGAGGTCTTCGACTACACGAAGATCGACCCGTGGTTCGTCGACCAGCTCTTCCTGATCAAGGAGATCGCCGACGAGCTCGCCGGCGCCGAGAAGCTGGAGCCCGCGCTCCTCGCCGAGGCCAAGCGCCACGGCTTCTCCGACGCCCAGATCGCCGAGATCCGCGGCCTGCGCGAGGACGTCGTCCGCGAGGTCCGGCACGCGCTCGGCGTCCGCCCGGTCTACAAGACGGTCGACACTTGCGCCGCCGAGTTCGCCGCGAAGACGCCGTACTTCTACTCCTCCTACGACGAGGAGACGGAGGTCGCGCCGCGCGAGAAGCCCGCCGTGATCATCCTCGGCTCCGGCCCGAACCGCATCGGCCAGGGCATCGAGTTCGACTACTCCTGCGTCCACGCCTCCTTCGCCCTGAGCGACGCCGGCTACGAGACCGTGATGGTCAACTGCAACCCGGAGACCGTCTCGACGGACTACGACACCTCCGACCGCCTGTACTTCGAGCCGCTGACGCTCGAGGACGTGCTGGAGATCGTCCACGCCGAGTCCCTCGCGGGCCCGATCGCCGGTGTCGTCGTCCAGCTCGGCGGCCAGACCCCGCTCGGCCTCTCCCAGGCGCTCAAGGACAACGGCGTGCCGGTCGTCGGCACCTCCCCGGAGGCCATCCACGCCGCCGAGGACCGCGGCGCCTTCGGCCGCGTCCTGGAGGAGGCCGGCCTGCCGGCCCCCAAGCACGGCACCGCCACCACCTTCGCCGGCGCCAAGAAGATCGCCGACGAGATCGGCTACCCGGTCCTGGTCCGCCCCTCGTACGTGCTCGGCGGCCGCGGCATGGAGATCGTCTACGACGAGGCGCGCCTGGAGGCGTACATCGCCGAGTCCACCGAGATCAGCCCCACCCGGCCGGTCCTGGTCGACCGCTTCCTCGACGACGCCATCGAGATCGACGTCGACGCCCTCTACGACGGCGAGGAGCTCTACCTCGGCGGCGTCATGGAGCACATCGAGGAGGCCGGCATCCACTCCGGCGACTCGGCCTGCGCCCTGCCCCCGATCACCCTCGGCGGCTTCGACATCAAGCGGCTGCGCGCCTCCACCGAGGCCATCGCCAAGGGCGTCGGCGTCCGCGGTCTGATCAACATCCAGTTCGCCATGGCCGGTGACATCCTCTACGTCCTGGAGGCCAACCCGCGCGCCTCCCGGACCGTGCCCTTCACCTCCAAGGCCACCGCCGTCCCGCTCGCCAAGGCCGCCGCCCGCATCTCGCTGGGCGCGACCATCGCCGAGCTGCGCGCCGAGGGCCTGCTGCCGAAGAACGGCGACGGCGGCACCCTGCCGCTCGACGCGCCGATCTCCGTCAAGGAGGCCGTGATGCCGTGGAGCCGCTTCCGCGACGTGCACGGCCGCGGCGTGGACACCGTCCTCGGCCCGGAGATGCGCTCCACCGGCGAGGTCATGGGCATCGACGCCGTCTTCGGCACCGCCTACGCCAAGTCGCAGGCCGGCGCCTACGGCCCGCTGCCCACCAAGGGCCGCGCGTTCATCTCCGTCGCCAACCGCGACAAGCGCTCGATGATCTTCCCGGCGCGCGAGCTGGTCGCCCACGGCTTCGAGCTGCTCGCCACCTCCGGCACCGCCGAGGTCCTCAAGCGCAACGGCATCAACGCCACCGTCGTGCGCAAGCTCAGCGAGGGCGAGGGCCCCGGCGGCGAGAAGACCATCGTCCAGCTCATCCACGACGGCCAGGTCGACCTCATCGTCAACACCCCGTACGGCACCGGCGGCCGCCTCGACGGCTACGAGATCCGTACGGCGGCGGTGGCCCGCGGCGTCCCGTGCCTCACCACGGTCCAGGCGCTCGCCGCGGCCGTCCAGGGCATCGAGGCCCTGGGCCACGGCGACGTCGGCGTCCGTTCCCTCCAGGAACACGCCGAGCACCTGACCGCGGCCCGCGACTAGCAGCCACCGAGGGGGACACCGGAAACGGTGTCCCCCTCTTCATGAGGACACCACCATGTACAAGCTCTTCTTCCAGCTCGTCTTCCGGCGCATGGACCCGGAGAAGGCCCACCACCTGGCCTTCCGCTGGATCCGGCTCGCGGTTCGCGTCCCGGTCCTGCGCACCTTCGTCGCCGCCGTCCTCGCCCCCCGGTACGAGGAGCTGCGCACCGAGGCCCTGGGCCTGCGCATGCACGGCCCCTTCGGTCTCGCCGCCGGCTTCGACAAGAACGCCGTCGCCATCGACGGCATGGCCATGCTCGGCTTCGACCACGTCGAGATCGGCACCGTCACCGGCGAGGCCCAGCCCGGCAACCCGAAGAAGCGGCTCTTCCGCCTCGTCCCCGACCGGGCCCTGATCAACCGCATGGGCTTCAACAACGAGGGCTCCGCCGCCGTCGCCGCCCGCCTCCACGCGCGCGTGCCGGTCTTCAAGACGGTCGTCGGCGTCAACATCGGCAAGACCAAGGTCGTCGAGGAGGCCGACGCGGCCGCCGACTACGTGAAGTCCACCGAGCGGCTCGCCGCCCACGCCGACTACCTCGTCGTCAACGTCTCCTCGCCGAACACCCCCGGCCTGCGCAACCTCCAGGCCACCGAGTCGCTGCGCCCGCTGCTCGCCGCCGTGCGCGAGGCCGCCGACCGCACGGTCACCGACCGCCGCGTCCCGCTCCTGGTGAAGATCGCCCCCGACCTCGCCGACGAGGACGTGGACGCCGTCGCCGACCTCGCCGTCGAGCTCGGCCTGGACGGCATCATCGCCACCAACACCACCATCGCCCGCGAGGGCCTCGGCCTGAGCTCCGCCCCGGCCCTCGTCCAGGAGACCGGCGGCCTCTCCGGCGCCCCGCTCAAGGAGCGCTCCCTGGAGGTCCTGCGCCGCCTGTACGCGCGCGTGGGCGACCGGATCGTCCTGGTGGGCGTCGGCGGCATCGAGAACGCCGAGGACGCCTGGCAGCGGATCCTGGCCGGCGCCACCCTCGTCCAGGGCTACAGCGCCTTCATCTACGAGGGGCCGTTCTACGCCCGCGCGATCCACAAGGGCCTCGCCGCGCGCCTCGCCGCCTCCCCGTACGCCACGATCGCCGAGGCCGTCGGCGCCGACCACCGAAAGGCCACCACCTCGTGACTCCCTCCTTCGGCACCCGTCTGCGCTCCGCCATGGACGAGCGCGGCCCGCTCTGCGTCGGCATCGACCCGCACGCCTCCCTGCTGGGCTCCTGGGGCCTCGGCGACGACATCGCGGGCCTGGAGCGCTTCACGTACACCGTGGTCGAGGCGCTGGCGGACACCGTCGCCGTCTTCAAGCCGCAGGCCGCCTTCTTCGAGCGCTTCGGCTCGCGCGGCATCGCCGTCCTGGAGCGCGCCACCGCCGACCTGCGGGCCGCCGGCGGCCTGGTCGTCATGGACGCCAAGCGCGGCGACATCGGCTCCACCATGGCCGCCTACGCGGAGACCTTCCTCCGGAAGGACTCCCCGCTCTTCTCCGACGCCCTCACGGTCTCCCCGTACCTCGGCTACGGCTCCCTGAAGCCGGCCGTCGACCTGGCCCGCGAGTCCGGCGCCGGCCTCTTCGTCCTCGCGCTCACCTCCAACCCGGAGGGCGCCGAGGTCCAGCGGGCCGTGCGGGAGGACGGGCGCACCATCGGCGCGACCATGCTCGCCCACCTCGCCGAGGAGAACGCGGGGGAGACGCCCCTGGGCTCCTTCGGCGCGGTCGTCGGCGCCACTCTCGGCGACCTCTCCTCCTTCGACCTCGACATCAACGGCCCGCTGCTCGCCCCGGGCATCGGCGCCCAGGGGGCGACCCCGGCCGACCTCCCGGTCGTCTTCGGGGACGCGGTCCGCAACGTGGTCCCGAACGTGAGCCGGGGCGTGCTGCGCGCCGGACCGGACGCGTCCGCCCTGCGGGACGCGGCGACGCGCTACGCGGACGAGATCCGGGCCGCCGTCGCCGGCTGACCCCGCCGGCCCGCCCCCGGGTCATCCCCGCAGGTGGGAGCGGACGGCGGGCCCGGAGGGCGTCCCGTCGTGCCACTTGACGAAATCTTGGCAGAAATCCGGGTCGTTATGTCGGAAAAGTCCTGGTCGGCGGAGGCTGACCAGGACTTTTCCGCTGTTCTCGCTGACTGGAGCGGCCATGGCCGCTAGTCTCCGGGGCAGAGCAGGTGTCCGACGGCCGCGCGTCGTCGGGCGTTGCTCCACTGGTGTGGGTCGACCAGGTCCCCACCGGTCCGTATCCGACAGATCGACATCCGAGGTGACGTAGGCGTGGCTCTTCCGCCCCTTACCCCTGAACAGCGCGCAGCCGCGCTCGAGAAGGCCGCCGCGGCTCGCCGGGAGCGGGCCGAGGTCAAGAATCGACTCAAGCACTCCGGCGCCTCCCTCCACGAGGTCATCAAGCAGGGCCAGGAGAACGACGTCATCGGCAAGATGAAGGTCTCCGCCCTCCTCGAGTCCCTGCCCGGCGTCGGCAAGGTCCGCGCCAAGCAGATCATGGAGCGGCTCGGCATCTCCGAGAGCCGTCGCGTCCGCGGTCTCGGCTCCAACCAGATCGCCTCCCTGGAGCGCGAGTTCGGCGGCGCCGGCGCCTGACCCGGCGCCCCGGCGGGTGCCCGATCCGGGACACGCGTCCCGGGCACCCCGGCGATACTGGAATAATCGCTGCATGGCAGCAGAGGTACGTCCGCGGCTGACCGTGCTCTCCGGCCCCTCAGGGGTCGGCAAGAGCACGGTCGTCGCTCATATGCGCAAGGTCCACCCCGAGGTCTGGCTCTCGGTGTCGGCCACGACACGAAAGCCCCGCCCCGGCGAGAAGCACGGCGTCCAGTACTTCTTCGTCTCGGACGACGAGTTCGACAAGCTGATCGCCAACGGTGAGCTCCTCGAGTGGGCCGAGTTCGCGGGCAACCGCTACGGCACCCCTCGCGGCGCGGTCGTCGAACGCCTGGAGAAGGGCGAGCCCGTGCTCCTGGAGATCGAACTCCAGGGCGCGCGTCAGGTGAAGGAGTCCATGGCCGACTCCCGCCTGGTCTTCCTGGCTCCGCCGAGCTGGGAGGAGCTGGTCCGCCGGCTCACCGGCCGCGGCACCGAGTCGCCCGAGGTCATCGAGCGCCGCCTGGCGGCCGCCAAGGTGGAACTCGCCGCCGAGTCGGAGTTCGACACCACGCTCGTCAACACCTCCGTCGAGGACGTCGCACGCGAGCTGCTAACGTTGATGCACGTAGTCTGATCTTTCTGATCATTCTGCTCACTCTGAGTCTTCAGAGTCTTTCTGAGTCTTTTATCCATCTTCGGAAGGTAGAGCGTGTCCTCTTCCATCACCGCGCCCGAGGGCATCATCAACCCGCCGATCGACGAGCTGCTCGAGGCCACGGACTCGAAGTACAGCCTCGTGATCTACGCGGCCAAGCGCGCGCGTCAGATCAACGCGTACTACTCGCAGCTCGGTGAGGGCCTGCTGGAGTACGTCGGTCCCCTCGTCGACACCCACGTCCACGAGAAGCCGCTCTCGATCGCCCTGCGCGAGATCAACGCGGGCCTGCTGACCTCCGAGGCCGTCGAGGGCCCCGTCCAGTAAGCATTGCGTTCGTCACTCCAGGCCCGGCGGTCCCTCCGCCGGGCCTGTGGTGTCTCATGGAGCCGTACGTCATCCGAGAGCGCGCACCCGCGTGGGGAGAGGCAGTCGTGACCAAGCCGAAGGTCGTCCTGGGCGTGAGCGGCGGGATCGCCGCCTACAAGGCGTGCGAGCTGCTGCGCCGGCTCACCGAGTCGGGCCACGACGTCCGTGTCGTCCCCACCGACTCCGCGCTCCACTTCGTCGGCGCCGCCACCTGGTCCGCGCTCTCCGGCAACCCCGTCTCCACCGAGGTCTGGGAGACCGTCCACGAGGTGCCGCACGTCCGCATCGGCCAGGCCGCCGACCTCGTCGTCGTCGCCCCCGCCACCGCCGACATGCTCGCCAGGGCCGCCCACGGCCTCGCCGACGACCTCCTCACCAACACGCTGCTCACCGCGCGCTGTCCGGTCGTCTTCGCCCCCGCCATGCACACCGAGATGTGGGAGCACCCGGCCACCCAGGAGAACGTGGCCACGCTCCGCCGCCGCGGCGCCGTCGTCATCGAGCCCGCCGTCGGCCGCCTCACCGGCGTCGACACCGGCAAGGGCCGGCTCCCCGACCCCGGCGAGATCTTCGAGGTCTGCCGCCGGATCCTGACCCGCGGCGTCACCGCCCCCGACCTCGCCGGCCGCCACGTCGTGGTGTCCGCCGGCGGCACCCGCGAGCCCCTCGACCCGGTCCGCTACCTGGGCAACCGCTCCTCCGGCAAGCAGGGCTACGCCCTCGCCAAGGCCGCCGCCGCCCGCGGCGCCCGGGTCACCCTCGTCGAGGCCAACACCGGCCTCCCCGACCCGGCCGGCGTCGACGTCGTCCACGTCGGCACCGCCGTCCAGCTCCGCGAGGCCGTCCTCAAGGCCGCCGCCGACGCCGACGCGGTCGTCATGGCCGCCGCCGTCGCCGACTTCCGCCCGGCCGCGTACGCCCCCGGCAAGATCAAGAAGACCGACGACGGGGGCGCGCCCACCATCGAGCTGGTCCGCAACCCCGACGTCCTCGCCGAGCTCTCCGCCGACCGCGCCCTGCCGGGCCAGGTCGTCGTCGGCTTCGCCGCCGAGACCGACGACGTGCTCGCCAACGGCCGCGCCAAGCTCGCCCGCAAGGGCTGCGACCTCCTCGTCGTCAACGAGGTCGGCGAGCGCAAGACCTTCGGCTCGGAGGAGAACGAGGCCGTGGTCCTCGCCGCCGACGGCACCGAGACCCCGGTCCCGTACGGCCCGAAGGAAGCCCTCGCCGAGACCGTCTGGGACCTCGTCCTGCCCCGTCTGGGAGAGCGCTCCTCCTGAGGACGGGGGCGGCCGGGGCGCGCGAAACGCCGGGGCGCGAGTGATCTCCGCCCTACGGAACGTGCCCCCCGGACCCCTCCCGCGGCCGGTTCGCCCGACCTGATCACATTCGTCAGGCGAGACACCTGGTCCATCCGGCGACCTGGCCCGATAGACTGTCCGTGGAACGTCGCGGGGCGCAGCCCCCTGCCGGTCCGCGAAGAGATAGCCAGCAGCCGCTGCAACCCCAGGGAGCGTTGTGTCCCGTCGTCTGTTCACCTCGGAGTCCGTCACCGAGGGGCACCCCGACAAGATCGCTGACCAGATCAGCGACACCATCCTCGACGCGCTGCTCCGGGAGGACCCCACCTCCCGCGTCGCCGTCGAGACGCTGATCACCACCGGCCTCGTGCACGTCGCGGGCGAGGTGACGACCAAGGCGTGGGCGGACATCCCCACCCTCGTCCGCAACAAGATCCTCGAGATCGGGTACGACTCCTCGAAGAAGGGCTTCGACGGCGCCTCCTGCGGCGTCTCGGTCTCCATCGGGTCGCAGTCCCCCGACATCGCGCAGGGCGTGGACACCGCCTACGAGAAGCGCGTCGAGGGCGACGAGGACGAGCTGGACAAGCAGGGCGCCGGCGACCAGGGCCTCATGTTCGGCTACGCCTCGGACGAGACCCCCGAGCTGATGCCGCTGCCGATCCACCTCGCGCACCGGCTCTCCCGCCGCCTCACCGAGGTCCGCAAGAACGGCACCATCCCGTACCTGCGCCCCGACGGCAAGACCCAGGTCACCATCGAGTACGACGGCGACAAGGCCGTCCGCCTCGACACGGTCGTCGTCTCCTCGCAGCACGCCTCGGACATCGACCTCGACTCGCTGCTCGCGCCCGACATCCGCGAGTTCGTCGTCGAGCACGTCCTGAAGGAGCTCGTCGAGGACGGCATCAAGCTCGACACCGACGGCTACCGCCTGCTGGTCAACCCGACCGGCCGCTTCGAGATCGGCGGCCCGATGGGCGACGCCGGCCTCACCGGCCGCAAG
>NZ_BMTV01000015.1:27610-183754 GCF_014649855.1 Streptomyces roseolus | reverse complement strand
GGCTCGGCGGCTCGGCGGCTCGGCGGCTCGGCGGCTCGGCGGCTCGGCGGCACAGTGCCCCGGGGGCTCGGTCGCTCTGCCGCTCAGTCGGGGAAGCGGATGAACTCCGCCGGTACGGCCGCCGTCAGCCAGACCCCGTTGGCGCTGACCCGGAACTCGTGGCCCGCCCGGTGCATCGCCCCCGCGTCGACGCTCAGCACCACCGGCCGGCCCCGCCGCGCCCCGACCCGGGTCGCCGTCTCGCGGTCGGGGGAGAGGTGGACGTCGTGGCGTGCCATGGACCGCAGCCCTTCCGCCCGGATCGCGGGCAGCCGGGCGGCGACCGTACCGTGGTAGAGGTACGCGGGCGGTTCGGCGACCGGCAGGGCGAGGTCGACGCTGATCGTGTGTCCCTGGTTGGCCCGGATCCGGGTGCCCTCGACGGCGAACCGCCGTTTGTCGTTGGAGGCGACCACGTGGTCCAGCTCCGCGCGGTCGATCGGGAAGCCGTGGGCGGCCGCGGCGGCGAGCAGCGCGTCGATCTCGGTCCAGCCGCGCGCGTCCAGGACCAGGCCGATCCGCTCCGGCTGGTGCCGCAGGTGTTTCGAGAGGTACTTCGACACCTTCACCGTGCGACGTTCGTCCATCGTTCTTCCCCGTTCAGGTTTGATCCACAGCCAACATGAGTTATCCACAAGCCAGTTGAGGATTCTGTGGACAACTGCCCTGGCAGATCAAGCGCTTTATTGAACAGTGGGGGAATTGAAGGCATTTATCGTCAATGTATCCAATGTCCTTTTGTTGACCTCGCGTTCGGTCGCGGCCGTCACGAAGGCCGCGACGGCCTCCGGGCCGACCAGGGCCTGTACGGCCCGGATCGTGTCTGCCGGGACTTGCACCGGACGTGGCTCGTCGTCCCTCGATGCCGGGCCCTCGGGCGAGAGGTGGATCTGGAGATGACGGGTCGCCAGAATCCGCATGGCGCGCGCCAGTTCGGCGTCCACCGTCTGCTGGGCGAGCGGTCGGAGCCGCCGGACCATCGTCGCCGCCTCGGCCGCGTCCGAGTCCGTCGGCGGACGGTGCTCCAGATAGCGGGCGAAGACGTGCTCGGTGGTGAACTCCAGGAAACGGGAAGCTATGTGCTCGACCTGCTCCCGAAGTTCCCTCAGGTGACCGGTGATCGCGGAGAGCGGCACCCCCGCCGCGTGCAACTCCACGGCCACCGCCAGCTCTTGGGGGCTGGGTACCAGGTACTCCTCGGCCTCCCGGCCCGGGATCCGCTCCAGGACGCCGAGCTCGACCGCCTCCCGCACGGCGTCCTCGTCGGGGTCGCCGCCGAAGCGGGCGTCGAGCTCCGCGCGGGTGATCCGGGCCGCCTCCTCGTCCGTCCAGGGCCCCTGGACCTCCGCGACGAGCCCGAGCACCCCGCCGAGCCCCCGGCCGGTGTCCCACGCGTCGAGGAGTTCCTTGATCGAGGCCAGGGTGTAGCCCCGGTCCAGGAGGTCGGCGATCTGGCGCAGCCGGGCCAGATGGCTGTCCCCGTAGACGTTCGCCCTGCCCCGCCGCTCCGGGCGGGGCAGCAGGCCGCGGTCCTGGTAGGCGCGGATGGTCCGGACCGTGGCCCCGCTGTGATGGGCGAGGTCCTCGATCCGGTACTCCGCTCGCACTGCTGACTGCTCGGACATCCCGCTCCCACCGGCCGATCGTTCCACCCCGCGCGGGGCCCCTGCTGCGAGGGATCGTACGACCGTCCACCCGCCCGGGCCCCCCGCCGTTATGCCGGCGGCTGCCAGCGGGCCAGGGCGCGCAGCGCGCCGGGAGCCAGCCGGGAGAGGGCGTGGGCGCCCCGGGCCTCCGGGGTGACCGGCACGACCGCCCGGTCGTGCAGCACCGCGTCCAGGATCGCGTCCGCCACCTTCTCCGGAGGGTAGTTCCGGAGCCCGTACAGTCGCGAGGCCTTCTGCTGCCGCCGCTTCTCCTCCGCCGCGTCCGTGACCCCGGCGAAGCGGGCGGTCGCGGTGATGTTGGTGTTGACGATCCCGGGGCAGATCGCGCTCACGCCGATGGACCGGTCCGCCAGTTCGGCCCGCAGGCACTCGCTGAGCATCAGCACCGCCGCCTTCGAGGTGCTGTACGCCGGCAGCGCCCGGGAGGGCTGGAAAGCCGCCGCCGAGGCGGTGTTGACGATGTGGCCGCCCTGGCCGCGCGCCACCATCTGCGCCCCGAACACCCGGCACCCGTGGATCACGCCCCACAGGTTGACGTCCAGGACCCGCTTCCACTCCTCGCCGGTCGTCTCGAAGAAGGAGCCGGTGAGGCCGATCCCCGCGTTGTTGACCAGGACGTCGACGACCCCGTACTCCTCTGCCACCCGCGCCGCCAGCTTCTCCATCGCCTGCTCGTCGGAGACGTCCACGGCCTCACCCCACGCCTCCGGGGCGCCGATCAGCCGTGCCATCTCGGCCGTCCTGGCCGCTCCCTCGGCGTCCCGGTCGACCGCGACGACCCGGGCCCCGGCCTCCGCGAAGGCGAAGGCGGTGGCCCGCCCGATGCCGCTGGCGGCGCCGGTGACCAGCACCAGCTGGCCGCCGAACCGCTCCGCGCGCTCCGGCTTCACTCCGCTCTTCGCGGTCGACGCCGCCACCGGCCGGGGTGCCCGTGCCTCCGGCTCCTCGTGGGTGCGGACGAAGTCCGTGATCCACGCCGCCAGCTGGTCGGGGCGGGTACGCGGTACCCAGTGCTTCGCGGGCAGGGTGCGCCGCGTGAGGTCCGGCACCCAGGTGCCCAGGTCGTCGTAGAGCCGCTCGGAGAGGAAGGCGTCGCCGGTCGGGGTGATCAGCTGCACGGGCGCGTGCGCGAAGGCGTCGGGGCGCGGCCGGGAGAGGCGCGCCCGGACGTTGTCCCGGTAGAGCCAGGCGCCGGTGGCCGCGTCGTGGGGCAGCGAGGCCGTGGGGTAGTCGCCGGCCGGGACCTTCTCCAGCCGCTCCAGGAGCTTCGGCCAGCGCCTGCCCAGGGGGCCGCGCCAGGCGAGCTCCGGCAGGACCGGGGTGTGCAGCATGTACACGTACCAGGACTTGGCGCCCTGGCCGAGGAGCTGTCCGACCCGGCGCGGGGTGGGGCGGGTCATCCGGCTCTTGATCCAGTGCCCGAAGTGGTCGAGCGACGGACCCGACATGGAGGTGAAGGAGGCGATCCTGCCCTCGGTCCGCGGCACGGTGACGAACTCCCACGACTGCACCGAGCCCCAGTCGTGCCCGACGAGGTGGACCGGCCGGTCCGGGCTGACCGCGTCGGCGACGGCGAGGAAGTCGTCGGTCAGCTTCTCCAGGGTGAAGCCGCCGCGCAGCGGTGCCGGCGCCGTCGAACGCCCGTGGCCCCGCACGTCGTACAGCACGACGTGGAACTCCTCGGCGAGCCGCACCGCGACCTCGGACCAGACCTCCTTCGAGTCCGGGTAGCCGTGCACCAGCAGCACCGTCGGCCGGTCGGCGTCGCCGAGCTCGGCGACGCACAGCTCGATCCCGCCCGTACGGACCCGGCGCTCACGCGCCCCCTCGAGTCCCGCGCCCGCCATCACACCGCTCCTTCGTTCCACCGCCGCACGTGCGGCAGGTCGTCGTCCAGCCAGAACGCGCTCTGCTCGGGGTCCCTGGAGTCGGTGACGACCAGGATCTCCTCGAACTTCGCGCCCGTACCCCGGAATCCGAGGTGCGGCTCGACCGCCCAGAGGCCCGGTGCGGGCGGGTGGTCGGAGAACTTGTAGGGGGACCACAGCGGCGACCAGCCGTCCCGGTGGCCGTGCACGGCGTCGCTCAGCAGGCCTTTGAGGGACTGGGTGCCGAAGCCGAACAGGGTGGGGGCGAACCGCCGCTCCTTCACCCGGTCGATCTTGTGGGCGATCACGCCGAAGGGATAGGCCCGGTGCCGGTTGGCGTATCCCTGGCGGACCATGAGCCGGTCCACGTCCTCGTATATCTCGCGCAGGCTGCGGCGCTCGCGCACCTCGCGGAGGATCAGCTCGCGGTGCTCGCGCAGATCGGCGAGGAGCTTGTCGTGCAGCGGGTTGAGCCCGAGGCAGCCGCTGTAGCCGATGTCGGCCGTGTACCCCTTGTGGACGGGCGCCATGTCAAGGATGAACGGCATCCCCGGCTCCAGGCGCTTGTCGGTGGGGAAGAACTGCAGCGGGATCTTGAAGTCGACGAAGGCGGTGCGGTCCCCGAACCAGGCGAAGGGACGGTGGAACCAGTCCTTCACCCCACGCTCGTACAGCCACTCGCGCTGCATCCGGGCCGCCTCGCGCTCGGTCACACCCGGCCTGAGCTGGGCCGCGACCGCTTCCGCGCAGGCGTAGGAGAGCTGCTGTACCTCCCTGAACCCCCGTAGTTCCGCGGTCAGTTCGCTTGCCACTGCTGAGGTCATGCCACCCGCCCGTCCCGTGTGAGCGCTTGGTCGCCCTACGCGTCCGTAACTTGACACCGATGAATGTGACAATGCCCGGCGGCTACGTCAAGGGGTGTGTACGAGACCCTGTGGAAAACTCCGTCCCCGAGACCGCGACGACTTTCGTCGCGACGCCTCTCGGGGTTCGTACGCCGGAAGTCGGAGAGGGATCGATCCGTAGGGCTGACGACGGCTGTGGCGCGCGCCACTACCGTCGAAGCGTGACTGTGATCGCCACCGAAAGCCTCAGCAAGCGGTTCCCCCGGGTGACCGCTCTCGACCGGCTCTCCCTGGACATCGGGCCCGGTGTGACCGGACTGGTGGGTGCCAACGGAGCCGGCAAGTCCACGATGATCAAGATCCTGCTCGGCCTCTCCCCCGCCACGGAGGGCCGCGCCGAGGTACTGGGCCTCGACGTCTCGACGCACGGCCCCGAGATCCGCGAGCGCGTCGGGTACATGCCCGAGCACGACTGCCTGCCGCCGGACGTCTCGGCCACCGAGTTCGTCGTCCACATGGCGCGGATGTCCGGCCTGCCGCCGACCGCCGCCCGCGAGCGGACGGCCGACACCCTGCGCCACGTCGGCCTGTACGAGGAGCGCTACCGCCCCATCGGCGGCTACTCGACCGGCATGAAGCAGCGGGTGAAGCTGGCCCAGGCCCTGGTCCACGACCCGAGGCTGGTCCTCCTCGACGAGCCGACCAACGGCCTCGACCCGGTCGGCCGCGACGAGATGCTCGGCCTGATCCGCCGCGTCTGGACCGACTTCGGCATCTCCGTGCTCGTCACCTCCCACCTCCTCGGCGAGCTGGAGCGGACCTGCGACCACGTCGTCGTCATCGACGGCGGCAAGCTGCTGCGGTCCAGCTCCACCAGCGACTTCACCCGCACCACCACGACCCTGGCGGTCGAGGTCACCGACTCCGACGCCCACCCGGACGGCACCGCCGCCCTCCGCGAGGCCCTCGTCGCCGCCGGCGTCACCCTCCACGCGGGCGTGGAGGACGGCCTGCCCGGCGCCGGGCACATCCTCCTCCTGGAGGCCCCCGGCGAGGAGACGTACGACCTGGTGCGCGACACCGTCGCCGGCCTCGGACTCGGCCTGGTCCGCATGGAGCAGCGCCGCCACCACATCGCCGAGGTCTTCCGTCCCGAGGCAGCCGCGCAGCACGAGGAGGTCAAGGCCCGATGAGCACCCCCGCCCCCGGGGCCGCCCCCGACACCACCCGGATCCACAACATCGGATACCGGTCCTACGACGGTCCGAGGCTCGGCCGCTCCTACGCCCGCCGCTCGCTCTTCTCGCAGTCCCTGCGCGGGGCGTACGGCCTGGGCCGCAGCGCCAAGTCGAAGGTGCTGCCGATGCTGCTCTTCGCGGTGATGTGCGCGCCCGCGCTGATCAGCGTGGCGATCTCGGTGTACATCAAGGCCGACAAGCTCCCCATGGAGTACACCCAGTACGCGGTCTACCTCCAGCTCGTCATCGCCGTCTACCTCGCCTCCCAGGCCCCGCAGTCGGTCTCCCGCGACCTCCGCTTCCGCACGGTGCCGTTGTACTTCTCGCGTCCCATCGAGCGCGTCGACTACGTGCTCGCCAAGTACGGGGCGATGGCCTCGGCGCTCTTCATCCTCACCGCCGCCCCGCTGGTGATCATGTGGATCGGCTCGATGCTGGCCAAGATGGACTTCGCCGAGCAGGCCAAGCTCTTCGGCCAGGGGCTCGTCTCCGTCGCGGTCCTCTCGGTGCTCTTCGGCGGCATCGGCCTGGTCATGGCCGCGCTCACCCCGCGCCGCGGCTTCGGCGTCGCCGCCGTGATCGCCGTCCTCACCATCTCCTACGGCGCGGTCTCCACCCTCCAGGGCATCTCCTACGCCACCGAGAACACCGACGCCATCGCCTGGCTCGGTCTCTTCTCGCCCCTCACCCTGATCATCGGCCTGCAGAACGCCTTCCTCGGCGCTCCCGCCTCCTTCCCCGGCGAGGTGCCGGTGGGGGCCGGGACCGGCGTGGTCTACCTCGTGGTGGTCCTCGGCCTCATCGCCGCCTGCTACGGCATCCTGATGGCCCGCTACCGGAAGGTCGGCCTGTGAGCGCCCTCCCGTCGCCCGCCACCACCCCTCTAAGGAATGGGCCGCGCCCATGAGCACTCTCACCATCGACCACGTCTCCCGCTGGTTCGGCAACGTCGTCGCCGTCAACGACGTCACGATGTCGATCGGCCCCGGCGTCACCGGCCTCCTCGGCCCCAACGGCGCCGGGAAGTCCACCCTCATCAACATGATGGGCGGCTTCCTCGACCCCTCCACGGGCAGCGTGACCCTGGACGGCGAGCCGGTCTGGCGCAACGAGTCGGTCTACCGCTCCATCGGCGTCGTCCCCGAGCGGGAGGCGATGTACGACTTCCTCACCGGCCGCGAGTTCGTGGTGGCCAACGCGGAGCTCCAGGGCCTCGGCGCGGCGGAGGCCCGGAAGGCCCTCGCGACCGTCGAGATGGAGCACGCGCAGGACCGGAAGATCGCCACGTACAGCAAGGGCATGCGGCAGCGCGTGAAGATGGCCTCGGCCCTCGTCCACGAGCCGTCCGTGCTGCTGCTCGACGAGCCGTTCAACGGCATGGACCCGCGCCAGCGGATGCAGCTCATGGAACTGCTGCGCCGGATGGGCGCCGAGGGCCGCACGGTCCTGTTCTCCTCGCACATCCTGGAGGAGGTCGAGCAGCTCGCCTCGCACATCGAGGTGATCGTCGCCGGCCGGCACGCCGCCTCCGGCGACTTCCGCCGGATCCGCCGCCTGATGACCGACCGGCCGCACCGCTATCTGATCCGCTCCAGCGACGACCGGGCGCTCGCCGCCGCGCTGATCGCCGACCCGTCCACGGCCGGCATCGAGGTCGACGTGGTGGAGGGCGGACTGCGGATCCAGGCCGTCGACTTCGGACGGTTCACCGAGCTGCTGCCACAGGTGGCACGCGCGCGTGGGATCCGGCTGCTGACGGTCTCGCCGTCCGACGAGTCCCTCGAATCCGTCTTCTCGTATCTCGTCGCGGCCTGAAAGGAGCACGACCCCGATGTACGACCCCACGGTCGCCCGGCTCACCTACCGGGCCCTCCTCGGCCGCCGCCGGGCGGCGATCCTGTTCCTGCTGCCCGGGCTGCTCCTGCTCATCGCCACGGCCGTCCGCGTCATCAACGGCGCGGACGACCAGGTCGCGGCCGACCTCCTCGGCGGCTTCGCGCTCGCCACGATGGTGCCGCTGATCGGCGTCATCGCGGGCACGGGCGCGATCGGCCCGGAGATCGACGACGGCTCGATCGTCTATCTGCTCTCCAAGCCGGTGAAGCGCCCGACGATCATCATGACCAAGCTGATCGTGGCCATCGCCGTGACCATGGCCTTCTCGGCCGTGCCCACCCTGATCGCCGGCTTCATCCTGAACGGCAACGGCCAGCAGGTCGCCGTCGCCTACACGGTCGCCGCGCTGGTCGCCTCCATCGCGTACAGCGCGCTCTTCCTGCTGCTCGGCACGATCAGCCGGCACGCCGTGGTGATCGGCCTCGTCTACGCCCTGGTCTGGGAGGCGCTCTTCGGCTCCCTGATCGCCGGCGCCCGCACCCTCAGCGTCCAGCAGTGGGCGCTGGCGCTCGCCGAGAAGGTCACCGGCGAGGGGCTGATCAGCTCGGACGTGGCCCTGCCGACGGCGGCGGTCCTCCTGGTCGCCGTCACCCTCGGCGCCACCTGGTTCGCCGGCCACAAGCTGCGCACGCTGACGCTGGCCGGCGAGGAGTAGGGCACCTCCGGGCGGAGCCTCAGACGGTGCGGTCGCGGGCGGCGAGCAGGCCGACGCCCGCGGCCGCCGCGCACACCCCGAGGACCAGCGCGATCGGCACCGTCCACGAGCCGGTCGCCTGGTGCAGGGCCCCGGCCGCGAGCGGACCGGCGGCGGCCAGCAGGTAGCCGACCGTCTGCGCCATCCCGGAGAGCCGGGCGGCCGTCGGGGCGTCCCCGGTCCGCAGCACGATCAGGGTCAGGGCGAGCCCCAGGGCCCCGCCCTGGCCGATGCCGAGGACCGCGGCCCAGAGCCAGGCTCCCTCGGCCGGGGCGACGAGCAGCCCCGCGTACCCGGCCGCGACCATCGCCGTCACCAGCACCACCAGGGGGCGCTGGCTGCGCCTGCGGCCCGCGAGCAGCGGCACCACGAAGGCCCCGGCGATCTGGATGAGGTTGTTGAAGGCGAAGACCACGCCGGCCTCGGAGCGGCTCATCCCGTGGTCGGTCAAGATCGTCGGCATCCAGGCGATGAGCACGTACGACCAGACCGACTGCAGGCCCATGAAGAGGGTCACCTGCCAGGCGAGCGCCGAGCGCCACACGCGCGTGGGCGCGGTGCCGGAGGCCGGGACGGCCCGTACCTCGTGCCCGGTACGGCCCCGGGCGATCAGCGCCTGCGGCAGCCAGCCCACCGCCGCCACGACGGCGAGCAGCGACCAGAAGCCGAGCGAGCCCTGCCAACCGCCGCCGAGGGCCTCCTCCAGGGGCACGGCCGCAGCCGCGGCGATCGTGGCCCCGGCGACCATGGCCCCCGTGTAGACGGAGGTCATCGCGGCCGCCCGGTCCGGGAAGTCCCGCTTGACGATCCCCGGCATCAGCACGTTGAGCAGGGCGATCGCGGTGCCGACCAGGACGCCGCCGCCGTACAGCGCCAGGACCGACGGCAGCAGGCGCGCCAGGATGCCGACGGCGAGCAGCAGCAGTGCGGCGAGGACGGTCCGTTCGGCGCCGAAGCGGCGGCCGAGCCACGGGGCGGCGAGCGCGCCGAGCCCCAGGAAGAGCACCGGGATCGACGTGATCAGGGAGCCGGCGGTCGAGGACAGGCCGAAGTGCCCGGCGATCTCGCCGACCAGCGGCGCCACGCTCGCCAGAGCGACCCGCATGTTGAGCGAGGCGAGCACGATGCCGACGAGCAGCAGCACCGGGTGGGCGAGCAGCGCCCGCCGGGCGGCCGTCCCCGCCGCGGAGGGCCGTACGTCCGCCTCGGCGTCGACGAGCACGCGCGCGTGGTCCGTCTCCGTGCCCCTCATGCCCGCGTCCCGTCGGCGCGCTCCGTCATGAGCGCCGCCACGGTCTCCGCCGGTATCCGCAGCAGCTCGCGGGCCTGCCGTTCGGCGGCGTCCGCGTCGCCCGCCTCGACGGCGGCGACCAGGGCCTCGTGGGCGTCGATGTCGACCGGCGGCATCGCGCGGTCGCCGAGCGCCTCGACGAGCACCTCGTGCACCTGGGTGGAGAAGAAGCGGTAGACCTCGATGAAGGCGGCGTTGTGGGTGGCGCCGACCACGGCGAGGTGGAAGGCGAGGTCGGCGTCCGCGTCCCGGTCGCCCTCCTCGCGGAGGGTGGTCAGGGCGGCGCGCAGCCGGAGCAGGTCGTGGGTGTCCCGCCGCTCCGCCGCCAGCCGGGCCGCCTCGGCCTCCAGGGCGGTCCGCACTTCCAGCACGTCCCGGGCGCCGGCGTGCCGGACCCCGCGCAGGACGGCGGCCGGGTCGGCGGTGGAGCGGACGAAGGTGCCGTTGCCCTGCCGGGACTCCAGGAGCCCGGCGTGGACGAGGACCCGGACCGCCTCCCGGACGGTGTTGCGGCCGACGCCGAGCTGCTGGGCGAGCTCGTGCTCGGTGGGGATGCGGTCGCCGACGGTCCACTCGCCCTCCGCGAGCTGGGCCCGCAGCTGTTCCACCGCGGAGTCCACCAGCGAGGTCCGCCCCGCCGCTCTCAGTGCCGCCATCCGTCCCGTACCTCCCGATCCGATCGATCACCCGGTTGCCCAGTCATCCTACAACTCGTCCACAGGTGTGGCGGATCTCCCCGGCCCTGCGCGGACGACCGGACTACTGTGGGCTCGTACGTGCACCGAACACCCTCACCACCTTCGGGAGTCAGTCATGTCAGACCGCTTCGACGTCGTCGTACTCGGAGCTGGCCCCGGCGGCTACGTCGCCGCCATCCGCGCCGCCCAGCTGGGCAAGCGGGTCGCGGTCGTCGAGGAGAAGTACTGGGGCGGTGTCTGCCTGAACGTCGGCTGCATCCCCACCAAGGCGCTGCTCCGCAACGCCGAACTGGCGCACATCTTCAACCACGAGGCCAAGACCTTCGGCATCAAGGTCGACGGCTCGGTGACCTTCGACTACGGCGACGCCTACCGCCGCAGCCGCTCGGTCGCGGACGGCCGCGTCAAGGGCGTCCACTTCCTGATGAAGAAGAACGGCATCACGGAGTTCGACGGCCGGGGCACCTTCCTCGACGCGAACACCCTCCAGGTGGCGAAGGCCGACGGCACCACGCAGACGATCACCTTCGACAACTGCATCATCGCCACCGGTGCCAGCCCGCGCCTGCTGCCCGGCACCGCGCTGAGCGACCGCGTCGTCTCGTACGAGCAGCAGATCCTCGCCGAGGACGCCCCGAAGTCGATCATCATCGCCGGCGCCGGCGCGATCGGCATCGAGTTCGCGTACGTGCTGAACAACTACGGCACCAAGGTCACCATCGTCGAGTTCCTCGACCGGATGGCCCCGCTGGAGGACGAGGAGGTGTCGAAGGAGCTGGCGAAGCAGTACCGCAAGCTCGGCATCGACGTCCTCACCTCGACCCGCGTCGACGCCATCGACGAGTCCGGCCCGCAGGTCCGCGTCACCGTCACCGGCAAGGACGGCGCCAGCAAGGTCCTGGAGGCCGACAAGGTCCTCCAGGCCATCGGCTTCGCGCCGAACGTCACCGGCTACGGCCTGGAGGCCGCCGGTGTCGCCCTCACCGAGCGCGGCGCCATCGACGTGGACGGCCGCAGCCGCACCTCGGTCCCGCACATCTACGCCATCGGCGACGTCACCGCGAAGCTGATGCTCGCGCACACCGCCGAGGCCATGGGCGTCATCGCCGCCGAGACCATCGCGGGTGCCGAGACCATGGAGCTCGACTACGCGATGATCCCGCGCGCGACCTACTGCCAGCCGCAGATCGCCAGCTTCGGCTACACCGAGGCGCAGGCCCGTGAGAAGGGCTACGACGTCAAGGTCGCCAAGTTCCCCTTCATGGCGAACGGCAAGGCGCACGGCCTCGGCGACTCCACCGGCTTCGTCAAGATCGTCGCCGACGCCAAGTACGGCGAGATCGTCGGCGCCCACCTGATCGGCCCGGACGTCACCGAGCTGCTGCCCGAGCTGACCCTGGCCCAGCAGTGGGACCTCACCGTCCACGAGGTCGCGCGGAACGTCCACGCCCACCCGACCCTGGGCGAGGCCGTCAAGGAAGCGATCCACGGCATCGCCGGCCACATGATCAACTTCTGAGGCCCCGCCGGGCCTCACCGGGCCCGGCGGTCCCGGGTGATAGGCACGGACAGGTGCCGAGCGAAACCACTCCGGGTGGCGAACCGTCCCGACCGATCAGGTCGTGGGTGCGTTCGTCACCCGGTACGCATCTCTGGCTCGCGGTCATCGCGATCACCAGCCTCGTCCTCGCCCTCTCGCCCGACGGCTTCGAGACCTATCTGCTGCACCGCAACAGCAGCAACCTCCACCAGCTCGCCCGTCACCCGGTCCGCGCCCTGCTCGGCAGCGCCCTCTGGATCCAGGATCCGGCCGCACTGGCCTTCTACGTGCTCCTCTTCGAGCTCTTCCACGCCCCCGTGGAGCGCTGGCTGGGCACGCCCAAGTGGCTCTTCACGGTGGCCACCGCCCACATCGCCGCCACACTCGTCAGCCAGCAGGTCGTCCTCTACGCGATCACCCACCACGACGTGCCCCGCAGCATGGCGCACGTCGTCGACATCGGCGTCAGCTACGGCCTCGCCGCCTCCGCGGGGATCCTCGCCCACCGCGTCCCCCGGCCCTGGCGATGGCTCTACCTCACCGCCGTCGTGGTCTTCTTCCTCGTCCCGCTGCTCACGGACCGCACCTTCACCGACCTCGGGCACGCCCTCTCGCTCGCCATCGGCCTCGCCTGCCACCCGCTCACCCGGCACCCGGCGCACGGAAAACCGTTCGCGGACGAACGCCCGCCCGGCGCACACTAGTTGTGCGGGGGAAACGGGGGATCCCCCGGTGGCGGCCGCTTCGAGCGCGCGGATCTCCGGTCCGCGCGGGCCGCGACCGACGAAGGCCCGCTCCCTCAAGGAGCGGGCCTTCGTACGGAGTTCCCGGTGGTACGGACGCGGATCAGCCCGCCAGCAGTCGCTCCAGGACGACCGCGATGCCGTCCTCCTCGTTGGAGTCGGTCACCTCGTCCGCGACCGCCCGCAGCTCCTCGTGCGCGTTGCCCATCGCGACTCCGTGCGCGGCCCAGCCGAACATCGGGATGTCGTTGGGCATGTCGCCGAAGGCGATGGTCTCCGCCGCCTTCACGCCCAGCCGGCGCGCCGCCAGCGACAGGCCGGTGGCCTTGCTCAGGCCGAGCGGCAGGATCTCCACGATCCCCGGGCCCGCCATGACCACGTCGACGAGGCCGCCGACGGTGGCGCGCGCGACGGCCGTCAGCTCGTCGTCGCCCAGCGTCGGGTGCTGGAGGTAGAGCTTGGTGAGCGGCGCCGCCCACACCTCGGCCGGGTCCTCGTACGGCACGTACGGCAGCGGGCCCTCCTGGGCCCGGTAGCCGGGGCCCACCAGGACCTCGCCCTCCAGGCCGTCCCGGCTCGCGGCCAGAGCCAGCGGACCGATCTCCGCCTCGATCTTGGACAGCGCGAGTCCGGCGAGCTGCCGGTCCAGGGTGAGGGAGGTCAGCAGCCGGTGCTCGCCGGCGTGGTAGACCTGCGCGCCCTGGCCGCACACCGCGATGCCCTCGTAGCCGAGGTCGTCGAGGATGTGACGGGTCCAGGGCACCGCCCGGCCGGTGACGACGATGTGCGCGGCGCCCGCCGCCGTCACCGCGGCGAGTGCCTCCCGGGTGCGGTCCGAGACGGACTCGTCGGCCCGCAGCAGCGTGCCGTCGAGGTCCGTCGCGACCAAGCGGTAGGGGAAGGCGCTCACTTGGCGATCGGCTCCAGGACCTCGCGCCCGCCCAGGTACGGCCGGAGGACCTCCGGGACGCGCACCGAACCGTCGGCGAGCTGGTGGTTCTCCAGGATGGCGACGATGGTGCGCGGGACGGCGCACAGCGTGCCGTTCAGCGTGGCGAGCGGCTGGACGGTCTTCTTTCCGCCCTGCTCCTCGCGCATGCGGACCGAGAGGCGGCGGGCCTGGAAGCCGTCGCAGTTGGACGCCGAGGTCAGCTCGCGGTACTTGCCCTGGGTGGGGATCCACGCCTCGCAGTCGAACTTGCGGGAGGCGGAGGCGCCGAGGTCGCCGGTGGCGACGTCGATGACCTGGAAGGGCAGCTCCAGGGAGGTGAGCCACTGCTTCTCCCAGTCCAGGAGTCGCTTGTGCTCGTTCTCCGCGTCCTCGGGCGCGACGTACGAGAACATCTCGACCTTGTCGAACTGGTGGACGCGGAAGATGCCGCGGGTGTCCTTGCCGTACGTGCCGGCCTCGCGGCGGAAGCAGGGCGAGAAGCCCGCGTACCGCAGCGGCAGCTTGTCGGCGTCGATGATCTCGTCCATGTGGTACGCGGCGAGCGGGACCTCGGAGGTGCCGACCAGGTAGTAGTCGTCCTTCTCCAGGTGGTACACGTTCTCCGCGGCCTGGCCGAGGAAGCCGGTGCCCTCCATGGCGCGCGGGCGGACCAGCGCGGGGGTGAGCATCGGGATGAAGCCGGCCTCGGTGGCCTGCGCGATGGCGGCGTTGACCAGCGCGAGCTCCAGGAGCGCGCCGACGCCGGTCAGGTAGTAGAAGCGCGAGCCGGAGACCTTGGCGCCGCGCTCGACGTCGATGGCGCCCAGCGCCTCGCCGAGCTCCAGGTGGTCCTTGGGCGCGAAGCCCTCGGCGGCGAAGTCGCGGATGGTGCCGTGCGTCTCCAGGACGACGAAGTCCTCCTCGCCGCCGACCGGCACGTCCTCGTGGACGATGTTGCCGAGCCGGAGGAGGAGCGCACGGGCCGTCTCGTCGGCCTCGTTCTGCTCGGCCTCGGCGGCCTTGACGTCGGTCTTGAGCTGTTCGGCGCGCTGGAGGAGCTCGGCGCGCTCCTCGGGGGTGGCCTTGGGGATCAGCTTTCCGAGCGCCTTCTGCTCGGAACGGAGCTCGTCGAAGCGGACGCCGGACGACCTGCGCCGCTCATCGGCGGAGAGCAGGGCGTCGACGAGGCCGACGTCCTCTCCACGGGCGCGCTGGGAGGCGCGAACACGGTCGGGGTCCTCACGGAGCAGGCGAAGGTCAATCACCCCACCAGGCTACCGGTGTGTGCTCGCGCGCCCTCACCGGATAAAAGAGGGCGTGTTGATATGCCCGAATTGAGGGTCTTGGTGAGGTCCTGGGAATTCCCGGGAATCGAGTTATCCACAGGGTGTGAGGAAGTTCTGTGGATTCAGGCCCCGCTGCCTCCGAATTGCGTGATCAAACGCGATTCTCCCACTCATTTCGAGGGGAATCCCTCCCTCTGAAGAGTGAGTGGCCTGGGCCCGTTCTGACGTGGACAACGGCGGGGCCTGTGGATGGAGTCCACGCGCGCGAGGGGTGATGAGGGTGATTTGTCGACCTTGTCGGGAGCAGGTGTCGACTTGTCCCCAGCTTGCGCACCAAGCCTGTGGATAAGTGAGGGGGAAACCAAAAAATATGCAGGTAGGACTAACAGTGCCTACCTGTGGACGAACGAGCGCACCCACCGCGCCGTTCGGTCACTATCGCGGTCAGGCCCTTCCGTCCTGGGCCCTCGCCAGCCAGTCGGAGGCAGCCGTGAACTCTTCGTCCGAGGTCCCCCGCCGCAGCGGCCTGACGTCCGCGCGGGAGGCGCCCGCCCGCGGATACGAGCCGAGGAAGCGCACCTCGGGGCAGATCCGCTTCAGACCCATCAGCGCCTCGGCGACGCGCCGGTCCGAGACATGGCCCTCGGCGTCGACGGCGAAGCAGTAGTTCCCGATCCCCGCCCCCGTCGGCCGGGACTGGATCAGCATCAGGTTCACCCCACGCACCGCGAACTCCTGGAGGAGTTCCAGAAGGGCACCCGGATGATCGTCACCCAGCCACAGCACCACCGAGGTCTTGTCCGCGCCGGTCGGCGCCGCCGGCCGGGCGGGGCGGCCCACGAGCACGAACCGCGTCTCCGCGTTCTCCGCGTCGTGGATCTCCTTGACCAGTGCCTCCAGGCCGTACGTCGCCGCCGCGAACTCACCCGCGAAGGCCGCGTCGAACCGCCCCTCCTGCACCAGCCGGGCACCGTCCGCGTTGGACGCCGCCGATTCCCACACCGCCTCCGGGAGGTGCTTGCGCAGCCACTTGCGCACCTGCGGCTGGGCCACCGGATGGCCCGTGACCGTCTTGACGTCCGACAGCGCGGTCCCGGGCCGCACGAGCAGCGCGAAGGAGATCGGCAGCAGCACCTCGCGGTAGATCATCAGCCGCTCGCCGGAGGCCAGCTCGTCGAGGGTCGCCGTCACCCCGCCCTCGACCGAGTTCTCGATCGGGACGAGCGCGGCGGCCGCCTCCCCGTTCCGCACGGCGTCGAGCGCGGCCGGGACCGAGACCATGGGGACGAGTTCCCGCGTCGCCGCCTCGGGCAGGCTCCGCAGCGCGGCCTCCGTGAACGTGCCTTCGGGGCCGAGGTAGGTGTACCGAGTGGCGGACATACCGTCACCCTAATGCGCCTCGGCGCCCTGCCCCGCCCCGTCTCAGCCCTCGACCCGCACCGGGCCCCGGCCGCCGGGCCCCTCGGGCCGGCCTCAGGACTCCAGCAGCCGCTGGCCGACGTACTCGCCCTCGGCCGCCCCGCCCGGTACGGCGTAGAGACCGCTCGACTCGTGCCGGATGAAGGGCGACAGCGCGTCGCCCCGGTCGAGCTTCCGCTGCACCGGTACGAAGCCGCGCAGCGGGTCGGCCTGCCAGCAGATGAAAAGGAGGCCGGCGTCCGGGGCGCCGTCCGCGCCGATCCCGTCGTGGAAGGAGAAGGGACGGCGCAGCATGGCCGCACCGCCGTTCTGTTCGGGGGCGGAGATCCGGGCGTGGGCGTTGCCGGGGATGACCGGCTTCCCGTCCGGGCCCAGCTTGTCCAGGTCCAGCGGAGTCGTCTCCGAGCCGCCCGAGAGCGGCGCCCCGTCCGCCTTGCGGCGGCCGATGACCTGCTCCTGCTTCTCCCGCGCCAGCCCCTCCCAGTCGTCCAGGAGCATCCGGATCCGCCGCACGACCGCGTAGGAGCCGCCCGCCATCCAGTCCTGCGCGCCGGTCGCCCCGATCGGGACGAAGATCCGCCGGTCGAAGTCGGGGTCGGTGGTCTTCGGATTGTTGGTGCCGTCGACCTGCCCCATCAGGTTCCGGGCCGTCATCGGGCGCGCGGTCGCCCCGGCGGAGCGGTTGAAGCCGTTCATCTGCCAGCGGACCCGGGCCGCGTCCCCGGCGTCCTTCTGGATCGCGCGCAGCGCGTGGAAGGCGACCAGGGCGTCGTCCGCCCCGATCTGCACCCACAGATCGCCTTCCGAGCGCTTCGGGTCGACCGCGTCGGAGGAGAAGGCGGGCAGCGGGTCGAGCTGCGCCGGGCGCCGGGCGGCGAGCCCGGTCCGGTCGAAGAAGGTGCGGCCGAAGCCGAAGGTGACCGTGAGGGAGGACGGGCCCGCGTCCAGCGCGATCCCGGTGTCCTCGGGCGGGGCTTCCCCCGCCATCAGCGTCCGCGCCGTCGCCGACCAGCGACGCAGCAGCGCGGCGGCCTCCCGGCGCCCGGCGCCCGGCACGAGGTCGAAGGCGACCAGATGGCCCCGCGACTGGAGCGGGGTGGTGATCCCGGGCTGATGCCTCCCGTGGAACCCCACCTCGGTGGCGCCCACCGAGGCGAGGGCGCGGGAGCCGCCCGCTCCGGGCACGGCGGTGCCGTCCTTCGAGACGGCCGTCGCGATGCCGGCGCCGCCGGCGGCGCCGATCACCAGGCCGGCCGCGCCCGCCGCGCCGACGGTGCCGAGCAGCCGGCGCCGGGAGATGTCGAGGTGGCCGCTGTCGGTGCCGGGGGCGGGGGCACCATCGGGCGCGGGGCCGGTCACGGGGTTGCTCACGGTCATTCAGCCGATCTTGACGTTCTTCTCGATGGTGGTCTGGTCGATCTCGGACGTACGGACCGTCACCTGGATCCGCCATTCGCCGGGCAGCGGGAGCTGGACGCCGCTCGCGCTCCAGTGCCCGGTCTGGATCCGGTCGGGGGCGACGGGCAGCGGGCCGACGCCCTTCTCCTCCAGGGTGAGGTTCACCTTGATCTCGGGGACGTCCAGCGGCTTGCCGTTGGGGCGCTCCACGAAGAGGTGCAGGGCGTTGGCGCCGGTGCGGCCCGGGTCGAGGCTGAGCCGGACGACGCCCTCGCCGTCCACGCCGCCGGTGTCGAAGGGGAGGCGGATGTCGACCGGGCGGTCGGGCACCGCGGCCGAGCCGGCCGTCGTCCCGCCGTTCCGGGCGGCCTCCTCCTCGGTGCGGCCGGGTTCGGTGGAGGTGAGGACGGTGGTCACGGCGAGCAGGACGACGGCCACGGCGGCCTCGGTGACCACCGAGCGGCGCAGTCCGGTCCGCTCGGGGTCCGCGTCCCGCTCCTTCTTCCGCCGGGCGGTGGCCACGGCGGCCCGCTGCCGGGCGAGCTGGGCCGCCCGCTCGGGATCCGGCCCGTCCTCGGGAGCGGACCCCTCCGTGCCGCTCCCCTCCGTGCCCGTCTCGTCCGTGCCCGTCTCCTCCTGACGGTCCTCCTCCGCGGGCTCCTCCTGAAGGTGCTGCTCACGCTCCTCTCCCTCGGCCCGCGTCACCGTCCGTTCCGCCAGGCGACGGGTCCAGCGGCGGGATATCCAGGCGATGCCGACGAGGACGGCCATCAGACCGATCTTCACCAGGAGCAGCTGCCCGTACCGGGTGCCGGTGAGCGCCGACCAGGAGCCGACCTGGCGCCAGGACTGGTAGAGGCCGGTGGCCACCAGGGCGGCGACCGAGACGAAGGCGACCCGGGAGAAGCGCTCGACGGCCGCGCGCTCCACGGAGGGCGTCCGGTAGAGGGCGACGAGCAGGGTGGTGAGGCCGCCGAGCCACGCGGCGACCGCCAGCAGGTGCAGGATGTCGACCGGCATGGCGATGCCGGGCTGGATGCCGGTGGAGGCGTGCTCGGCGAGCGCCCAGGTGCCGGCGATGCCCGCGGCGACCACGGTGCCGCCGAGGCCCAGGCCGAAGGCGAGGTCCTTGCGCTCCTTGGGGTCGGTGCGCCGGGCGTACGCGCCGAAGAGGACGGCGACGAAGAGCGCCGCAGCCCCGAGCAGCAGCAGCCGGGAGGTGAGCGCGGCCCCGGTCTTGGTCTGGAGCACGGCCTGGAGCCCGGCCAGGTCGAAGACGTCGGCGAGCCGGCCGGAGCCGGTGTACGGGCCGCGCAGCAGCAGCATGACCAGGGTGGCGCCGGTGAGGGTCAGCCAGCCCCGGACCACGGTCCGCTGCACGGGCCGGACGCCCGCGCCGCGCGGCCAGCACAGCAGCACGAAGGCGCCGCCGCCGACGAGGACGGCGAAGCCCGCGTACGACAGATAGCGCGCGATCCCGTAGAGGGCGCCGACGACCCCGCCGCCGACCGACTGCTCGGGCAGCGCGACCGAGGTGGCGGAGGGGGCGCCGATGGAGAAGGTGAAGGCACCGGCGATGGGGTGGCTGTCGGCGGAGACGGTCTGCCAGGCGACGGTGTAGGTGCCGTCCGGCAGACCGGCCCGCAGGGCCACGCCGTACTTGACGACGGCGCCGCTGCACAGGTCGATGATCTCGCCGGTGTCGGCGCGCCGGCCCGAGGGGTCGAGGACCCGGATCGAGTCGGCGCTCATCGCGACCTGTTCCGAGAAGGTGAGGCCGACCTCCTTGGGGGCGGTGGCGACCACCGCCCCGTCGCCGGGGTCGCTCCCGGTCAGCGCCGCGTGCGCGGAGGCGGGGGCGGCGCCGGCGAGGAGCACGCCCAGGAGCGCGGCCGCGAGGACGAGCAGCCGGGCCAGGGCGCTGCCGAGGCGGGGGGCGGTGGTTGTCGTCACTGTGTCACTCCGTCAACGAGCTCAGTGCTGCTGCGGGTTGTGGTTGGTGGCCTCGACGGGCAGCTCGACCGTGATCGGGTCGGCCTTCTCGAAGTGCAGCTCGACGCTGACCTTCTCGCCCTGCTTCGGCTTCTTCTTCAGCTCCATGAACATGAGGTGGTTGCCGCCCCGGGCCAGCTTCAGCTCCCCGTTGGCGGGGATGTCGAAGGCCTTCACCATCTGCATCTTCTGGTTCTTCGTCTCGTGCATCGTGACGTCGTCCGAGAGCGGGCTGGTGACCGAGGTGAGCTTGTCGGCGGTGTCGCCGGCGTTCTCGATGGTGAGGAAGCCGCCGGCCATGTCCGTCACGGGCTGGGGCATGTACGCGCCGCTGACCTTCAGCTCGGGCTTTCCGCCGTCGGACGAGCACCCGGCGAGCGCGAGGGCGGCGGCGAGCGCCACGGAGGCGGACAGGGCGGTGGTGCGGCGGGTCACGGGTTCTCCCCCTTGATGATCTTCGGCAGGTCCTTGGCGTAGTCGTCGACGGTGGCGTCCTCCCCGTACAGGACATAGCCCTGGTCGGTGGTGGGGGAGAAGGCGACGACCTGGGCGCCGTGCATGGAGACGACGGTGCCGTCCTTCTCCTTCTTCGGCGGGTCGATGCCGATGCCGATCGAGCGGGCGCCCGCCTGGATCGTCGCGAAGTCGCCGGTGAGCCCGGTGAAGGACGGGTCGCCGAAGCCCGGCAGCCACTTGGCCAGCGAGGCGGCCGTGTCCCGCTCGGGATCGGTGGTGACGAAGACGACCTGGAGCTTGTCCTGGTCGGCCTTGGGGAGCTGCTTCTTGGCGATGGCGATGTTGCTCATCGTCAGCGGGCACACGTCGGGGCAGTTGGTGTAGCCGAAGTAGATGAGCGTCGGCTTGCCCTTGGTGCGCTCGCGCAGGTCGTAACGCTCGCCCTTGGTGTCGGTGAGCACGAGGTCGGGCTTGGTGAAGGGCCGGTCGAGGACGGTGGCGGCCCGGGCCTTCTCGGTGACGCCCTCGATCTGGGCGACCCCGGAGGACGAGGCGTCCTTCGGGTCGTCGCCGCCGAGGCCGACCGCGGCGGTGATGCCGAGGGCGGCGACGATCGCGACGGCGGCGACGATCAGCGGGGTGCGCCGTCCGGGGCGGCCTGTGGTGCCGTCCCCGCCGCTCTGCGACGGGGACGTCTTCTCTGTGGACATGCGGTGAGTGTCTTTCGGAGTACGGGAGGTGCGGATCTGGCCGGCTGTGCCCGGCACGCCGGGATGCCGGGCACACCAGGCGTACCAGGTGTGCCGCGGCGTGCCGGGCATGCCGGCCGGGGTGTGCCTCAGGCCGAGCGGCGGCGGCCGGCGAGGACGCCGAAGGCGACGCCGGCGATGCCGACGAGAATGCCGATGACGCCGAGGACACGGGCCGTGGTGTCGCTGGAGGAGGCGGATGCGGTCTCGGTGTGGGCGCCGGCCCCGTCCTCGTGGCCGGCCTTCGCGTCCGCCGCGGCGGAGGACGGGGCGGCGGGCGTGGCGCCGCCGCCGTGGTGGTCGGCGCCGGCGGCCGAGAGCTTCAGGACCGGGGCCGGGTTCTGCGGCTCCTCGGAGCCCTTCTGCTCCTCGATCCAGCGCACGACCTCGTCGTTGTCGTAGGTCTGGACGGCCTTGAGGACGAGCTGGTCGGCGTCCTCCGGCAGCTGGCCGAGGGAGAGCGGGAACTGCTGGAACTGGCCGGGGCCGATCTTCGAGCCGTCCGCGGTCCAGGTCACCTTGGAGACGGCCTCGTTGATCTGCTTGCCGTGCAGCGTCAGCGGCTTGTCCAGCTTGGCCTTGGTGACCTCGGCCTTCCAGCCGGGGACCGGCTGCGGCATGACGGAGGCGAGCGGGTGGTCGAGCGGGAAGCTGACCTCCAGCTTCACGGTGGAGGCGTTGTCGCGCTCGTTCGGGACCTTGATGTTCACGGTCGCGTAGCCGCCCTTGGCGGCCTCGCCCTGGGGCTGCACGCTCACGTGGGCGAAGGCCGTGCCCGACAGGAGGACGACGGAGGCCGCGGCGGTGCCGGCGGCGAGGGCGACGCGGGACAGGTTCATGGAAGACACTCCGGCTCGGTGGAGGGGCCCTGGCGGGCCCGCGAGAGAAGGCGGTCCGGTCCGGCGGCCCGCGGCGCCACGGGCGGACCCGGGCGGAGGGGCGCGGACGGGCGCGGCCCCGCTCCCCGTGGAGCGGACCGCGTCAGGCTGCGAGGACGCAGGCGGCGGCCGGCGGGCCGCGGCGGATCACCGAGTGCTGGAGTGCCCCGGCCACCGGCGGCGGCGGGGAGTCGAGGGCGGTGCGGAGCAGGCCGCGGGGACCGGCCGGGGCCAGCGCCGCCAGGCCGGCGAGCAGGGCCCGGACGAGGCGGAGCGCGGCGCGCAGGGAGCGTACGGGGACGGCCTCGGCGAGTTCGCCGGCGCGCTGCTCGGAGAGCTCGACGAGCCGGACCAGGGCCAGGTCGCCCCGGCGCAGCAGCCAGCCGGCCACCAAGGCGGCGAGCAGGTGCCCGAGGGCCATGGGCAGGCCGGGCAGCAGCGCGTCGGCGGGTGCGGCCCCGTGCGCGCCCGCGTGGGCGGACGCGGCGGCCGGGTCGATCCCGGCCCGGCTGAGGATCCCGGCGGCGTCGCCGGGGGTGAGGTTGGCCGCGCCCGAGCCGCAGACGAGCTTGGCCGCCATGCGGACGAGCGCGTCGTCGGCCTGGGCGCTCAGCGCGAGCTGCCGCTGTCCGAGGCCGAAGAGGAGGTGGAGCCCTAGCTGTCCGCCCGCCAGGGTGGCGACGACGAAGCCGAGCGAGCGCTCGCGCCCGGTGAGCAGGACCGTGACCCCGAAGACGCCGAGGAAGCCGGCGAGGAGGGTCCACAGGGCGATGCCCGCGCAGGCGGCGAGGGCGTGTCCCAGCGCGGACAGCACGACGCAGACCGCGGTGAACACCGCGGCCCTCAGCAGCCGTGGAGCGAGCGCGGGGGCAGACATGGCGGCCCCATCATCGCACCAGGGCCCCCGCCCGCAGGAGGCAGGTCCGCAAGGTCGGTCTTGGGGGTGTTCGGTAGGACATGCGCCGGGAGGTGCGCCGGCGGACGTGCCGGGCGGTACGCCGGGACGCGCCGCGGCAGCCGGGGGACCGGGCCGGACATACACCGGGGCCCGGCCCCCTCGCTTCCGCCGAACGGGCGCTCTTGACGCTTCCGGGCGCTTACGGACCGCCGCGCGCGGCAATAGCTAGGGGTATGTCGAGCCGCTGCCGGGAGGCTGGAGCATGAGCATCTGGTGGTCACTCCATCTGCGGCGCGAGGCCGCGAGCGTGCCGCTCGCCCGGCGCCTGTTCCTCGGCACCATGGAGACGGCCGGGGTCGATCCCGACGTCTCCTACGAGCTGTCGGTCGCCCTGACCGAGGCGTGTGCCAACGCGGTCGAGCACGGTGGCGGCACCGCCGCGGGCCGGGCCTCGGAGGCGTACCGGGTGACGGCCTTCCTCGACGGCGAGACCTGCCGCATCGAGGTCGCCGACGCGGGCCCGGGCTTCCCCGGGTCGCCGCCGGCGCCCGCCCGGGCCGCCCGGCCGGACGCCGAGAGCGGCCGCGGCCTGCGCCTGATCGAGGAGCTCTCGGACCACGTCCACTTCGGCCGCTCGGGCCGGGGCGGCGCGGTGGTCAGCTTCGACAAGATCCTGAAGTGGAAGGACAGCCCGTCCCTCCTGCTGGCCTGAACCGTGAGAAGGGCCCCTCGAAAGGGGCCCTTCCCCCGTGCGGCGGCGTCAGCCCTTCAGGCCGGCCATCCACGCCTCGACCTCGTCGGACCGGCGGGGCAGCTGGTCCGAGAGGTTCCGGTTGCCGTCCTCCGTGACGAGGATGTCGTCCTCGATCCGGACGCCGATGCCGCGGTACTCCTCCGGCACGGTCAGGTCGTCGGCCTGGAAGTAGAGCCCCGGCTCGACGGTCAGGCACATGCCCGGCTCCAGGGTGGTGTCGACGTACGCCTCGGTACGCGCGGCGGCGCAGTCGTGGACGTCCATGCCGAGCATGTGGCCGGTGCCGTGCAGGGTCCAGCGGCGCTGGAGGCCCAGCTCCAGGACGCGGTCGGCCGGGCCCTCGACGAGGCCCCACTCGACGAGCTTCTCGGCGAGCACCCGCTGGGCGGCGTCGTGGAAGTCGCGGTAGGCGGCGCCGGGCTTCACCGCGGCGATGCCCGCCTCCTGCGCCTCGTACACGGCGTCGTAGATCTTGCGCTGGACGTCGGTGTACCGGCCGTTGATCGGCAGGGTGCGGGTGACGTCCGCGGTGTAGAGCTCGGTGGTCTCGACGCCGGCGTCGAGCAGGAGCAGGTCGCCGGAGCGGACGGCGCCGTCGTTGCGGACCCAGTGGAGGGTGCAGGCGTGCGGGCCGGCGGCGGCGATGGTGCCGTAGCCGACGTCGTTGCCCTCGACGCGGGCGCGGAGGAAGAAGGTGCCCTCGATGTAGCGCTCGCTGGTGGCCTCGGCCTTGTCGAGGACCTTCACGACGTCCTCGAAGCCGCGGGCGGTGGCGGCGCAGGCCTTCTCCAGCTCGGCGATCTCGAAGTCGTCCTTGACGAGCCGGGCCTCGGAGAGGAAGACCCGCAGCTCCTCGTCGCGCTCGGCGGTGACCTTGTCGGTGAGGGCGGCCTCGATGCCGGCGTCGTGACCGCGCACGGCGCGGACCGGGCCGGTGGCCTCGGCGAGGGCGGCGGCCAGCTCGCGGACGTCCTTCGCCGGAAGGCCGAGCAGCTGCTCCGCCTCGGCGAGGGAGTGGCGGCGGCCGACCCACAGCTCGCCCATGCCGTCGAGCCAGAACTCGCCGTTCTCACGGTTCGAGCGGGGCAGCAGGTAGATCGTGGCGTCGTGGCCGGTCGCGGTCGGCTCCAGGACGAGGACGCCGTCGTGGGTCTGGTCGCCGGTGAGGTACGCGTACTCGGTGGAGGCGCGGAAGCTGTACTCGGTGTCGTTCGACCGGGTCTTCAGGTTGCCCGCCGGGATCACCAGGCGCTCGCCCGGGAAGCGGGCGGAGAGCGCGGCGCGCCGGGCGGCGGTCCGCTCGGCCTGCGGGATCGGCGCGAGGCCGGTCAGCTCCGTGTCGGCCCAGCCGGACTTCATGCTCTCGGCGAGCTCGTCGGAAACGCCTTGGTACAGGCCGTTCTTCCGCTGCTTGATCGGCTCCTCGGCCTCGTCCGGGGTCTCCGGAGTGAGCTCTTCGGCCACGGGTCTGCCTCCTCTTGGTACGACACTGAACCCCCTCCATCGTACGGTCGTACGGAAGGGGGCCCAGGGCCGGAAGGCCCGTTACCGCGCGGTCACCGGTGCGATCGCACCGGTGACCGGTGCGCTCAGTCGAAGCGGGCGGCGAGCAGCACCACGTCCTCGCCCTCCACCGCCGGGTCGAGCCCGTCCGGGAGCACGGTCCGCAGGACGTGGTCGGCGATTGCGCCAGGATCGTCCCGGTCCGTCCGGGAAACGCTCGCGGCGGCGGCGTGGAGCCGGGCGAAGGCGCGGTCGACGGGGTCGCCGGTACGCCGCAGCAGCCCGTCCGTGTACAGCAGCACCGTTTCTCCTGGTGCGGGGGACAGCTCCACGCTGGGCGCCTCCCAGCAGGAGAGCATCCCGAGCGGGGCGGAGAGGGAGGTCTCCACGTACTCGGTGCGGCGCTCGCCGATCAGCAGCGGCGGGGCGTGGCCGGCACCGGCCAGGACGAGACGGCGGCGGGCCGGCTCGGCGTAGGCGAAAAGGGCGGTGGCCGAGCGGGCCGGCTCGGTGAGCCGGAGTAGCAGCTCCAGGTCGGAGAGGACGGCGACCGGGTCCTCCCCCTCCATCACCGCGTACGCGCGCAGCGAGGCGCGCAGCCGTCCCATCGCGGCCAGCGCGCTGGGGCCGGTGCCGGAGACGGAGCCGACGGAGAGCCCGAGGGCGCCCTCGGGCAGCGGCAGGGCGTCGTACCAGTCGCCGCCGCCCCGGGGGCCGGTGCCGTGACGGGCGGCGAGGCGGACTCCGGGGACGCGGGGGAGCCGGCTCGGGAGCAGTTCCTCGGCGACGGTGGAGACCTGGACGCGGGCGCGCTCGACCTGGAGGAGGCGGCCGAGGTGCTCGGTGGCGAAGCGGCCGTAGAGGCCGATGAGGTGGCGCTGCCGGTCGGTGGGGGCGGCCGGCTCGTCGTAGAGCCAGACGACGGCGCCGAGCCGGCCGGCCTCCTCGGTGGCGAGGGGGAGGGCGTAGCTGGCGGCGTAGCCGAGGCGTGCGGCCACCTCGCGGTGGCGGGGGTCGAGGCCTTCCTCGGTGCGGACGTCGTGGATGGCGATGGGCTCCGGGACGCGGCCCGGATCCGACGGGTCGGGGAGCCCGTCGAGGAGGCGGCCGTAGCCGGTGGCGCCGCGGGGGACGGTCTCGATGGTGCCGAGGTCGGCGTGGGCGAGGCCGAGGCCGATGGTGGTGGCGGGGCCGAGGCCGTCGGCGGGCTCGAGGACGGCCATGCCGCGGCGGGCGCCGACGAGGGCGGCTCCCGCACCGAGGAGTTCGTGGAGGGCCTCGTCGAGGGCCGCGGTCCTGATGAGCCGCTCGGTGAGTTCGTGGAGGGTGGTGAGGTCGGAGACCCAGCCGGCCAGGCGGTCCGTGATCAGGGCGCCGGGCGCGGGAGTCGCGTCGACGGGCGCCGCGGCGGCGGGGACGCCCGCGAGGGGCGCCTTAGTGTGCGGGGGCGCGGGAACTGTGGAGTCGATTCCGGCCACTTTCGGAAGGTGCTGCTGCAGGTGTTTCGGCAGGTGCGGGGAGCTCATCTCGGTCGGCTTTCCGACCGGTGCGTTTGACGCCATGGCATCGCAAACCCCCATGTCATATTGCGCCGCTCGATGTCTCCACATGTACACGCACCCGAGGAGCGATGTCCAGCATCGTCCCCATGGGACTTGTGGTGTCCAGGTGGCGTCCGGCGAGCTCGTGCACAGGGGTTGAAGTGGGCTGGAAGTTGGCCGAAAATTGCCCCCGGTGTGCACCATTTGCGGTCGACTGGCGTCGTTTGAAAGCGCGTCATTCTGAGCGTGTGGGGTACGTAATCGATGACAGGCAGGGGCAGTTGACGGCGCCCCGGGATCGAGAAGCGGAACCCCGGCGTCGTACGTGCCGCAGGCCGCAGTCCCACCCCCGCGTGGCGGGGATCGTTCTGAACCGGCTTCGACCTGACTGTGACCCGGCCCCGTTCCGGCCGGCCCCGCCCCCGAGCGGGGCGACGCACCGCCGACGCTGTACGCGCTGATACGCACGGTGAAGAGATCTGCACGTGGTGTGATGTGGATTCGGCGTTCAACGGAAAGGAACGAGCGCTCATGCGCGAGATCCTCGGAAGGCGACGCAGGCTCCGGTTCCGGCGCAAGGAGAGGACCGCACGGCAGGACGCGGCGGTCACCTTCGCGGTCGAGTGGGACTGGCCCGTTCTGCCGGGAGTGGGCCTGGCGGAGCCCGCCGGCAGGGCGAAGACCTCCGTCCGCGGCGGCCTGCGGGCCGTCTCCGGCGCGTCCAGAGCGGAGCGGTCCGGCGCGGGCCGTGCGGAGAAGTCCGGTGACGGTCGTGCGGCGGGCCGTGCGGAGAAGCCCGGTACCGCTGGCGTGGTGGGCCGTGCGGAGAAGCCCGGTGACGGGCGTACGGCCGAGCGGTCCGGCGGCGCCGGGCCGGTGTGCGCCTGTCCCGACCCGGAGTGCGTGGTCCCCGGCGCCCACCCCTTCGACCCGGGCCTGCTGGCCGCCACCACCGACGAGCGGATGATCCGCTGGTGGTGGACCCGGCGCCCGGACGCCCCCGTCCTGCTGGCCACCGGCGGCCGCGCCCCCTGCGCGGTGAGCCTGCCGGCGCCCGCGGGCGCCCGTGCCCTGCGGGAGCTCGACGCGATGGGCATGCGGCTCGGCCCGGTGGTGGCGACGCCGACCCGCTGGTCGATCCTGGTCGCCCCGTACGGCCTCGAACGGCTCGGCGAGCTGCTGTACGCGAAGGACAGCGTGCCCAGCTCGCTGCGGTTCCACGGAGAGGGCGGCTATCTGCTGATGCCGCCGTCCACGGCGGGCACCGGGCGGGTCCGCTGGGAGCGGGAGCCGCTCGCCGGCTCGGCCCGCCCCTGGCTGCCGGACGTGGAGGCGGTCGTCGACGCCCTGGTCGCGGCGAGCACGGCCACCCCCGGCGGCGGAAGCCGGCTCGCCTACTGACCGTTCACCCGAACGGGTGCGTCCCGGGCCGACGCGTACGGGAATCCGGCGCGCGGCCCGCCGGGGGCCCGTCCGGCGCGGGTAGGTTCGGCCCACCGTCCGTGATCGTTCCCGGCCCGGGACCGGTCCCCGAACAGAGCAGGTGGGTCGCATGAGTCGGCTGGGTCCGGCGCACCTCCGCATGGCCGGCCTCGGCACCGTCGTCGCGATCGCCGTCCTCGTCCCGCCGGCCGCCACGGCGGGCCGGCCGGACGAAGCACCGCCGTCGACGTCCCGCGCTCCGGCGCACCACGCTCCCGACGGCCGGGCGCCGGCGGGCGACGCCAAGCCGGGCGGCGTGGCCGGAGAGCTCCTGGGCGAACTGGGGCTCGGCGGGGAGGAGCGGACCGGCGAGAGCGCGCGGCCCGTCGCCCCGAAGGAGGCGCCCCCGTCGGCGAGCGCCGCCGCAGAGGCCGCCGGGACGCCCGAGCGGGTCAGCCGCTGCGGTCCCGAAGTCGCCTCCCCCGAGGGCGTCGAGGCACAGACCTGCGTCCTGTCCGAGGGCCCGGACGTCTGGGCGCGCACCTACTACCGCAATGCCACCGGCCGCGAGATCGACGCGATTCTGACCCTCATGGCGCCCGGGGGCCGGACGGTCCAGGTGCGGTGCCCGGTCCCCGCGCGGGACGAGCCGGGCACCTGCGAGACCCCGAGGGAGCCGGGCACGGGCGCCGCTCGCGCGCATACGGCGGTGGCGGAATTCGCGGGGAAGGAAGAAGGCGGCGGGGCGCCGCTGCTGCTCCGCTCGGGCAGCAACACGGCCGAGGACGAAGCGAGTTGAGCAACCGCCACGGCGCGACGGCGGGGCGGGCATGGAAACGCCCGGTCGCTGGCGACGGGGGATGCACCAGCGACCGGGCTCCCAGAACGGTAACAAGAGATCTGCGGTTCGCAAATTCGATCTCGGTTATTCGGACAGGGATTTACCGCTCCGTAGGTTCCGCTGTGGCGGAAGTCACCGACTGATCGGTCTGTCAGTCACCGATACCACCTGGGGTATCAGCTGAGAGTGACCTGACGGTTCGTGAGGCCGCCGCGGGCACGACGCTCCTCGGCGGTGAGCGGGGTCTCCACGGCGAGCGCCTCGGCCAGTCGCCCGGCGAACTCGGCGGCGGGCTTCTCGCACTGCTCGGCGGTCATCGCCGACGGCAGGTCCCACACCGGGACCATCAGGCCGTGGGCGCGGAAGGAGCCGACGAGACGGGTGTCGGGGCCGAGCGAGGTGGCGCCGGCGACCTGGAGGCGGGCGAGCGCGTCGAGGAGCTTCTCCTCGGGGTGCGGCATGACCCAGCGCAGGTGGTTCTTGTCCGGGGTCTCGCACCAGTAGGCGGCGTCGACCGAGGCCAGCTTCTCCGTCGGGATCGCGGCGGCGTTGGCCCGCTCCAGGGAGGCGGCGACCTCGGGGTCGGCGCCGTCCGCCGACGCGGGGATCCAGAACTCGAAGCCCGTGTGGACCTCGGGCTCGAAGGGCGCGTCCGTGTCGAGCAGGTCCTGGAGGCGCGGGCCCTCGGGCTCGACGCGGCGCGGCGGCACCGGGTTGCCGGGCGCGGTCTCCAGCGCGCGCTGGAGGGTGTCGGCGAGGTCGCGGGACAGGTCGCCGGAGGTGCCGTCGTTCTGCAGGGCGAGCAGGACGGAGCCGTCGTCGCGGCGGAGCGCGGGCCAGGCCATCGGCAGGACCGTCGCCAGCGTCACCGACGGGACGCCCTCGGGCAGTCCGCCCTTGAGGGTGAGCGGCACGGTGGCGGCGGGCACCAGCTCGCGCAGCGCGACCAGGTCGCACTCGCCGGGCAGGCCCTCGAAGGGGCGCTGGACGTGCTCGGTCGCGGCGTGCGCGGCGGCCCGGCCGTGGCACGCCTTGTAGCGGCGGCCCGAACCGCACGGGCACGGCTCGCGCGCGCCGACGACCGGGATCTCCCCGTTCGTGACCTGTGCCTGGCCGCTCTTGCCGGCCTTCGTCTGGGGGCGCTTCTTGGCCATGGTGTGGCTTTCTCCCGATCGCGGTGCTGTGTCGGGCGCGAGCCTAGCCGTCCGGACGCCGCCGCAAGCCCAGCCGTGCCCTGACCACCCGGCATATCGGATGCGGTCCCCGCCCCCGGGCCGGCTACGGGCTCCGCCGGGGAGGGAGCCGGTTCGGAGCCGCCCCCGGGGCCGTAGCCGTGAACCGGCCGGAAACGCACCCCTCGCCCCCGCCCGCACCGGCGGACCGGAACGGGGGCCCGGTGCACGCCCGCCGACAGACCCGGACGGCGGCGCGGCGGCAGACCGGGCCGACGGTCCGCGGAGCGACCAGGACGGCGGTCCGTGGGCAGACCAGGGCGGCGGCCCATGGAGCGACCAGGGCGGCGGCTCCGTCGACGGACCGACCGGTGGCTCCGTCGGCGGATCCGACCGGCGGTCCCGCCGACAGGTCGGCAGTGGCCGCCCGAGGCGGCTGTCCGAGTGGCCGCCCGTCCGCCCGGGGGCCGTCGCCTCAGTCCAGGTCGTCGTAGGCGTCGAGGAGGTCGAAGCCGGAGCCTCCGGTGCCGACCCGGGTCGCGAAGTCCTCGCGGCGGTGGCCCTCCGTGACGATCACCCAGACCGTGACCTCACCCGTCGCGCTGTCGCGCACGCCCCAGTCCTGGGCCAGGGCGCCGATGATGTTGAGCCCGCGTCCGCCGCGTGCCGTGACCGAGGGCGTCGACGGGACGGGTCTCGTGGGACCGCCTCCGTCCGTGACCTCGACCGTCAGCCCGCCCGACGGATCGAGCCGCCAGGCCGCCAGCACGTCGCCCTCACCCCGGTCCGCCCGGCCCAGCGGCCTGCCGTGCCGGTAGGCGTTGCTGAGCAGTTCGGACAGGATCAGGACAGCGTCGTCGACGACCGATTCCGACACCCCGCTGCGGTACAGCTCGTCCCGCATCCGGTGTCGCGCTTCCCCCACGCCCGCAGGGCCATGGGGTACGGCCATGCTCGACGACGTGGGCACCTTCTGTGCCACCACCAACGCCACCCCCGAGACCTCCTTCGCCCCACGCCATCGTGTGGATGCCCCGGTGACCACGTCCGGAAACCGCCTGTTCCGGATGGGGTGGAGCACAAGTGACGATCGCGTACGCGCCGAACGCGCCGGTGCACTCCCCCCGACCGCCCCCGGCGGGGCGTCCGGTGCCGTGGTTCAGGCGCGCCCGAGGTGTTCGAGGACGGCCTTGGGCCGGTTGGTGATGATCGCGTCGACGCCGAGGCGCAGGCAGAGTTCGACGTCCTCAGGGTCGTCCACGGTCCAGACGTGGACCTGGTGGCCGGCCTTCTGCAGGCGCAGGATGACGGCCGGATGGTGGCGGACGATCCGGATGGAGGGACCGGCCACGCGCGCGCCCGCGGGGAGGCGCCCGTCGCGGAGCCGGGGGGTGACGAACTGGGTGAGCGAGACGGTCGGGAGCGTCGGAGCGGCGGCGCTGATCCGGTGCAGGGAGCGGGCCGAGAAGCTCATGATCCGCACCGGGGACTCCTCGGCCGCCACGGGCGCGTGCAGGCCGAAACGCTTCAGGAGCGCGAGGAGCCGGTCCTCGACCTGGCCCGCCCACCGGGTGGGGTGTTTGGTCTCGATGGCGAGCTCGACCCGCCGGCCCGCGTCGGAGACCAGCTCCAGGAGCCGCTCCAGGGTGAGGACCGAGGTGTGCTCGGGGTCGCCCCAGTCGGGGAGCTCGGCGGGCGCGCCGGAGTCCTCGCGCTCCTTGAACCTCTTCCAGGCGCCGAAGTCCAGCGCGGAGAGGTCGGCGAGTTCGAGCGTGGAGACGGCGCCGCGGCCGTTCGAGGTACGGTCGACGCGGCGGTCGTGGACGCAGACCAGGTGCCCGTCGGCCGTGAGCCGTACGTCGCACTCCAGGGCGTCGGCGCCGTCCTCGATGGCCTTCACGTAGGCGGCCAGGGTGTGTTCCGGCGCGTCCTCCGAGGCTCCTCGGTGGGCGACGACCTGGACGGGGCCGGGGTGCGGTTGCTGCCGTGCGTGGGTCACCGCGTCATGGTGCCATTGGCAAGGCGGACGGGGCACACCGGACCTGTCCGTTCTGTGCGGATATAAAGAAGGGGGCGCGTTCGCACAGCTCCGCCTTACCGCGGCCTGACGCCTGGTGGGAAAAGCTGTGCCCAGCACCCTGGAGCGACCGTCACCGTCCCCACGCCGTGAACGAGGAGAGCGAGCTGTGAGCACCGAGAACGAGGGCACCGAGGTTCCGGCGGACCCGACTGCCCCGTCCGCCCCCGCCACGCCGCCCGCCCCCGCCACCCCGCCGCCCGCCGCGCAGCCGGCCGCGCAGGCTCCGCACCAGCAGCACCAGCAGCACCAGCAGCCCCAGGAGTCCCCGCAGCCCGCGGCGCCGGCCGGCGCGGACGCGACGACCCGGATCCAGCCGCCGGTCCCGCCCGCGCCTCCGGCCTCCGTGCCCGCGCCTCCGGCCGCCGCGCCCTCGGCGGCGGCCGGTGCCCCCGCTCCCCCGTACGCGCCCGTGCACGCCCCCGAGCACGCGGCGGCGGCCGCCGGGGGCGGCGGCTGGCCGCCGGCGCCTCCGGCCGTTCCGTCCTGGGGCGAGCCGGTCCCGGCCCCGCCCGCGCCGCGCAAGCGCACCGGCGGGCTCGTCGCCGCCGTCCTGGCGGCGGCGCTCGTCGCCGGCGGCATCGGCGGCGGCATCGGGTACTGGGCGGCCCAGAGCGAGGACGGCGGCCCGGCGTCCACGACCGTCTCCTCCGGCGAGGCCCCCGCCTCCTTCAAGCGGGAGCCGGGCACGGTCGCGGCGGTCGCCGCGAAGGCGCTGCCGAGCGTGGTCACCATCCAGGCCAAGTCGGGCGGCGTGCAGGGCGAGGGCGGCACCGGTACCGGTTTCGTCTACGACCAGGAAGGCCACATCGTCACCAACAACCACGTGGTGGCGTCGGCGGCGGAGGGCGGCACGCTCTCCGCGACCTTCTCGGACGGGCGGGCGTACGACGCCGAGGTCGTCGGCCGGGCCGAGGGCTACGACGTGGCCGTGATCAAGCTCAAGAAGGCCCCGGAGGGGCTGAAGCCGCTGCCGCTGGGCGACTCGGACAAGGTGGCGGTCGGCGACTCGACGATCGCGATCGGCGCGCCCTTCGGTCTCTCCAACACGGTGACGACCGGCATCATCAGCGCCAAGAACCGCCCGGTGGCCTCGGGCGACGGCGGCGGCAGCAACTCGTACATGAGCGCTCTGCAGACGGACGCCTCGATCAACCCCGGCAACTCGGGCGGTCCGCTCCTCGACGCGGCCGGCGCGGTGATCGGCATCAACTCGGCGATCCAGTCCACCGGCGGCGGCTACGGCCAGTCGCAGGCGGGCTCCATCGGCCTCGGCTTCGCGATCCCGGTGAACCAGGCGAAGACGGTGGCCGAGCAGCTGATCAAGACCGGCAAGCCGGTCTACCCGGTGATCGGCGCGACCGTGAACATGAACGACAAGGGCGAGGGCGCGCGGATCGCCGAGCAGGGCGCGGGCGGCACGGAGGCGGTGACGCCGAGCGGCCCGGCGGCCAAGGCGGGCCTGCGGCCCGGCGACGTCATCACGGCCTTCGGCGACCACCCCATCGACAGCGGCCCGTCGCTCATCAGCGAGATCTGGACGCACAAGCCGGGCGACTCCGTGGAGATCACCTACGAGCGCGACGGCAGGACGGCGACGACGACGGTGGTCCTCGGCGAGCGCACCGGCGACAGTTGACGCACGCGCGCGTAGGGGCACGGAAACGGCGCCGGGGAGCACCCCGGCGCCGTTTCCGTGCCCCTCGGGCTCAGCGGCTCCGGCTCTCCCGGCTGCGGCTTCCGGCCGGGGCTTCCGGCGCCGATGCCGACGCCCCGGTCGTCGTCGGCGTCCAGGCCGCTCCGGAGGTCGCCGATGTCGATGCGCGGAGCCGGCCGACGGGCTCGTCCTCGCCCGGGGTGAGCATCGGGTCGAGCACGACGACGGCGGCGGCCAGGACGAGGAAGGTCAGCGGGCGACGAGCAGCGACCGCACGTCGAGGGCGGAGGAGCCGTCGCCCGCGGTGGCGTGGGCGCCGAGGGCGACCGTGACGCCGAGGGCGGCCGTGCCGGTGTCGTGCACGCCGGTCACGGCGATGCCCATGATCACGCCGGCCCCGAGGCCGGCGAGGAAGCCGCGGACCGAGACGGCGGCCCAGAGGGCGGCGGTCGCGGCGACGACGGCGATGAGGACGGAGAAGCGCGACGACACCGGGCCGGCACGTCACGGACCGTTCATCCGCATGGCGGCCGTGCCCAGGTAGTGCGTGCCCGCCACGCCGAGGCCGGTGAAGAGGCCGGCGGCGAGCAGCGGGACCGGCCGCGCGCCGCGGCAGCCCACGGTGAAGACGCCGGCGCCGACGACGAGCGTCGCCACGAGCAGGCTGAGGAAGGTCAGCGTGCCGTCGTGCGAGATGTCCGTCTCGCTCACCTGGAAGCCGGGCATCGCGATGAAGCGCATGGTCCAGATCCCGCACCCGATCGACGCCGCCCCGAGCGCCGGCCACCCGGGCCTCCGGGTCCGCCCGGTCGCGAGCGACCGCACGGTGCGGCGCGGCCCCGGCGCGCTGCCCAGGCAGGCCGTCACCTGGCCCGCGAGTGGCGTGGCCATGCCATAACTGAACCCGTCGATCGTGCCCTGCGCCCTGCGACCCTCTGTTCTTCTCGAGAAACGTGGAGATGCCGTGGAGGGGACTCCGACCCGGCGATCGCGGCGGCCTCCAGGCACCTACGGCATGACGGCGACATGACGGCGGCATTCCGGGCATATCGGACAACCCCTTGCGAACCCCCTGCGACCCCCCGCGAACCCCCCACCCCGTCCTGCGGCCCGCCGCCCCCTCCCCCACCCGGTACGCTGTAGCCGCTCCGCCCCAAACGGTCCGGAGCGAGGGTGGGTTGCCCGAGCGGCCTAAGGGAACGGTCTTGAAAACCGTCGAGGCAGCGATGTCTCCGTGGGTTCAAATCCCACACCCACCGCTCAACAGAGGGCCCCCGACCGGAAGATCCGGCCGGGGGCCCTCGCGTGTGGCGAACACCGCGGCGCACCCCAGCCCCCCGTGGCCCCCCGTGGTCACCCGGTCGTCCCGGCGCATGAGGGGCGCGCGGCCGGAAGTCCTAGGATCCGCCGGGAGAGAAGAGCGCGGCGTGATCGGGGTACTTCATGGAGGAAGACGAAGCGCGGTACGTCCGCTTCCAGGGCACGGAACGGCACGAGCGGGGGCACTTCCCCGGAGTCTTCGTGCTCGCGAACGAGCTTGCGGCACAGGGCAGGTTGACCGACGAGCAGTACCGCTTCTGGAGAACGAACAGCGACTGGTACGACACCCGCTACCCCAACCCGACGCATGCTGATCCACGGGTGTACGACCCCGCGGTGAACCCTGGTGCCGTCGCCTGGTTCAAGAAGTCTGCTGTCGACCTCATCGGGCGGGTGGACGGGTACCTGGAGCTCCTGGCCGCGCACGGGGTGGAGTGCCTGCGGCTGGAGTCCTCGAACCCCGGCCGGATCATCTATGAGGACGAGCACCAGATCGTGGTCGTGCCCGCGGGGGCGAGCACCGGTTGATCCGGGCGGAGCCGGTCGGCCCGCCTCCCGCCCCGCCGCTCTCCCGGCGCCACACCCACCGGCCGGGCCGGCGGGTCAGGGGTGAGGGTGGCTGCGGGCCTGCGGGCTGTTCAGGCAGAGGGCGATGTTGCGGACCGCGGCGGTGAGTTCCTCGATCACCCGGGCCGCCTGCTCCGCGTTGTGGAAGACCGGCGGAGACGTGAGGGAGCGGCTCAGTTCCTCCGCGGCCCGCACGGCGGGCGCGGTGTCCGGGACGGTCATCGGGGCGGAAGACGGCGCGGGCGCGGCCGCCTGAGCGGTGTGGGAGGCCTGAGCGGTGTGGGCGACCTGGACGCTCTGGGCGGCCTGGGCGGCCTGGGCGGGCGATGGGGCCGAGGGGTACGGGTCGGGCTCCGGGCGGTAGTCGTCGAAGGCGGGCGAGAAGGCTCCGGAACCGGTGACCAGGGAGGAGTGCGCCTCCTCCTGGGGGTACGGCGCCGGGGACCCCTGGCCGTGCGGCGCCCCCATGGACCCTTGGCCGTGTGCGGAGGGGGCTCCCTGCCCGTGCGCCGGCGGAACTCCCTGGCTGTGCGCCGCCATCGGCGCCTGGCCGTGAGGGGCCACGGGATTCTGGCCGTGCGGTGCCATCGGCGCCTGGCCGTGGGGTGCCGTGGGGTTCTGGCCGTGGGGTGCCATCGGCGTCTGGCCGTGGGGGGCCGCGGGGTTCTGTCCGTGCGCGGTCACGAGGGCGGAGGCCGGGTCCTGGTCGGCACGGGGCTGGGGCAGGAAGAAGTGGTCGAAGCCGGGGAAGGCCGGGGTGGGCGGGTGCGCGGCGGGCTGGGGGTGCGCGGCCTGCCACTGGGCCCGGTAGAGGGCCACCTGGTCCTCGCAGGCGGCCCGGGCGTGGAAGACGGCGGTGTCCTCCCCCAGGTCCGGGTACCAGAGGTTGGGGCCGGGGAAGCGTACGGTCCGCATGCGCGGCTTGATCAGCTCGGCGCACCCCATGCAGCAGCCCTCCGGCACGATGAGCGGGATGCCGCCGCTCTGCTCCGGGAGGCGGGGGCCGCCCTCGGGGCTGTACTCCCCGTGGCGGCAGGGCGGCAGCTCGCCGCAGGACCGGCAGACGGCGTAGTGCTCGGGAAGGACCCGCCAGTCCTGGCTGGCGGGGGCGCACCAGTGCTTCGGCGCGGAGCGGGGCAGGTTGTCGTCGCGGAGGACGAGGACCACCGGGCGCTTGTAGAAGCCGGCCCGGTCGGAAGCCGGCTTGACCGGCTGGTTGTTGACCCGCCGCAGTTCGTTGGCGTGCCACCACAGTTCCATGTGGTCGCGCCACGCCTTCTCGTAGGCCTCCGGCCAGTGGTCGTTGGGGTAGCCGGTGATCTCCAGGACGCGCCACGCCCGCCGGTCGAGCACGACGATGGCGTCGGCCCGCAGCCGCAGATGGGTCCCCTCGTCCCCCTCGTCCGGCCAGTCGTGGCGGCCGATGAGGGTGGGCTGGTCCGGGAGCCACCTGCGAATCTGCATGACACGCTCCTAGGCGACGAGACGGCGTGGTTTCAACTGGGGCAGTAGGTGAAATTCTGGATAATTTAGGCGCGGGTGTGGGGTTAGACACGCGCTTTTCTCTTTCTGATTCAGAGCGAAAACACCCGTTGGACCGGCCATTTCGTTCTTCCCGCCGGGCGGGGGCCGTGGAAGCCGGTCCCGGGGCCGGTGGCTTCGGACCCGGTGCGACGGGGGCCGCAACACCCACTCGTACGTGTGACATCACTTCCTTCACATTGGCTCGTAGGTATGCATTGCCCCCGGTCCCCGCCGTTCCGAGGCCCGGGAAGGGGCCCGCGGACCCGCGGAGTGGGGTAAAAGCGGCTGCCCGCTCCGGCCGCGAGCCGTGAGGATGGGCGGTCCGAAGTCCCAGGAGCCGAGGAGGGCGACGTGGTGCGGATCGTGTTGGTGCGGGGGGACATCACCGAGGTGGCGGTGGACGCGGTGGTCAACGCCGCGAACTCCTCGCTGCTCGGGGGCGGAGGAGTCGACGGTGCCATCCACCGGAGGGGCGGGCCGGAGATCCTCGCCGCCTGCCGGGAACCGCGCCGCTCGCACTACGGCAAGGGCCTGCCGACCGGGCGGGCGGTGGCGACCACGGCCGGCCGGCTGCCGGCGCGGCACGTGATCCACACCGTGGGACCGGTCTGGTCGCAGGGCGAGGACCGGTCGGAGCTGCTGGCCTCCTGCTACCGGGAGTCCCTGCGGGTGGCGGACGAACTGGGTGACCGTACGGTCGCCTTCCCGGCCGTCTCCACGGGCGTCTACGGCTGGCCGCTCGGGGACGGCGCGCGGATCGCGATCGAGGCCGTGCGGGCGGCGGACACCGAGGTCGAGGAGGTGCGGTTCGTGCTCTTCGACGCGACCGCGTACGCCGCTTTCGAGGCGGCGGTCGGGGACGCGGGCGGGGACGCGGTCGGGGAGGCGGGCTGAGCCGGGGGCGCGGGCGGGACCGTGGACGGAGAAGGAGAAGGAGAAGGAGAGGGGGAGGGGAACGGAAGACGGAAACCGGGAGTCGGGGGCGCCGGGACGCGGGGGAGACGGGTGCTTCTGAGCGGAGGCTTCGGCTCGAAATCCCTTTCCCCGACAGCGAGGCGCGTTCGAGCGGTGTGGGGCGCCGCGGGTGCTCCCGGTCCGGTTTGTCGGGGGTTCTGACGGAACGCTTCCTCCCTTGCGGCGCAACGGATCCGGGGTGATTTCGCGGGCGCCGTCCGCTGTGAGCTGGGGGTTTCTCGGCGACGAAGGGTTTATCGGCTTGTCCTCACGCTTGCGGGGGAATCGGGCGCTCCGGGGTGGTTCGCCGGGGATTCGGTGGGCAACTCTGGATTCGCGACGTCGAGCAGTAGAGCGACCGGGGCGGTAGGCCAACTTCCCAGGTCAGGGCCGGAGTTCACGGCCCGCTTTCAGCAGAACCGCATTTCCGTGCACAGCAGACTGGCTTCAGTTCCCGGAGGAACAGACATGGCAAGCATCCGTACCGCCCGCATCGCCGCCGCCGTCGTGGCCCTGCCGCTCGCCGCAGCCCTCTTCGGCGGCGTGGCGCAGGCCGACAACGGCGGTTTCGCGGACGACGGATCGAACACGAGCGTCGCCACGATCATCGGCAGCGGCGTGGGTGGCGACAACAACGGCAACTCCACCACCACGCAGCAGGTGGCGACCGGCTCCGGTGCCTCCAACCAGAACAACACGGCGAGCGTGAACGGCTCCGCCTTCACCCACATCTCGCAGGCGAACAACACGGTCAACTTCCTCCCGTGGTGGTGACCGGTCCACGGGCCCGGCCCGAGGGGGCGTGACCGCGGTGTGAACGGCGGCCCGCGCGACGGCACTTCGGTGCCGCTCGCGCGGGCCGCCTCGCCGTTTCGGCCGGGGTGTCTTGACAGGGCGAAGCGACTTGACGGACAGTCAGAAACCTTCGTCGTCCCCTCCGGGAGGCCGTCCCGTGCACCTCGCCCCGACCGAGCGGCAGCTCCGGCTGTGCGCCGAACTCCGCGCGTACTTCCGCGAGACGATGCCCGACGGGCCGCCGCCCGCGAGCGACGGCGCCGCGCAGCGCCGGCTGCTGCGGAGGATCGGCGCCGACGGTCTCCTGGGCCTCGGCCGGCCGGAGGAGTACGGCGGCCAGGGCCGCGGCGCCGACGAGCAGTTCGTCTTCTTCGACGAGGCGTACCGGGCCGGCGCGCCCGTCTCGATGGTCACGCTCAACACGGTGGGACCCACCCTCATGCGGTACGGCACCGAGGAGCAGAAGGCCGCCCTCCTGCCGGGGATCCTGCGCGGGGAGTGCGTCTTCGCGATCGGCTGCAGCGAGCCCGAGGCCGGTACGGACCTGGCCTCGCTGCGGACCCGGGCGGTCCGCGGCGGCGACACCCGGGTCGTCGACGGGCAGAAGGTCTTCACCTCCAACGCGCAGAACGCCGAATGGATCTGGCTCGCCTGCCGCACCGACCCCGAGGCGCCCCCGCACCGGGGCATCTCCCTCCTCCTCGTCCCCACCGACGCCCCGGGGTTCTCCTGGACCCCGATCGAGACCGTCGGCGGGCTCACCACCACCGCGACCCACTACGACGGGATCCGGGCCCCGGCCGGGAACCTCGTCGGGGAGGAGAACGGCGGCTGGGGGCTGATCACCGAACAGCTCAACCACGAACGGGTCGCGCTCGCCGCGACCGGGGCGTACGGGATCCTCGCCGTCGCCCGGCACGGCACCGAGGAGCAGCGCGCCCGTCTCCTGCCGGGGCTGCGGGACGGGACCGTCGTCGCGACGGGCGCCTTCCCCGCCACCGGCGCGGTCACGGCGCGCGCCGGGCGGCTCACCGGGACCGTCGGCCGGGTGCCGTGGCTGCGGGACGCCACCCACCTCCTCGTTCCGGACGCGTACCGGACGCTGTGGCTGGTGCGGACCGAGGACGCCGCCGCCGTCGAACCGGTCGAACTGACCGCTCCCTGGTCGGCGGAGCGGCCGGTGCTCGACGGGACGCCCGCCGAGCGGCTGGGGGACGGGACGGGACCGGAGGCGTACGAGGACGTGCTCCCCGCCGCCCGACCGCCTTCGCCGGTCTCCAGGCGGGCGTCTGCGCCGGTTCGCTGGCCCGGGCCGTCGCGTACACCTCCGTGCGGGAGCAGTCCGGGTGGCCGCTCGCCACCCGGCAGGCGGTCCAACTGCGCGCGGCCGACGCCCACATGGACACCGAGCCATCCGGGTCACCGCCCACGAGGCGGCCTGGCGGTCCGACGCCGGCCTCGACAGCGCCGCGGCGGCGCTGACCGCCGCCTGGTGGGCCCCGGAGGCCGGCAAGCGGGTCGTGCACAGCGGCCAGCACCTGCACGGCGGGACGGGTGCCGACCTCGACCACCCCGTCCACCGGCACTTCCCGTGGGGTCGGCAGCTCGACGCCTACCTGGGCCACGGCACCGCGCTCCTCGCCGAACTCGGCGACGTGCTCGCGGAGGAGGGTTCGTCATGAGGGCCGGTGACGCGCTGCCGCCGCTGGAGATCCCCGTCGCCCGCACCCTGATCGTGGCCGGGGCCGTCGCCTCCCGCGACGACCAGGACGTGCACCACGACGCCGAGGCCGCCCGGGAGAAGGGCTCCCCGGACGTCTTCATGAACATCCTGACCGCCAACGGCCCCGTCGGCCGGTACGTCACCGACCACTTCGGACCGCGGGCGGTGCTCCGCAAGGTCGCCATCCGCCCCGGCGCCCCCAACCATCCCGGGGACACGATGACGCTGACCGGCACGGTGGCCGAGGTGGCCGGCGGGCCGGAGGGCACCGTCACCGCCCTCGTCCGGATCGCCGGGGCCAACGGCCTCGGCCACCACGTCACCGGCACGGTCACCGTGGAGGTGCCCCGATGAGCCTGCTCCGCCCCGACGGCCTCGGCGGCCGGGCGGCCGCCGGCGGGCATCGGCGCCACCGAGTTCTCCAAGGACTCCGGCCGCAGCGAGCTCTCCCTCGCCGTCGAGGCGGTCCGCGCCTCCCTCGACGACGCCGGGCTCGCCCCCGGGGACGTGGACGGACCCGTCACCTTCACCATGGACACCAACCCCGAGATCACCGTCGCCCAGGCGGCCGGCATCGGCGAGCTCACCTTCTTCTCCCGCGTCCACCACGGCGGCGTGGCCGCCTGCGCCACCGTCCAGCAGGCCGCGCTCGCCGTCGCGGCCGGCGTCGCCGAGGTCGTCGTCTGCTACCGGGCCTTCAACGAGCGGTCGGGCCGCCGCTTCGGCTCCGGAGTGCAGCGGCGCGAGCCCTCCGCCGAGGGCGCCGCGCTCGGCCGGCAGCTGCCCTTCGGGCTGCTCACCCCCGCCTCCCGGGTCGCCATGGCCGCCCAGCGCTACCTCCACGTGTACGGGCTCACGCCGGAGGTGTTCGGGCACGTCGCCGTCACCGACCGTCGGTACGCGGCGAAGAACCCCGCCGCGTACTTCCACGGCAAGCCGATCACCCTCGCCGACCACGCCGCCTCCCGCTGGATCGCGGAGCCGCTCCGCCTCCTCGTCTGCTGCCAGGAGACCGACGGCGGCCAGGCGATCGTCGTCACCACCGCCGAGCGCTCCCGCGACCTGCGGCACCCGCCCGCCGTCGTCCTCGCGGCGGCGCAGGGAGCGGGCCGCAAGCAGGAGGCCCTGACGAGCTTCTACCGGGACGGACTGACCGGCCTCCCCGAGACGGGCGTCGTGGCACGGCAGTTGTGGCGGACGTCCGGGCTGCGCCCGGCCGACGTCGATGTGAGCATCCTCTACGACCACTTCACCCCCTTCGTGCTCATGCAGCTGGAGGAGTTCGGCTTCTGCGGGCCGGGCGAGGGCGGGGACTTCGTGGCGGCGGGCGCACTGCCGATCAACACCCACGGGGGCCAGCTGGGCGAGGCGTACCTCCACGGGATGAACGGCATCGCGGAGGCGGTGCGGCAGCTGCGCGGCACCTCCGTGAACCAGGTCCCCGGCGCGGCCCGGGCCCTGGTCACCGCCGGCACGGGCGTCCCGACCTCGGGGCTGGTCCTCGGCACGGACACCTGAGCGGACGCGGGGGCGGGCACGCGGAGGGGGACACGGGCGGACGCGGGGGCGGGCACGCGGAGGGGGACACGGGCGGACGCGGGGGCGGGCACGCGGACGGACCCACGGGCGGGCACCGTACGCGCGCCGCCGTCGCCCCCGCCGACCCTGACCCCCGGGTGACGGCGGCTCCACCCAGAGGAGGTGGGGGCACCCCGAGGACTCCGACCTGAGGGGGAGCCGGGTTCGGGACCTGGGGCCGATCCGCCCGGACCCCGCCGCTCCTAGCGTGGAACCATGACTCCGCCACCCACTGGCCCCGTCTGCGCCGGCGCCTCCACGGCCGCCACCCGGCCCGGACAGCGCACGGCCCCGCGCACCTCGCCGCGTCAGGGCCCGCGCTCCTTCGCGTACCCGTCCTTCTCGTCCTTCGTGAAGGCCCGCCAGCCCCTGCTGCTGCGCACCGCCCGCTCGCTGACCGCGAACCCGAGCGATGCCGAGGACCTGCTCCAGACCGCGCTCACCAAGACCTTCGTGGCCTGGGAGCGGATCGAGGACCACCGGGCCCTCGACGGGTACGTGCGCCGGGCGCTGGTGAACACGCGCACCTCGCAGTGGCGCAAGCGCAAGGTCGAGGAGTTCGTCTGCGAGGAGCTGCCCGAGCCGGCCGGCCCGGCCGAGCCGGACCCGGCCGAGCGCCAGGTCCTCCACGACGCCATGTGGCGCGCCGTGATGAAGCTCCCCGAGCGGCAGCGGCAGATGGTCGTGCTGCGGTACTACGAGGACCTCAGCGAGGCCCAGACGGCCGAGGTGCTCGGGGTCTCCGTCGGCACGGTGAAGAGCGCCGTCTCCCGCGCCCTGGGACGCCTCCGCGAGGACCCGGAACTCACGGCGGGCGTCGGCGCCTGACGCGGGAAACGGCTGGTCGGCGACCTCTGCCAGCGATCACTGGCAATTTCGGTACTCCCGGGTAGTGACATACCGAGTGGTATGTGCGCAGAATCTGCACACCTTTACTGCCACGTAGGCACGCGCAGCGCCCACCGGGAGGACGCCCCGTGTACAGCACCATGCAGGACGTACAGCTCACCATCAGCCGCATCCTCGAACACGGCCGGAGGGTCCACGGCCGGTCCACCGTCACGACCTGGACCGGCGAGCCGGAGCCGCAGCGCCGCACCTTCGCCGAGATCGGCGACCGCGCCGCCCAGCTCGCCAACGCCCTCCGCGACGAGCTGGGCGTCCGCCAGGGCGAGCCCACGGCGACGCTGATGTGGAACAACGCCGAGCACGTCGAGGCGTACTTCGCCATCCCGTCCATGGGCGCCGTCCTGCACACCCTCAACCTGCGGCTTCCCCCCGAGCAGCTGGCGTTCATCGTCAACCACGCCGCCGACCGGGTCGTCCTCGTCAACGGCTCCCTGCTCCCCCTCCTGGCCCCGCTCCTGCCGCACCTGCCGACGGTCGAGCACATCGTCGTCGCCGGCCCCGGCGACCGCTCCCTCCTCGACGGCGCCGCACCGCGCGTCCACGAGTACGAGGAGCTGATCGCGGGCCGCCCGACCGCCTACGACTGGCCCGAGCTCGACGAGCGCTCCGCCGCCGCCATGTGCTACACCTCCGGCACCACCGGCGACCCGAAGGGCGTCGTCTACTCGCACCGGTCGATCTACCTGCACTCCATGCAGGTGAACATGACCGAGTCGATGGGCCTGACGGACCGGGACACGACCCTGGTCGTGGTCCCGCAGTTCCACGTCAACGCCTGGGGCCTGCCGCACGCCACCTTCATGACCGGCATCAACATGCTCATGCCGGACCGCTTCCTCCAGCCGGCCCCGCTCGCCGAGATGATCGAGCGCGAGAAGCCCAGCCACGCCGCGGCCGTCCCCACCATCTGGCAGGGCCTGCTCGCCGAGGTCACCGCCCACCCGCGCGACCTCTCCTCCATGAAGCAGGTCACCATCGGCGGCGCCGCCTGCCCGCCCTCCCTCATGGAGGCCTACGACAAGCTCGGCGTCCGCCTCTGTCACGCCTGGGGCATGACGGAGACCTCCCCGCTCGGCACGATGGCGCACCCGCCGGCCGGGCTGACCCCGGAGGAGGAGTGGCCGTACCGCGTCACGCAGGGACGTTTCCCCGCGGGCGTCGAGGGCCGGCTCGTCGGCCCCGCCGGCGAGCACCTGCCCTGGGACGGCGAGTCCGCCGGCGAGCTGGAGGTGCGCGGCACCTGGATCGCGGGCGCGTACTTCGGCGGCGTCGGCGCCGACCCGATCCGGCCCGAGGACAAGTTCAGCGAGGACGGCTGGCTGAAGACCGGCGACGTGGGCGTGATCAGCCCCGACGGCTTCCTCACCCTCACCGACCGCGCCAAGGACGTCATCAAGTCCGGCGGCGAGTGGATCTCCAGCGTCGAGCTGGAGAACGCGATCATGGCCCACCCGGCCGTCGCCGAGGCCGCCGTCGTCGCCGTCCCGGACGAGAAGTGGGGCGAGCGCCCGCTCGCGACCGTCGTCCTCAAGGAGGGCGCCGAGGCCGACTACGCGACCCTGCGGGACTTCCTCGCCACCGAGGGCGGCATCGCCAAGTGGCAGCTGCCGGAGCGCTGGGCGATCGTGCCGGCGGTCCCGAAGACCAGCGTCGGCAAGTTCGACAAGAAGGTGATCCGCAAGCAGTACGCGGAGGGCGAGCTGGACGTCACCCGGATCTGACGCACGCCACCGGGGGAAGGGGGCGGGCCCGTCGGGAGCCCTCCCCCTTCCCCCGGTCTTCTCTCAGTTGGTGCCGATCTTCGCCAGCAGGTCGACGATCCGGGCCTGGACCTCGGCGCTGTTGGAGCGCTCGGCCAGGAAGAGGACCGTCTCGCCGGAGGACAGCTCCGGCAGCCGCTCGGCGTCGAGGCCGGTCGAGGTGTAGACGACCAGCGGGGTGCGGTTGAGCTGCCCGTTCGCCCGCAGCCAGTCGATGATCCCGGCCCGCCTGCGGCGCACCTGCATCAGGTCCATGACCACCAGGTTCGGCCGCGTCTCGCCCGCGAGGGCCACCGCCTCGGTGTCCGTGGCCGCCCGCACCACCTGCATCCCGCGCCGCTCCAGGGTGGCGGCGAGGGCGCCGGCGATGTGCTCGTTCTCCTCGATGACCAGGACCCGCGAGGGGTGCTGCTCGCTGTCGCGCGGCGCGAGCGCCTTGAGCAGGACGGCGGGATCGGCGCCGTACGCCTCCTCCCGGCCCGCCTGCCCGAGCCCGGCCGCGAGCAGCACCGGCACCTCGGCGGAGACGGCCGCCCGGCGCAGCGACTGGAGCGCCGTCCGGGTGATCGGACCGGTCAGCGGGTCGACGAAGAGCGCGGCCGGGAAGGCGGCGATCTGCGCGTCGACCTCCTCGCGGGAGTGCACGATCACCGGCCGGTAGCCGCGGTCGCTCAGGGCCTGCTGGGTGGCGACGTCCGGCGCCGGCCAGACGAGCAGCCGGCGCGGGTTGTCGAGCGGCTCCGGGGGCAGTTCGTCGTCGACGGGCAGCGGAGCGGGACGGTTCACGACCTCGACCGCGCCGCCGGGGCCGTCGAGCGGCTCCGGACCCTCGTCGGACCCCTCGGCCGGCGCCCCTATCGCGTACGCCCGCCCGCGCCCCTCGGACCCGGCGGCGGGTACGGGAGCGGGTACGGGCGCGGCGGTGGGGAGCGGCGCCGGTGCGGCGGTCGGGGCAGGGGCAGGGGCAGGGGCAGGGGCAGGAGCCGGGGCCGGCGGATCGAGCTCCGGCGGCGTCGCGAGCTTGCGGCGCCGGCCCGAGCCGTTCGACGGAGCGGCCACGGGCGTCCCCGCCTGCACCGGCGGCGCGAAGGGCACCCCCTGCCCGAGCGTGCGCACGCTGAACGCCCGCCCCTGCGTGGAGTCCTTCGGCAGCGGAGCCGCCGGCACCGACGGCGACGGCACCGACGGCGACGGCGCGGGGGCGGGAGCAGGCATCGGAAGCTCGGGAGGCAGCGGTACGGAACCGGTGCCGGTGCCGCTCGCAGGCGTGGCGGTGCCGTTCGCGGGCGTCGCGGACGGAGCGGTCGCGGCGGCCGGAGGCACGGCGGGGGGCGCGGGCGCGGGCGCTGGTTCGGGCGTGGGAGCCGGCAGGGGCGCCGGGGCGGGCATGGACGCGGGCAGGGGCACCGGCCCCAGGCCCGTGGCCGGGACCGCGGTGGCGGACGCGGACGCCGGGAGCGGATGCGGCTGCGGGGGAGTGTGCCCGGCGGGCACGTCCTGCGCGCCCCCGTGCTGCGGCTGCTCCTCGTGCGCGGCGCCGGCGTCGGCGTCGGCGGGCGCCGGCGCCTCGTCGCGGTCGGCGTCGGCCGGCGGCAGCGCGAACGGCGTCCGGGGTCCCGCCTCGGCGGCGGCGGCCCGCTCCTGCGCGGCGGCGAGCGCACGCCGACGGCGCCCGGTCGGCCGCTCGCCCTCGGCACTCCCGGGAGAGACCACGGCGATCGCGCCACCGGGGGGCGCGGCCGGCAGGGCGGGGGCCGGCGCGGGAGCACCGGCGGGCTCGGCGGGGGCGACGCCCTGCGGCGGCACGGCGGCACCGAGCGCGGCCCGCTCCTGGGCGCCCTCGGCCGCGGTCACCACGGAGCCCTCGGCGGGCCGGCCCCGGCGGCGGCGACCGGTCGGCTCCACGCCGGCGGTCTGCTGGGCGGGGATGAGTTCGGCGGGCCCCGGCGCCTCCTCCGCACGGGCGCGGCGGCGTCCGCCGCCCCCGGCCGGCACGGCGACCGCCCCGTCCTCGCCCTCCGGGGAGATCGCACTCTCCAGGAACGCGTCGGTGGACCCGCGCCGTGCCCGGCGCCGCCCGGAACCGCCCGCGCTCCCGCCGGCCACGGGACCGGAGGTCTGCGCGGGCACGCCACCCGCGGGCCCGGCCGGGGGAGCCTCCGGCGCGGGGCCGGACGGGAGGCCGGCGGACGGCTCCGGCCCGGACGCGGCAGCGGGAGGGGGCGTGGGCCCGGGGGCGGACGCGGCAGCGGGAGGGGGTGTGGGCCCGGAAGCGGGAGTGGACGCGGACGCCGGTTCGGGCGCGGCCGCGAGCGCGAGCGTGGACTGGGCCGGGGGCGCGGTCGCGGCCTCGGCGGCGGGAACGGTTCCCCGGCCCGCGCCGATCGGCACCTCCAGGACGTACGCGCCGCCGCTCGTCCCCGGCACCTCGTGGGTCTGCACGACACCGCCGTGCGCCGCCACGATCCCGCGCACGATGGGCCCGTGGACCGGGTCGCCGCCCGCGTACGGCCCGCGGACCTCGACGCGGACGACCTCGCCGCGCTGTGCCGCCGCCACCACGATCGTGGAGTCACCGGGACCGGCGACGCCCTGCGCCGAGGCGCGGGTCCTGCCGGTGGCGTCGACCCCGGCCACGTCCGCGACGAGGTGGGCGAGCGCGGTCGTCAGCCGGTCGGCGTCGACCTCGGCCTCGATCGGCGGGGCGTGCACCGCGAACTGCGCGCGGCCCGGGCCGATCAGCTCCACGGCCGCGTCGATGCCGCCGGTGACGATCCCGTCGAGGAGCGCGACCTTCCGGTCGAGCTCCTCCTCGCCGGCGTCCAGGCGCTGGTAGCCGAGGACGTTGTCGACGAGGGTGGTCATCCGGGCGGACCCGGCGACCAGGTGGTGCAGCAGCCGGTTCGCCTCGGGCCACAGCTGCACGCCGTCGTCGGCGGCCAGCGAACCCAGCTCGCCGCGCAGCTCCTCCAGGGGCCCGCGCAGCGACTCGGCCAGGACGGCGGTCAGCTGGGCGTGCCGGGAGGCCAGGGCCGCGTACCGCTCCGCCTGCGCCTCGCGCTCGGCCGCGTGCCGCTCGGCCCGGTCGGCGAGCTCGGTGGCGTGCCGTTCGGCCAGCTCGGCCAGCTCGGCGGCGTGCTTCTCGACCAGCTCCTCCTGCCGCGCGACCAGTTCCTCGTGGGGGCGGCGGTCGGTGAAGGTCATCACGGCGCCGACGAGCTGGTCGCCGTCGCGCACCGGAGCGGTCGTCAGGTCGACCGGCACCCGGTCGCCGGCCTTCGACCACAGCACCTGGCCGCGCACCCGGTGCTTGCGGCCCGACTTGAGGGTGTCGGCGAGCGGGGACTCCTCGTACGGGAAGGGGGTGCCGTCGGCGCGCTTGGCGAGGATCAGCGGGTGCAGCTCGGCGCCGCCGAGCTCGCCGGCGCGGTAGCCGAGGATCTGCGCGAAGGCGGGGTTCACGAGGACGACCCGGCCGTCGGTGTCCGTGCCCACGACGCCCTCGGAGGCGGCCCGCAGGATCATCTCGGTCTGCCGCTGCGAGCGGGCCAGCTCGGCCTCGGTGTCGAGGGTGCCGGTGAGGTCGCGGACGACGAGCATCAGCAGCTCGTCGCCGGTGTAGCCGCTGTACGAGTCGTACGCCTCGCGCCCGTCCTCCAGGCTGGCGCTGGTCACCTCGACGGGGAACTCCCCGCCGTCGGTGCGGCGGGCCATCATCCGCATCGGCTTGGTGCGGCCGCGCTCGTCCGCCGGATCGGGGCGGCGCATCGAGCCGGGGATCAGGCGCGAGTCGAAGGTGGGCAGCAGGTCGAGCAGCCCGCGCCCGACGAGCGCGGTGCCGGGGGTCTCGAACATGCCGAGGGCGATGGTGTTGGCGTTGACGACCGTGCCGTTGCAGTTGACGAGCACGAGGCCGTCCGGGAGGGCGTCGAGTATGGCTGCGAGGCGAGCAGCGCCTCGGGATGGCCTGCTGCTCACGACGACGCTTCCTCCCTGACGCCTGCAATTGCGCGCGGACCGTGCCCGCGGTGTGCGCCGTACGGCATGTGCCGTGACGGCGGGCCGGCCCCATCTTGCCCCTCGGGCGGCGGCCCTGTCACGGAGGGAGTCTAACGGCGCCCCCGATCGTCCCGTCAGCCCCGGACGCTCGGAAGGAGAGGTTCCGTGTTCTCCCAGCGGCCGATCTCGCAGCCGTTCGCACGGGAGAAGCGGGCGTCGATCCGACGCCCCTGCCAGGTGCCCGTCACGCGGGCGGTCACCGGCCCGCCGTACATCTGCGTGCACAGTGCGTCCGCCGGGACCGGTGCGAAGGGGTCCTCCCCGGCGCGCGCGAAGCCCGCCAGGCGTTCGCAGGCCCGCGCGGCCGCCGGATGGTCCCCGCCCGGCCGGTCGTCGCAGGTCAGCTTCCAGCTCCCCTCGGCCTCCGGGTTCCCGCTCCCGGTGACGGTCACCGCCAGCGAGTCGGGCGGCGACAGCAGCGGCAGCGGCGGCAGCGGTCCGGCCGAGGCGACGCCGGCGAGGGAGGTGGCGAGGGCGGCGGCGAGCGCGGCGGAGAGGGCGAGACGGCGCAGCGGCATGGACGGACTCCGGAGACGTACGGACGGGAAGGGGCGGGACACCTCTCTAACGCTGCGACCCCGGGCGCGTTGCGCAAGCGGGGTGCGCCGGGCGGGGGCCCGGACGTGCTCCCCGGGACGCGCCGGGGACTTTGCCCCGCACCCCGCCCGCCCGGTACGGTGAAAGCGATTGGTGACACCAGGCTCGCCTGTGTCATCATCTGCACGCACCGTCCGCGCATGCGCGGACGTGCGAGGAGGCGTCGCCTAGTCCGGTCTATGGCGCCGCACTGCTAATGCGGTTTGGGCTTTATCGCCCATCGAGGGTTCAAATCCCTCCGCCTCCGCCTCAGGAAGCCCCGGCCCCACGGCCGGGGCTTCCGCCGTTCCCGGACCGGCTTCGATTCCCACCCCCGCATGTGTGACCCCGGTCTCCTTATCCCCCTCCAGTCCCGCTCCCCACGCTGGAACCCCCCGCTCCGCCCCGCCTCTCCCTGCGTCCTCCGATGGCGTTTCCGCAGGTCAGATGGGGTGGGGTAATCGGATTTCACATGACGCCGGGACTCATGTAATGTTCTTCCTGTCGCCGGGACAGCGGGCCGAAAGGGCCGGGAAACGGAGACGAGAACTAAAGAACAAGCACTCGTAGCTTAACGGATAGAGCATCTGACTACGGATCAGAAGGTTGCAGGTTCGAATCCTGCCGAGTGCACACAGATGAGAGGCCCGGACGAGAGTCCGGGCCTCTCGCGTTGTCGGGTGCGGTGAGGTGGCGGCCGACGGGGGCGTACAACCTTTCGGGGGCTCCTCGGTCTTGGGGGGGGCGCGGCGGGTTCCGTCGCACCGCCGTCACCCTTTGAGGAGGCACCTCTCGTGACACGTCCTCGGTCGTCCCGGCTCCGGCTCGCCGCCGGTGCCGTCGTGCTCGCCGCCGCCGTCGCCGGGGGCGGGCTCGCCCTGCCGGGGGCCGCGGTCGCCGCGCCCGTGGCGGAGGCCGTGGGCGAAGTCGCCGTACCGTTCCGGGCCGGGGCGACGCTCGTCGCCTCCGGGGCCGGCGGCTTCCTGTCCACCCTGGGCGACACCCACTACTGGACGCGGTACGCCGACGGGGCGGAGACCCGGCTGCCCCGGCAGGGGGCGGGGGCCTACCGGGCCTCGGCGCAGAGCGACGTCCTCGTGTCGAGCGAGGGCACGCGGTACTTCGTCCACGACATGACCCGGGACGCCGACGCCCCGCCCGTCGTCATCGACAGCGCGTACGAGCTGCGCGGGGTCAACGGATCGACCCTCGTCATGCGCGACGGTGCCGAGGGCGTGCACTTCGTCAGCCGCGTGCCGGGCGGCGAGGTCGTCGACCGGGTCGTCCGCGGGCTGCCGGCGGGCGCCGTCCGGCGCGTGTACTCCACCGCGCCCGGCGCGGTCGCGGTGCAGACCGTCACCGCGGACGCCCTGAAGGACAAGCTCTCGGTGGTCGACGTCGCCACGGGCGCCGTCACCGCGACCTATGACGTGTCCGCCTCCACGGACACCGCGCAGGTCTCGGCGGAGTACGTGGCGTGGCGGCAGGGACCGGACACGACGTGGGTGGCCGACCGGAACGGGGGAGCGCCCGCGCGGCGCTCGTTCTGGGGGCTCCTCGTGCCGGGCGGCTGGATGGCCACCGGCGACGGCCTCGGGCTGAGCCCCGTCGCCGGCGGTGAGACCGTCCACGCCCTGGACTCCGCGCGGCGGGTGGTCGTCGGGGCCGACGGCGCCGCCCTCGTGCACGGCGGCACGCTCGCCGACGGCGTCGGGCTCTTCCGGGTCTCCGTCGGCGCGGACGGGAAGGCCGTCGTGCGGAAGGTCGCCGACAGCGGCGAACGGCTCGAACTCGTCATGGGGAGCGAGTCCGTGCCCGCCGTGATGGACTTCGACCGCGAGCCCCGCCAGTGGATGAGCTGGGAGTTCAACCACCGGGACGTGGACGTGACCGTCGAGCTCACCCACACCGCCACCGGCCGGAAGACGACCCTCACCTCCTGGTGGGAGCCGGACCACTTCGGGAGCCACGTCTCCTGGGACGGCCTCTCCGAGAAGTACTTCGGAACCCCCAACGGCGCCCACACCTGGAAGATGACGACGCGGAGCGTGTTCGGGACCTCGGTCACCCGCGGCGGCACGCTCACCGTCGTCCGCAGTGCCAAGCCGCGCGACTTCACCGACAACGGCGTCGCGGACGTGCTCGTCCGCGACGGCGAGGGCAGGCTGGCCGCCCACGAGGTCTCCCAGCTGGCGGCGCTGGACGCCGAGTGCGGGGAGGAGGGCTGCCGGCCGCAGCTGCGCGCGACCACCTCGACGACGCTCGGCACCGGGTGGAACACGTACACGCTCATGGCCTCGCCCTCGGACCGCACGATCGTCGGGCGGGGCCGCGACGGCGTGCTGTGGCTGCACCGGAGCGAGAAGGGGAAGCTGCTGCCGCGGACGAAGGTCGGCGGCGGCTGGCAGGTCTACAACAAGATCGTCGGCGGCTCGGACCTGAACGGCGACGGGCGCGGCGACCTCCTCGCGACCGACACCTCCGGGGTGCTGTGGTTCTACGCCTCCACCGGTGACACCGCCCGGCCGTTCAAGCCGCGCGTGAAGGTCGGCGGCGGCTGGCAGGTCTACAACCTCCTCGTCGCCCCCGGGAACGTCGCCGGAGCCGGCGGCGGCGACCTCCTCGCCCGCGACAAGGACGGCGTCCTCTGGATGTACCTCGGCAAGGGCGACGGCACCTTCACCGCACGGCGCAAGGTCGGCGGCGGCTGGCAGAAGTACAGCCACATCGTCCCGGGCGGCCGGAACTGGAGGGGCGTCAGCGACCTCTTCGCCATGGGTCCTTCGGGCTCCGCGATCCACTACGGCGCCAACAGCACGACCACGCCCTTCGGGGCCGCCGACAAGGTGCCCGTGAAGGGGGACTCCGCCACGTACAAGTCGCTCTTCTGACCCTGTCCCCGGCGGGCGTTGCCAGGAGCCGGGTACGTGGGGTTAGGTTCGGTTGATCGTATTTTTTGGCTGAAATGTGGGGGGTAGAGCATGGCGCTCTTCGGGAACGCGCACGCCATCGATCCGGCACAGGCGCAGCAGGACTACGCGCGGCTGCTCGGTCAGGGGGAGCAGGTGCACGCCGCGTACCTGTTGATCCGCGACGTCATCTTCTTCACGGACCGGCGGCTCGTGCTCGTCGACAAGCAGGGCATCACCGGCAAGAAGGTCGAATACCACTCGATCCCGTACCGGAGCATCACGCACTTCGCCGTCGAGACGGCCGGCACCTTCGACCTCGACGCCGAGCTGAAGATCTGGATCTCGGGCCAGCAGCTGCCGGTCACCAAGACCTTCACCAAGGGCGTGGACATCTACGAGGTGCAGGCGATCCTCACGCAGTTCGTCGCCCGCTAGCGGACGCGGACATTACTACGAAGGCCCCGGGTTTGCCCGGGGCCTTCCCCTTTTGGGTGAACCCATCAGATTTGCATGTCAGTTGAATATGCCTTCGGCCTAGCGTGCGGGTGGAGGTGATGATCGTTGGACGCGATCGACATCGATGACTTCGTACGGGCCGCTTCGGGAGGCCGGCTGAGGCGGCTGACGGCCGTCGACGGAGCGCACTGGTTCCCCGTCGTGGACGTGGCCCGGCGGCTCGGGTACGCGGGGCCGCGGGAGGCGCTGCGCAGCGTGGCCCTGCCCGCCTGGTGCCTCGCGCCGGCCCGCGAACTGGCGCCGACCCGGGACGTCCTCGCGCGCAGCGGCATCCGGGGCACCGCCCGCATGGTGAGCCTCCCTGGCCTCGTGCAGCTCGTCACCGCCTGCCGCTCGCCGGAGGCCGGGCCGTTCCGGGCCTGGGTGGGCGAGCTGGTGGCCGAGGTGCAGCGGCACGGCGGTTACGGCCTCGAACCGGCGCCCGCGCACAGCGGGTTCGTGCTGCCGCCCGAGCTCGTCGACGTCCTCGTCCGGCTGGAGGGACGGCTGGAGGGACGGCTCGAGGAGGGCGTGGCGGACCTCGTCGCGGACGCGGAGCTGCTGCGGGAGACGAGGCGCAGCCTCTCGAGGGTCGCCGACTCCCTTGAGCGCTCGTTCGCCCTGCCCCGCCAGCGCGGCGGGGAGGGCCCGCCGCCGCTCAGCGCGCAGGAGCTGGTCGAGTCCTGGGAGATCAGCGGCGACATGCGGGCCGTCGCGAGCTTCCTCGCGCCCGCCCTCGTCCGCGGCGGCGTCCGCTGCCGCCCGCAGGACGTCACCCGGCGCACCGGTCTCTCCGGCGAGCGCGTCCGCGACTGCGTCCGGCTGCTCATCGAGCGCGGCTGCATGCGCGAGGTCGGCGACCCCTGTCCGGACGGGACGCGGATCTACGTCCTGCCCTGAGGGCCGTGAGGGGAGGATGGGCGCATGGACGGGGGTACGGGAGGTGGCCGGGGCGTGTGGCGGAGCGGCGGGGTCGGGTGGGCCGGCGGCGCGGCCGTGCTGCGGTGGTGGGGCGGGCGGACGAGCCCGGTCGCGTACGGGCGGCCGCTCGGCTTCCGGGCGGTCGGCGGCCGGGTCTGCGCGGGGGTGCGGGGAAACGCCTGCCCGCTCGGCGCCGCCGTGCCCGGGCGGTCCACCGGCGGGCTCTGCCCCGCCTGCGCGCGGCTCGACCGGGCGCACTCCGTGGCCGCCGACACCTTCGCCGACGACCCCCGGCCCTACCGCGTCTACCTCGCCTGGTTCGGGCCCGGCACCGTCAAGGTCGGGATCACCGGGGAGCACCGGGGGTCCGCACGCCTCCTCGAACAGGGCGCGGTCGCCTTCTGCTGGCTGGGACGCGGGCCGCTGATGGCCGCCCGGCGCACCGAGGAGGTGCTGCGGCAGGCGCTCGGCGTGCCCGACCGGGTGTCGTACGAGCGGAAGCGGGCGCTGCGGGTCGGGCTGCCGGCCCCCGCCGCCCGGCGCGGCGAGGTCGAGGAGCTGTACGGGCGGGCCCTGGGCGTCGGCGGCTGGGGCGACACCCTGGAGGCGCTGCCGTTCGCCGCGCACGACCACGGGGACGTCTTCGGGCTCGGGGAGCTGCCCGTGCTCGACGGGAGCGTCACCGAGCTCGTCGACGGTGGGGTCGTCACCGGTCGGGTGCTCGCCGCCGCCGGCCCCGACCTGCACCTGCGGGACCCCGCCGGCCGCCATCTCGTGCTCGACGGGCGGCTGCTCGGCGGGTGGGGGCTCGAACGGGGCGGGGAGGCGGATTCCTGGAGCGTGCCCGTGGGCGTCGTCGCCGGGGAGAGCGGGCAGGACGGGCTGTTCTGACCGGCCCGGCGTTCGTAAAGTCTTGGATCCCTTTGTCCGGCGGCCGTGGACAGCGTCCGGGCCGCCCGGCGAGGGTGAGCGCATGACGCAGAAACCGATCTCCGGTCTCGAACCCCCTTACTACACCGCCGTCTTCACCTCCCTGCGGCCCGACGCCCCCGAGGGGTACGCCGACACCGCCGCCCAGCTGCGGGAGCGGGTCGCCTCCGTCCCCGGCTTCCTCGGATACGAGTCCGCCCGCACCCCCGGCGGCCTCGGCATCACCGTCGCCTATTTCCGCGACCTGGAGGCCCTCGACGCCTGGCGGCTCGACTCCGCGCACCTGGCGGCGAAGTCGTACGGGCGCGCGCACTGGTACGAGGCGTACAGCTGCCACATCGGGAAGGTCGAGCGGAGCTACGGCTTTGAACGAGAGTGAGGCCGTACGGGGACTGACCGCGCGGCTCGGGCTGCCCGGGCTCGTCGACGTCCACACCCACTTCATGCCGAAGAACGTGCTCGACAAGGTCTGGGCGTACTTCGACGCCGTCGGGCCGATGACCGGGCAGCCCTGGCCCATCACCTACCGCGAGGAGGAGGACCGGCGGGTCGAGCTGCTGCGCGGCTTCGGCGTGCGGGCCTTCACCTCGATGCTCTACCCGCACAAGCCGGGGATGGGCGCCTGGCTGAACTCCTGGGCCGCCGGCTTCGCCGCGCGGACGCCCGGCTGTCTGCACACCGCGACCTTCTTCCCCGAGCCGGAGGCCGCCGCGTACGTCCGGCAGGCCCTCGACGACGGGGCCAGGGTCTTCAAGGTGCACGTCCAGGTCGGCGGCTTCGACCCCAACGACCCGCTGCTCGACGCGGTGTGGGGGCTCCTTGCCGAGAGCGGGACGCCGGTCGTCGTCCACTGCGGCTCGGGGCCCGCACCCGGCGCCTTCACCGGACCGGGGCCGGCCGGGAAGCTGCTCGCCCGGCACCCTCGGCTGCGGATGATCGTCGCGCACATGGGCATGCCGGAGTACGAGGACTTCCTCGGGCTCGCGGAGCGGTACGAGGGCGTGCACCTGGACACCACCATGGCGTTCACGGACTTCAGCGAACGCCTGGCGCCCTTCCCGCGCGCGGCGCTCAAGCGGCTCGTCGGCCTCCAGGACCGGATCCTGCTCGGCTCCGACTTCCCGAACATCCCGTACCCGTACGTCCACCAGCTCGACGCCCTGGAACGGCTCGGCCTCGGCGACGACTGGCTCCGGGCTGTCCTGCACGACAACGGCGCCACGATGTTTCACGTGAAACCCTGAGCCGGGCCGCCCCGGCTTTCTCAGGGAATTCACAGGAAAGCGAAAGAGGGATCTCAGCGGCGGCGGCCAGCGTGGTGCCATGACCGTCACCACTCGCAGCACTTCAGCCCGCCGCGGCACCCGCGCCGATCTGCTCCGTGCCGACGGCACCGCCGTCCGCGTCCTCGTCGTGGACGACGAGGCCTCCCTCTCCGAACTGCTCTCGATGGCCCTGCGCTACGAGGGCTGGCAGGTCCGCAGCGCCGGCGACGGGGCCGGCGCGCTGCGGGCCGTCCGCGAGTTCCGGCCCGACGTCGTCATCCTGGACATCATGCTCCCGGACGCCGACGGGCTCAGCCTGCTCGGCTCGATCCGGCGCGAACTGCCCGAGGTGCCGGTCCTCTTCCTGACGGCGAAGGACGCAGTGGAGGACCGGATCGCCGGGCTCACGGCCGGCGGCGACGACTACGTCACCAAGCCGTTCAGCCTGGAGGAGGTCGTCGCCCGGCTGCGCGGGCTGATCCGGCGCTCGGGCGCGGCGCAGTCCCGCAGCGAGTCGGTGCTCGTGGTCGGCGACCTCACCCTCGACGAGGACAGCCACGAGGTCACCCGGGGCGGCGACTCGATCCACCTCACCGCCACCGAGTTCGAGCTGCTGCGCTACCTCATGCGCAATCCGCGCCGGGTGCTGAGCAAGGCGCAGATCCTCGACCGCGTGTGGTCGTACGACTTCGGCGGCCAGGCCAACGTCGTCGAGCTCTACATCTCCTACCTGCGCCGGAAGATCGACGCCGGGCGCTCGCCGATGATCCACACCCGGCGGGGGGCCGGCTACCTCATCAAGCCGGGGGAGTAGGCCCGGTGCGCCTCCGCCCCCGGAGCGGGTCCCGGCGGCCGTGGTCGCTGCGGACGCGGCTCGTGGTCTCGGCCGTGGCGCTGATCGCGGTCGTCGCGGCCGTCATCGGCGCGGTCACCACCCTCGCGTACCGCTCCTACCTCTACGACCGGGCCGACGAGCAGCTCACCGGGCTCGCCCAGCGGGCCGCCGGGCCGCCGGGCGCGCCGCTCGGCCCCGACCCGCTCCGCGGCCGTGAGCCGCTCGCCTTCCTCGGCACGCCGGGCTCGCCGATCGGCACGCTCGGCGCCGTCGTCGAGGACGGGGACGTCACCGAGGCGGGTTACTCGACCGAGGTGGCCGGCAGCGGCACGGGCGACGGGCCGCGCTTCCCCGTCAGGGAGCTGGACGCGGCGCAGGAGAGCGCACTCGCCGCCGTGCCCCGCGACGGCCGGCCGCACACCGCCGACCTGCCCGGTGGGCTCGGCCCGTACCGGGTCGTCCACACCGAGGGCGCCCACGGCGCCTTCCTCACCGGCATCCCGCTCACCGAGGTCGACAACGCCCTCTCGACCCTCGTCCTCGTCGAGCTCAGCCTCACCGGCGCCTCCCTCGTGGCCGCCTCCCTCGCGGGGACGGTCCTCGTCCGGATCGCGCTGCGGCCGCTGCGCCGGGTCGCCGCCACCGCCGCCCAGGTCGCCCGGTTGCCGCTGCACAGCGGCGAGGTCGCCCTCCACCAGCGGGTGCCGGACGCCGAGGCCGATCCGCGGACCGAGGTCGGGCAGGTCGGCGCCGCCCTCAACCGGATGCTCGACCACGTCCACGCGGCCCTCGACGCCCGCCAGCAGAGCGAGACCCGCGTCCGGCAGTTCGTCGCCGACGCCAGCCACGAACTGCGCACCCCGCTCGCCTCCATCCGCGGCTACGCCGAACTCACCCGACGCGGCAGGGAGGAGTGCGGGCCCGACACCCGGCACGCGCTCGGCCGGATCGAGTCCGAGGCCACCCGGATGACCGGTCTGGTCGAGGACCTGCTGCTGCTCGCCCGGCTCGACGCCGGACGCCCCCTCTCGTACGAGGCCACCGATCTGGTCCCGCTGGTCGTGGACGCCGTCGGGGACGCCCGCGCCGCCGGGCCCGACCACCGCTGGCGCCTCGAACTGCCCGGGGAGGGCGGGCCGGCGGCCGTCCGCGGCGACCCCGCCCGGCTCCAGCAGGTGCTGCTCAACCTGCTCGCCAACGCCCGCACCCACACCCCGCCCGGCACCACCGTCACCGCCCGCGTCCGGGGCGAGGGCGCGAGCGCCGTCGTCGAGGTCCAGGACGACGGGCCCGGCATCCCGCCCGAGCTGCTGCCCGCCGTCTTCGAGCGCTTCGCCCGCGGCGACGCCTCCCGCTCCCGGCAGGCCGGCTCCACCGGGCTCGGCCTCGCCATCGTGCGCGCCGTCGTCGCCGCCCACGGCGGCGAGGTGACCGTCGCGTCCGCACCCGGACGCACCGTCTTCGCGGTGAGGCTCCCGGCGGGGACGGACCCGCCGACGGACTCACAGGCCGGCCACAGGCTCATCACACAGCCGTGACAGCGGGCCCGGCGAGGGTCGTGGGCATGCGAACCCACACCCTCGCGGGGCCCGCGACGCAGGCCCCCGGCGCCCTCCCCGCCCGGGAGCACCTGCCGGTGAGCGAAGCGGGCCGGCCCGTTCTGGACGTGGTGATCCCCGTCCACAACGAGGAGAAGGACCTGGAGCCGTGCGTCCGCCGGCTCCACGCGCACCTCACGCGCACCTTCCCGTACGGCTTCCGCGTCACCGTCGCCGACAACGCCTCCACCGACGCCACGCCCGCCATCGCCGCCGCCCTCGCCGCCGAGGTGCCCGAGGTGCGGTCCGTACGGCTCGAACAGAAGGGGCGCGGCCGGGCGCTGCGGACCGTGTGGTCGGCCTCCGACGCCCCCGTCCTCGCCTACATGGACGTGGACCTCTCCACCGACCTCAACGCGCTCCTCCCGCTGGTCGCCCCGCTCATCTCCGGCCACTCCGACCTGGCCATCGGCTCCCGGCTCGCCCGCTCCTCGCGGGTGGTGCGCGGGCCCAAGCGGGAGTTCGTCTCCCGCGCGTACAACCTGATCCTGCGCGGCTCGCTCGCCGCCCGCTTCTCCGACGCCCAGTGCGGCTTCAAGGCGATCCGGCGCGACGTCGCCGAGCGGCTGCTCCCGATGGTCGAGGACACCGGCTGGTTCTTCGACACCGAGATGCTCGTCCTCGCCGAACGGGCCGGACTGCGGATCCACGAGGTGCCCGTCGACTGGGTCGACGACCCCGACTCGACCGTGCACATCGTGCGGACCGCCACCGACGACCTGAAGGGCGTCTGGCGGGTCGGACGGGCGCTGGCGACCGGCTCGCTGCCGCTGGACCGGCTCGCCCGGCCCTTCGGCGACGACCCGCGCGACCGCGAGCTCTCCGGGGTGCCCGGCGGGCTCGCCCGCCGGCTCGTCGGCTTCTGCGTGGTCGGCGTGCTCTCCACCCTCCTCTACCTGGCTCTCTACTCCCTCTTCCGGCTCGGCACCGGCGCCCAGCTCGCGAACGCCGCCGCCCTCCTCGTCTCCGCCGTGGCCAACACGGCCGCCAACCGCCGGCTCACCTTCGGCGTCCGGGGCCGCGACCGGGCCGTCCGCCACCAGGCGCAGGGGCTCGTCGTCTTCGCCATCGGCCTCGCCCTGACCAGCGGCTCCCTCGCCGCGCTCGGCGCGGCCACCGGTGAGCCGGCGCGTTCCACCGAACTCGCCGTGCTCGTCGTCGCCAACCTCGCCGCGACCGTGCTCCGCTTCCTGCTCTTCCGGCTCTGGGTCTTCCCGGACCGCCGACACCCCACGGGGGACCCCCGATGACCGCACCGACCCCGCCCGCGGTCCCCGCCGCCGTCTCCTCCGCGTCCCCGGCCGCGCACGCCGGGCCCCGCGCCCCCGGCCGGCTCGCCCGGCCGTGGCGCGGCCGCCCCGACGACGCCCCCTGGGTGCGCCCGGCCTTCCTCGGCCTGCTCGCCGTCACCACCGCGCTCTACCTGGGGAACCTGTCCGCCTCCGGCTACGCCAACTCCTTCTACTCGGCGGCCGTCCAGGCCGGCGGAGAGAGCTGGAGGGCGTTCTTCTTCGGCTCGCTCGACGCGGCGAACGCCATCACCGTCGACAAGCCGCCGGCCGCGCTCTGGCCGATGGCGCTCTCCGTCCGCCTCTTCGGCCTCGGCTCCTGGCAGATCCTGCTGCCCGAGGTCCTGATGGGCGTGAGCACGGTCGCCGTGCTGTACGCGGCCGTCCGCCGCCGCTTCGGCGCGGGCGCCGGCCTGATCGCGGGCACGGTCCTCGCGCTCACCCCGGTCGCCGCGCTGATGTTCCGCTTCAACAACCCGGACGCGCTGCTCGCCCTGCTCATGACCGTGGCCGCGTACGCGGTGCTGCGGGCCCTGGAGCGGGCCGGGGGCTCCACGAAGTGGCTGGTCGCGGCCGGGGTCGCGTTCGGGTTCGCCTTTCTGACGAAGACCCTCCAGGCCTTCCTGATCCTGCCGCCGCTCGCACTCGTGTACGCGGTGTGCGCGCCCTCCCGGCCGCTGAAGCGGCTCGGTCAACTTGGCCTCGCCGGGCTCGCCCTGGTCGTCTCCGGCGGCTGGTGGGTGGCGCTCGTCGAGCTCTGGCCGGCGGCCTCGCGCCCGTACGTCGGCGGCTCGCAGAACAACAGCTTCCTGGAGCTGACCTTCGGCTACAACGGCCTCGGCCGGCTCAACGGCGACGAGGTCGGCAGCGTCGGCGGCGGGGGCGGGCCCGGCGGCGGGCAGGGGGGCCGCTGGGGCGAGACCGGGCTGCTGCGGATGTTCAACGACTCCATCGGCGGCCAGATCTCCTGGCTGCTCCCCGCCGCGCTGCTGCTGCTCGTCGCCGGACTCGTCGTCACCCGGCGGGCACCGCGCACGGACACGGCCCGGGCCGCGTTCCTGGTGTGGGGCGGCGCGCTGCTGATGACGCTCGGCGTCTTCAGCTTCATGGCCGGCATCTTCCACGAGTACTACACCGTGGCCCTGGCCCCGTACCTCGCCGCCCTCGTCGGCATGGGCGCGGCGGTGCTGTGGGAGGAGCGGACGGCGCTCGCCGCCTCGGCGGCCCTCGCGGCGGCGGTGGGCGTGACGGCGTGGTGGGGCTGGACGCTGCTCGGCCGGACGCCCGACTACCTTCCGTGGCTGCGCTGGACCGTCCTCGTCGTGGGTGCGGTGGCCGCGTTCGGGCTGCTCGCGGCGGGCCGCGCCGGCCGGCGCCTCGGGCTCGCCGCGGCGGGCCTCGGCCTGGCGGCGGGGCTCGCGGGCCCGTTCGCGTACACCCTGGAGACGCTCTCCACCGGCCACCAGGGCTCCATCGTCACGGCGGGCCCCTCGGGCGCCGGCTTCGGCGGAGGCGGCGGCCCGGGCGGTGGCGGTGGCTTCCCCGGCGGGGGCCGGCGCACGGACGGAGCCGGGCAGCGTACGGACGGCGGCATGAGGCCCCCGAACGCCCAGGCTCCGAGCGGTCAGGCTCCGAACGCCCAGGCTCCGAACGGCCGTCAGGCGCAGCCCCCCACCGGCGGGATGCCCGGCCTCGGCGAGCGCCCCGGCGGAGGCGGTGGCGGCATGGGAGGCGGCGGCATGGGCGGGCTCCTCAACGGCACCGCCGTCGGTGCGGAGGCCAAGACGAAGCTGCTCCAGGACGCCGACGCGTACACCTGGGCCGCGGCGACCGTCGGCGCCCAGAACGCGGCCGGCTACCAGCTCGCCACCGAGAAGCCGGTCATGGCGATCGGCGGCTTCAACGGCAGCGACCCGTCCCCGACCCTCGCCCAGTTCAAGCGGTACGTCGCCGAAGGAAAGATCCACTACTTCATCGGCGGAGGCGGAGGCGGCGGTACGGGCGGCCCCGGCGGCGGTGCCGGCTCCGGCTCCGAGATCAGCACCTGGGTCCAGGAGAACTTCACCTCCACCACCGTCGGCAGCGTGACCTTCTACGACCTGACCAGCGAGAAGTAGCCAGGCCCCCTCGGCTTCGGCCGGGCCCGGAGAAAATCGCTATACAGCGTAAGAGGGCTCCTCTACGGTGTACGAGTCCTGAACCTCGTACACCGTATAAGGAGTTTCCATGACGGCCACGCCCACGGCCGCGCCGCAGGCCACCGGCGGCCACCCCCAGCGCTGGCTGATCCTCGGCGTCATCTGTCTCGCCCAGCTCACCGTGCTCCTCGACAACACCGTCCTCAGCGTCGCCATCCCCTCGCTGACCACCGAGCTGCACGCCTCCACCAGCGACATCCAGTGGATGATCAACGCCTACTCGCTCGTCCAGTCCGGCCTGCTCCTCACCGCGGGCAACGCCGCCGACCGCTACGGCCGCAAGAAGCTGCTCGCCGTCGGCCTCGCGCTCTTCGGTCTCGGCTCGCTCGCCGCCGGCCTCGCCGACTCCACCGGGCAGCTGATCGCCGCCCGCGCGGGCATGGGCGTCGGCGGGGCGCTGCTCATGACCACCACGCTGGCCGTCGTCATGCAGATCTTCGACGACTCCGAGCGCGTGAAGGCCATCGCCCTCTGGGCCACCGTCAGCTCGCTCGGCTTCGCCGCCGGGCCGCTGATCGGCGGAGTGATCCTCGACCACTACTGGTGGGGGATGATCTTCCTGATCAACATCCCGGTGGCCGTGATCGGCCTGGTCGCCGTCCTCAAGCTGGTCCCCGAGTCGAAGAACCCCCAGGGCGAGCGCCCCGACCTGATGGGCGCGCTGCTCTCCACCATCGGCATGACCGCCGCCGTGTACGCGATCATCACCGGCCCCGAGCACGGCTGGACCTCCACCGAGGTGCTGGTCCCGGCCGCGATCGGCGTCGTCGTGCTCGCCGCCTTCGCGCTGTGGGAGCTGCGGACCCCGTACCCGATGCTCGACATGCACTTCTTCCGCAACCAGAAGTTCGTGGGCGCGGTCGCCGGCGCGATCCTGGTGATGTTCGGGATGGGCGGCTCGATGTTCCTGCTCACCCAGCACCTCCAGTTCGTGCTCGGCTACGAGCCGCTGGAGGCCGGCCTGCGGATGGCGCCGCTCGCGCTGACCGTGGTCGTCCTCAACCTCAGCGGCATCGGCCCGCGGATCGTGATGAGGCTCGGCACCCCGCTCACCGTCACGGTCGGCATGACGCTGGTCGCCGCCGGTCTCGCGTCGATCGCCCTGATCGGCGGCGGCACCGAGGGCACCTACTGGGGCATGCTGCTCGGCCTGGTCCTCATGGGCACCGGCCTCGCGGTCTCCAACCCGGCCATGGCCAACGCGATCATGAGCGCGATCCCGCCGGAGAAGGCCGGCGTGGGCGCGGGCGTCAACGGGACCCTCGCCGAGTTCGGCAACGGCCTCGGCGTCGCCGTCCTCGGCGCCGTCCTCAACGCCCGCTTCGCCGCCCTCGTCACCGTCACCGCCACCTCGCTCCCGGCGGCCCTCGCGGCGGCCGGCGACGAGGCCGAGCGGACGCGGATCTCCGACGCCTTCGCCTCCGGGCTCCAGACCAGCCAGCTGGTCGGCGCGGTCGCCGTCCTCGTCGGCGGTCTGCTCGCCGCCTTCCTGCTGAGGCGGGCGGAGCGGACGGAGCAGGCCGCGGCGACCGAGCCCGTCGTCGCTGCCTAGCATGGTGCCGACTGCCGACGGACGGAGTACGAGCATGGTCAAGGCCGCGGACCGGGACAGGAACCCGACGGGCTCCAGCGTCTGGCTGGAGCAGCGGGCCGCCCGCGGCGGCGGCGGTCCCGCCGGGCTCGACCGGGACCGGATCGTGGCCGCCTCGGTGCGGATGCTCGACCGGGACGGGCTCGCCAAGCTGTCGATGCGGCGGCTCGCGGCCGAGCTCGGCGTCACCGCGATGTCCCTGTACTGGTACGTGGACACCAAGGACGACATCATCGAGTACGCGATCGACACCGTGTACGCGGAGATCGACCTGGACGCGGTGGCCGCCGGGGCCGACTGGCGGGAGCGGATCCGGACGCTCGCCCTGCACTACCGGCGGATGCTGGTCCGCCACCCGTGGATGTCGCCGTGCGCGGGCCAGTACCTGAACATCGGGCCGCACGCGATCGCGGTCGGATCCAAGATCCAGGAGGCGATCCGGGAGACCGGGCTGCCGCTGAGCGGCCAGCCGGGCGCGATGGCGGCGGTCTTCCAGTTCGTGTACGGCTACGGCACGATCGAGTCGCAGTTCGAGCGGCGGGCGGCCGAGGCGGGCATGACGCAGGACGCCTTCTACACCGACTCCGTCGCCGCCTTCCGGGACGACCCGCAGTTCCGCGAGGTGCTGGAGCCGATGACCGACATCCTCGACGAGCGGGCCTCGCACGGCTCCGTCTCGGCCATCTGGGAGCGGGACTTCGCCTACGCCCTGGACATCCTGGTGGCCGGCATCGAGGCGATGGTGGCCCGTGAGGCGGGGGAGAGCCGGGAGGCCTGAGTGACCGGCGGGTTCAGTGAGCCGGGAGCGGCCCGCGAGACCGGCGGGGCTCCGGCAGCATGACGGAGCGGCGGGCCGTCCCCTGCCCGCCGCTCCGTACCGACCCGGCCGCGCCTCCGCTCGAAGCGCGGCCGGGAGCCCGTCACGCCTCCTCGGGCGCGGTCGTGCTGCTCTTCAGCGCGACCTCCTTGATGAAGAGCGTCACCAGGAAGGCGAGCAGCGCGAACGGCGCCGCGTAGAGGAAGACGTCGCCGACGCCGTGTCCGTACGCGCTCTCGAAGACGGTGCGGATCGGGGCGGGCAGCGTGTCCATGTCGGGGATGGCACCGCCGGGGCCGCCCTGGCCCATCGACGCCGCGGCCTTCGGGCCGAGCTCCGCGATGCCCTCCTTCACGTAGTCCGTGACCCGGTGGGCCATGACCGCGCCGAGCGCCGAGACGCCGATCGCGCCGCCGAGGGAGCGGAAGAAGGTGACGACGGAGGAGGCGGCGCCGAGGTCGGCGGGGGCGACCTGGTTCTGCGTGCAGAGCACCAGGTTCTGCATCATCATGCCGATGCCCAGTCCGAGCACGGCCATGAAGAGCGCGATGTGCCAGTACGGGGTGTCGTACCGCAGGGTGCCGAGGAGGCCGAGGCCCGCGGCGGCGAGCGCGCCGCCGCTGATCAGCCAGGCCTTCCAGCGGCCGGTCTTGGTGATGATGAGGCCCGAGGCCGTCGAGGAGACGAAGAGGCCGGCGATCATCGGGATGGTGAGGACGCCGGACATCGTCGGCGACTCGTTGCGGGCCAGCTGGAAGTACTGGCTGAAGAAGACCGTGCCGGCGAACATCGCGACGCCGACGAAGAGCGAGGCCAGCGAGGCCAGCGTGATGGTCCGGTTGCGGAAGAGCCGCAGCGGGATGATCGGCTCGGAGGCCTTGGACTCGACGAGCACGAAGAGCGCGCCCAGCAGCACCGATCCGCCGACCATGGCGGCGGTCTGCCACGACATCCAGTCGTACTTGTCGCCGGCGAAGGTGACCCAGACGAGGAGCAGGGAGACGGCGGCGCTGATGAAGAAGGCGCCGGCCCAGTCGACCTTGACCTCGCGCTTCACCACGGGCAGCTTGAGGGTCTTCTGGAGGACGATCAGGGCGAGCAGCGCGAACGGCACGCCGACGTAGAAGCACCAGCGCCAGCCGAGCCAGTCGGTGTCGGTGATGACGCCGCCGAGCAGCGGGCCGCCGACGGTGGCGACGGCGAAGACCGCGCCGAGGTAGCCGCTGTAGCGGCCGCGCTCACGGGGGGCGATCATCGCGGCGAGGATCACCTGGGAGAGGGCGGTGAGACCGCCGACGCCGATGCCCTGGACCACGCGGCAGGCGATCAGCATGCCGGTGGACTGGGAGAGGCCCGCGACGACCGAGCCCGCGACGTAGATGGTCAGGGCTATCTGGATGAGCAGCTTCTTGGAGAAGAGGTCGGCCAGCTTGCCCCAGAGCGGGGTGGTGGCGGTCATCGACAGCAGGGTCGCGGTGACGACCCAGGTGTAGGCGGACTGGCCGCCCTCCAGGTCGGTGATGATCTGCGGGAGGGCGTTGGAGACGATCGTCGAGGAGAGGATGGCGACGAACATGCCGAGCAGCAGCCCGGAGAGCGCCTCCATGATCTGACGGTGCGTCATCGGAGCGGCGGGGTCTCCGCTCCCGGCGGCCGGGGCGCCCCGCACACCGGTGTCGGGTGTGGTCGTAGCCATGAAGTGGGATTCCTCTGGTTGCGAGCGTGGTCAGGGTGGTCGGGCGGGCTCACGCGCGGTCGGCGTGGTCAGGCGTGGGTGGCCCGGCAGTCCCCGAAGGAGTCGCGGAGTCGGGCGAGCAGGGTGGTGAGCAGTGCGACGTCGTCGTCGGACCACTCCGTGAGGTAGCGGGTGAAGGCCTCGGTCACCCGGCGGTCGAGCTCGGTGAGCATCGCGAGGCCCTCGGGGCTCAGCCGCAGGATGCGGGAGCGCCCGTCGTCGGGGTCGGGCAGCCGCTCGACCCAGCCGCGCGCGGCGGTGTGCGCGACGTGGCGGCTGCAGACCGACATGTCCACGGCCATCAGCTCGGCCAGCCGGCTGGTCCGCATGTCCCCGTGGTGCTTGAGCGTGGCGAGGACGGCGGCGGCGCCGCCCTGGCAGTCGCCGGGCAGGACGCGGGCGACACCGCGCTTGACGGCGCCGATCGCGCTGATGGCGCGGGCGAGATCCTCGTAGCGGCTGCTGCTCGGCTCCACGGGACCGCACCCCTTCCAACTTGTTGCTTAGGGCAACCATAGAGATGGATGGTTGCTCCAGGCAAACTAAATCGGTCAAACAGTGCTAAAGAAACGGCAAAGGGGAGGCGTGGCGGGGGCGCGGCGCGGGTGTGGCGGAGGCGCACCGCCACGGCTTGGGCCCCTCACCCCGCTTTCGCTAGGGTCCTGGCCCATGGCACACAACCCGCAAGCACCGTACGGCCAGGGCGCCCAGGGCCCCGAGGGCTACGACCCCGCCGGCAGCACCCAGATGTTCCGCGCCTTCGTCGACGAGGGCACCCCGCAGCACCAGCCGCAGCAGGTCGCGGCCGCCTCGTCGGGCGGCCCGCGCCTCGGCGTGATCGCCGGCGTGATCGGAGCGATCGTGGTGGTGGCGGCGGTCGTCTGGCTCGCCGTCGCCTCCTGACCCGCTTTCCCCGGTACGACGGAGGGGGCCGGTTCCGTACGCGTACGGAACCGGCCCCCTCCGTCGTCACCCCCGTACGGCGTCCAGCGCGGGGGCCAGCACCCCGAAGGCCTCGGCGATGAGGGCGAGCGGATCGACGCCCCCGCCCCCGCCGCTCCCCGCGTCCTCGCTCCACCGGCACAGCACCGTCTCGAAGGCGGTGAGTGCCATGCCCGCCGCGAGCGGCGGGTAGAGCCCGGCCGGGTCGAGCCCGAGCCGGCCGGCCAGCTCCCCGGCGAGCTCCTCCCGCCAGCCCGCCTCGTGCTCCAGGAAACGGGCGAGCAGCGCGGGCGTCCCCAGGATCAGCCGGACCACGGGGAGGGTCCGCTCGGGGTGGTCGCCGCAGGCGGCGAGCGGCACGGAGACCGCGTGCAGCAGTGCGGCCGAGGGCCGCTCTCCGGCCGGCCGGGCGGCCAGCGCCGTCCGCATGTCGGCGCCCATCCCGGCCAGGAACTGGACGACCACGTCCTCCTTGGAGGCGAAGTAGCGGAAGAAGGTCCGCTTGGAGACCCCCGCGGCGGTCGCGACCTCGTCGACGGTGACGGCCTCGAAGCCCTTGTGCGCGAAGAGCTGGAGCGCGGTCTCGGTCAGCTCGGTCGCGACGAGCTGCCGCTTGCGCTGGGCGAGCGTCGGGGCGCGGAGGGCGGGAGCCGGGGCGTCGGAAGCCGGTGCGCCGAGGGCCGGGGCGTCGGAAGCCGGCGCGCCGGGGGCCGGGGCCGGGGTGCGGGGCGCGGGTGGGGTGCTCACCCACCGATGCTAACGCGGTGACGTCCATGGCGCGCCACGTCATGTTTGACACCGAGTGACACACGCAGCATTGTGTGTCGTATGAGTCGTACGCGCACCTCGCACTGGACCGCCGACGCCATCCCCGACCTCACCGACCGGATCCACGTCGTCACCGGGGCCACCAGCGGCCTCGGCCTCGCGACCACCCGCGCCCTCGCCCTGCGGGGCGGCCGGGTGGTCCTCGCCGTACGGGACGAGGAGAAGGGCCGGCGGACCGTCGCGGCCCTCGCCGCCGACGGCGTCTCCCCGGACCTCCTGACCGTCCGCCGGATCGACCTCGCCGACCTCGACTCGGTGCGCGGCTTCGCCGAGGGCCTGCGCGCCGACCATCCGCGCCTCGACGTCCTCGTGAACAACGCGGGCGTCATGGGCCCGCCCCGCACGCTCAGCGCCCAGGGCCACGAGCTCCAGTTCGCCGCCAACCACCTCGGCCACTTCGCCCTCACCGGCCTGCTGCTCGACCGCCTGGCCGCCGACGGCCGGGTGGTCACGGTCAGCTCGCTGATGCACCGGCAGGGCACCCTCCCCCTTGGCGACCCCGCCGACCCCGCCGCCCTCACCGGCGAGCGCGACTACGCCCCGATGTCCTTCTACAGCCGGTCGAAGCTGGCCAACGCGGTCTTCGGCCAGGAGCTGCACCGTCGGCTCACCGCCGCCGGCAGCCGGGTCCGCAGCGTCCTCGCCCATCCCGGCTACACCGCGACGGGCCTCCAGACCCGGGACATCACCGGCTTCTCCCGGTTCTTCTACAGCCGGATCGGCAACCCGCTGCTCGCCCAGCGCCCGGAGCGCGGCGCCCTGCCCCAGCTGTACGCGGCGACCGCCCCGGACGCGGCCGGAGGGGACTTCATCGGCCCGGACGGCCTCGGCGAACTCCGCGGTCACCCGACCCGGGTGAAGCCCTCCGCCGCGGCGGCCGACCCGGAGACGGGCCGCCGCCTCTGGGACCTCTCCGAGGAGCTGACCGGGGTCCGGTACGGGCTCACCGCCGGCTAGCGGTCACCTCTCGGGTCTCGACGCGCATGCCGAGCGGCACCCGCCAGGGCTCCAGGCAGACCGTGTACGTCTGCTTCCGCGACGCCCCGGCGGCGATCGGGGCCGGCAGCGGCTGGCTGGTGACGACCGTCCCCCAGTCGATGCCGAGCGCGCCGATGACATGGGTCGCGAAGTGGGCGGTGCCGGAGGTGGCGGGGGAGCCGCCGGTGTTCCGGAAGGTCACGGTGACCCGCTCGCACCAGCGCTTCTCCCCGTCGGCGGTGACCGGCGCGGAGACCGTGAGCACGGCGGGCCCGGGCGCGGGCGTCGGCGTGGAGGGCCGGGGCGCGGCCGTGGTGGGAGCGGGGGAGGCGGTCGGCGCGGCGGTGGTGCCGGGGGTACCGGGCGGGGGAGGCGTCCCGCCGCCGGACGGGGAACCCCCGCCGGAGGGGCCGCTGGTCGGTGCCCCCGGCTCCGTACGTCCTCCGGGAGCGGACCCGGGGCGGGACCCGGAGGAGCCCGCACCCGCACCCGTATCCGGATCTGTACCTGTATCCGCGCCCGTGCCCGTACCGGAACCCGTGCCGAGCGACGGTGACGGCGAGGAGGAAGGGCCCGGGCCGTCCGGCGGCGCGTCCGGGCCCGGAGGCGGGGAGGAGGTGCTGGAGGTGGTGCCGCTCGCCGTGGGGCTGTCCAGCGGGACCAGGGTGACCGCGCCCGAGGGGGCGACCGCGCCGCCGGGCGAGGGGCCGGCGCCGACCGCCGTGAAACCCTCGCCGTCTCCTCCGCCGCCGCACGCGGTGAGCGCTCCGCCGAGGCAGAGCGCCACCGCCACGAGTACCGGCTGCTTCCTGCGCCTCATGCGCCCCAGTGTGTCCGACCTCACGTCAACAAGGGGGCCTTTCGCGGAAGTCAGTCGGAGATCAGGCCCTCGCGGAGCTGCGCGAGCGTGCGGGTGAGCAGACGCGAGACGTGCATCTGCGAGATGCCGACCTCCTCGCCGATCTGCGACTGGGTCATGTTCGCAAAGAAGCGGAGCATGATGATCTGCCGCTCCCGGGGCGGGAGTTTGGCGAGCAGCGGCTTCAGCGACTCGCGGTACTCGACGCCCTCCAGGGCCGCGTCCTCGTAGCCGAGGCGGTCCGCGAGGGAGCCCTCGCCGCCGTCGTCCTCCGGGGACGGGGAGTCGAGCGAGGAGGCCGTGTACGCGTTGCCCACCGCGAGGCCGTCGACGACGTCCTCCTCCGACACCCCGAGCACGGCGGCGAGTTCGGGCACGGTCGGCGAGCGGTCCAGCTTCTGCGCGAGCTCGTCGCCGGCCTTGGTGAGCGCGAGCCGCAGCTCCTGGAGCCGGCGCGGGACGCGCACCGACCACGAGGTGTCGCGGAAGAAGCGCTTGATCTCGCCGACGACGGTCGGCATGGCGAACGTCGGGAACTCCACGCCCCGTTCGCAGTCGAAGCGGTCGATCGCCTTGATCAGGCCGATGGTGCCGACCTGGACGATGTCCTCCATCGGCTCGTTGCGCGAGCGGAAGCGGGCCGCCGCGTACCGCACGAGCGGGAGGTTCAGCTCGATGAGGGTGTCGCGGACGTAGGTGCGCTCCGGGCTGTCGGCCGCGGCGCCGTCGGCGTCGAGGGCGCGCAGCCGCAGGAACAGGGAGCGGGAGAGGGTGCGGGTGTCGAGGGCTTCGGGGGCGACGGGGGGCGCCGGGGGGAGGAGCGCTTCGCTCTCGGCCGCGGTCGCCGCCGTCGTCTGCGTGGGTACCGGCTCGGACACGAGGACCGGAACGGGCGTGAGCGTGAGCACCTTCGAGCTGCCCTGTTCTGCGGACATGCCACCCCCTTGAGGTCGCGGACGGTCGCGGTGGGGCCGCGACCATCGGAGGAACGCAGCTTCCACCTCAATACCGGCCGTGGGGCTGCGGCAAACGCGTCCCCAGCAGAATGTCACATGTCGGCAACACGCTGTAGTGACTTGTCGACAAGGAGGGGGTGCATATCCGCAGGAAACAAGGGGTGTGCGGCAATTGGGGTGCCGGGGAACTGCTCCGAACCGGTCTACCCGTTCCGGTCATGCCTCGATTCTGTTTGCGGATCTCAGCCGGGCGAAGCTGCGGGCGAGGAGCCTTGACACGTGCATCTGCGAGACCCCGAGCTCCTGGCTGATCTGGGACTGGGTCAAGTTGCTGTAGTAGCGCAGCATCAGGATCCGCTGCTCCCGCTCGGGCAGCTGGACGAGCAGGTGCCGGACCAGATCGCGGTGCTCGACGCCGGCGAGCGCGGGGTCCTCGTAGCCGAGCCGGTCGAGCAGTCCGGGCATTCCGTCGCCCTCCTGCGCCGCCTCCAGGGAGGTGGCGTGGTACGACCGTCCGGCCTCGATGCAGGCGAGCACCTCGTCCTCGCCGATCCGCAGCCGCTCGGCGATCTCGGCGGTGGTGGGGGAGCGGCCGTGCGCGGTCGTGAGGTCCTCGGTGGCGCCGTTCACCTGCACCCACAGCTCGTGCAGCCGGCGCGGCACGTGCACGGTGCGGACGTTGTCGCGGAAGTACCGCTTGATCTCGCCGACCACGGTCGGCATGGCGAAGGTCGGGAACTGCACGCCCCGGTCCGGGTCGAAGCGGTCGATCGCGTTGATCAGGCCGATGGTGCCGACCTGGACGACGTCCTCCATCGGTTCGTTGCGCGAGCGGAAGCGGGCGGCCGCGTACCGCACGAGCGGAAGGTTGGCCTCGATGAGCGCCCCGCGCACCCGGTCGTGCTCGGGGGTCCCCGGCTCCAGGTTCTTGAGCTGCCCGAAGAGCACCTGGGTGAGCGCCCGGGTGTCGGCGCCGCGGCTGCTCCGGTCCCGGGGCCGGGGGGTCTCCGGGGCTTCGCCCCCCTCGTGCTGGGGCGGGACCTGAGGCGCTGTACTGGCCGGCACGTTCACGCCACCCCTTTGGCTGGTGTAGCTGGTCGACTGGTCTTTCAACTGCGGTCAACTCATCCGTCAAAAGCGGTCATAGCATCACAAGACATGTCCACTGTGTGCAAGCACCGCATAATCACGTGTTGAAGGCATGGTGAAGCAAAAAGCGGAGGCCAGAGGCGTGCTGGACGGAAACGCGCGAGACCCCCCGCCCGGACGGCGGGGGGTCTCGAAGGGGGAGGGGGCCGAACGGCCCTGGGTCAGCCCTCGAAGGGGTAGTCGGCGATCACCCAGGTGGAGAACTCGCGCCAGAGCGCGACGCCCGCCTGGTGCGCCGGGTGGTCGAGGTAGCGCTGGAGCGCCTCCAGGTCCTCCACGGCCGAGTTGATCGCGAAGTCGTAGGCGATCGGCCGCTCCGACACGTTCCAGTCGCACTCCCAGAAGCGCAGCTCGGGAACCTGGCCGCCGAGCGCGCGGAAGGCCTCGACGCCGGCGACGACGCGCGGATCGTCCCGCTCGACGCCCTCGTCGAGCTTGAAGAGGACCAGATGGCGGATCACGGAGGGCTCCTAGTTGATGAGTTCGGTCATGAACTCTCCGACACCCTTGGCGGCGCTGGAAAGGCCCTCGAAGCCTATCTGGACCAGTTCGGCGGAGCGGTCGGGGGCGGTGATGATCGCGTACAGGATGAAGACCCCGAACGCGTAGACCGCGACTTTCCTCGCCTGGGACATCGGCCCCTCCCCTCCCCGTACCGTGACCCCGCCTGGGCGGTGGCCACTCTAACCGAGCCTTTATGGACCAAGGGCCCTGCGTTCGGGGTCTTTCGCCGTCCCCCGGACGGGGGTACGGGGAGCAGGATGGATGTCGAGCCCGGCGGATCTGGCAGGAATCCGCGGGGCGCGAGGAACCGGCCCGCACTGCGGGGTCCGCGCCGCGAGCTTCCCCCCTGACTGCGGCGCAGGGCTTGCCGGACCGGTTCTCATCGGGGGGAGCGGCTTGTCCCCCCGATGCCGCTCCCCCCGTCCCTCTTCCCGGGTCCGCAAAGAGTGATGAAGCGGGGCGAATCAGTGGGAAAATCTCAGGATGTGAGACGGTGTGGGGTGTGGCTGTGATCCGTCATGACCCCTCAACGCCAGTGCGAAAGCGTTGATCGGCCCTCCGCCCCTCGCGACGATGGGGGCACGTGATCAACGCCTCGGGAGGGGCCCCCATGCGTCAAGCGCTCTGCACCCGCCTCGTCGCCCTCGCCCTTGCCGCCGCCGGCCTGCTGCCGGTGGCGGACGCGGTGTCGGCCGATCACCGCTCCGCCCGCACCACCGTCGTGGCCTCGCCGTCCGACGACAACGGATGGTGGTAGGCGGACGGACCGCGGGCCGCGCCGGAGAAGGGAACAGGCCGTGGAGGAGACCACGGCGCGGCTGCGGGAGGCCGGCTTCACCGACGTCGAGGTGTCGCTGCTGCCCGACCCGGCCCGGCTCGAAGCCGGTGACCAGCTGTGCAGCTACCTGGCGACGGTCGTCCTCGGCTCGCACCTGGACCGGCTGCCCGAGTCCGACCACGAGGACTTCGTCCGCGCGGTCGCCGCCCGCCTCCCGGAGCCGGTGGTGGACTACGTCCGGCTGAACATCACCGCCCGCAAGGGGTAGGCGGTGTCCGGGCCGCCCGTGCTCCCGTCGCTCCTGGTCGTCCACGACGAGGGGTCCGCGACCGCCCTGCGCGTCCTGGCCTCGGCGCGCGGCCTGTGCCGGGTCGTGCTGCTCTGCGAGTCGGGGAACCCGCGGCTGGCGGCGGAGCTGCGCGACGCCGGACGGCACGCCGAGGTCGTGGACCTCACCGGTCTCGACGAGGACGCCGTGGTCCGGCTGGCCGCCGGCCTCGCGCCGGCGGGCGTGGTCACCTTCAGCGAGCGGCGCCTGCGGCTCACGGCGCGGATCGCCGCGGTGTGCGGGCTGCCCTTCCACTCGCCGGCGACCGCCGCCGCCCTCACCGACAAGCTGCGGCAGCGCCGCCTCCTCGCCGCCGCCGGGGTGCAGGACACCCGGTGCGTGCCGGTGCGGGGGACGGGGGACGCCGCAGAGGCGCTCGCCGGGGTGGGTCTGCCCGCCGTGCTCAAGCCGAGGTCGGGAGCGGGCAGCGTGGACACCTGCCTGGTCCGGTCGCCGGACGAACTCCGCGCCGTGCTGGCGGAGTTCACCGGCGCCTCCGGGGGCGCGTACGTCCTGGAGGAGTACCTGCCGGGTGACCCGTCGGCCGTCGGCCCCGGGGCGGGCGACTTCGTCTCCGTGGAGTCCGTGGTCGCGGGCGGCGAGCCCCGGACCGTCGCCGTGACGGGGAAGCTCCCGCTCGCCCCGCCCTTCCGGGAGACCGGGCACGTGCTGCCCGCCCCGCTGGCCGCCGGGCTCGTGGCGGAGCTCGTACGGCTGGAGCGGCGGGCGCTGCGGGCGCTCGGCGTCCGGCACGGCGTCACCCACACCGAGATCAAGCTGACTCCGGACGGGCCGCGCGTGATCGAGGTCAACGGCCGGCTCGGCGGCCACATCGCGGAGATCGTGCAGCGCTCCCAGGGGTACGACCTGGTCGCGGCGGCCCTGCGCCTGGCCCTGGGCCTGCCCGCCCCCGGCCCCGGCCCCGCCCCCGGGGCGCCGGGACGTGACGGAGTGGCGTTCCACTTCAAACCGGTCCCCCCGGAGGACCGGCCGCTCCCGGACCTCCGGCCGCTCGCCGGCCTGCTCGCGGAGCTGCCCGGGGTGGACCTGGTCGACGTCGCGCCGCCGCCCGCCGGGCCGGACGCCCGTACCGCCGGCTGGCGCGCGGGCACGGCGGGCGCCGTCGGGGTCGTCTACGGCTCCGCGCCGGACCACCCGGAGCTGTGGCGGGTGCTGCGCGGGCTCCGTGACCGGCTCGACGCCTACTGGCGCACCACCGCCGCGGAATCCTCGTGACGACCCGTCATCTCACCTACGGGCGTACGGTGTTACGTGATCGACCCCGTCTCGCGAAAGGCGCAGCGCATGTCAGAGGGCAGCACCCCCGCGGAGATCGTCTCGGATCCGGTCGGCCGGGTGGTCGGCGGCCGGACGGAGGTCCGGGACGACGAGTGGGGCGAGGTGTCGGCGGTGATCCGGCTCGACGCCCGCTTCGAGCCGGAGGCCCTCGCGGGCCTGGACTCCTTCTCGCACGTCGAGATCGTCTACCACTTCGACCGGGTGCCGGTGGAAAAGGTGGAGACCGGTGCCCGGCACCCGCGCGGCAACACCGACTGGCCCCTCGTCGGCATCTTCGCCCAGCGGGGCAAGAACCGCCCCAACCGGCTCGGTGTCTCGCGCTGCCGGCTGCTGCGCGTCGACGGACGTGACGTACATGTGGAGGGCCTCGACGCGGTCGACGGCACGCCCGTGCTCGACATCAAGCCGTACATGGCCGAGTTCGGCCCCCGTGGCGCCACCACCCAGCCCGACTGGGCCACCGAGATCATGCGCCGCTACTACTGACCCCGCACGCTCCGGACCCCCGCGCTCCGGACCCCCGCGCTCCGGACCCCCGCGCCGCCGGGGCCGCCGCCCGCCGCGGCGGCCCCGGCGGGCCACCTCCCCGCCGTCCGCCCGCCGTCCGGAAGAAACGGTGCTGCCGAGAGAAATCCGGCTGCGTAGGATATGGGCCGTGGCCCCTGGGCGACCCTCGAAGGGCCGGGACAGGGGGATGAGCGTGCGAGCCGATCACGACCGTGACCAGCTGGACCGCAAGATCTACGGGCTGATCCACGCCCACCCCGGATGGGACCTCGAAGAGGTCGCCTCCGCCGCGGGCTGCTCGCCCGCCGAGGCCGAGTGCGCCTTCGACCGACTCCTGCGCCTGGGGCTGCTGGCCCCCGCACCGGGCACGGCACGCGGCTACGGGACGGTGGAGCCGGACGCCGCCCTGGCCCGTCTCTTCCTGTCCGAGGAACGCCAGGTCGCCGCCCACGCCGAGCGGCTGGCCGGCATCCGGTCCGCCATCGCCTCGCTCACCATGAACTTCTCCCCGTTACGCGACGAGCTGCGCCAGCCGGTCGAGATCGAGGTCCTGACGACCCCGGCCCAGGTGAACTCCTTCCTCGACGGCGCGGGCAGCACGGTGCGCTCCCGCATGCGGTCGATGCACCCGGGCGGCCCGCCGCCGGAGGAGGTCATCGACGAGATGCTGCTCCGGGACAAGGAGATGGCGGACCGGGGCGTCGAGGTCGAGGTCCTCTACCAGCGCCGTACGGCGGAGGTCCCGTACGTGGCCGCCTATCTGCGCGACGCCGCCCGCCCCGGCCGGGAGGCCCGTACGGCGGAATCGCTGCCCGTCCGCATGATCCTCTTCGACGACAACCTCGCGGTGCTGCCCCTCAACCCGGCCGACAGCAGCGAGGGCGCCCTCGCCGTCCACGGCGACGCCCTGATGCGCTCGCTGCACGCCTTCTACGACCACCACTGGCACCACGCGGCCCTGCCGTCCGCCGCGCGACGGCCGCCGGAGACCTCGCCGGTGCTCGACAGCCAGGAGCTGATCGTCGTCCGGCTGCTGGCCGACGGCGTGAAGGACGAGACGATCGCCCGTTACCTGGGTATGTCCTCCCGGACGCTGAGCCGGCTCATCTCCGGCCTGCTCGACCGGCTGTGCGTCCAGACCCGGTTCCAGGCCGCCCTGCGCATCGCCGAACTGGGGCTGCTCGACACCGCCTAGGAGGGGGCCGGGAAACGCAGGACGCCCCTCCTGCCGGTTGCCTGGCGGGAGGGGCGTCTTCAGCGGTAGCGGAGGGATTTGAACCCTCGGTGAGTTTCCCCACACTCGCTTTCGAGGCGAGCTCCTTCGGCCGCTCGGACACGCTACCGAGAGAGAGCTTAGCCCAAAGTCGCCCAGCCAAGAAATCCGTATCCCCGCGCAGGTCAGCGGGTGCGGAAGAAGGAGGTCAGCAGCGCCGCGCACTCCTCGCCGAGCACCCCGCGGACGACCTCCGGGCGGTGGTTGAGACGGCGGTCACGGACGAGGTCCCAGAGGGAGCCGGCGGCACCCGCCTTCTCGTCGTCGGCGCCGTAGACGACCCGTTCGACGCGGGACTGGACGAGCGCGCCCGCGCACATCACGCAGGGTTCCAGGGTCACCACGAGGGTGCAGCCGGTCAGCCGCCACTCGCCGGTGGCGGCGGCGGCCCGGCGCAGCGCCAGGAGTTCGGCGTGGGCGGTCGGATCGCCGGTCGCCTCCCGCTCGTTGTGGCCGCGGGAGAGGACCTCGCCGGACGGGGAGAGCACGACCGCGCCGACCGGTACGTCACCGGCCGGCACGGCCGCGTCGGCCTCGGCGAGGGCGAGACGCATGGCGTCCCGCCAGGAGTCCGGCACGGGGCCGGGTACCGCGGTCGGCACTAGCGGACGGCCTCCAGGATCTCGGAGGCGCCGATGGCGTCGGCGATCTCCCCGAGGGCGTCGTCGGTCAGTCCGAGCAGGGTCCGCTCGGACATGCCGAGGTCGGCGAGGATCCGGCCGTCGCCGAGCGGGCCGGCCGGCGCGATGCCGGCGCTGCCGGCGGAGGCGTCGTCCTCGTCCCCGCCGGTGGCGTGCTCCGGCTCGCCGTCCTCGGTGCCGTCCAGGTCCGCGAGCTTGTCGAGCTCGTCCAGCTCGCTGTCCGGGTCGTCGTCGCCGAGCAGTTCCGAGGTGAGGATCTCCCCGTACGAGGAACGGGCCGCGGCCGCCGCGTGGGAGACGTAGACCCGGGGGTCGTCCTCTCCGTCGACGCGGACGACGCCGAACCACGCGTCCTCCTGCTCGATGAAGACGAGGACGGTCTCTCCTTCGTCGGCCGCCGCCTCACGGGCCAGATCGGCCAGGTCCGCCAGCGTCTCCACGTCGTCGAGCTCCGTATCGCTCGCTTCCCACCCGTCTTCGGTGCGCGCGAGCAGTGCGGCGAAGTACACCTGACTCTCCCACTGATCAGAGGTGTGATGATCCGGCGGCGCGCTCCTGAGCCCCGCCCAATCGGCATCGTGACAGAAACGGCGGCCTCAGGAGAGGTCTTCGGCTCTTGCGTCGTGCATCAGTCTGAACCACACCGCGTTCGGGTGGGCGTACGACCCCGGCGCACGGAGGGGGCGCATCGTCCGTGGCCAGGTGCTCACCAACGGAAGGTCCGCATGCGCATGGCCTGCCTCATCCGGGCGGCCCGGGCGCGCCGGGGCTGGACCCGGTCGCGCAGCGCCTTCGCCTCGCCGAGCTCGCGGAGGAACTGGGCGCGGCGCCTGCGGCGCTCCGCGTCGGTCTCCGGCTGTGTCTCCGGCGCCCGGGGCTCCGTTCCGCCCCGGACCTGGCCGGACGTGTTCTTCGGGTCGGGCATCGGCCACACCACCCCATCACTGGGTCCCTGTGCCCCCCACCCTGCCCCAGCGGCGCGGGTGCATGCCAGTGGTGGGTGCGAGCGGACGACGGGAGCCGGGCGGGGGAGGGACGCCGGTGCCGGTCGTGGGCGGGGGGCCGGTGCGCGGCGGGCTACTGTTGAGTCATGCGTCTCCACGTCGTCGATCACCCGCTGGTCGCCCACAAGCTCACCACCCTGCGCGACAAGCGCACGGACTCCCCGACCTTCCGCCGGCTCGCCGACGAGCTGGTCACCCTGCTCGCCTACGAGGCGACGAGGGACGTGCGGACCGAGCAGGTCGACATCGAGACCCCCGTCACGCGGACGACCGGCGTGAAGCTGTCGTACCCGCGTCCCCTGGTCGTGCCGATCCTGCGCGCCGGGCTCGGCATGCTCGACGGCATGGTGCGGCTGCTCCCGACGGCCGAGGTCGGCTTCCTGGGCATGATCCGCAACGAGGAGACGCTGGAGGCGTCGACCTACGCCACCCGGATGCCGGAGGACCTCTCGGGCCGCCAGGTGTACGTGCTCGACCCGATGCTGGCGACCGGCGGCACGCTGGTCGCGGCGATCCAGGAGCTGATCCGGCGCGGCGCGGACGACGTGACGGCCGTGGTGCTCCTCGCCGCCCCGGAGGGCGTCGAGGTCATGGAGCGCGAGCTGGCCGGCACGCCGGTGACGGTCGTGACGGCCTCGGTCGACGAGCGGCTCAACGAGGCCGGCTACATCGTCCCGGGCCTCGGCGACGCCGGTGACCGCATGTACGGCACCGCCGAGTAGGTCCCGGAAGGGGTCAGCAGCGGGCCGGCGCGGGCTTGGGCTTGTTGAGGGCCACCAGCGCCGCGTCCGCCGTCGCCTTGGGCGACAGGTTCTTGAAGGCCGTACCGATGATCAGGTCGACGTCCGCCGTGGTGCGGGCGTCGACCTTCGTCGTGGCGCCGGCGAGCTGGGTGCCGAGGACGGCGAAGGCGCCCTTGGTGGCGGTCGGGGCGCCGAGCAGCACTCCCGCGCCGGGGACCTTCTTGTCGTAGGCCGCGGGCGCGTTCCCGATCTTGCCGATGGCGAAGCCGCGCTTCTTGAGTTCGTCGGCGGTCGCCTTGGCGAGTCCCTTGCGCGTGGTCGCGTTGTAGACGTTCACCGTGACCTGCGCGGGTTTCGGCGGCTTGGCCGCGGCCGTGGCGCTGGGGGTGGGCGCGGGCTTGCAGTCGGCCTGCTTGCCGGCGGTGGTCTTCCGGGCGCCGTCGCCGGAGAAGACGTCGACGAGCTGGAGCGTGCCCCAGCCGGCCGCGCCGAGCACGACCACCGCGGCGGCCGAGGCCAGGACGATCCTGCGCCGGCGGTGGGGTCGGCGCATGCGCGGGTAGACATCCCCCGTGATGCGGTACTTTCCGCCCATGCCGGGGGGAGTGAGCATGCTCATGGGCGCAGCGTAATGCCGCCCGTGCGCGATGCCTACTTGATGATCATGTGATCGCGGCCGGATGGGCGCGAACTGCCCCCGAAAGGATCAGCGCGCGGGGCCCGGAGGCGGTGACGTCAGTCCAGTTCGAGCACGCGCGCGTGGAGCACCTGGCGCTGCTGGAGGGCCGCGCGGACGGCGCGGTGCAGTCCGTCCTCGAGGTACAGGTCGCCCTGCCACTTCACGACGTGCGCGAAGAGGTCGCCGTAGAAGGTGGAGTCCTCGGCGAGCAGGGTCTCCAGGTCCAGCTGGCCCTTGGTGGTGACGAGCTGGTCGAGGCGGACCGGGCGCGGGGCGACGTCCGCCCACTGCCGGGTGCTTTCCCGGCCGTGGTCGGGATACGGCCGGCCGTTTCCGATGCGCTTGAAGATCACACGGAAAGCCTACCGGGCCGACGGTCCCCGGCGCAGCCACGCGGAACCGATGGGATGCTGTCACAGACCATGACATCAGCGACATTGGGGTGCCGCATGGGCGAGGCGGAGCAGCAGGAGTCCGAGCGGACCGCGCCGGCGCGGACCACGTCCGAGGGGGCCGCGTCCGGGCGGGCGGGCTCGGAGGGGGGCACGTCCGGGCAGGTCACGTCCGGGCAGGTCACGTCCGAGGGGGCCGCGTCCGGGCGGGCGGGCTCGGAGCGGGCCGCGCTTCCCGGGCCGGTCGCGGAGATCGCCGCCGGGTACGCCTTCGAGGGACCCGCGCTCGACCTCGGCGCCGTGCTGTGGGACGGCGCCTGCCACGCGGACGCGCCCGTACGGATCCCGCTCCCCGTCCTCAACCGGCACGGTCTCGTCGCCGGCGCCACCGGCACCGGCAAGACCAAGACCCTCCAGCTGATCGCCGAGCAGCTCTCCGCCCAGGGCGTCCCGGTCTTCCTCGCCGACGTCAAGGGCGACGTCTCGGGCGTCAGCACCCCCGGCGAGGACGGCCCGAAGGTGCGGGAGCGGGCCGCGCAGGTCGGCCAGGAGTGGACGCCCACCGGCTTCCCCTGCGCGTTCTACGGTCTCGGCGGCCTCGGCCCCGGCATCCCGGTCCGCGCCACGGTCACCAGCTTCGGCCCGGTGCTGCTCTCCAAGGTGCTCCAGCTGAACCGGACGCAGGAGCAGTCCCTCGGCCTGATCTTCCACTACGCCGACGCCAAGGGCCTGGAGCTGGTGGACCTCAAGGACCTGCGCGCGGTGGTCGCCTTCCTCGTCTCGGACGTGGGCAAGCCCGAGCTGAAGGGGATCGGCGGCCTGTCGACGGCGACCGCCGGGGTGATCCTGCGCGCCCTGACCACCTTCGAGCAGCAGGGCGCGGGCGGCTTCTTCGGGGAGCCGGAGTTCGACACGTCGGAGTTCCTGCGGACCGCGGACGACGGGCGGGGGACCGTCTCGGTCCTGGAGCTGCCGGCCGTGCAGCGGCAGCCGCAGCTCTTCTCGACCTTCCTCATGTGGCTGCTCGCGGACCTCTTCCACGACCTGCCGGAGGTCGGGGACCCGGAGAAGCCGAAGCTGGTCTTCTTCTTCGACGAGGCCCACCTCCTCTTCACGGGGGCGTCGAAGGCCTTCCTGGAGTCGATCACGCAGACGGTCCGGCTGATCCGCTCCAAGGGCGTCGGCGTCTTCTTCGTGACCCAGACCCCGAAGGACGTGCCGGCGGACGTCCTCGCGCAGCTCGGCAACCGGGTGCAGCACGCGCTGCGGGCCTTCACCCCGGACGACGCCAAGGCCCTGAAGGCGACGGTGCGGACCTTCCCGGAGTCGGCGTACGACCTGGAGGAGGCGCTGACCTCGCTCGGCACGGGCGAGGCGGTGGTCACCGTACTGAGCGAGCGGGGCGCGCCGACCCCGGTGGCGGCGACCCGGCTGCGGGCGCCGGAGTCGCTGATGGGGCCGGTCGATCCGGCCGCGCTCGACGCGGCGGTGAAGGGCTCGCCGCTGTACGGGCGGTACGCGCAGGCGGTGGACCGGGAGTCGGCGTACGAGCGCCTGGCGGCGGACGAGGCGGCGCGCACGGCGGAGGCGGCCCGCGCGGAGGCCGCGAAGGCGGAGGCGAGGGCGGCCGGGACGACACGGGCGAGGGCCCCCGAAGAGGAGCCCTCGCTCGTCGAACAGGTCGTCGGCAGCGGGATGTTCAAGTCCCTCGCGCGCTCGGTCGGCACCCAGCTGGGCCGGGAGATCAGCCGCTCGCTCTTCGGGACGGCCCGCCGCCGCAGATGAGGCCGCGGGAGGCCGCGAGAGACCCGGACCGGACCTCCCCGGGCCTCCCCGGACCTCATCGGCCCTCTTCGGACCTACTCGGTGACCTCGTGGTGGTCGTCGTGCAGACCGCCGTCGCTGCCCTCGCCCGTGGTCGGCACGGAGACGACCGGCCGGCGCAGCGAGGAGATGTCGTGGGCGTAGGTGCCGACGGCGTTGGCGATGACGTCGATGTTCGCGTCGAAGGCCTCGTGGTTGACGTTGGTGATGTCGTCGCCCTCGGCGTGGTAGTTCACGTCGTAGGCGACGCCCGCCTCGCCGCCGAACTTGGCGGCCTGCGCGGCGGTCTTGATGCCCTCGGCGCCGGTGAAGGTGCCGCCGGAGGGGATGCCGGCCTTGATGAACGGGCCGTAGTCGGAGCGGCCGCTGAAGTCGGTGCCCTCGTGCGGGAGTCCGCGCCGGTCCATGAAGTCGGTGATGTCGCGCTCCAGCTGCGCGGAGCCCTCGGGTCCCGCGCCCTCGCCGACGCCGTCCGAGTCGTCGCCGTCGTACACGAACAGGCCGTAGTTCGGCGAGGCGATCATGTCGAAGTTGAGGTAGAGCTTGATCTCCTTCTTGTCGAGCTCCGTCAGGTTGGCGACGTAGTGCTCGGAGCCGAGGAGGCCGACCTCCTCCGCGGACCACCAGGCGAAGCGGACCTTGTTGCGGACCTTCTCCTTCGACGCGGCGAGCTCCAGGGCGGTCTGGAGGAGGCCGGCGGAGCCGGAGCCGTTGTCGTTGATGCCGGGGCCGTCGGTGACGGAGTCGAGGTGCGCGCCGAGCATCACGGTGTTGGCGGCGTTGCCGCCCTTGGTCTCCGCGATGACGTTGTTGGTGGAGCGCTTCTCCTTGAGCTGGCGGATCTCGTAGGAGAGGTTCACCGGGCCCTTGGCGAGGTCGGCGAGGAGCTGCTCGCCCTCGGCCTGGGAGACGCCGGCGGTCGGGATCTTCCCGGCGTCGGCGTCGCCGAGGGTGCCGGAGAGCACGCCCGTGGTGTTGTTGTAGACGATCGCGCCGACGGCGCCGGCCGCGGCGGCGTTCGCCTGCTTGGTCGCGAAGGGGCAGACGCCGCGCTTGATCAGGGCGATCTTGCCGGTGAAGGCGCCGGCGGCGAAGTCGCCCGGCTCGCAGCCGGACGAGCCGTCGGCGTCCAGCGGGACGGCGGCCAGCCCGGCGGTGATGCCGCCGACCGGGGTGGACGGGGTGTAGGTCATCGCCCGGACGCCGAGCGCGCGGGGCGCGGCGCCGAGGACGGAGGCCTTCTGGGCGAGGGTCTCGGTGTAGATGAAGTCGAACTTCTCGTACGAGACGTTGTAACCGGCCTTCTTGAGCTGCGTGTACACGTACGCGGCCGAGGCGTCGTGGCCGAGGGAGCCGGCCGCGCGGTGGCCGCCGGCCGAGTCGGCTATCGCCTGGAACTTCTCCAGGTGCCTGAAGGCGTCCGCTCCGGTGGTCTCCCGGACCAGCTTCTTCGCCAGCTTCGCGGCGTCCCGGGCGGGCGCGGCCGCGGGGTCCTTCACGGCGGTGGCCGGAGAGGCGAGGACCAGAGGGGTGGCGATGGCCGCCGCGGCGAGGATGGCCGCGGTACGACGCTGGGTTGCGTTCACGGAAGTCCTTCCCGATGGGGATGAGGTTGAGGGGAAGTTAGCCACGGGAAGGGCGTTCTGTGAACACGTTCGGCGCAAATCATCTCGGCTTGAACAGGATTGACATCTGGAATTCTCGATTCCCTGGAGATTTGCCGCTCTTGGCGTCGTCGGAGCCCTTGGAGGCTTTCGCCGCTTTGTCGACCGCCTCCCGTCGGCCCGTGGGGCGGACGTCGCACCGCTCGCCGGGGAGGGCGAGGAGGGTCCGCGCCCTCCCCTTCCCGGAGCCGGGCAGCGCCCGGAGCCGCGCGAACGGCTCCGTGCCGCTGCCGGCGGGCCGCCGGACGGCCCCTTCCCCCGGCACCTGCTGGTCGAGCGGCCTCCCCACGAGCACGGCGAGCGGCGACCGCCCGGGAAGCGCGTCGGCCTCGGGCCGCGGGACGAGGTGGAAATCGGAGCTCATGTTCCGATGATCCCGCCGGGCGGGCCGGGGCGCCTGGCGGGACCTCCGGGCTCCCCGGAGGGGCTCGGGGAGCCGGAGAAGCACCGGAGTGCTTCCCGGGTCGCCCCGGAGGAGTACCGAGAAAGCCCGGAGGCGCGCTGGGAGCCCGGGAAGCGACGGGGCTCCCGGGGGCAGCGGGGGCCCGGAGGAGGGCCGGCGGAGTGCCCGGGGGGAGCCCGGAAGGGCGCCGGGAGAGCCCCAGGGGCGCCCTGGATCCCTTCCCCGGCGGTTCCCCCCCCCGGCTCAGGCGTCCGCGAAGCGTTCCAGGGCCTCGACGACCAGCCGACGGGTCTCGCCGCCGCCGAGGTGACCGGCCTGTTCGACCACGTGGAGCTCGGCGTCCGGCCAGGCGCGGGAGAGCTCCCAGGCGGTGGTGAGCGGCCCGCCCATGTCGAGCCGCCCGTGGACCAGCACGCCGGGGATGCCGGCGAGCCGGTGCGCGTCCCTGATCAGGGCGCCCTCCTCCAGGAAGGCGCCGTGGGCGAAGTAGTGCGAGCAGATCCGGACGAAACCGAGCCGGGCGTCGTCGACCCGGTCGGAGTACGGGGTCCCCATGCCCTCCATCGACAGGACGGCGTCCTCCCAGGCGCACCAGTCGGCGGCCGCCCGCTCCCGGACGGCCCGGTCGGGGTGGTTCATCCGGGCCGCGTAGGCCCCCACCAGGTCCTCGGCGCCGTCCACACCGGCCCGGAACCGTTCGTGCGCCTCGGGGAAGAAGCGGCCGACGCCCTCGTACAGCCAGGCCGTCTCGGAGCGCCGGGTGGTGGTGACGGAGGCGATGACGATCTCGCTCACCCGCTCCGGACGCGCCTCCGCGTACGCCAGGATCAGCGTCGAGCCCCACGAGCCGCCGTACAGCAGCCAGCGGTCGATCCCCAGGTGGACGCGGAGCCGCTCCATGTCGGCCACCAGGTGGGCGGTGGTGTTCACGGAGAGGTCGGCGGCCGGGTCGCTCGCGTGCGGGAGGGAGCGCCCGCAGCCGCGCTGGTCGAACTGGACGACCCGGTACTTCTCCGGGTCGAAGAGCCGGGGCGCGGTGGGGGAGGACCCGGAGCCCGGCCCGCCGTGCACGACGAGCGCGGGCTTGCCGTCCGGGTTCCCGTACACCGCGTAGTGGACGCGGTTGCCGTCCCCGACGTCGAGCAGCCCGCTCTCGTACGGGACCGGAGCAGGGGCCGCGGCAGGGGGCGGGGACGCGGGCGGGGGAGGTGTGTCGGAGCGCATCCGCCCGACGCTACTCGGCGCCGGTGATCCGGGTCTCGGGGTTTTCGCACCAGCGCAGCACGGCGGGCCAGGGCCCGAAGCCGCTGTCGGGGGTGAGGTGGCCGCCGCCCGCGACGAGGTCGAGATCCAGGCCGAGCGGGGTGCCGTAGTGCAGGTCGGCGCCCTCGGGGCAGTACGTGTCCCCGTCCCCGTACACGAGCCGGGCCGTCACGCCCTCCTCGGCGAGGTCGAGTCCCTCGGCGAACGCGGCGATCTCCGGGATGCCGGCGGTGACGCCGGGGGAGGGCGGGGCGACGAGCAGCACCCGGTCGGCCCGGGGCCGCCGCCCGCCGGCCCGCAGCCAGAGCAGGACGGACAGGCTGTGCGCGAGGACGACGAACTCGCCCTCGGCCGGCCGCTTCCCGTGCTCGTCGAGGGCGGCCAGCCAGTCGCCGAGGACCGGGGCGTCCGGCTCGGGCAGCTGCGGATAGCGGACCTCGTGCCCGCGGGCCCGCAGCTCCCCGGCGAGCCAGTGCTGCCAGTGGCCGACGGGCCGGTGGTTCTCGAAGCCGTGGAGGATGAGGAAGGTCTTCGGCGTGGTGGTCATGCGGCGATGGTGAGGCGCGGGGGCTCGCCGGTCCAGAGGGTTCCGAGGACTGGACGGGTCCTCCCGCCCCGAGGGCCTGCGGCCGCTCCCGGCCTTCCGGCCCGAGGGCCTGCGGCCGCTCCCGGCCTTCCGGCCCGAGGGCCTGCGGCCGCTCCCGGCCTTCCGGCCCGAGGGCCTGCGGCCGCTCCCGGCCTCCCGCCTCGGATGCCCGTGACCCTCCCCTCTCCCCCCTCTCCCCCTCTCTCCTTCCCTCCCCTACGCCCGCAGGCGGAGCAGCTCCCGTACGCCCGCCTTGACCCGCTCGGCGGGCAGGGCCTGCTCCACCGAGAGGTGGTGCATCAGGTCCGGCGCGAAGGGCGCGAGGAGGAGGTGGGCGAGGAGGGCGGAGTCGCCGTCGGGCCGGAGCCGGGAGAGCAGCATCGCCACGTGCGTGTGCATGACCTGGTAGGCGCCGCTGTGGTACCGGGCGCGGGGCGCGGCGGAGTGCGCGGCGAGCAGGAGGGGGCGCTGCTCGGCGACGCGGTCGACGAGCGCGTCGAGGAAGGCGTCGAGCCGCTCGTCGGCGGGGGCGCCGGGGCCGAGCGGGGGCGGCCCGCTCATGTACGCCTCCTGGAACTGCCGCTCGCGGTCGTCGAGGAGCGCCCACAGCAGCTGGGAGACGTCGCCGAAGCGGCGGTAGACGGTGCCGACGCCGATGCCGCTGGCGTGGGCGACCTGGTTCATGGTGACGGCGTCGGGGCCCTGCTCGGCGACGATCCGGGCGGCGGCGTCGAGGATCCTGCGGCGGTTGCGGGCGGCGTCGGCGCGCTCGGAGACGGGCGCGGGGCCGGGGCCGGTGTGCGGCCCGGCGCCGGGGGCGGTCGGCAGCACGGTGAGCAGTCGCACGGGCCCATCGCCGTCCGCTGCCGGCATGCCCGGTGTTCTCGTGCTGCTCATCGGCCCGTTCCTGCCCTTCGTCGCGCCCCCGTCGTCGATGTCCCCGTCCTTCGAGCATACCCGCCCCCCTTGCGAAACGGATTGCTATCCACTTACTCTCGGAACCGTCAAACGGAAACCGATCCGCTTATCCGTTCCGCTGATCGTGGTCGCGTGCGAGGAGCCCGTCATGTCCGTCAAGGTCGCCGTCGTCTACTACTCGTCCACCGGTGCCGTGCACCAGCTCGCCCAGGCCGTCGCCGAGGGCGCGGAGAAGGCCGGCGCCGAGGTGCGCCTGCGCCGCGTGCCCGAGCTGGCGCCGGACGCCGCGATCGACGCCAACCCGGCCTGGCGCGCCCACGTCGACGCCACCGCGGGCGTCGAGGTCGCCGCCCTCGACGACCTGGAGTGGGCGGACGCGTACGCGCTCGGCTCGCCGACCCGCTTCGGCAACGTGGCGGCCCAGCTCAAGCAGTTCGTCGACACCACCGGCGGCCTGTGGCAGCGCGGCGTGATGGCGGACAAGCCCGCCACCGCCTTCACCAGCGCGCACAACCTCCACGGCGGCAACGAGTCCACGCTGCTCGCCCTCTACAACACCTTCCACCACTGGGGCTCGGTCATCGTCTCCCCCGGCTTCACCGACCCGGCCGTCTACGCGGCCGGCGGCAACCCCTACGGCACCGCCCACCCCGCCGCCAACGGCGCCCCCGGCGAGGAAGTCCTGGCCGCCGCCCGCTACCAGGGCACCCGCCTCGCCACGATCGCCAAGCGCCTCAAGGGCCTGGCGGTCGACTGACCCGGCACGGACAAAGGGCGCGCCCCGGCGGAGTACCTCCACCGGGGCGCGCCCGCGTTCCGACGAGCGGGCTCAGGCCAGCGACAGGAACAGCTTCTCCAGCCGGGCCCGCATCTTGTCCGGGTCCTCGCCGTCCCGCTTGCCGTTCTCCATCTCGGTCAGGCACTGCTGCAGCCCCGTCGCGATGATCGCGAACCCGGCCCGGTCCAGCGCCCGCGAGGCCGCCGCCAGCTGCGTCACGACCTCCTCGCAGTCGCGCCCCTCCTCGATCATCCGGATCACCCCGGAGATCTGGCCCTGCGCCCGGCGCAGCCGGTTCAGCACGGCCTTGAGCTCCGCGCCCGCGAGATCGAGTTCCACAACCACTCCTCAGCAGATACCCCGGGGGGCAGCCCGACCCCCACCACGGGGATCCGTCCCTCCCAAGGATGACACCCACCGAGACCATTCCCCCGCCCACCGCCCGGCACCGGGACCCGGCCGCCCCCGATGCCCCGGACCCCGGCGAAGGGGCCGCCTCAGTCCTGCGAGGGGCCCTGCTCGTCGATGCGGCGGATGACGACCGGGTACTCCGGGGCGCCCGCGGGCTGGGGGCAGCGGGCGACGCGGGCGGCGATCTCCGTCACCCGGTCGAGGCTCTCGCACTCCAGGACCCAGTAGCCGGCCAGGACCTCCTTGGTCTCGGCGTACGGGCCGTCGGTCACGACCGGGCGGCCCTCGGCGTCCAGGGAGACGTGCCGGGTCTCGCCCGGGTCGGCCAGGCCCTGCCCGTCGAGCATCTCGCCGCTCTCCAGCAGTTCCTTGTTGAGCGTGTTCATGAAGTCGAACATCGCCGTCAGGGACTCCTTGTCCCAGGCCGGGCTGTGCGCCGAGCCGCGCCCGGCCATCGCCTCGTAGTCGGCGTGCGAGCCCTGGACCATCACGAGGTACTTCATGGCGTCCTCCGTATGCGTGCGTGGTGCGTGCCGTGTGAACCTCTCTCGAAGATGGGTCGGAACCGGCCCCCGGATCTCGACACCGCGCGGGCGACGTCCCGAAATCCCTCCCTCACCACCCGACCGCCCCATGATGTCCGCTGTGCCGTCCTTCACCTTCGCCGCCGCGTTCATCACGTTCTTCTCCGTCGTCGGACCCCCGAAGGTGCTCCTCGCCTTCGCCGGCCTGGCCCAGGTCCACCCGGCCCGGCAGCTCCGCACCATCGCCCTGCTCTCCTCCGCCGCGGCCGTCGTCGTCGGCATCGCCGCCGGCGGCACGGCCCCCTGGCTGCTCGACCTCTTCCACATCAGCACCCCCGCCCTCCAGCTCGCGGGCGGCGTCATCTTCTTCATCTACGCCGTCGGCCTCGTCCTCGGCCTGCACCTCGGCTCCGACGGCCCGCACGACGACTCGCCCGACACCGTCAGCGGCGTCCGCGAACTCCTCATGCCGTACGTCGTCAGCCCCCTCGCCATGACGGCCCTGCTCATCGAGGCCGCCGCCCGCGACTCGCTCGGCTGGCGCTCGACCGTCGTCGGCGCCTACATGGCCGTCATCGCGCTCGACCTCGTCTGCGTCCTGCTGCTCGCCCGGATCCTGCGCCGCACCCACCACGCCACCATCGAGCTCCTCGGCCGGCTCCTCGGCCTGCTGCTCGCCGCGGTCGGCGTGGACCTCGTCCTCGACGGCCTCTCCGCGCTGGGCGTACCGGGCCTGGACCGGTACCACTAGGACGAGGGCGGCCTCACGCGCCCAGGAAGTCCGCCGCCGTCCGCACGAGCTCCCCCTCGGCGACCTCGGGAACGTCCTCGCCCGGAACGCCCCGGCCCGCGCCCTCCTCGGCGGCGTCTGCACGGTCCCGGAGCACGGGCGGAACGTCGTCTGGCGCTGGTTCGCCGATCCCGGCGCCCGTACGGCGTATCCGCCGGAGGAGCGCGCGCACCACAGCCGGCTCCACGTCGCCGACCTGCGCGCCGCGTACGGCCGCCGCGGCGGCGATCCGGCCCCGGCCCGCCTGGTGGAACGGCTCCGCGCGGTCGGCGAGGAGTTCGGGGAGCTGTGGGCCGGGCACGAGGTCGCCGTCCGCCGCCACAGCCGGGTGCGCGTCGAGCACCCCCTGATCGGCGCCGTCGACCTGGACTGCCGGGTCCTGCTCGCCCCGGCGGGCGAACAGCGCCTGGTCTTCTTCACCCCGCCGCCCGGCACGGACGCCGCCGACCGCCTGGCCCTTCTCGCGGCGGCCGGTACCGGACAGTTCGCCTCCTGACCGAGCGTTTCGCCCCCTGGCGGACCGGTGGCCTTCCGACAACGCCCGGCCTCAGCCGTCGGACGCGGCACGCTCCTCCAACGGCCTCCTCCGCAGCGCCGGTTCGGTGAGGGACGGCGGCCGCCAGACCCCGTCGGCGCGGTAGGCGTCCGTCCCCGGCGGCACGATCGCGTCGATGCGGTCGAGCACCGCGTCGTCGAGGACGAGCGAGGCGCCCTTCAGCAGCCCGTCCAGCTGCTCCATGGTCCGGGGCCCGAGGATCACCGAGGTGACGGCCGGGTGCGCGGCGGCGAAGGCGACCGCGAATTCGGGCAGCGAGCAGCCGATCTCCTCGGCGAGCAGGGCGAGTTCCTCGACGAGGTCGAGCTTCGCCGCGTTCTCCGGGAGCGCCGGGTCGAAGCGGTGCGGGGTGATCGCGGCCCGCCCTCGCGACATGTCCACGGGACGCCCCTTCCGGAACGCCCCCGAGAGGTACCCGGAGGCGAGCGGCGCCCACGTCAGGACGCCCATCCCGTACCGCTGCGCCACCGGCAGCACCGCGGTCTCCACCCCGCGCGCGAGCAGTGAGTACGGCGGCTGTTCGGTCCGGAAGCGCCGCAGCCCGCGCCGCTCGGCGACCGCGTGCGCCTCGACGATCCGGTCGGCGGGGAACGTCGAGCAACCGAAGGCCCTGATCTTCCCCTGGGTGACGAGGTCGCCGAGGACGTCGAGGGTCTCCTCGATGTCGGTCCGGTGGTCGGGCCGGTGCACCTGGTACAGGTCGATCCGGTCCGTACCGAGCCGCGCCAGGCTGGCCTCGACGGCCCGCACGATCCAGCGCCGCGACAGCCCGCCCCTCGCGGGCCCGTCGCCGCCGACGGGGAAGTACACCTTCGTCGCGAGCACGGTCTCGTCGCGGCGGCGCGGGTCGCGCAGCGCCTTCCCGACGATCTCCTCGGACTCGCCCGCCGAGTACATGTCGGCGGTGTCGACGAAGTTGACGCCCCGGTCGAGGGCGGAGTGGATGATCCGTACGGCGTCCTGGTGGTCGGGGTTGCCGACCGACCCGAACATCATGGTGCCGAGGCAGTAGGTGCTGACTTCGATCCCGGTCCCGCCGAGTACCCGATAGCGCATGCGCCGCACCCTAGGGGTTGGAGCGGACTCCCACGCAAGCCCCGGAACGATCCGGAGCCACCGGCTGCCACCGTCCCCGGCCCCCGCTTCCCCCCCCGGCCTACCGCCCCGCCCCGTCCTCCCGCCCCGGCCCCCCGACCTACCCCCCGCCCCGCGCCGGCCCCCGGCCTACCGCACCCTGGACCTCCCGGCCTCCCGAAGGAACGCCGCCACCACCCCGTACACCTCCTCGGGCCGCTCCAGGTGCACGTCGTGCCCGGCCCCCGGCAGGCAGACGCCGCGCAGCCCCGGCTGCCGCCGCGCCATCCCGTCCCACTGCTCCGCGTCGATGATCCCGTGCTGTCCGAGCACCGCGAGCAGCGGTACGTCGACGGCGTCCCACTCCTCCCACCAGGAACGGACGGCGTTCTCGTCGAGCGAGGCGGCCAGCACCCCGGCGTCGAACCGGGGCCACCACCCCCCGTCCCGCCGTTCGAGCCCGGAGGCCCAGCCCTCTCCGACGGCCCCGCCGCCGAAGTACGAGACGGCCGCCTCCCGGCTCGCGAAGGGGACCGGCCACCCCCGCAGCCATCCGGCGACCCCGGCCACCTCCTCGGGCGTGGATCCGGCGGGCCCTGCCTCGACCAGGACGGCGCCGGCGACCCGGGGATGCCGCCGGGCGGCGGCGAGCAGGGCGGCGTGCCCGCCGTAGGACTGCCCGACGAGCACGAAGTCCCGCTCGCCGCGCCCGGCCCCGCCCCCGCCCCGTCCGAACTCCTCGACGACGCCGAGCACATCGTCGACGTACGCCCTCCGGGACACGTCCTCCGGCGCCCGCTCGCTCTCCCCGTGCCCCCGCTGATCGAGCGCGAGCACCCGGTGCCCGTCCCGGCGCAGGGCCCGGGCGAGCCCGTCCCACTCCCCGCAGTGCCCGGCGAGCCCGTGGAGCAGCAGCACTCCGGCCCCGTCGCCGCCCCAGTCGCGCACGGACAGCCGGACGCCCCCACGCACGAACTCCCGAGTGACGTACGCCACATCCACCTCGGTCACATTCCTCCCCCGCGCTCCGTCAACCCGATGAAAGCCCGGAGAGAACCCCCGAAGACCCTCGAACACACCACGGAGAACCTCATGAACCCCCGCCTCAACCTCTTCGCCAGCCCCGTCGCCGGCAAGGTCGTCAAGCACCTCGCCTCGGCCGGCTTCGCGATCCCGGACACCGTGCTTCCGCACAGCCTCCAGGAACTGGTGAAGATCCGCGCGAGCCAGATCAACGGCTGCGGCTTCTGCCTCGACATGCACACCAAGGACGCCGCCGCGGCCGGCGAGACGGCCCTGCGCCTCCACATGGTCGCCGCCTGGCGCGAGGCCACGGTCTACACGGACGCCGAGCGGGCGGCCCTCGAACTCACCGAGCAGGGCACCCGCCTGGCCGACCACCACACCGGCGTCACCGACGCGGCCTGGGAGAACGCGGCCAAGCACTACGACGAGGAGCAGCTCGCCGCCCTGGTCTCCCTCATCGCCCTCATCAACGCCTTCAACCGCCTCAACGTCATGGCGCGGACGCCGGCCGGCGACTACGTCCCCGGCCAGTTCTCCTGACGGCCTACTTCCCGTCCTCGGCCCGCACATGGGCCACCAGCGCGTTGGCGTGCCCGTGCCCGAGACCGTGCTCGCCCTTCAGCCAGGCGACGAGCTCCATGTGCTTGTCGAGCGGCGAGGAGCGGATCACCTCGAACCACTCGGACACGGGCCGCCCGTACTTCTTCTCGATGGAGGGGAAGTAGCTGGCGGGACCCTTGGGGGCGGGGGCGGTGGACACGACGACCTCCGGAACGATCGGAACGGAACGGAACGGATACGCACCCTAGAAGACCCCGCTCCTCCCGGAAACTCATCGCCCTGAGCAGGAGATCCCGAGCAGGAGATCCATCAATCCCGCCGGACGAGCTCCGGATCCACGTGCCGCCGCACCATGGGCACGGAAGCCACCCCGGCCACGACCAGCACTCCCACCGCACTCGCCACCAGCACCGGCAATCCCTCCCAGTCCCAGTGGACGGCCCCGCCGCCGGTGATCAGATAACTCGCCTCGGCCAGCCACCCCGTCACCACGGCCCCGCTCAGCCCCACCCCCAACGGAACCACCACCTGCACCACCTGCACCCCCCGCAAGGTCCCCGCCCGAGCCCCCAACAACCCCAGCGCCGCCACCTGCCCCCGCCGCTCCAGAGCCCGATCAGCCACCGACACCACGAACGCCGCCACCCCGACGACCAGCCCGAGCACCATCCCGACCATCAACAGGCTCCGGATGACGGCCAACTGGGCCAACGCGTCGATGGCGATCCCCACCGCGTCCACCTCCGCGGTGGGCGCGACGCGACCGATCCCGTCGAGCACCGCCCGCACCGTCTCCGCATCGGCCCCCGACACCAAGGTCAGGCTCCCGGCCCCCGCCGCAAGCCCCACCGGCGCCATCGAGGGCGGAACGAGCAGGGTGTCGGGCCGGAGCACGGAGGGCTGATAAGCGTCCACCTCCGCGCTGGCCTCCGGTACGGCCAGGACGGCCTTCCGGCCGTTCCGGAGGGCGAAGGGGAAGCGGTCGCCGGGCTTCGGGTCGTACTCGGTCGGAGGGACGGGGCCGCTGAGCCGCATGACCTCGCCGTCCACACAGCCGCGCAGCGAGATCGCGGTCCTGGCCGCCTGTTCACACGTGCCGACGATCACGTCGAGGCCGATGCCGCCCGGTTCGCCGGGCGGGCTCCACGAGCTGTACGTGGTCAGGTGCGCCCGCACGCCCGGCAGCCGGACGAGTTCCTTCTGCTGGTCGCCGCTGAGCTCGCTCAGGCGGATCTGGTACTCCTGGAGCGGCGCGGTACGCCGACTCACCTGGTCCAGTTCGATGAGCACGCCCTGCGTGAGCGAGGCGCCGAAGACCAACAGCACGAGCCCCGTGGCCACCCGCAGAGAAGCGCCGGGATCCACCTCCGTACGCCGCATCGCCAGCGTGAGCGGCAGAGACCTGGAGACCGCGGCGGTCCTGCGCGCTAGCCACGCGGTGACGGGCGGCAGCCCGAGGACGAGCCCGGTACCGGTCAGCAGCACGGCGGCCGGCACGAGGGTGGAACTGGCGGACCCGCCGGAAGGATCCTTCCCCAGGACGCTCATCGCGCAGTAGCCGACGATCACCCCCATCCCCGGGACCAGCAGCAGCGCCCCCCACGTCCGGGGCGGTCGGCGTTCCGCCGTCCGACGCACCGCGATCGGCGAGAGCGCGGCCCGCCGGGCCCCGAACAGCCCGATGCCCCAGGCGAGCGCGGGGCACCCGACCAGGCACACCGCGATGGTCGACCACTCGGGCCGCCCGTCCGCGGGATACCACCGGAGTCCCGGGAGCCCGACCCGTGCCATGACCTCGTTGCCCCCGAGGTACGCGGCGAGCCCGAGCACCGCTCCGAGGGAGGCCGCCGCGACGTTCTCCCCGGCGTTGACCCGCAGGGTGTCTTTGACGCTGAGACCCACCAGCCGCAACGCCGCCAGTCGCCGCGCCCGGGACTCCCCGGAGAGGCGCGCGCAGACGGAGAGGAAGACGACGAGCGGCAGGAGGACGATGCACCCGAGGGTGAACCGCAGGATGTCCAGGGTCTCGCCGTCGACGACCTCCTCGTGGAGCCGCCCGTCCCCGAACCTTTCGAGCGCGTGCGGTGCGGTCAGCTTGCCCGGCGTGGTGCCGACGTACGCGTAGAGCTCGTCCGGGCTGCCGAGGCCTTCCGCCCCGATGGTGCCCGTCACCCTGCCGGGAACGAGGCCCGAGGCGCCGGGATTCGCGGCGAGGGCGTCACGGAGCGCGGGTGAGACGACGACCTCCCCGGGGCCGGGGAACGCGGTGACCCCCGGCGGGCGGGGAACCGGGCCCGGTCCCGTGCGGGCGAGGAAGATCCGCCGGAGCGGCCTCGAACCGTACGGGTCGAGGAACTTCTGGTAGACGGCGCTGCTGTGCTCCCCGTGGACCGGATACCGCGCGGAGGTACGGGCGTCGTGCGAGGCGAGGATCGCGGGGATGGTGAGCACCGCCGCGAGACAGGCCACTCCCAGCCCGGACCCGAGGGCCATCAACAGGAAGCGCGCACGCCCCCTGCGTCCGGCGCCCCACAAGAGACGCAGGCCCAGAACGAAGGGGCTCACACCGCCACCCGCTGGGCGAGGACACCGTCCACCATCACGTACTGGGTGTCGGCGTGCGCGGACACGTTCGGGTCATGGGTGACGACCACCACCGCGGTGTCCAGCTCTCGCGCGAGGCGCAGGAACTCCTCCAGGACCGCCTGAGCGTTGGCGCTGTCGAGAGCTCCGGTCGGCTCGTCCGCGAAGACCACGTCAGGCTGGTGGACGAGCGCCCGTGCGACGGCGATCCGCTGGCGTTGTCCGCCGGACAGCTTCGACGCCCGGCGGCGGAGGAGGTCGCCCATGCCCAGTCGGCCGAGGACGCGCGCGGCCGCCGCGTGCGCCCGGTCCTTCGCGACCCCCGCCAGGCGGAGAGGCAGGGCGGCGTTCTCCTCGACGGTCAGTTCGTCGAGCAGCTCTCCGTACTGGAAGACGAAGCCGATCCGCTCCCGGCGTAAAGCGCTCAGGTCGGCGTCGGACAGCGACGACAACGGCACCCCGTCGAAGGTGACCGTGCCGCTCGCCGGCGGCAGGACGCCGGCGAGGCAGTACAACAGCGACGACTTCCCGGAGCCGCTGCTGCCCATGATCGCCGCCACTTCGCCGCGTGCGAGCGAGAAGTCGGCGCCGTTGACGGCCTGCTGTTCTCCATAGAAGAAGTCCACGCCCTCGGCGCGGAGGATGAGGTCCATGTTGCTGGGACTTCCTGAAAAGGGGAGCCGCTGAGCGCGGCTCCCCTGGGCGGTCGAGGTCAGCGGAGGAACTCTCGGAGCTTCGAGCAGTTGTCCGGCCGGAGGGAGCCCCGGTCGCGGCAGGCCTGGATCTTCGCCTGGTTGGTCTCGAGCATCGCGCCGTCGAAGAACACGTGGTCGACGTGGACCGTCTTCTTCTGGACGCCCTTGACCCGCGTCCAGTCGTAGGCCTCGACCTTCGCGCGGAGGTAGACGTTGTGCCCGTCGTCGGAGTCGGCGTCCTTCAGGTCACCGACGACGTGGAACCCGCCGCGGTGCACGAACTTGGGCTCCCACTTGTAGTCGCCCTGGAAGAAGACACCCGCCGAGCGCATCTCCAGTTCGCGCCACGAGTCCGCGGCGGCCACCCCCGCCCCGCCGAGGAACAGTCCCGCGACGATCGCCGCCGTGATCGACTTCTTCAACTGGCCCATGGAGCACTCCTTGTTGGCTAGGGGCCGACCGGTCGTCACAGAACGTATCGAGTCCACTACGCATTGGATGCGGCAGGAACGTAATTTCGATCAGATCACCGCCCGATCCGGTGACCGGAAGGTCGGAAGGAAATCTCTCCCTTTCGGGCCACCCGTGACCGGATTCCGCCGTCGCCCGCCGCGCGAAGGCGCAGGTCAGTGGCGGAAGGGCGTGAGCGGCGGGAGGGGCGGGGCCCATAGGGGTGACCGGGCGCGCGCCCGTGACGGGCGTTCGATCGGTGGGGCCGGCCCCTGGGGCGGGCGCCGCCGGGGAGCGCGAGGGGCGCCGGGAAACGCCGAAGGGCCGGACCGCTTTCGCGGTCCGGCCCTTCGGGCCGGCGGAGGATACGAGATTCGAACTCGTGAGGGGTTGTCCCCAACGCGCTTTCCAAATGTTCGTACGGGGGTCGGGCGGGGGGGCGTGCCTGTCCTGAACTGCGGCGGAACGTTCGAGGCGGCCTCACCCGGCCGGGCCCGGACGGGGGCGAATGAGACCAGAACTGGGACCTGTCGTCGTGGGCCGGTCGCACCCCAGGCCCCGCTCGCGGCGGCTCTAGGCGGGGAGGGCCGCCCTGCGGGATTGCCTTGACCGGGTCGGCCCTCCCCTCCACACTAGGTGTATGACATTTGTACGACAGGTTGGAGGAGGCGTGGAGACCACAGCAGCTCACAAGAAGAAGGCCGCCAAGAAGGCCGCCGCGACGGCGGTGAAGCGAAGCGCGGCGGCGGCCGCGCTCGGGCCCAGTCGGTTGGCGCAGGTCCGGCTCCGTGGCGATGAGGTGCAGGCCCTTCAGGAGGTCATGCGGACACTGCACCTCAACTCGACCTCGGATGCTCTTCGCGAAGGGCTGAGGCTCCTCGCGCGGGAAGCGGCCGAGGTCGGGGCGGCTGAAGAGATCCGCGCCTTCTACCACGAGCAGGGTGCGCCTCTGCCCGAGGGCGTGGTCGAGCCGACCGATGAAGAGCTTGCGGCAGCGGACGAGATGCAGTGGTGAGCCCAGGCACGGCGCTGCGTGGCGAAGTATGGGTCTGCGCACTGCCGCAGCCGGTCGGACCGCACCCCGTCGTCGTCCTCACGGTCAACCGGATCGCGGAGCCGCTCGCCTCGGTGACGGTCGCGCTGATCACGGGTACATCCGGTCCTCAGGTCACCCATGTCCCGATCGGGCCTGACGCCGGACTGACGAAGTACGACGAGTCGTACGTGAACTGCGCGGACCTTCACACGGTGGCGAAGTCGCGGTTGCGACGGAAGCTGGGGCTGCTCGCTCCGGGGGAACTGCACCGTGTGGAGGGCTCCGTCCGTCTGATCCTCGGACTGCAGCGCTGACCTCGTGCGCGGCCTGTCCTACGTCGGCATGATGCCGTGGATGCGGGACAGCGTGAAGACTCGCTCGGCGGCCCGCAGGTGGCACCACGCTTCGAGGTAGGGCGGGTCGAGTTCGAGGCGGCTGAGGGTACGGACGGTGCGGCTGCCCGAGGCGGCGACATATTCGACTGTGATGCCGGTGCCGGTATCGAGGGCGTGGCCCAGCTGGCGGACGTCGGCGTAGGACAGCTGCTTGGCGTACCCGGCGACGATCTCCTCGGTATCCGTTCCGAAGGGGACTCCTGTGCCGAAGGGGTCGGGCTCGGGGGCGGTCGGCGGGACGTTCAGCAGCCGGGCTGCCGAAGCGTGCGCGTCGACAACCGCCGGCGCCTCTGCCGCCCGGGGCGCCGCGCGTCCCGTACCGGTCTTCGCAGAGGGCTTCCGTGGAGTCGGAACAGCGGGGGCCCGCCGAGGTGAGACCTTCTCGATGCGTACGGTTCCATCGGCGGCTTCGGCTACGGGGGCGTAGCCCTCGCCCCGCAGCGCGGCCAGGGCCTGGTCGGGCGCGGCGGCGCTGACGAGCACCGTCGGCGCGAGCTGCCGCAGCCCGAGGGAGGCGAGTCCTCGGTGGGCGGCGAGCTCGGCCAGGAGCGCCGGCTCGTCGCCGTGGATGACGCAGGCGGCGGGGGCGATGCGTACCCGGCCGTGACGGCGTGCCGCATCGGCGATGAGGTAGGACAGCGGCTGTGGCAGGGGCGCCGCCGCGACGGCGGCCAGCTCGGCCGAGATCTCGTCCGGAGTGCGGCCGGAGTCCAGGGCGCAGCGGATGCTGTCGGCGCTGAACCGCCACACCGAGGCTGCACCGCTGGTCTCACGGGCCGCGGTCGCATCCAGGAGCTCGGCGAGGCTTGTCGTGGGCGTGCCGCTGACGACGGCCGTGAGGTCGCCGCCGAGCCGGACCGTGCCGGTGGCCTCGGGCAGCAGCCGCCGGCACTCGGCGGCCAGTTCCTCAGCGTCACCGGCCAGTAGAGCCGCGCCGAGCGGGGAGAGGGAGCCTCTGGCGATGACGCCCAGTCGCTCGGCCTCGCGGACCGTCGTGGCGAACGGTGTCTCGTCGTGGAATGACGGGTGGGCGAGCGGACGGTGCCATGCCACGAGTGGGCCCAGGTCCGTGGCGACCCGCGCGCCCCGCCCCTCCGGGAGCCGTGCCGTCGCGGCGAGGAGCCCACCGCGCGCCTGCAGGCAGCCGTCGCAGAAAGGTGTTCCCGCCAGGGCGGGGAGCGCCTTGTCGTCCTCGTCGCGGGTCTGGGACGGGGTGAGCGGCAGCTTCCACCATGCCTGAAGAAGCACGGCGAACTGAGACGCGGGCTCCTGCGCTGCCCAGACGTCGTACTCCATGGTGGGCGCGACGCGGGGACCGTCTGCGGCCAGCAGCCCGACCGAGTACGCGGTCTCCAAAGCGATGCGCACCACGACGTCATCGGCGCGTGCGGCCTTGCCGATTCGGCCCAGTTCGCGCGCGCCGACCCCACCGGACTTCAGCTGGGCCGGTGGAGCCGCCGAGCAGACTGACAGGACCGAGGCGGCGTGGGCCGCGAAGTCCGTGGCTGCCGCTGCTGCTTCCCGGTTCACCTCCCCAGCGGTGACGGACACCAGTTCCGTGGCGGGCGGTACGGGTTGGAACGGGGGATGCCAGTCGGGCCCGCGCAACGCCAGCGCCACCTCGGCGGGCATGCGGTCCCTCCCATAGCCGTGGTGATCGCGGACAAGGAAACCCCGGTCCAGGGCCCATCGCGCGCCCGGCCGGGAATCGGCCTCGGGAGCCCTGAACACGATGAACTCCGTCTGAGGCGACACTGACTTCGCTCGCCCCTGAAGCAGCTCCCGGGCGGCAGAAGGGGCCTTCGCGAGCAGGGAGGATACGCGCTCCGGATCGCCGTGATGTTCCAGGACGGCGGCCGCGCGCTGCTGCCTGGTGCCGGCTGGCTTGATGCCCAGTGCCACGAGCATGCCGCGCAGTTCCTCAGAGGTCACGCCTTCCAGCAGTTTCTCCAGCGGAGCGTCCAGCCCCAGAGGGGCGTCCCATGCGTGCCGCAACGGCGCGGCCATGTGGAGATGCCCGTCACCGTCCGGCCAAACCAGCGCGTGATCGGCCAGAGACTCCAATACGACGTCGAGTTCCCGGGCGGCAGCGGGCGCCGTCGCTCCCAGCGTCCTCGCAAGGGCGTCGCGCGACAACGTCCCCAAGGCGGCCAGCGTTTCGGCGACCTGCAGGCACGGCAGCGGGAGCTGCGGCAGAGCGAGCGCCACGGACCCCGGCCGCTGGAGGCGTTCCGCCACTTCCTCCATCGAGCGGGGCTCCGGAGCGGCCACAGCGTCCTTCCGCGCCGCGATGACGCGTGCCAGCCGCGCTCCGTCGAGACTGGCAAGCCAGGCGGTCAGTGTGGATCGGGACGTCATGACAGCACCTCGCCCAGCGGGGAACGTACAAGAGGGCCAGGTCCGGCCCGCACCGGGACCAAGGATTGCGCATCCCATCGATCCGCAGGTGCCGTACGGATGGGTTCACCCGGCGGGCGAGCCACCGACAGGCCGATCGCCTACGCTCTCGGCATATCGCCCGACATGCGATGAATGTCAGGAATAAGTGAGACCGCGAATGAGACCGGAACATGCCGAAGACCCCGGCCGCTGAAGCGGTCCGGGGTCTTCGTTTCGCCTGTTCAGGCGGCTGCGGAGGATACGAGATTCGAACTCGTGAGGGGTTGCCCCCAACACGCTTTCCAAGCGTGCGCCCTAGGCCTCTAGGCGAATCCTCCGTGGAGAACATTACATGACCGCGGAGGGTGCTCGCGAACGTGATCCACGAGGGGGAGGGGGCGGGGAGGGGAGCGGGTGGGAGGGGGCTGATGTGGGGGTTCGGATCGGGTAGGCTGGGCGGAGCCCCTCACGCGGCGCTATCTGACTGAACTCCCCCAGGGCCGGAAGGCAGCAAGGGTAGGTCGGCTCTGGCGGGTGCGTGGGGGGCGCTTGCGTTCCCGGCGGGTCGGCGGGTCGGCGGGTCGGCGGGTCGGGCAGTCGCAGGCCGGTCGTTCGGTGGCCGGGTGGGCGGCGAGGCCCGGGGCGGCGCGTTCCCGCGTGGTCGTGGGGCCCGGTGGGTTTTCCCGGGTTGTCGGTGGGCGCCTATAACCTCGTATACGTGTCGTCTCTCGCGCTGTACCGCCGCTACCGCCCCGAGTCCTTCGCCGAGGTCATCGGGCAGGAGCATGTCACCGACCCGTTGCAGCAGGCCCTGCGGAACAACCGGGTCAATCACGCGTACCTGTTCAGCGGGCCCCGCGGGTGCGGCAAGACGACCAGTGCGCGGATCCTCGCGCGGTGCCTGAACTGCGAGCAGGGGCCGACGCCGACGCCGTGCGGCGAGTGCCAGTCCTGTCGGGACCTGGCGCGCAACGGACCGGGGTCCATCGACGTCATCGAGATCGACGCCGCCTCGCACGGTGGTGTCGACGACGCCCGTGACCTGCGGGAGAAGGCCTTCTTCGGGCCCGCCTCCAGCCGGTACAAGATCTACATCATCGACGAGGCCCACATGGTCACCTCGGCGGGGTTCAACGCCCTGCTGAAGGTGGTCGAGGAGCCGCCGGAGCACCTCAAGTTCATCTTCGCCACGACCGAGCCCGAGAAGGTCATCGGCACCATCCGGTCCCGGACCCACCACTATCCGTTCCGGCTCGTTCCGCCCGGCACCCTCCGCGAGTACCTCGGTGACGTGTGCGGGCGGGAGGGGATCCCCGTCGACGACGGCGTGCTGCCGCTCGTCGTGCGCGCCGGCGCCGGGTCCGTGCGTGACTCGATGTCCGTGATGGACCAGCTCCTCGCCGGCGCCGGCGAGGACGGTGTGACGTACGCCATGGCCACCTCGCTCCTCGGGTACACGGACGGCTCGCTGCTCGACTCCGTCGTCGACGCCTTCGCCTCGGGCGACGGCGCCGCCGCCTTCGAGGTCGTCGACCGGGTCATCGAGGGCGGCAACGACCCCCGCCGGTTCGTCGCCGACCTGCTGGAGCGGCTGCGGGACCTCGTCATCCTGGCCGCCGTGCCCGACGCCGGCGAGAAGGGGCTCATCGACGCGCCCGCCGATGTCGTGGAGCGGATGCAGGCGCAGGCCTCCGTGTTCGGCGCCGCCGAGCTGAGCCGCGCCGCCGACCTCGTCAACGAGGGGCTGACCGAGATGCGCGGCGCCACCTCGCCGCGCCTCCAGCTGGAGCTGATCTGCGCGCGCGTGCTGCTGCCCGCCGCCTTCGACGACGAGCGGTCGCTGCTCGCCCGGCTCGACCGGCTGGAGCGCGGCGCCAAGAACGCCCCGGCCGCCGCCGTCCTCACGCCGGCCCCGCCCGCCGGACCGTCGATGGGGTACGTCCCCGGGCCCGACGCCCATACGCCGATCGCCCCGCCGCCCCTGCCCCCGAGCCCGAGCCCGGCCCCGGCTCCTGTCGCTCCCGCCCAGCAGTCTCCGCAGCCCGGTGCCTGGCCCGGAGCCGCGCGGCCCGGCGGATGGCCGACCGCCGGAGCCCCGGCTCCCGCCACGCCCATGCCCGCGCCCGTAGCCGTGCCCGCGTCCGCCCCGGCCCCCGCCGCCGGCGGCGACATGGCCGCCGGTGCCGGTCAGGTGCGGAACATGTGGCCGTCCATCCTCGAAGCGGTCAAGAACCGGCGCCGCTTCACCTGGATCCTCCTGAGCCAGAACGCGCAGGTGGCCGGCTTCGACGGCACCACGCTCCAGATCGGCTTCCTCAACGCCGGCGCGCGGGACAACTTCTCGAGCAGCGGCAGCGAGGAGGTCCTCAAGGCGGCGCTCGCCGAGCAGTTCAACGTGCAGTGGAAGATCGAGGCGATCGTCGACCCGTCGGGCGGCTCCGCGCCCCCGCCCGGCGCCGGCAGCCCCGGGGGGAACTTCTCCGGCGGAGGCGGCGGAGGCGGTGCAAGCTTCGGCGGCGGCGGCTTCGGTGGAGGCGGCGGCTTCGGAGGCGGAGGCGGCGGCCGGCCCCCCGCCCCGCCCGCGCCCGCCCCGCAGGCGGCACCCGCCGCGCCCGCTCCCGTACAGGCACCGGCGCACGCCCAGCAGGCCGCGCCCGCGTCCGCGCAGGCCCCCGCCCCCGCTCCCGTACAGCAGCGGTCGCCGCAGCCGCCGCCCGTGGCGCCCGAGGACGACGTGCCGGAGGAGGACGATCCGGACCTCGTGGAGTCGGCGCTCTCCGGGCACGAGCTGATCGTGCGCGAGCTCGGTGCCACCGTTGTGGAGGAATACACGAACGACTAGGGCCGTCTCGCTCGGTGGCCCGCACAAGGACCTTCCCGGCCATCCGGCTACCCTGGCTGGCGTGAAGGTCCTCGTCATCGGCGGCGGCGCCCGCGAACACGCCCTGTGCCGCTCTCTCTCCCTCGATCCCGACGTCACCGCTCTGCACTGCGCGCCCGGCAACGCCGGAATCGCCGAGGTCGCCGAGCTGCACGCCGTCGACCAGCTGGACGGCGGCGCGGTCGCCGCGCTCGCCACCGGGCTCGGCGCCGACCTGGTCGTCGTCGGCCCGGAGGCCCCGCTCGTCGCCGGCGTCGCCGACGCCGTCCGCGCCGTCGGCATCCCGGTCTTCGGCCCGTCCAAGGAGGCGGCGGAGCTGGAGGGCTCCAAGGCGTTCGCCAAGGACGTCATGGCCGGCGCCGGCGTGCCGACCGCCCGCAGCTACGTCTGCACCACCCCCGCCGAGATCGACGAGGCGCTCGACGCCTTCGGCGCGCCGTACGTCGTCAAGGACGACGGTCTCGCGGCCGGCAAGGGCGTCGTCGTGACCGACGACGTCGAGGCGGCCCGCGCCCACGCGCTCGCCTGCGACCGCGTGGTCATTGAGGAGTACCTGGACGGCCCCGAGGTCTCCCTCTTCGCGATCACCGACGGCACCACCGTCCTCCCGCTCCAGCCCGCGCAGGACTTCAAGCGCGCGCTCGACGGCGACGAGGGCCCCAACACCGGCGGCATGGGCGCCTACTCGCCGCTGCCGTGGGCCGACCCGAAGCTGGTCGACGAGGTCATGGAGTCCGTCCTCCAGCCGACCGTCGACGAGCTGCGCCGTCGCGGCACCCCCTTCTCCGGCCTGCTGTACGCCGGTCTGGCGATCACCAGCCGCGGGGTCCGGGTCATCGAGTTCAACGCCCGTTTCGGCGACCCCGAGACGCAGGTCGTCCTGGCCCGCCTGAAGACCCCGCTCGCCGGGGTCCTGCTGCACTCCGCCAACGGCACCCTCGCCGACCAGCCCCCGCTGGCCTGGCGCGACGAGGCCGCCGTCACCGTGGTCGTCGCCTCCCACAACTACCCGGACACCCCGCGCACCGGCGACCCCGTCGAGGGCCTCGCCGAGGTCGCGGAGCTGGACGCCCCGCACGCGTACGTGCTCCACGCGGGCACCAGGCGGGACGGCGACGCGGTCGTCAGCGCGGGCGGCCGGGTGCTGTCCGTCACCGCCACCGGTTCGGACCTGGCCGAGGCCCGCGAGCGTGCCTACGCGGCAGTCGGCCGCATCCGCCTTGACGGTGCGCAGCACCGTACGGACATCGCGCTCAAGGCCGCCCAGGCCTGAGTCGTACGGGAGCGAGGGCGCGGCCGGGAAGTCAAGCGACCGGCCGCGCCACCGGCACCACCTTTACCCAAAGCCATTCGATCGAGTGACGGCTCGGCCATCTGGATGACGCCCGCCGGAGCCCCAACTAGGGTGCGGCGCAGGCGTTCCGGCACTTGGCCCACCGGCATTGCGATGTCGGTGACGGGTGCCACAGTGGGGGAGTGAGCAACACCGCCACGGGTAGTCCCGTCGTCCAGGACGGGGAGAGGGGGTGAGGTACGACGTGTCCGGCAGCGGCTTCGGAAACGGCGGCAGCGACAGCGGCCTCGGCGAGGAGTGGGGCGTGCGGGCCGCGCGCTCCCGCGCCCTCGCCGTCCTGCGCGTCCGCGGACGGGCGCTCGGCGCCGCCATCCTCCCCGCCGCCGTCGCCGTCGTGCTGTACGCGGGCGAGGTCACCGGCCACTTCACGGGTACGGGGTGGGCCACCGCCCGCTGGACCGTCACCGTCCTCGCGGTCCTCGTCCTGCTCGCCGCCGCGGCCGTCGCCCTCGTCGTCGCCCGCGCCCGCCCGGCCGTGACGCCGACGGTGGAGCTCACCGAGACCGCCGCCCCCGACCTCCACCGCCTCGTGCGGGACCTCGCCGACCGGCTCGACGTGCCCGCGCCCGCCGCGATAGCCCTGACGCCGGACTGCGACAGCTGGCTGGAGGACCGCTCGCACCGGGCGCACCGACAGGCCGGCGCGGCCGGCTCACCGGTCCTCGTCATAGGCTCCCCGTTCCTGTGGTGGATGCGGGTCGCCGAGCTGCGCGCGGTCCTCGCCCCGGTCGTCGCCGGCACCGGCCCGGCCGCCGACCCCGACATAGCCGCCGCCCGGCGCTTCGTGCGCGGCCTCGACGCCGCCGCCGTCGTGGCGGACGAGCCCGGACTCGGCCCGCTGCGCCGGCTCGGTGCCCGGGGCGTGGGGCGGGTGGCCCGGTTGCTGCTGAGGGCCTGCGGCACGCACGCCGCCGAGATGGAGCGCGGTGTGGCCGCCGCCGGATCCGAGCGGGCCCAGGCCGTGGACCAGGGGACCAGGATCATCGCCCAGGAGCAGGTGGGGCTCGCGTACGCGGGCTGGGACCGGCTCCTCACCCGGGTCGCGCTGCCCGCCTGGCGGATGGGCCGCTGGCCGTCCGGGCTCGACGCGGGCGTGGTCTCCGCCCTCACCGAACTCTCCCGCCGCGACCGGCTCGCGGAGGGGTACTCCTCCCGGCTCGGCGAGCGCCCGGCCTGCGACCTCCTGGAGGAGCCGGGGGCCGTCGACGAGGCCGCCTCGCTGCTCGCCGCCCGGCTCTTCCACGGCGGCCCCGCCGAGGCGGGGCCGGACTGGGCGCCGGTCGAGTGGAGCCGCTATCCGGAGGAGGTCGTCGACCGGAAGTGGCGGGCGGACGCGGCCCGGCTCCACGAGGTCCTCGACCGCCTGGCGGCCGCCGAGGGCCCCGGGGCGGCCGACGCCGCCGGGGCCCCGACGCTCAGCCGCGTCCTCACCCATCTGACGACCGCCCCGGACGAACGCCCCGCCCCGCCGCCGGAGCCCGAGCGCCCCGCACCGCCGGAGCCCGAGCCTCCCGTGCTCGCGGAGGACGAGGACGGCCCCCTGCCCGCGGCGGACGAGGACGACGACCCCGTGCCCGCCGAGGACGAGGTCCGCAACCCCGCCGCCGACACGCTCGCCGCCGCGCTCAGCGCCCGGGTGGCGCGCGAGGACGCCGAGCGGGAGGCCCGGGTCACCGCCGGCGCCGGCTTCTCCGGGCCCGACGGCCCCTGGCCGCTCTGCCCGCTGGTCCCGCCGCGCACCGGCCGCGACCTCCTCGCCGACCACGTGACCGCGCTGGTCTGCTGCGCCGCCGTCGACACCACCGGCGCCGCGCCGGGCCTGGACTGGCTCGACGGCCCGGCCCTGCTGGTGGACGGCGTCCGGGCCACGGACCTCGCCCCGCGCGTCCTCGCGCTGGTGGAGGACGGCGACCCGGCCCCCCTGCGGGCCTGGCTGGCCATGACGGGCGTGCGCCCCGAGAAGCCGGTCCGTCTCCTCTGACAGGTCGGGACCGGATTACCGGACGGTCGTGTTCCACCTTTGTCGATTCACGACGAACGGTGACGGTCCGCGTGCGTTATGTGATGTGCTGGGGAGAGGCACTGACAGGGGCATCACCCGTGGGCAGGAGCCGCTGGCACCGGCCGGGGGAGTCGAGGGAGGGCGCGGCATGGGGGCGGAGCAGATCAGGCGCTGGGAGTCGGGTGCGCTCGCGCACGCCGTCTCCGATCCCTTCGGACAGGGCCCGCTGCCCTGGCTGCGCGGGTCGGACAACTACTTCGACGACACGGGGCAGCTGGTGCCCTGGTACGCGGACGAGACCCTGGCCCGGGGCGGCGCCGGCGGTCCGCGGACCGCCGACGACGTGCGCCGGCAGATCAAGGGCTTCGCCTCCGGCGGTGCCGTCGCGCCCGGCGAGTCGATCGACTTCCACGTCACCGTGGACCCGCCGCAGCCGTTCTCGGTCGACGTGTACCGGATCGGGCACTACGGCGGCGACGGCGCCGCGAAGATCACCACGAGTCCGCGGCTCTCCGGGATCGTCCAGCCGCCCCCGCTCGCCGCCGACCGCACGGTCTCCTGCCACCACTGGTGGCAGTCCTGGCGGCTCCAGGTCCCGAGCTACTGGACGATCGGCGCGTACGTCGCCGTCCTCACGACCGCCGACGGCTACCGCTCCCACGTCCCCTTCACGGTGCGGGACTCCCACCCCGCGGACCTCCTCCTCGTCCTGCCGGACGTCACCTGGCAGGCGTACAACCTGTACCCGGAGGACGGCCGCACCGGCGCCAGCCTGTACCACGCCTGGGACGAGGAGGGCCGGCTGCTCGGCGAGGAGGAGGCGGCCGTCACCGTCTCCTTCGACCGGCCGTACGCGGGCGCGGGCCTGCCCCTGCACGTCGGCCACGCCTACGACTTCATCCGCTGGGCGGAGCGGTACGGCTACGACCTCGCCTACGCCGAGACCCGCGACCTGCACGCCGGCCGGATCGACCCCACCCGTTACCGGGGCCTGGTCTTCCCCGGCCACGACGAGTACTGGTCGGCGCCGATGCGGAAGGCCGCCGAGCGCGCCCGCGACCAGGGCACCTCGCTCGTCTTCCTGTCCGCCAACACCATGTACTGGCAGGTGGAGCTCGGCCCCTCGCCGTCCGGCGTGCCGGACCGGCTGCTGACCTGCCGCAAGCGCCGGGGCCCCGGCCGCTCCGCCCTCTGGCGCGAGGTGGACCGGCCCGAGCAGCAGCTCCTCGGCATCCAGTACGCCGGCCGGGTGCCCGAACCGCACCCGCTCGTCGTGCGGAACGCCGGGCACTGGCTCTGGGAGGCCACCGGCGCCGGCGATGGCGACGAGCTGCCCGGCCTCGTCGCCGGCGAGGCCGACCGCTACTTCCCGCGCACCCCGCTCCCCGAGCACGAGAGCCGCATCCTGCTCGCCCACTCGCCCTACCGGGACGGCGACGGGGCCCTGCGCCACCAGGAGACCAGCCTCTACCGGGCGCCCTCGGGCGCCTGGGTCTTCGCCTCCGGCACCTTCGCCTGGTCGCCCGCGCTGGACCGGCCGGGCCATGTCGACGCCCGTGTCCAGCGCGCCACCGCCAACCTCCTCGACCGCATCTGTAAGAGGGACTGACCAGGAGAAGCCGCCGCCCGGTGGCTGCGAGGGGCCCGGCGACCCGGCCGGGGCGCGGGTACGAGAGAATCGGACCGTTCCTGGATCAACCTACGCGGAGGAACCGTGTCCGGATTCGTAGAAAAGCCCGAGCCCGTCGAGGTTCCGGGTCTCATCCACCTGCACACGGGCAAGGTGCGTGACCTGTACCGGAACGAGGCCGGCGAGCTCGTGATGGTGGCGAGCGACCGCATGTCCGCGTACGACTGGGTGCTGCCCACCGAGATCCCGGACAAGGGCCGCGTCCTCACCCAGCTCTCCCTGTGGTGGTTCGACCTGCTCTCCGACCTGGTCCCGCACCACGTCCTCTCCACCGAGCTGCCGGCCGGCGCCCCCGCCGACTGGGCGGGCCGCACGCTGGTCTGCAAGTCCCTGGACATGGTCCCCGTCGAGTGCGTCGCCCGCGGTTACCTCACCGGCTCCGGCCTGGTCGAGTACGAGGAGTCCCGCACGGTCTGCGGCCTCGCGCTCCCGGAGGGGCTGAGCGACGGCTCCGAGCTGCCCGCGCCGATCTTCACCCCGGCGACCAAGGCCGCCGTCGGCGACCACGACGAGAACGTCCCCTACGAGGAGGTGGCCCGTCAGGTCGGCGCGGAGACCGCCGCCCTGCTGCGCCAGACCACCCTCGCCGTCTACGGCCGGGCCCGGGACATCGCCCGCGAGCGGGGCATCATCCTCGCCGACACCAAGTTCGAGTTCGGCTTCGACGGCGGGACGCTGGTCCTCGCCGACGAGGTGCTGACCCCGGACTCCTCCCGCTTCTGGCCGGCCGACCAGTGGCAGCCGGGCCGCGCCCAGCCCTCGTACGACAAGCAGTACGTCCGGAACTGGCTGACCTCCCCGGCCTCGGGCTGGGACCGCAAGAGCGAGCAGCCGCCGCCGGCCCTCCCGCAGGAGATCGTGGACGCCACCCGTGCCAAGTACCTGGAGGCGTACGAGCTGCTGACCGGCAAGTCCTGGTCCGCCGCCTTCTGACCGCGTCGAGCCGTACGGGTCCCCCCCCCGGGCCCGTACGGCTCCGCCGCCCCCGGTCGTGCCGCACACGACGAAGGCCCCGGTTCGATGAACCGGGGCCTTCACGCTGAGCGGACGACGAGATTCGAACTCGCGACCCTCACCTTGGCAAGGTGATGCTCTACCAACTGAGCCACGTCCGCATGCGCCGTAGCGCGCTGCTAACTATACCCAACCTTTCGACCGCGCGAGACGCACTGCCGCGTGACGGTTCTCCGCACCGAGCTTCGCGGCGGCGGAGGAGAGGTAGTTCCGGACGGTTCCGGGGGAGAGGGCGGCCCGCCGGGCGATCTCCGCGACGGGGGCGCCGTCGGCGGCGAGTTCGAGCACCTCGGCCTCCCGGGCGGTCAGCGGGGAGTCCCCGGCGGCGATCGCGTCGGCCGCCAACTCCGGGTCCACGTAACGGTTTCCGGCGTGCACGGTACGGATCAGTTCGGCCAGCCGCTGGGCGCTGACGGTCTTCGGCGCGAAGCCGCGGACGCCCGCCGCGAGGGCCCGCTTGAGGTGCCCGGGACGGCCGTGACTGGTGACGATCATCGTGCGGCAGTCCGGGAGTTCGTCCCGGATCGATGTGGCCACTGTCACACCATCCGCTCCCGGCATCTGCAGGTCGAGGACGGCGACGTCGGGCCGGTGGGCGCGCGCCATCGCGAGCGCCTCGGGTCCCGTCGCGGCCTCCGCGACGACGACCAGGTCGTCCTCCAGGGCGAGCAGGGCGGCGAGCGCGCCCCGGATCAGGTGCTCGTCGTCGGCGAGCAGGACGCGTACGGGCTCGTTCACGCGATCGTCTCCTTCTCCTGTCGGGTACCGGTGTGTTCCGGCACGGCCAGCGGCACCCGGGCGGTGACGCGGAAGGAGTGCGGGTCCGCGAACCCGGCCTCCAGGGTGCCGCCCACCGCCCCGAGCCGTTCCCGCAGCCCGGCGAGGCCGGAGCCGGTGCGCCCGGGGGCGCCGGCCCCGTCCCGTACCGCGGCCCCGTCGTTCTCGACGGTCAGCAGCACCTCGTCGGCCGCCCGCCGCAGGGTGATCGCGCAGCGGCGCGCGTCGCCGTGCCGCAGCACGTTGGTGGTGGTCTCGCGGACGACCCAGCCGAGCGCGGACTGCACCCCGGCGGGCAGGCCGAGGGCGGGGACGTCGACGGCGCAGTCGATGCCGGCGGCGTCGAGGACGCCCCGCGCGCCCTCCAGCTCGACCCGCAGATCGGCCTCCCGGTAGCCGCGGACGACCTCCCGGACCTCCCGCTGGGACTCCTGGGCGATCCGCTGGACCTCGACCATCTGGTCCACGCCCTCGGGGCGGCCGCGCCGGGTGAGCTGGACGGCCAGTTCGCTCTTGAGCGCGATGACCGAGAGGTTGCGGCCCATGACGTCGTGGAGGTCGCGGCCGAAGCGGAGCCGCTCCTCGGCGACGGCCAGCCGGGCCTTCAGGTCGCGGGAACGCTCCAGCTCCTGGACGACGCCGAGCAGCCAGGAGGAGAAGCCGCAGGCGGCGGCGTACCCCCCGCCGCCGGCGAGGACGCCGACGAAGGCGGCCAGGGCCACCGGCAGGCCGTGGCCGAAGACGGCGACCGGCAGGGCGGCGGCCAGGGCGGTGGCGAGGACCGTACCCGCCATCGCCCGCACCCGGTCCAGGCAGAGGACGAGCGCGCCGGCGGTGAAGATCGAGGTGACGACGAGGACGCCGGCGTTCACCGAGGCGTCGGGCAGCGCGCCGGTGGTCCACAGCCCGACGATCGCGAAGTCGGCGACGGCGGTGGCGGCGGCGAGGACGACGGCGAGCCGGACCGGCCGCGGCCGGGTGCCGCCGGTGTGGTCGAAGGCCCGGGAGGCGAGCGTCGCGCAGAGCCCGCAGTGGACCACGATCCACAGGAGGAGGCCGACCACTCCGGTCGTGCCGAGCCCGCTGTCCTCGGCGCGGTTGAGCGGCAGGCCGCCGAGCGCGGCCAGTTCGACCGGCGCCATGAGGTGGAAGGTCCAGCGGGTGTACAGCTCGACCTTCCCGGCGACGCTGCGCCGTGACCACCATCCCGTCATCGCGGACATCCCGCCCCGTCTCCCCTCCGCCGTCCTAGCGACGCGGCTCCCAGCGGAACCAGCGGCGGACCGCCCACCCCGTCAGGACGCCCCAGGCCACTGTATTGAGCGCGGCGCCGAGCAGGCTGTCCGCGTGCGCGGTGCCGAGCCAGCCGGCCCGGACGAACTCCATGACGCCGCTGAGCGGGAGGAGCTGGGCGAGGTCGGCGGCGAGCTCGGGCAGGGCGTCGCGGGGGACGAAGAGGCCGGAGCCGAAGGAGGAGACGAGGAAGAGCGGCAGGGTGGTGAGGCCGGCGCTCTCGACGGTGCGGGTGATGGTGGTGGTGAGGGCTGCGAGCCCGGCGAGCAGCGCGATCGCGGCGAGGAGGCCGAGGACCAGCAGGTCGGGGCGGGCGGGGGCGTCGGCGCCGAGCAGCGTGAAGCCGCCGACGGTGAGGATCGCGCACTGGGCGAGGGCGATGGCGGTCGCGGGCAGGGCGGCGCCGGTCAGGATCTCGGGGTCGGTGGCCTCGCCGGTGCGCAGCCGCTTGAGGACGAGCTCCTCGCGGCGGGCGACGAGGCTGGAGGTGAGGCTCATGTAGACGACGAGCAGCAGGACCATGCCGGTGCCGCCGATGAGGGTGGCGGCTCCGAGGGAGAGGCCGAGGGTGGCCTCGTCGACGCCCTTGAGGGAGGACCGCAGCAGGAAGATCATCAGCAGCGGCATGGCGGCGGCGATGAAGAGGTTGTTGCGGTTGCGGCCGAGGAGGGTGAGTTCGGCGCGGCCGAGGGCGGCGAGCCGGGTGAGGGTGGTGGACGGCCGCCCGGTGGCGGGGGTGGTGGCGCTCATCGGTTCACGGTCTCCTTCTGGCCGCCGGGGGTGGTCTCCGTGCGGGAGGCGATGTCGAGGAAGGCCTCTTCGAGGGAGGCGGAGCGGGCGTCGAGCCCGTCGAGTCGGACGCCGTGCTCGCGGGCCCAGCCGAGGAGTTCGGTGAGGTCGTCCTGGAGGGCGTGGGTGCGGATCTCGATCCGGCCGCCGTCCTCGGCGGCCTTCAGCCGCAGCGGCAGCCGGGCGGCGGGCACTTCGGCGGGGAGCGCGAAGCGGATCCGGGCGGGCTGGGCGGCGGTGACCTCGGCGGGCGTGCCGGAGAGCACGATCCGGCCGGCGTGCATGATCGCGAGCCGGTCGGCGAGCGATTCGGCCTCCTCCAGGTAGTGCGTGGTGAGGAGGACGGTGGTGCCCTGGTCGCGCAGGGAGCGGACGAGCTCCCAGGTGTCGCGGCGGCCCTCGGCGTCGAGGCCGGTGGTGGGCTCGTCGAGGAAGAGGACCTCGGGGCGGCCGAGGAGGGCGCAGGCGAGGTCGAGGCGGCGGCGCTCGCCGCCGGACAGCTGCTTGATCCGCACCTTCTCGCGGCCGGTGAGGCCGACGGCGGCGAGGGCTTCCCCGGCGGGCCGGGCGCCGCTGGTGACGCCGGCCCACATCCGTACGGTCTCGGCGACGGTGAGGTCGGAGGGGAAGCCGCCTTCCTGGAGCATCACGCCGATGCGCGGGCGGACGGCGGAGCGTTCCCGGTACGGGTCGTGGCCGAGGACGCGGGCGGTGCCGCCGGTCGGGGCGGCGAGGCCTTCCAGGAGTTCGACGGTGGAGGTCTTGCCGGCGCCGTTGGTGCCGAGGAGCGCGAAGACCTCGCCCCGGGGCACGGTGAGCGAGACGCCGCGCACCGCCTCGAAGCCGCCGTCGTAGGTGCGGCTCAGGTCGGTCGCCTCGATGGCCGGTGTCAGGGCTTCAGCTGTCATGCCTCCAGCCTGCCGCCCGGCCGGGGCGGGGGGCAGTGCGCGGTGTCATCACCCGTACTGACAAATGTCATGGGGGGGTGCGACGTCTCCGGAAAAGCAGAAGGACCCGGTTCCTGAGAACCGGGTCCTTCACCCTGAGCGGACGACGAGATTCGAACTCGCGACCCTCACCTTGGCAAGGTGATGCTCTACCAACTGAGCCACGTCCGCATTGCTCCCGACCGGCTCTCACCGGGCGGTGCGAGCACCACTCTACCTGATCCACCGGAGTGGTCGGTAACCGTGATGCAGAGCGGGTGACAGGGATCGCACACTGCGCCTTCCCCCTGGAAGGGGGATGTTCTACTACTGAACTACACCCGCACGCTGCGTGGGACTTGGCTTTTTCGGCCTCGCCCCTCGGCGTGATCCAGACTCTAGCCGATCAAGGGGGGTGGAACGCAAATCCGTTCCGCCGGCCCCCTGGGGGCGTGTGTCAGCTCGCCTCGCGGAAGGCCTCGTACACCCGCTTGGGGATGCGGCCCCGGGCCGGCACGTCCAACTTGTTGGACTGGGCCCAGGCCCGGACCGCCGCCGGGTCGGGGGCGAGGGCGGTGTGCTTGTAGGCGGTGGTGGTTCCGGTCACACCGCCGGCCGCCTTGCCCGTCTGCTTCCGCCCGGCCGCGAGGTAGGGCGCGAGTGCCTTGCGGAGTTTCTTTGCATTGGCAGCATTCAGGTCGATCTCGTACATCTTCCCGTCGAGACCGAACGCGACCGTTTCCGCCGCTTCTCCGCCGTCGATGTCGTCGGAGAGGGTGACCACTACTCGCTGCGCCACGGATATCGGTCCTTTCCTGTGGCCCGCCACCTGTCAAGGGCTTTGGGTGCGCCTCTGACGTGCGGTGACACCAGGCCGCCGGCTGCCCAGGGACAATGCTGTTTTCCTCTGGATTCCTTTGTACAGCGACGGGCGTCGCATTGTGAAGCCCTGTCAATTGTCTCAGCGTGTCCCGGGCAATGCGCGGCGCGATATTTCACGCGCATTTCATGTGCGGAGGGGTGTGGCGGGCGTTTGGAGTGGATCAGTCGCGGTGGCCCCTTCCGGCCTGGGCATTTGTAGGATCCTTCAGATCTCTACCCGCGTAGAATTTGGAGGCAGGTACGCTGAGGGAACCGCCCACGCAACACACCACCGGGAGTGCCAGTGGCACGCGTCGTAGTCGACGTCATGCTCAAGCCGGAGATCCTCGACCCGCAGGGACAGGCGGTGCAGCGTGCACTGCCCCGCCTCGGGTTCGCCGGAATCGCCGACGTCCGTCAGGGGAAGCGCTTCGAGCTGGAGGTGGAGGGACCGGTCGACGACGCCGCCCTCGCCCGCATCCATGAGATGGCCGAAACCTTCCTCGCCAACACCGTGATCGAAGACTTCGTCGTGAAGGTCGAGTCGTGACCGCTCGCATCGGCGTCGTCACCTTCCCCGGCACGCTCGACGACCAGGACGCGCTGCGCGCCGCCCGCCTCGCGGGCGCCGAGCCGGTCTCGCTGTGGCACCGCGACAAGGACCTCAAGCAGGTCGACGCGGTCGTCCTCGCCGGCGGCTTCTCCTACGGCGACTACCTGCGGGCCGGCGCCATCTCCCGCTTCTCGCCGGTGATGGAGACCATCATCGAGCAGGCCAGGGCGGGCATGCCCGTCCTCGGCATCTGCAACGGCTTCCAGATCCTCACCGAGGCCCACCTGCTGCCGGGCGCGATGCTGCGCAACAACCACCTCCACTTCATCTGCCGCGACCAGAAGCTGCGGGTGGAGAACGCGGAGACCGCCTGGACCTCGGACTACGTCCAGGGCCAGGAGATCGAGGTCCCGCTCAAGAACATGGACGGCCGCTACGTCGCCGACGAGCGCACGCTCGACGAGCTGGAGGCCGAGGGGCGGGTGGCCTTCCGCTACCTGGACATGAACCCCAACGGCTCGCTCCGCGACATCGCGGGCGTCACCAACGCCGCGGGCAACGTGGTCGGCCTCATGCCGCACCCCGAGCACGCCGTCGAACCGCTGATCGGCACCGGCAAGACGGACGGTCTCGGTTTCTTCACCTCGATCCTCAAGAAGCTGGTCAACGCCTGATGAGCCTCGACACCGTCAAGCACGCGAGCGAGACGCCGGACAGCGAGCAGCCCTGGAAGGAGCTCGGCCTCAAGGAGGACGAGTACGCGCGCATCCGCGAGATCCTCGGCCGCCGTCCCACCGGCGCCGAGCTCGCCATGTACTCGGTCATGTGGTCCGAGCACTGCTCGTACAAGAGCAGCAAGGTCCACCTGAAGCAGTTCGGCGAGAAGACCCCCGAGAACGACGCCATGCTCGTCGGCATCGGCGAGAACGCCGGCGTCGTCGACGTGGGCCAGGGGTACGCGGTCACCTTCAAGGTCGAGTCGCACAACCACCCCTCGTACATCGAGCCCTACCAGGGCGCGGCCACCGGCGTCGGCGGCATCGTCCGCGACATCCTCGCCATGGGCGCCCGCCCGGTCGCGGTCGTCGACCCGCTGCGCTTCGGCGCGGCCGACCACCCCGACACCAAGCGCGTGCTGCCCGGTGTCGTCGCCGGCATCGGCGGCTACGGCAACTGCCTGGGCCTGCCGAACATCGGCGGCGAGGTCGTCTTCGACTCCTGCTACCAGGGCAACCCCCTGGTCAACGCCGGCTGCATCGGCGTGATGAAGCACGAGGACATCCACCTCGCCAAGGCCTCCGGCCCCGGCAACAAGGTCATCCTGTACGGCGCCCGCACGGGCGGCGACGGCATCGGCGGCGTCTCGGTCCTCGCGTCCGAGACCTTCGACGACACCAAGCCGACCAAGCGCCCGGCCGTCCAGGTCGGCGACCCGTTCCAGGAGAAGCTCCTCATCGAGTGCACCCTGGAGATCTTCCAGGAGAAGCTCGTCGCGGGCATCCAGGACCTCGGCGGCGCCGGGCTCTCCTGCGCCACGTCCGAGCTGGCCTCCGCCGGCTCCGGCGGCATGCGCGTGGACCTCGACAAGGTGCACCTGCGCGACGCGACGCTCTCGCCCGAGGAGATCCTCATGAGCGAGTCGCAGGAGCGCATGTGCGCGATCGTCGAGCCGCAGCACGTCGACCGCTTCCTGGAGATCTGCGAGAAGTGGGACGTCATCGCGGTCGTCATCGGTGAGGTCACCGAGGGCGAGCGCCTGGAGATCTTCTGGCACGGCGAGCAGATCGTCGACGTGCCGCCGCGCTCCGTCGCCCACGAGGGCCCGACGTACCACCGGCCGTACGCCCGCCCGGAGTGGCAGGACGCGCTCCAGGCCGACGACGCCGGCAAGCTGCCCCGGCCGCAGGACGGCGCCGAGCTCAAGGACCAGGTCCTGAAGCTCGTCTCGTCCCCGAACCAGGCCTCGAAGTCCTGGATCACGGACCAGTACGACCGCTTCGTGCAGGGCAACACGGTCCTGGCGCAGCCCGAGGACGCCGGCATGGTCCGCATCGACGAGGAGACCAACCTCGGCGTGGCCATGGCGACCGACGGCAACGGCCGGTACGCCAAGCTCGACCCGTACACCGGCGCGCAGCTCGCGCTGGCGGAGGCGTACCGCAACGTCGCCGCCTCCGGCGCCAAGCCGCTCGCCGTCTCGGACTGCCTGAACTTCGGTTCGCCCGAGGACCCGGCCGTGATGTGGCAGTTCGCCGAGGCCACCCGTGGTCTCGCGGACGGCTGCTTCCAGCTGGGCACCCCGGTGACCGGCGGCAACGTCTCCCTCTACAACCAGACCGGTGAGGTCGCCATCCACCCGACGCCCGTCGTGGCCGTCCTCGGTGTGATCGACGACGTCAACCGCCGCACCCCGATCGCCTTCGCGGAAGAGGGCCAGCTCCTCTACCTGCTCGGCGACACCAAGGAGGAGTTCGGCGGTTCGGCCTGGTCCGAGGTGATCCACCAGCACCTCGGCGGCATGCCGCCGGCGGTGGACCTCGACCGGGAGAAGCTGCTCGGCGAGATCCTGATCTCGGGCTCCCGCGACGGCATGATCGACGCGGCGCACGACCTGTCCGACGGCGGACTCGTGCAGGCGGTCGTCGAGTCCTGCCTGCGCGGCGGGAACGGCGCGCGCCTGGTCGTCCCCGAGGGCCTGGACGCCTTCACGTTCCTCTTCTCGGAGTCGGCGGGCCGCGCGGTCGTCGCCGTCCCCCGCAGCGAGGAGCTCCGCTTCACGGACATGTGCGGCGCCCGCGGCCTGCCGGCGACCCGCATCGGCGTCGTCGACGGCGACGCGGTCGAGGTCCAGGGCGAGTTCAGCCTCTCCCTGGAGGAGCTGCGCGCCGCCCACGAGGCGACCATCCCGGGCCTGCTGGCCTGAGTCGGTTCCCCCGGAAACCCCCGCTCCGCTCGGGCGGGGGTTTCCGCGTACCCCGGCGTGCGGCGCGCGGGCCGGTACGGCGGTCGTCCCGTCCGTCAGTCGGTGCCCCAGAAGGCGTCCGACTCGGGGATGTCCGCCACGCACTCGTCGATGTCGGTGATCTTTCCGCCGACGAGGGTGAAGAAGAGGCCGCCGTCCATCTCGATGCCCCGGTCGTTCCGGTCGCCGTGCCACCGGTGGACGGACATCACGTGGCCCCGGCCGTCCGGGTAGACGCCCTTCAGCTCCACCCGGAAGGTGCCGCCGGTCAGTTCGGCGAGCATCCGGTAGTGGGCCAGGACGTTGTCCCGGCCCTTGAAGTGCCCGGACATCCGGCTCTCGCCGGGCGAGTGGTGCGTGCAGTCGCCGGTCATGAGGGAGGCGAGCGTCTCCGTGTCGCCCGCGTCGAACGCTTCGTACCCCCGGCGCACGACAGCCGCGTCGGGGTGCTCGTGGTGGGTCATGGCCCCCACTGCCTTTCCTGGGCGTTTCCCCCCTCTCCTCCAGTCTCGGCGTTAGCCTCGGGCCATGCCACCCGCCAGGAAACGCACCCGCAGCTACGACCCCGCCAAGATCCGCGCCGCCGTCGCCGCCCAGTTCGGGCACGTGCGGGACGCGGTGCTCGCCCTGCCGCCGGAGGCGCTCGACCGGCCGACGCGGCTGGGGGAGTGGATGGTACGGGACCTGGCCGGGCACCTGACGATGGTGCTCGGCTCGGTAGCCCGCGGCCTCGAAGGCCCGGAGCCCGCCCGCCGCGAACTCGTCCTCCTGGACTGGCCGCCGGCCACCGCCACCGCCGCCGCGCGGATCGACGAGGACGTCCGGGCCCTGGACACCGCCGACCTGCCCGGGTTGTACGCGCGCGTGGCGGAGGCCTTCGGGAAGGCGCTGGCCGGGGCGCCCGACGGGCGGCTCGTCTCGACCCGCCTCGGCGCGATGACCCTCGCCGACTTCCTCGTCACCCGCACCGTCGAACTGGTCGTCCACACCGACGACCTGGCCGCCGCGACCGGGGTGGAGATCCCGTACGACCGGCAGGCGCTCGCCGCCTGCACCCGGCTCCTCGCCGACACCCTCGCGACGAAGGCCCCCGGCGGCTCGGTCGAGGTGCGGATCCCGCCGTACGCGGTGGTGCAGTGCGTGGAGGGCCCCCGGCACACCCGGGGCACCCCGCCGAACGTCGTCGAGACGGACCCGCTGACCTGGATCCGGCTGGCCACGGGACGTACGGAATGGGCGGCCGAACGGGACGCGGCGCGGATCGCCGCCAGCGGCGAGCGGGCCGATCTGACGGGACTGCTCCCCCTGATGGGCTGAGCGCGGGAACCCGCCGGGGCCCGGCCGCGTCCCACCGGCATGCCGAAGCCGCGCAGCACCCTCGTCGTCACCGCCGCCCTGCTCGCCGCGCTCACCGCCTGTGGACAGGGCGGAGACGGGCCCGGCGGGGCGGACGACCCCGACCTGCCGCTGACCGGAACCCACTGGACGGTGGGCGCGGTCACCGCCGACGGGGTCCGCTCGACGGCCCCGGACGGCGCCCGGGTCGACTTCACCGACGCGGGCCGCGCCCGGGGCAGCACCGGCTGCAACCACTTCGGGGCGGGCGTCGCCGTGTCCGGCGCGACCGTCACCGTCTCCCGGGAAGAGGTCACGGAGCGGGGCTGCCCGGAGGACCGGCAGCGCTTCGAGACCGCCTTCCTCGCCGCCTTCACCGGCCCCCTGGAGGGCACCCTGAAGGACGGCGCGCTGACCCTCGCCTCCGCGGACGGGACCCGGAAGGTCGAGCTGGCCGCGGAGGCGTCCGCCCCGCTCCGCGGCACCACGTGGAAGGTCGACGGCCTGGTCTCCGGCGACACCGCGGCCTCCGTCCCCGCCGACGCGGCCGCCAAGGTCCGGCTGGTGATCGGCGTGGACGGCGGCGTCTCCGGCAATCTCGGCTGCAACGACTTCTCCGCCACCGCCCGGATCGACGAGAAGGCCCGCACGCTCACCGTCGAGGGCCCCGCGGCCACCACCCGCATGATGTGCGGCAGCGCCCAGATGCGACTGGAGACCCGGCTGTACGAGCTCCTCGACGGCCCCCTCTCCTACCGGCTCGACCACCGCACCCTGACCCTCGTCGACGGCGCCGGCGAGGGCCTGAGCGCACGGGCGGAGGCCGCTCAGTAGCGCAGCAGCCCCGCGTCGATCCGCTCCCAGGCGGCCCGCAGCCCGGCGAGCCGGGACTGCTCGAAGGGCGCCCGGTCGGCCTGCTCCCGGGTGTCCTCGGCGAGGTGGAAGAGCTGGTCGCGGCCAGACTTTCCGCGGTAGTACTTCCAGTCGCCGCGGCGCAGCGCCCGCTCGCCCCTGACCCGCCAGAACAGGTCGCGCTCCGGCACGTCCTCGCCGCGCAGCAGGTGCCCGGCGAGGCTGGTGCCGTCGAGCGGGTACGCGGGGTGGGGGCGGGCGCCGGCGAGTTCGAGCAGGGTCGCCGTCCAGTCGGGGGTGAAGACCGGCAGGTCGCTGACCTGGCCGCCGTCGATCCCGGCGGGCCAGCGCAGGATCGTGGGGACGCGGATGCCGCCCTCCTGGAGGGAGCCCTTGTTGCCGGCGAGCGGCCAGTTGCAGGAGAAGCGCTCGCCGCCGTTGTCGCTGGCGAAGAGGACGAGGGTGTCCTTCTCCTGGCCGGACCGCCTGAGCGCGGCGAGGACCCGGCCGACGGAGCGGTCGAGGTCCTCGACCATCTCCTTGTACTTCTCGACCGAGCCGCCGTCCTGGTGCCAGAGCGCGGAGCGGTCGCCGGCCTCGATGCGGCGGACGATCTCGGCGCTCGCCTCCTTGTCGCCGTCGGCGATCCACGGCCAGTGCGGGGTGGTGAAGTTGAGGTTGAGCAGCCAGGGCTTCCCGTGGTCGCGGCTCACGTACTCGCTCGCCCGCTCGGTGAGGATCCGGGTGTAGTAGCGGAGGTCCTTGCACTCGGCGTCGCCCTCGTAGAGGTCGTACTCGCCGCCGAGGCCGAGCTTGGAGTAGTACTCCAGGGCGCCGCCGAAGTTGCCGAAGAACTCGTCCCAGCCGGACCGGGTGGGGGAGTGGTCCGGGAGGTGGCCGCAGTGCCACTTGCCGATGAGGGCGGTGGCGTAGCCGGAGTCGCGGAGCAGCGAGGCGAGCGTGGGGTGGGTGGGGTCCAGGCCGGCGGACTTGTCGGCGATCGGCTCGGCGAGCCCGCCCTTCGTACGCCCCGGGTAGCGGCCCGTGTAGAGGCTGAAGCGGGTGGGGGAGCAGGTCGCGGAGCCGGAGTAGGCGTCGGTGAAGCGGACGCCGCCGCGGGCGAGGCGGTCGAGGTGCGGGGTGTGGATGTGCGGGGAGCCGTACGAGGAGAGGTCGGCCCAGCCGAGGTCGTCGCCCAGGATGAAGAGGACGTTCGGCCGCCGGGAGCGGCGCCGCGGTCGGGCGGCCCGGAAGGGACGTTCCGCCGGGGGCGCGGCGGGGGCGGCTTCGGCGGGGCCGGTTCCGAGGGCGGCCGCCGCGGCGGCACCGGCGGCGGCACCCCCGAAGGCCCGGCGGGACAAGGGCGTGGACATGGCGGATCTCCAGGGGACGTACGGATACGCCTCGGAGCCCGGCGGTGGGGGACGGCACCGCGGACGGAGGCACGGGGGGACGGGGCAGCGGACGGGGCGAGCGGGACGAGCGGACGGGGCCGTTCGTTCAGGCGCGGCGACAGCCGGCGCTCGTGACACGGACGAGGTCCACGTGTCGGCGCCGGACGAGGGTGACCGGTCGGTCGCCGCGGGGCTGCATGGGGCAGGAGCCTCGCCGAGGCGACCGGGGAGCGTCAACGGGGAAGGGGCGGGTTGACGCGCGTAGTTCGCGTGATCGAAACGCCGGTGAAACCCCCGGGGACTGCGTTCTGCGTCACACCGAGGCGCCCTTCCGGAGGGGGTGCGGGCAGGGGCCCGGGCGGGACCCGGAACCCCGGAGCCCTTCCGGCGCCTGCCTTGTAGGCCTCTCCAACTTCGCGACGATCTTCTCGTGTGATCGTACGAGCGACGCCTACGCTCCGTTCCCCAATTCGGACCAGTGGTCGAGGTCCCCTAGACTCGAAGACGTGCCACGTGGTGACGGTCGACTCAATCACGACCTGCTCCCCGGCGAGAAAGGCCCCCAGGACGCGTGTGGCGTCTTCGGTGTCTGGGCTCCGGGTGAAGAGGTCGCAAAGCTCACGTACTTCGGGCTCTACGCCCTCCAGCATCGGGGCCAGGAATCCGCGGGAATCGCGGTCAGCAACGGCTCCCAGATCCTCGTCTTCAAGGACATGGGCCTCGTGTCCCAGGTCTTCGACGAGACCTCTCTCGGTTCCCTCCAGGGTCACATCGCGGTCGGTCACGCCCGCTACTCGACCACCGGGGCCTCCGTGTGGGAGAACGCCCAGCCGACCTTCCGGGCCACCGCCCACGGTTCGCTGGCGCTCGGCCACAACGGCAACCTGGTGAACACGGCGCAGCTGGCCGAGATGGTCGCCGACCTTCCCAAGAAGGACGGCCGCGCCACCCAGGTCGCCGCCACCAACGACACCGACCTGCTGACGGCGCTCCTCGCCGCCCAGGTCGACGAGGACGGCAAGCCGCTCACCATCGAGCAGGCCGCCGCGAAGGTCCTCCCCGACGTCCGGGGCGCCTTCTCCCTCGTCTTCATGGACGAGCACACGCTCTACGCGGCCCGCGACCCGCAGGGCATCCGCCCGCTGGTCCTCGGCCGCCTGGAGCGCGGCTGGGTCGTCGCCTCGGAGTCCGCCGCCCTCGACATCTGCGGCGCCAGCTTCGTCCGCGAGGTCGAGCCGGGCGAGATGATCGCGATCGACGAGAACGGCATCCGCACCTCCCGCTTCGCAGAAGCGAAGCCGAAGGGCTGTGTCTTCGAGTACGTGTACCTGGCCCGTCCCGACACGGACATCGCCGGCCGGAACGTGTACCTCTCCCGTGTCGAGATGGGCCGCCGCCTCGCCGCGGAGGCCCCCGTCGAGGCCGACCTGGTCATAGCGACGCCCGAGTCCGGCACCCCCGCCGCCATCGGCTACGCGGAGGCCTCCGGCATCCCCTTCGGCGCCGGCCTGGTCAAGAACGCCTACGTCGGGCGCACCTTCATCCAGCCCTCGCAGACCATCCGCCAGCTCGGCATCCGCCTCAAGCTCAACCCCCTCAAGGAAGTCATCAAGGGGAAGAAGCTCGTGGTCGTGGACGACTCCATCGTCCGCGGCAACACCCAGCGCGCCCTGGTCCGGATGCTGCGCGAGGCCGGCGCGGCCGAGGTCCACATCCGTATCTCCTCGCCGCCGGTCAAGTGGCCCTGCTTCTTCGGCATCGACTTCGCCACCCGCGCGGAGCTGATCGCCAACGGCATGTCCGTCGAGGAGATCGGCAAGTCGCTCGGCGCGGACTCGCTCTCGTACATCTCCCTGGAGGGGATGGTCGAGGCGACCACCATCGCCAAGCCGAACCTCTGCCGGGCCTGCTTCGACGGCGAGTACCCGATGGAGCTGCCCGACCCCGAGCTGCTCGGCAAGCAGCTCCTGGAGACGGAGCTGGCCGCCGGCCCCGCCGCCACCGCGGCGTCCGACGCCCTGCGCCGTCCGTGAGACCCCGCTGCACACCCGCAGTACACGACACGAAAGTTCTTCAGCATGCCTGAGACCACTGGTGCCAGCTACGCCTCTGCGGGCGTCGACATCGAGGCGGGCGACCGCGCCGTCGAGCTCATGAAGGAGTGGGTGAAGAAGACGCAGCGCCCCGAGGTCCTCGGCGGCCTCGGCGGCTTCGCCGGCCTCTTCGACGCCTCCGCCCTCAAGCGCTACGAGCGTCCGCTGCTCGCCTCCGCGACCGACGGCGTCGGCACGAAGGTCGACGTCGCCCGCCAGATGGGCGTGTACGACACCATCGGCCACGACCTGGTCGCGATGGTCATGGACGACATCGTCGTCTGCGGCGCCGAGCCGCTCTTCATGACCGACTACATCTGCGTGGGCAAGGTCCACCCGGAGCGGGTCGCCGCCATCGTCAAGGGCATCGCCGAGGGCTGCGTCCTCGCCGGCTGCGCCCTGGTCGGCGGCGAGACGGCGGAGCACCCGGGCCTCCTCGGCCCGGACGACTTCGACGTCGCGGGCGCGGGCACCGGTGTCGTCGAGCACGACCGCCTGCTCGGCGCCGACCGCATCCGTACGGGGGACGCGGTCATCGCCATGGCCTCCTCCGGTCTTCACTCCAACGGGTACTCGCTCGTCCGCCACGTGGTCTTCGACCGCGCCGGCATGAGCCTGGACCAGCGGGTCGAGGAGCTGGGCCGCACCCTGGGCGAGGAGCTCCTGGAGCCCACCCGGATCTACTCCCTGGACTGCCTGGCGCTCACCCGGACCACCGAGGTGCACGCCTTCAGCCACATCACGGGCGGCGGCCTCGCGGCCAACCTCGCCCGGGTGATCCCGGACGGGCTGCACGCCACCGTGGACCGCTCCACCTGGACCCCGGACGCGATCTTCGACCTCGTCGGCACGGCAGGCCGGGTCGAGCGCCTGGAGCTGGAGAAGACCCTCAACATGGGCGTCGGCATGATGGCCGTCGTCCCCGCCGAGTCGGTCGACGCCGCCCTCACCACGCTGGCCGACCGCGGGCTCGACGCCTGGGTCGCCGGCGAGATCACCGAGCGGGGCGACAAGGACTCCGGCGCGGAGCTGGTCGGCGACTACGCGAAGTAGTCACCGCGGAGACGGAAGAAGGGGCACCCCGCCGGGCGGGGTGCCCCTTCTCGTGTCCTGAGGTCTCCGGCCCGCTCACGGTGCCCGAGCAGCACGAAAACTCGGTCCGGGGTGCCCTGGACCGAGTTTCGCTTTCAGAAGGTCAAGCGCGACGCTGGGACGACTGCGGACCGGACTCGTCGTCCTCGTCCTCGTCGTCCGTGTTGTAGAGATCCGCGTACTGCGCGTACGGGTCGTCTTCCTCGTCGTCGTCCTCGAACGGCTCGCCATTCGGCGGCTGGCTCGAAGTCGAAGCGCCCAGCTCATTGGCCAGACGCGACAGGTCAGTCCCGCCGCTGCTGTACTTCAGCTGGCGGGCGACCTTGGTCTGCTTGGCCTTTGCCCGGCCGCGCCCCATGGCTCGACCCCCTCGGTGACGGGGCTCGCTGGCCCCAGAGTCTTGACACGCGTTCATGATGCGAAACGGGCTCTCGATGGAGAGACCGGTCCGCAGGGCTTCAACGGTACCTGTTTCCTCGGGTCTACGGTACGCCGTGCGCATCACATACCCCGGTACAGAACCATCGAGGTGCCCTTACCTCGCTGGTCAATCGCGATTTTAACCTCTTCTGAGGGGTCGACCCGCCGACCGGCGTGAGCGAAGTCTCCCGGACGGCGGGCCGGTCACTCCCCGTGCACCGGACGGCTCAGCCGCGCCGGGCCTCGGCCATCCGCTGCTCGGCGATGCGGTCGGCGGCCGCGGCCGGCGGAATGCCGTCCGCCTTCGCACGTGTGAAGATCTCCAGGGTCGTGTCGAAGATCTTCGTGGCCTTCGCCTTGCAGCGGTCGAAGTCGAAGCCGTGCAGCTCGTCGGCGACCTGGATCACGCCACCGGCGTTCACCACGTAGTCGGGCGCGTAGAGGATGCCGCGCGCCTCCAGGTCCTTCTCGATGCCCGGGTGGGCGAGCTGGTTGTTCGCCGCGCCGCAGACCACCTTCGCGGCGAGGAACGGAACGGTGTCGTCGTTCAGGGCGCCGCCGAGCGCGCAGGGCGCGTAGACGTCGAGTCCCTCGACGCGGATCAGGGCCTCGGTGTCGGCGACGACCCGGACCTGGGGGTGCTTGTCGGTGATCCGGCGCACCGACTCCTCGCGGACGTCGGTGATGACGACCTCGGCCCCGTCGGAGAGCAGGTGCTCGACGAGGTAGTGGCCGACCTTGCCGACGCCGGCGACGCCGACCTTCCGGCCGCGCAGGGTCGGGTCGCCCCACAGGTGCTGGGCGGAGGCGCGCATCCCCTGGAAGACGCCGAAGGCGGTCAGGACGGAGGAGTCGCCGGCGCCGCCGTTCTCGGGGGAGCGGCCGGTGGTCCACTGGTTGGTCCGGGCCACCACGTCCATGTCGGCGACGTAGGTGCCGACGTCGCAGGCCGTGACGTAGCGCCCGCCGAGGGAGGCGACGAAGCGGCCGTAGGCGAGGAGCAGCTCCTCGGACTTGATCAGCTCGGGGTCGCCGATGATCACGGCCTTGCCGCCGCCGTGGTCGAGCCCGGCCATGGCGTTCTTGTACGACATGCCGCGCGCGAGGTTGAGGGCGTCGGCGACGGCCTCGGCCTCGGTCGCGTACGGGTAGAAGCGGGTGCCGCCGAGGGCGGGGCCCAGCGCGGTGTTGTGCAGGGCGATGACGGCCTTCAGGCCGGTGGCGCGGTCCTGGCAGATCACGACTTGCTCGTGTCCGCCCTGCTCCGAGTGGAACAGGGTGTGCAGGACGCCGTCGGATACAGCGGTCACGGTGGTGACTCCCAAGTACGAAGCGGCGGAAGGTCCCCCCTGCGGGTGGGGGAGGACACATTGCGCCACGAGATTAAGTCCTACCTGGGCGTAGGGAGGGCGGAGTGGGCCGGATCACCCCCTCGCGGAGTACCCGCGTGGAAGGATCGGGACATGTCGGTCGACTCCACGGTGCTCGTCCCGTACGCCTCGTACCTGCGCGTGTACGAGCCGCTGGCCGCCTTCCCGGAGCCGGAGCGGACCCACTGGTCGCGGTACGCCCGCCGGCCGCGCGTCCCGGGGGCCCAGGACGAGCTGCGGCGCTCGCTGGCGGACCTGGTGCCGGTGCCGCCGGTGCCGGTCCCGGTGCACGAGAGCGGCGAGGCCTTCGTGGCGCACCTGGACGGGGTGGTGGTGGTCTGCCCGTGGCGGACCCGGCTGAGGAGCTGGCTGGCGCTGCGGGACCTGGTGGCGGAGGGCGGGCTCCCGGCGTCGGTCCTGGACGCGATGCTGCCGCCGGTGGTGCGGGCCCAGGTGGAGGCGGACCACGAGCGGTGGCTGGAGCGGAACCCGGACGCGCGGCCGTGGATCAGGACGGCGGTGTGGCAGGTGCCGCTGCGCTGGTTCGCGCTCTTCGGGGACGAGGAGCGGTGTTACGAGCCGGGGGACCGGGCGGCGGAGCGGGCGCCGGTGCTGCGCTACCGGACGACGATGGCGCAGGCGCGGCGGCGCCTGGCGCGGGCGCTGCGCGCGCTGCGGGACTCGGTGGACGAGGGGACGCTGGCGCGGGGCCTGGTCGACGTGGGCCGCTGGCTGGAGGAGTTCCACCCGCGGGCGCTGGTGGAGCTGGACTACGGCGGTCTCGTGCACGCGTTGGCGGAGGAGCGGCTGGCGGCGGACCGCTCGGCGGCGGACGTGGCGGCGGGCCTCGCGGCGCTGCGGGCGGGGGACGACGACGCGGCGGGTGAGGTGTACGCCCGGCTCGCCGAGCGCTGGCGGGCCGTCAGGGACCTGCGTCACGCGAACTGAAGGCCCGGCGGGACACGAATTGACATAGGTCGGGCATCTTCGTCAGGTGTGCATGGACAAGACATGTCCCGCCGGGGTAAATGATCTTCAGGCGCCTGGCCGGATCGATCTGTCCGAATCCCATGGGACGTTGGTCCTGAACCGGGCCTTTGACTCAAGCGTGACGGACAGCACTAAACGCACCCTTGCGTCGATCGCCTACCCTCGTGCCAAAATAGGACAAGGAGTCCGGGGAGGGTTCCTTCCGTCCAACTTTGGGCGGAACGCTCAGCATTGCACTCTATGGGGGGTCTGAGGACTCCTGATCGCTCTGTGACTGATCGTCACAGTGGTGTGACTGTCCGTTATGGCATGGTCAGTCGACTTCCGCCGCTGATGAACACCTGCGAGGGCAATTCCATCGGTTTGGCCGACGCGGCTGGACGGATGGTGTAGTTGTAGTGCCGAGGACAAGCCGTTCGTCCTATAACCGACTCGACCCGCTTCTGCCATTTCGGGCAAGGCGGGTCAAGGTGCAGAATTTAGAGGAAAGAACCGAGAAGGTTCGGTTCTCCCGAGGAGGCCGCTCATGACCGCTCGCACCCCTGATGCCGAGCCGCTGCTGACCCCTGCCGAGGTCGCCACGATGTTCCGCGTGGACCCGAAGACGGTGACTCGCTGGGCCAAGGCCGGCAAGCTCACGTCCATCCGCACCCTGGGTGGACACCGTCGCTACCGCGAGGCCGAGGTCCGCGCTCTGCTGGCGGGCATTCCGCAGCAGCGCAGCGAGGCCTGAGGCTTCGGCGACAGCCGCAGCACACGCAGCACCCCGTAACACCGGGCAGGTCCGGGTCCCCCAATCCGGCCGCCCATCCCACAGCTCTGCCGGCGGTTCCTGCCCCAACAGGCCACCGTCGACGATCGCGCTGGACTCCGCCGGGTCCGGCGCGATCGTCTTTTCGCGCCCCGGCTCCTCCGCCCCGCGCCCCGTCCCACCCGTCGGGGACAGGTGCAATTGCACATATTAAATTGAGTCGTTGTAGGGAGCGCGTAAATGAGAGGGTTTCTGAACGACTTTCAGTGACTCCCGTCACACCCGTGAAGGCTTGCCTCAGAACAGCCTCCCACCTCGGGGAGCGCCCCCCACCCGTCGTTGGTCACCGGCTGATGGGACTTTCGTCCCCCGTTCGAGTGGAGTTCACGCATGACGAAGAAGGCCCGCATCGAGACGATGCGGGCCTTCTTCCGAAGCGATCCTGACGGGACTTGAACCCGCGACCTCCACCTTGACAGGGTGGCGAGCTAACCAACTGCTCCACAGGACCCTCGCAACCGGTTGTTCTTGGCTGCGAGAAGAACTGTACAGCAGGTCAGCGGTCTGGTCGAACTCACCGCCCGCCCGGCCCCGGCCTACCGCGCCGGGCCCGGCACGGCCGCGTCGATGGCCTTCACGATCCGCTTGTCCGACACCGGGTGGGCCGTGCCGAGGGCGTGCGCGAAGTAGCTCACCCGCAGCTCCTCGATCATCCAGCGGATGTCCGTGACCTCGGCCGGCACCGGCCGGCCCTTCGGCAGTTGCTCCAGGAGCCACGCGTACTCGTCGAGCATCTCGTGGACCTTCTCCATCCGGGTGGTGTCCCGCTGGACCCCGGTCGGCATCTGCTGGAGCCGCCGGTCCACCGCCACCAGGTAGCGCATCAGGTCCGGCAGCCGCTTCAGGCCCGTACGGGTCACGAAACCGGCCGGCATGAGCCAGTCCAGCTGCTTCCGCACGTCCTGGAGGTTCGGCAGCAGCGCGGGGCTCGTGGTGGCCTTCAGACGCCGCTCGCACGCCTGCCAGGCGGCCAGGACCTGCTGGACCTGGCCCACCGTGCGGATCGTCAGCTCCACCAGGTCGGCGCGGACCTTGTCGTACAGCTTCCGGAAGGACGCCTCGTCCCAGACCGGGCCGCCGTGTTCCGCGATCAGCCGGTCGGCGGCCGCGGTGGCGCAGTCGTCGAACAGGGCCTGGATCGAGCCGTGCGGATTGGCCGACAGGGCCAGCTTCTGCTGGTTGGTGAGCTTGTCCGAGGCGAACTTCGCCGGGTTCACCGGGATGTTCAGCATGATCAGCTTCCGGGTGCCCCGCCACATCGCCCGCTCCTGCTCGGCCTCCGAGTCGAAGAGCCGCACGGCCACCGCGTCGCCCTCGTCGACCAGCGCCGGGTACGCCTTCACCGGCTGCCCGCCCCGCTTGGTCTCGAAGACCCGCGTGAGCGTCCCGATCGTCCAGTCCTTCAGGCCCGTGCGCTCCAGGGAGGGCCCGGAGCCGTCCGGGCCCGCCGTGGCCGCCTGGGCGGCCTTGGAGAGCGCCTGACGGGCCTTGGGGCGCAGCTTCAGGCGCAGCGTCTCCAGGTCCTTGTCCTCGGCGAGCTTCCGGCGCCGCTCGTCGACGATCCGGAAGGTGATCTTGAGGTGCTCGGGGACCTTGGCCCAGTCGAAGTCCTCCGGCGTCACCGGGACGCCGACCATCCGCTGGAGTTCGCGGGCGAGTGCCGTCGTCAGCGGCTCCTGGACGGGCACGACCGCGTCCAGGAAGCGGCCGGCGAAGTTCGGCGCGGGCACGTAGTGGCGGCGGATCGGCTTCGGCAGCGAGCGGATCAGCTCCGTCACGACCTCCTCCCGCAGGCCCGGGATCTGCCAGTCGAAGCCCTCGTCCGTCACCTGGTTCAGCACCTGGAGCGGCACGTGGACGGTCACGCCGTCCGCGTCCGCGCCCGGCTCGAACTGGTACGTCACCCGGAACTTCAGCGCGCCCTGCCGCCACGAGTCCGGGTAGTCGTCCTTGGTGACGGCCCCGGCCTTCTCGTTGATGAGCATCTCGCGCTCGAAGTCGAGGAACTCCGGCTCCTCATGCCGCTTGTGCTTCCACCACGAGTCGAAGTGGGCGCCGGACACGACGTGTTCGGGGACCCGCTTGTCGTAGAAGTCGAAGAGCGTCTCGTCGTCGACGAGGATGTCCCGGCGCCGGGCCCGGTGCTCCAGCTCCTCGACCTCGGTGAGCAGCTTGCGGTTGTCGGCGAAGAACTTGTGGTGGGTGCGCCAGTCGCCCTCCACCAGGGCGTTGCGGATGAACAGCTCGCGGGAGGCCTCGGGGTCGATCCGGCCGTAGTTGACCTTGCGGTCGGCGACGATCGGGACGCCGTACAGCGTCACCTTCTCGTACGCCATCACGGCCGCCTGGTCCTTCTCCCAGTGCGGTTCGCTGTACGTCTTCTTCACCAGGTGCTGGGCGAGCGGCTCGATCCACTCGGGCTCGATCCGGGCGTTCACCCGCGCCCAGAGCCGCGAGGTCTCCACCAGCTCGGCGGACATCACCATCCGCGGCGGCTTCTTGAAGAGCGCGGAGCCGGGGAAGATCGCGAACTTGGCGTTGCGGGCGCCCAGGTATTCGTTCCGGGTGCCCTCCCGCTTCTGGTCCCGGCCCTCCTTGGACTCCTTCACGTCCTTGAGGCCGATGTGGGAGAGGAGGCCGGAGAGCAGGGAGACGTGGATGGCCTGCTCGGGGAAGGACTCGTCGTCCCGGGGCTCGGTGAGGTGTATCCCCATCTGCTTGGCGACCGTGCGCAGCTGGGCGTAGATGTCCTGCCACTCGCGGATGCGCAGGAAGTTCAGGTACTCCTGCTTGCACATGCGGCGGAAGGAGGACGAGCCGCGCTCCTTCTGCTGCTCGCGGACGTACCGCCACAGGTTGAGGAAGGCGAGGAAGTCGCTGGTCTCGTCCTTGAAGCGGGCGTGCTGCTGGTCGGCCTGGGCCTGCTTCTCGGAGGGCCGCTCGCGCGGGTCCTGGATGGAGAGCGCGGCCGCGATCACCATGACCTCGCGGGCGCAGCCGTTCTTGTCGGCCTCCAGGACCATGCGGGCGAGCCGGGGGTCGACGGGGAGCTGGGAGAGCTTCCGGCCGAGCTGGGTGAGCCGCTTCTTCGGATCCTTCTCGGTCGGGTCGAGCGCGCCGAGCTCCTGGAGGAGCTGGACGCCGTCCCGGATGTTGCGGTGGTCCGGCGGGTCGATGAAGGGGAACTTCTCGATCTCGCCGAGGCCGGCGGCGGTCATCTGGAGGATGACGGAGGCCAGGTTGGTGCGGAGGATCTCGGCGTCCGTGAACTCCGGCCGGGTGAGGAAGTCGTCCTCGGAGTACAGCCGGATGCAGATGCCGTCGCTGGTACGGCCGCAGCGTCCCTTGCGCTGGTTGGCGCTGGCCTGCGAGATCGCCTCGATGGGGAGGCGCTGGACCTTGGTGCGGTGGGAGTAGCGCGAGATGCGGGCGGTGCCCGGGTCGATCACGTACTTGATGCCGGGGACGGTCAGCGAGGTCTCGGCGACGTTCGTCGCGAGGACGATCCGGCGGCCGGAGTGCGCCTGGAAGACCCGGTGCTGCTCGGCGTGGGAGAGCCGGGCGTACAGGGGGAGGATCTCGGTGTCGAAGAGCTTCTTCTTCGTCAGCGCGTCCGCCGTGTCGCGGATCTCCCGCTCGCCGGAGAGGAAGACCAGGATGTCGCCCGGTCCTTCCTTCCGCAGCTCGTCGACGGCGTCGCAGATGGCGGTGATCTGGTCCCGGTCGGACTCGTCGGAGTCCTCCTCCAGGAGGGGCCGGTAACGGACCTCGACCGGGTACGTGCGTCCGCTGACCTCGACGATCGGCGCGTCGCCGAAGTGGCGGGAGAAGCGCTCGGGGTCGATGGTCGCGGAGGTGATGACGACCTTGAGGTCGGGGCGCCTCGGGAGCAGCTGGGCCAGGTAGCCGAGCAGGAAGTCGATGTTGAGGGACCGCTCGTGGGCCTCGTCGATGATGATCGTGTCGTAGGCGCGCAGCTCGCGGTCGGTCTGGATCTCGGCGAGCAGGATGCCGTCCGTCATCAGCTTCACGAAGGTCGCGTCCGGGTTCACCTGGTCGGTGAACCGGACCTTCCAGCCGACGGCCTCGCCGAGCGGGGTCCTCAGCTCCTCGGCGACGCGCTCGGCGACCGTGCGGGCGGCGATCCGGCGGGGCTGGGTGTGCCCGATCATGCCCCGGACGCCCCGGCCCAGCTCCAGACAGATCTTCGGGATCTGGGTGGTCTTCCCGGAGCCGGTCTCACCGGCGACGATCACGACCTGGTGGTCGCGTATCGCCTCCAGGATCTCGTCCTTCTTCTGCGAGACCGGGAGCTGCTCGGGGTAGGTGACGGCGGGCACGCGGGCGGCGCGTCCGTCGACGCGCTCCTTGGCCTTGGCCGCCTCTGCGGCGATCTCGTCCAGGACGGCCTCGCGGGCCTCGGGCTTGCGGATGCGGCGGGCGCCTTCGAGACGGCGGCCGAGCCGGTGGGAGTCCCGCAGCGAGACCTCGGCCAGGACGGACTGGAGGGCGGCGAAGGAAGTAGACATACGGAATCCAGGATCGCACCTGCGGCCGAGAAGCGGCGAACCGATTTACGAAGGGGACCGGCCGTCGGTGCGTAGTATTCCGGGCATCTGACCCGGACCGGAGAGGTTTCGCATGTTCCGCACCACCCGCGCGCCGGCGGTGTCCGCCGCGCTGGCGGTGCTGACGGCCCTGGTGCTCGGCCTGCTGGTCTGCGGGGCCTCGGGCTCGGGCTCGGCCTCCGGCGGCGGGACGGCTCCGGTCGGTACGGTTCCGGGCGCGGCCCCGGCCGTCGTGGGTGCCGCCGTGCCGGGGTGCGATCCGGGGCATCCGGCCGACCTGGGCGACGCGGGCCCCGTCGTACCGCCGAGGGCGTCCGGCTTCGCCGAGCTGCTGCCGGCGCTGGGCGCCGACCGGGTGCCGTGCGCGGTCCGGCAGCCCGACCCGCACGCTCCGGCCGCGCCGCCGGGCCGGGAGCCGCCCGCGCGGGCGCCGACGCCCGTGGAGCTGTCGGTCCTGAGGGTGTAGGAGGACGGCCGCCTCCGCGTCCGTCCTTCTTCCTCTCTTCCTTCCTCCCTCAGGAGCGCTTCCGCATGTCCAAGCCCGCTTCCACGTCCGCCTCCAGGTCCAAGCCGATCGCGATCGTCGCCGGGGTGGCGGTCGCCGCCGCGCTGCTCGGCGTCGTCTCGTACACCGCCACCAAGCCCTCGTCCCCCGGTGCCTCCGGCTCCTCCGCCGTCGCCGAGGTGTCCGCCGACCCGCAGGCCGGGGTGTACGCGGAGCTGGAGAAGTACGCCCGCCGGGACGCGTCCGACAAGCTCGCCCTGGGCCGCGCCGACGCGCCGGTCGTGCTGATCGAGTACGCCGACTTCAAGTGCGGCTACTGCGGGAAGTTCGCCCGGGACACCGAGCCGGCCCTGATCGAGAAGTACGTCGAGGACGGCACCCTGCGCATCGAGTGGCGCAACTTCCCGATCTTCGGCGAGGAGTCCGAGGCGGTGGCCCGCGCCTCCTGGGCCGCCGGGCAGCAGGACCGCTTCTGGCAGTTCCACAAGGCGGCGTACGCGGAGGGGGCCAAGGAGAAGGGCTTCGGCACGGAGCGCCTCGCCGCCCTCGCGAAGGAGGCCGGGGTGCCCGACCTCGGCCGGTTCGCGAAGGACAGCGGCAGCGAGGCGGCCCGGGAGGCCGTACGGAAGGACCAGGAGCAGGGGTACGAGCTCGGCGCCTCCTCCACCCCCTCCTTCCTGGTCAACGGGCGGCCGATCGCGGGCGCCCAGCCCCTGGAGACCTTCACGGAGGCGATCGAGGCGGCGGCGGAGTCGGCCTCCGCCCCGAAGAAGGCCGCCGAGGGGAAGGCCGGGCGGTGACCTCCGGGATCGGCTACTTCGCGGCCTTCCTCGGGGGCCTCCTCGCCCTCCTCAGCCCGTGCAGCGCCCTGCTGCTCCCGGCCTTCTTCGCGTACTCGATCGAGAACCGGGCGAAGCTGGTGGCGCGGACCGCGATCCTCTACGCGGGCCTCGCCACCACCCTCGTGCCGCTCGGCGCGGCGGGCTCGCTCGCGGGCCGCTTCTTCTACGGCCACCGGGACCTGCTGGTCGCCGCCGGCGGCTGGCTGATCATCGGGCTCGGCGTCCTCCAGGTCCTGGGCCTGGGCTTCGCCTCGCGCCGGATGTCGGAGGCGAGCGGCCGGATCCGCCCCACCTCGGCGGTCTCGGTCTACGCCCTGGGCCTCGTGTACGGCCTGGCGGGCTTCTGCGCGGGCCCGATCCTCGGCAGCGTCCTGACGGTGGCGGCGCTGAGCGGCAGCCCGGCGTACGGCGGGCTGCTCCTCGCGGTGTACGCGCTGGGGATGGCGGTGCCGCTGTTCGTGCTCGCGCTGCTGTGGGAGCGGTACGACCTGGGGCGGCGGCGCTGGCTGCGCGGCCGGCCGCTCCGCGCCGGCCGCTTCGAGGTCCACTCGACCTCGCTGGCGTCGGGCCTCTTCTTCGTGGCCCTGGGCACCCTGTTCCTGGTCTTCGACGGGACGACGGCGCTGCCGGGGCTGCTCTCGGTGGACGACTCCTTCGCCGTGGAGCGGCGGGTCGCCGAGTGGGGCCGGGCGGTGCCGGACGGGGCGCTGCTCGTCGGCGTCGTGGCGGCGGTGGGCCTGGTGCTCGCGCTGCGGGGCCGTACGCGGCGGGCGGAGCAGCCGGAATAGAGGAAGGGCCCCGTTCTTGCGAACGGGGCCCTTCTCCTGTGGCTGGGGCCGGGGTCGAACCGGCGACCTATCGCTTTTCAGGCGATCGCTCGTACCAACTGAGCTACCCAGCCACGAGATCGTTTCCGATCTCGGCGATCCTGACGGGACTTGAACCCGCGACCTCCACCTTGACAGGGTGGCGAGCTAACCAACTGCTCCACAGGACCATCTGGTGTGCGAGACAAAAGTATCGCACAGGTGTTGCGTGCCCCCAACGGGATTCGAACCCGTGCTACCGCCTTGAAAGGGCGGCGTCCTGGGCCACTAGACGATGAGGGCTAACGGCCCCACCTGGGCGCTTCTCAGCGCGTCGGGGACGTGAGAAGCATATGGGATGGCGGGCGGTATCGCCAAAACGGTTTCCGGGGAGGGGAGAATGGGCCCGTGCTGGAGATGACGCGCGAGGAGTTCGAGGAGCTTGTCGCCGAGGCCCTGGACCGGATCCCGCCGGAGCTGACGCGGCTGATGGACAACGTGGCGGTGTTCGTGGAGGACGAGCCCTCTCCGGACGACCCGGAGCTGCTCGGGCTCTACGAGGGGACGCCGCTGACCGAGCGGGGCGAGTGGTACGCGGGCGTGCTGCCGGACCGGATCACGGTCTACCGGGGGCCGACGCTGCGGATGTGCGAGTCCCGCGAGGACGTCGTGGCCGAGACCGAGATCACCGTGGTCCACGAGATCGCCCACCACTTCGGCATCGACGACGAGCGGCTGCACGCGCTGGGCTACGGCTGAGCCGGGGCCGCTCGGGGGCGGGCCGGGGTGCGACGGGCCCGGTCGGGGTTCGGGCGGGCCCGGTCGATCGGGTCGAACGTCGAACAAGGGTGTCGTCGTGCCGTGTCCCTTGTGGCGGCCGGGGAGTTGGGCAGGGGGACGCGTTCCTTTCCCCGCCTTCTGTGCCCTGGAGGTGCCTCCGTGCGCCCTTTCCCCACCCGTGTTCGATGGGCCGCCGCCGCCCTCGCGGTCGCCGCGTGCGCCGGTCTGAGCGGCTGTATGAGCGTCGGCGACGAGAGCGCCCGGCCGGCGCCCGGAGCGAGCGGGGGGAAGCCGGGGGCGTCGGCCGAACCGGACGGCGGCGGCACCGGTGAGCCGGACGGGGGCGGCGGGGCGTACGGCGGCGGGCTCGGCGGCCACGCGGGCGGCCCCGACCCGGCGGGCGGCGGGAAGTCCCCGGTGCCGAGCGGTTCGCCCTCCGCCTCCGCCTCGCCCTCCGGCGCCGTGAAGCACCCGAAGCCGGGCGGTCCCGGCGGGGCGCAGCCGTCCCGGACGCATCCCGCGGGCGGCGCGGCCGCCGGCGGCCAGGACGGGACGGGCGGCGCGGCCGGGGGCGCGGGCGGCGGGGAAGCGGGCGGTCCCGGCGGGAGCGGCGGCTCCGGCGGGGGCGGCGCGGACGGCGGGGGCACGGGCGGGACCGGCGGCGAGGCCGGAGGCGCCCCGGGCGGTGGCGGGGGCACCCCCTCGCCGGAGCCCACGCCGGAGCCGACCCCCACGCCGGAGCCGACCCAGGAGCCGACGCCGGAACCCACTCCCGAGCCCACGTCGAACCCGAGCGATCCGCCGACCGAGGGGCCCTCGACGCAGCTGGGCGGGGTGCGGGCGGCCGAGGCGGCCACCGAACCGGCGGCATCGCCGCAGGTCAGCCCGGCGTGAGACGGAGGTCACTCCACTCGGCTTGCCAGCAAGGGGGGAGGGTGCGTATGGTGGTAGATCGTTTGATCCCATTTGCCCGGCGCCACCATCGAAGAGCGCCGTGACTGGCGCGTACCTCTCCCCTTGCCGTGGCTGACCGCATTGAGGCGGTCTTAAGGCGAAACACGGAGTTGACGGGCGCGTGCCGAGACTCCGGAAGGTTTCGCATTTCGCATGTCCATTTCCAGTTCTGACCACACCGTCATGCCCGAGAACGACGAGATCACCGAGATCGTCGAGCTCGCCGACGACGCGGAGATCACCGACGAGGCCGTCGAGGCCCTCGACGTCTCCGACCTGGCCGACGAGGCCGACGACGCCGACTCCGACGCGGCCCCCGAGATCACCTTCGGTGACCTGGGCCTGCCCGAGGGCGTCGTCCGCAAGCTCGCGCAGAACGGCGTGACCACCCCCTTCCCGATCCAGGCGGCGACCATCCCGGACGCCCTGGCCGGCAAGGACATCCTGGGCCGCGGCCGCACCGGCTCCGGCAAGACCCTCTCCTTCGGCCTCCCGCTGCTCGCCACCCTGGCCGGCGGCCAGACCGAGAAGAAGAAGCCCCGCGGCGTCATCCTCACCCCGACCCGCGAGCTCGCGATGCAGGTCGCGGACGCCCTCCAGCCCTACGGCGACGTGCTCGGCCTCAAGATGAAGGTCGTCTGCGGCGGTACGTCGATGGGCAACCAGATCTACGCCCTGGAGCGCGGCGTCGACATCCTCGTCGCCACCCCGGGCCGCCTGCGCGACATCATCAACCGCGGCGCCTGCTCCCTGGAGCAGGTCCAGATCGCCGTCCTCGACGAGGCCGACCAGATGGCCGACCTGGGCTTCCTGCCCGAGGTCACCGAGCTCCTCGACCAGGTCCCGGCCGGCGGCCAGCGCCTCCTCTTCTCCGCCACGCTGGAGAACGAGATCGACAGCCTGGTCAAGCGCTACCTGGTGAATCCGGTCGTCCACGAGGTCGACCCGTCCGCCGGCGCCGTCACGACCATGACCCACCACGTCCTCGTCGTGAAGCCGAAGGACAAGGCCCCGGTCACCGCCGCGATCGCCGCCCGCAAGGGCCGCACGATCATCTTCGTCCGCACCCAGCTCGGTGCCGACCGCGTCGCCGAGCAGCTGCGCGAGTCCGGCGTGAAGGCCGACGCGCTGCACGGCGGCATGACCCAGGGCGCCCGTACCCGCACGCTCGCCGACTTCAAGGACGGTTACGTCAACGTCCTCGTCGCCACCGACGTCGCCGCTCGCGGCATCCACGTCGACGGCATCGACCTGGTCCTCAACGTGGACCCGGCCGGCGACCACAAGGACTACCTGCACCGCTCGGGCCGCACCGCCCGCGCCGGCCGCTCCGGCGTCGTGGTCTCCCTGGCCCTGCCGCACCAGCGCCGCCAGATCTTCCGCCTCATGGAGGACGCGGGCGTCGACGCCTCGCGCCACATCGTCGGCGGCGCCGGCGCCTTCGACCCCGAGGTCGCCGAGATCACCGGCGCCCGTTCGCTGACCGAGGTCCAGGCCGACTCCGCGAACAACTCGGCCAAGCAGGCCGAGCGCGAGGTCGTCGACCTGACCCGTCAGCTGGAGCGCCTGCAGCGCCGCGCCGTCGAGCTCCGCGAGGAGGCCGACCGCCTCGTCGCCCAGGCCGCCCGCGAGCGCGGCGAGGACCCGGAGACCGCCGTCGCCGCCGTCGCCGAGGCCGCCGAGGCCGAGGTGGCCGAGGCCGCCGCCGAGGCCGAGCGTGCCGCACGCGCCGAGGCCCAGCGCCAGGAGCGCCCGGCCCGCGACGAGCGCGGCAACTACGAGCGCCGTGACCGCGGTGGCGACCGTGGCGGCTTCAACCGTGACGACCGCGGTGGCTTCCGCGGCGGTGACCGTGGCGGCCGTTCCTTCGAGCGTCGTGACGACCGTCCGGCCGGTGGCTTCCGCCGGGACAACGACCGTCCGTCCTTCCGTGACCGTGACGACCGCGGTGGCGACCGTGGCGGCCGCTCCTTCGAGCGTCGTGACGACCGCCCGGCCGGCGGTTTCCGCCGGGACAACGACCGTCCGTCCTTCCGTGACCGTGACGACCGCGGCGGTGACCGTGGCGGCTTCCGCCGTGACGACCGTCCGTCGGGCGGCTTCCGCCGGGACAACGACCGTCCGTCCTTCCGTGACCGTGACGACCGCGGTGGCGACCGTGGCGGCCGCTCCTTCGAGCGTCGTGACGACCGCCCGGCCGGCGGTTTCCGCCGGGACAACGACCGTCCGTCGGGCGGCGGCTTCCGCCGTGACGACCGTCCGTCGGGCGGCTTCCGCCGCGACAACGACCGTCCGTTCAACCGCGACCGTCGCGACGACCGCCCCTCGGGCGGCGGCTTCCGCCGTGACGACCGCCCGTCCGGTGGCTTCCGCCGCGACGACCACCGCCCGTCCGGCTCCTCCTTCGGTGGCGGCCGCCGCGACGACAAGCCCCGCTGGAAGCGCAACGGCTGAGTCCGTGTGATCTGAGCCCTGCGACGAACCCCCGTGACACCGGCTGTCACGGGGGTTCGTCGCGTCCGGCGTACAACCCTCACGGGCCCCCACCGGTCTCGTACAAGGACCCACGTGCGAGGCTCGTACGTCCGTTCACTCGTCACCGTGCCGGAACTCCCCCGGGGAGGGGCCCTCTTGTCTCGTACCGCACCCGCGCGTCGTGCGCGGACCCGCGTCGCCCTGCTCGCCGCCGTGCTGGCCGTCACCGGCGGGGGGATCGCGCCGGGGGCGGTGGCCGCGCCCGGGGCACCGGTCGTCGGGATCGACCAGGTGGACGTGGAGCCCCAGCTGCGGACCGCGCCGCGCGCGGAGACCGTGCTCGCGGCGGGCACGGGCGGGTACGCGCACCGCACCGAGGGCTCCGGGGCGGGCGTGGAGTGGACGGATCTCGCGAGCGGCACGAGCCGGCCCCTCGGGGACGGCGACGGGAACGACGCCTTCGCGGAGTTCGGGACCGGCGGCCGGTACGCGTACGTGGAGCGGGGCGTCGGCGCGTACGGGGTCCTCGACCTGGAGAGCGGCACGACGACGGCCCTGACCGTCCCCGAGGACGCCTCCTACCGGGGGCTCGTCGGCGACCGGCTGCTCTTCCAGCAGTACGTGCCCGGCACCTCGCTCGGCGCCACCGCCGGGTACTTCCTCCGGGCCGCGAGCGCCCCGGACGGCGCCTCCGTCCCCGTCACCGGCTGGCCGGCCGGCGCCGACCTGCACGGGGCGCGGCTGGTGGCCGGTGCGGAGGGCGTGGCCGTGCTCCGGTTCACCGTCGGCACCTCGGGCGCGGACCGCGACTCCGTCCTCGGGCTCGTGGACCCGGCCACCGGGCGGATGGAGGTGCTCGCGGAGGCCACGGCGGCGGACGGGGCGCTCGTGGCCGGCGTGGCCGTCACCGCCGAGCGGATCGCCTGGGTGGACCCCGACCGGAACGTCCACATCCGGTACCGCGCCGACCTCACCGGACCCGAGCTCCGCTACCCGTTGCCGGCCGGCCTGCGCGCCACCCGGATCGGGCTCGCCGGCGACTGGCTCCTGGCCACGGCCGAGCCCCGGCGGACGGGCGAGTCCCTCACCCGCGCGCTGGTCGCCGTGAGCCCGGCCGGTGTGCGGCAGACGCTGCTCACCGGGGCCGAGGAGCGGATCACACAGCTCGCGGACGGCTCGGGCGTGGCCGTCGTCGGCGGTACGTCCGCCACCGACTGGGCCGTCCTCAAGGCCGTGCCCGGCAAGGGCGGCGCCGCCCCGGCCCTGGAGAAGCTGCGGCCGGTGGCGCCGCTGCCCGCCGGGGTGGAGTCGCTGGCGCTCGGCATGGGCCGGCTCACCACGCTGGAGCACGACGGCCCCGAGGGGCCCGGCTTCCACAGCCGTACGCTGCCGGTCGGGCCGCTCCACACCGGCCAGTCCGCGGCGTCCTGGGCCGGTGCCGAGACGGGCATGGAGTGGAACGCTCCGCCGCTGCACGACACCGGCGACGGGCGGGTCGTCTCCTTCCCGAGGATCCCGGGCGCCGCTCGCGCGGTCGTCTCCCGGCGGACCACCGGCCCGGCCGCCGGCCGGACCACCCGGGTGGCGGTCGACCGGGACGGCCGGATCGCCGAAGCCTCCGGCCGGTGGACGGTGTTCCAGACCGGCACCCCGGCCCGGTACGGCGACCTCGTCGGCGACGGCGAGACGCTCGTCCTCGACCTGGACGCCCAGAAGATCGCCTCCCGACGGCCCCAGACCGCCGCGGCCGTCTGGGGCGACACCCTCTACACCGGCACCGGGGGCACCGGCGACGTCCTCCGCGAGGACCTCGCCACCGGCAAGGCCCTCGGCACGGTCGCGACCGGCGCCGGCTGTCCCCTGACCGAACTCCAGTCGGCCGGCCGCTGGCTCTACTGGTCGTGCGCCGGGTACGCGAAGCAGGGCGTCCTCGACCTCAGGAACCCGGCCGCGCCGATACGCGTCGCCCTGCCGGCGGGCGCCTCCCGGGGCGGCCTCCTCGGCGACGGCTACTTCGTGGACCAGAGGTCCGGCCCGTACCTCCGCGTCACCCCCTTCCCCACCGGGAAGGCCGGTGCTCCCTTCGACCTGACCCGCGCCGAGACCGTCCCCGGCGACCGCCGTGTGACCTGGACCGTCGACCGCTTCGGCGGCGCCGTCGCCTACCGGGGCGCCGACCAGCGGGTGCACGCCGTCTGGACCGACGTCCCCACCTCCGACCTGAGGGTCGCCGCCGCCTCGACCCCGGCCGGGCTGCGCGCGCCCGGCACCTGGAAGGCGTCCTGGACGCTGTCGAAGCCCGCCTCCCAGTACGAGGTGAGCGTGGTCGACGCGTACAGCTTCAAGCCGCTGAAGACCTTCCGGGGCACCGAGACCCGCGGGCGGATCGACGTCACCTGGGACGGGAGGAACGCGGCGGGCCTGCCCGCGCCGAACGGGCCGTACGCGTGGGTGGTGCGCGCCCTCACCGCCGACGGCGAGGGCCGCGACCTGTACGCCTCCGGCCGGATCACGGTCTCCGGCAGCCGGCCCGCCTTCCGCGACCTCGCCGGCGCCGACGCCCAGGGCGACCTGCTCGGCGTGAACACGTCCGGCGCCGTCTCCCTCTATCGGGGCAACGGCCTCGGCGGGCTCTCCGCCCGCACCACCGCCACCGGCGCGGCCTTCCCGGCCGGCACGCTCCTCGTCCCCTTCGGCGACGTGAACGGCGACGGCTGCGCCGACGTCCTCGGCCGCGTCGGCAACGAGCTGCGGGCCTACCGGCCGGGCTGCGGCAAGGTCGTCACGGCCTCGTCGCCGTACACCGCCATCGGGTCCGGCTGGGCCCAGTACGACGTGCTCACCCCGCCCGGCGACGTCGACGCCGACGGCCACCAGGACCTGATCGCGCGCCAGACCACCACCGGCGACATGTACTTCTACGCCGGCACCGCCGGCCACCGCCTCGAGCCCCGGATGCGGATCGGCATCAACTGGAAGCTGTACAAGCGGATCACCGGCGCGGGCGACCTCGACGGCGACGGCCGCGGCGACCTCCTCGGCATCGACGGCTCCGGCGTCCTGTGGGTCTACTTCGGCACCCCGTCCGGCGGCGTCACCCCGCGCGTCCGGGTCGGCGGCGGCTGGCAGGTCTACACGGCGGTCCAGGGCGTCGGCGACCTCGACGGCGACGGCGACGCCGACCTCGTCGCCCGCGACACCGCCGGCCGCCTCTACGCCTACTACGGCTACGACCGCGGCCGCACCAGCGCCCCCTACGCCCCCCGAGAGCTCATCGGCACCGGCGGCTGGAACACCTTCCGCACCCTCCACTGACCCGGGGCACGACGCGACGGGTTCCGATACCCGATCGGTTCCCCGGGCCCGTCGGGCTATGCTGCTCGGAGTGCTCGCACACGGGCCGTTAGCTCAATTGGCAGAGCAGTGGACTTTTAATCCATTGGTTGTGGGTTCGAGTCCCACACGGCCTACCGAATGGTGGGGGAGGGAAGCCCCTCTGACCTGCTGCGGAGCGCCCCGACCGGCTTCTGCTGGTCGGGGCGCTCTGTCGTTCGGGGGTGCTTGCGTGAGCGGTGCGTGAGCGGACGGGCTGAGCTGGATGTGGACCGAAGGGCAGGCGAGGGTCTCCCGGCTGCAAGCGTGAAGCGGCATCCGACCACGGGGCCATGTCGAACTCCTCGTCGACCATGTCCTCCTCGTACCAGCCTTTGCCGGCCAGCCATGTCTCCAGCCATTCGGCCAGGCTGCTCGCGTCGACGAACCAGGCGCCGGTGAGGTCCTGGTCGGTAATCGCGTTCGGATCGAAGAGAAGGGCCGCCCCGTCCTCGCTCAGGCAGTCGACGGCGGCGATCATGGCGCAGCCCCAGTCAAGGATCGGCACGACCCCCTTGGGCCAGGACCACCAGGTGTCCGCGTCGGCGGGCGGTACGCGGTCGAGGTAGCCGTCGACCACGGTGTCTTCTTCGGCAGCCGTTGCTCGGGTGAGAGGGAAGAGCGTGTACTCAGGGCCGAAGCCCCCGTCCCCCGCCTGCCGGTAGAGGGCTGCAAGGAGGGGGTGCAAGGGGAACCCAAGGTGTTCCTCGGCCGCGGCGAGGGCGTCTGCGGTCACAGGGGGACTGCGGTCTGCTCGCCGCAGCTCTGATGGAGACGCGCTCCAGCAGATCGTCGTACTCGTTCATGCCGGGCATCTTCGCCGACACCTCTGACAGCCGTGGCCGGTGCGGCAGATCGCCGACTACTTGACGACCGCGACCACAACCACGAGGACGGCGCTGATCACTGACAGGGACGTAGCGAACGCCTTGCCGGATGCGGCGATGCACGCAGGGACCGGGCTACCGCCCCAGCGGGCGACGGCGAAGGCCGCGCCGGCTGCAAGCAGCGAGAGGACCACGGCCAGGGTGATCGACAGGACCAGCATCGCAGTGTGGGTGAGGCTCACGGATCCCCTCCGAGTCGGTTCAGCAGGTGACGATGCACTCGCGCACCGCCTTGAATCGACGATCCACCTCCCACCTGCGCCGATAAGCCGGTTGGATGTTGTTTCTGGGACAACGAGGGTTGTTCGAAGAACAACTCGCTGAGGAGAGACCGCGTGGGGACAGCGAAGCGGCCGGGGCGACCGTGGACGGAGGCACGCGGGGCGTGCAAGGAGATCAATGACCTCGTCCGCGTATTGCGGGACTGGCTTGACGCGTCGAATGTGTCGGTGGCCAGACTGCACAAACTCCTTACGCCCGAGCACTTCGGAGGGGATGTACCGGCGTTGGGGCGCCTGCACAGGCAACTCAGTGGTGTGGGGCTGACCTGGGAGCTGGCCGAGGCCGTCGCCGACGTGTGTTTCCCACACGAGAGCGGGCAGCAGGCCGCCGACCGACTGGAGCTGATCCGGCCGTTGTGGGTGGCAGCGAACACGGCCCCGACTCCGGCTTCGACCGATTCCGCGTACGACCTTGTCGAGGCCCAGAAGGGAACGATCGCGGCACTGGAGGAGCTCAATCGAGTCCGCCAGGCGTTCGAGGTCAGCGAGCAGGCACGGTTGCAGGCCCTGCAGGTGGCTACGATCCTGTTCGCCCTGCTCGGACAGGCGCAGGCCCAGGTGGCTCAGCTCACACGACGGCTCGACGCGATGCGCTCCGTCGCCGATCCCGAGTCGGCCGAGGTCCAGATGACGTCGGGCCGTCTGGTGCGAGCCCAGACGCAGACAGATGACCTCCGCTTGCAACTGGTCCGCGCTGAGGCTGAGCGGGACAGAGCGCAGCAAGTCGCCGATCTCGCAGTCCGACAGATCATGTACTTGGAGGCGGAGCTGCGGGAAGGCGGTTGCGATACGGAGGGTGGCGGACGGCTCACGGGTGGCGCGGATGTTGTGTTCGGCGCTTCGGTGGGTGCTGCGGAGGACGACGCCCTTGACGAGGTCGACGCCGTACTCCGCAAGGCTCGCGACGTACTCGACCGCGAGCACGAGGTTGTTCAGGAGGCGGCCGAGAACATCGGATGGTGGGATGCTGAGGAGCAGCGAGCCGCTGGCAGGGTCATTCCTGGTCAGGCCATGGGCATGGAGGGTCCCGGCCTGGACGACGGGTTGTCTGGAACAACTCCTGACAACCCTCTGGCCAGCGAAGATGCAGTAGCTGACGCCATTCCGCTTGTGGCGTTCCCGCTCAGCGACGTCCTGGAAGGAACGCTAGATCAGATCGAGGGAATCGGCTCGGCGGGCTTGACCGGTCTGCCGACTGGCTTCAAGGACCTCGACAGCCTGACGGACGGACTGCATCCCGGTCAGTTGATCGTTCTCGCTGGTGCCCCATCAATGGGCAAGTCCACCCTCGCCCAGGACATCCTGCGGTCAGTCTCCATCGGCCAGGGGCTTCCGTCGGTCCTCTTCACGCTTGAGCAGGTCAGGAACGAGGTGGTGATGCGGCTGCTATCAGCCGAATGCCGGGTTGCCCTGCACCACATGCGCTCCGGCAAGATGACCGACGAGGACTGGACTCGACTGGCGCGACGCATGCCGGATGTGAACGCCGCGCCCCTCTACATCCAGGACGGCGGCCTTTCATCCTTCACGGAACTGCGCTCGCACGCCCGTCGCCTGCGTGCCCAGAACGGTATCCGGCTCATCGTCGTCGACGCCCTGCACTTGCTTACCTACTCCCCGCGGCCGATGGACTCGCGCTTCGAGGAGATCTCTGAGATCGCGCGTCAGCTCAAGCTCCTGGCCATTGAGCTCGAAGTGCCAGTGATCGCTGTCTCCCAGCTCAACCGGGGGCCCGAGAGGCGCACCGACGTGAAGCCAACGCTCGCTGACCTGCGTGCGTCCGGCACGCCCGAGAACAACGCAGACCTGGTTGTCCTTCTGCACCGGGAAGACGCTTATGAAAAGGAGTCACCTCGTGCAGGAGAGGCCGATCTGATCATAGCCAAGCACCGCCAGGGTCCGACCGGCGTCATCACAGTGGCCTTCCAGGGGCACTACTCCCGGTTCGTCGACATGTGCTAGCTGGGCTGATTTCCTGTGGGATATCAGATTCCGTGGCCAAGTCTCACGAATGATGGCCAACCGACGGTCACTCTCGAGAATCTTTAGGTCAAGGGCTTGCCCTCGGTGGCTCTCCTGAGGATTTGGCCACGGTTGTGCCCCGGGGGACGAGCGCCGCCGCTGCCTCGGCCACCGCGCGGTCGACCTCCGGAAGGAGGCTCGTGTACGTGTCCGAGGTCAACGTGATCGTGTGGATGTCGCCGCCGGCGCCGTGGGTGAGTGTGGCCGAGACGTGGCGGAGGTCCCGCAGGGTGATGGGCGGGAGGTCGGTGGCGGCGAGGATGCGGCGGAAGGTCTCCGAGACGGTCTCCGGGTGGAGCCAGGAGCCGTCCTCCTTGGTGAAGACCTTGCCCGTGTCCTGCCAGGCGGCGCCGGCATTCCTCCGCTCCTTCGCCTGACGGGCCTTCTGGGCGCGCAGGACCTCGATGTTCACGCTGTCGAGGGCGATCGTGCCCGCGCTGCCGTCGGTCTTCGGTTCTGACTCGTACGGGCTCCAGCCGTCGACGACGATCCCCTTGGCCGGGGTGATGAGGCCGGCGTCGAGGTCGGTCTCGTGCCAGTCCTGGCCGACGGCCTCGCCGCGCCGGAGGCCGCGGGTGCCCATGAGGTGGAAGACGGCATAGAGGTGGTCTCCCTCGGCGGCGTCGAGGAAGGCGCCGAACTGCTGTGGGGTCCACACCATGACGGGACCGGGGATCTCGCCCGTCTCCCGCCGGCGGCGGACGCGCTCGTCAGTCCAGAACAGTGGCTTGGTGCGCTTGCCCGACGTGGGCGGCCGGGTTGAAGGTGATGAGCTGCTGGGCGATGGCGGAGTTCAGGGCCGCACGGAGAGTGCGGCGTACGGCCTGCCGGGTCGCCGGGCCGGTGATCTTCCGGAACGGCTTCATCTCCGCGAGCTTCGCCCGCTCGGCGGCGAGGCGGTCCCTTCGGCGGCGACGGGGCGTCCGAGCCTGCTCGGCTTGCAGCGGGCGACCTGCTCGCGGCGGGCCTGGTTCTCGGCGGCGATCACCTCGTTGTCGTCGGCTATCCCGTCGAACATCTCCACCAGGTGACCGACGTTGAGCCGGTCCAGGCGTATGTGCCCGATGCGGGGCTTCAGGTGGACCCGGATGCGCGAGGCGTAGCCGTTGAGGGTGGACTTGCGGCGCTTCTTGGACGCGAACCAGTAGTCCAGCCAGTCGCCGACGGCGAGACTGCCACCCGGACCGAGGCCGGCCCGCAGACGCCGTGGGGTCTCAGCCGAATCCTGTGGGGAGAAGGGTGACGCGGTACTGCGAACGTCACGAAATGCACAACTGCGCGGACTGTGCTCCGAGCACTCCTCGCGGCGGTGGTTCCACCGGCGAGGGGGCGAGTGGCCGGCGGCCTCGATCATCATTCACTCGAGCGGCAAGGCACATCTTCCTGGCTGCGGACACATCGTCCCGGCCGGCATCCGGTCACCCGTCTACGGCTGGGTGCTCACCTCTTCACCCGGAGCATGGCGTCGCCTCGCGCCCTTCCATCCGTTCTGCGCGACGCAGGGAAACATTGAGCGGGTGGCCGTGAGCCGCTGCAGGGACTGCGACACAACGCAGTAGGGACAGCGGTCGGTCCCAAACTGACGGGGCTCCATGACATTTTCAAAGATCCTCGCCACGACCTGCGCCTTCGTCGCTTTTCGGCCTCTGTGTAGCCCACCCCCGCTGATCGGCAGACCTCGCCTTATAGGATGAACGGCCGCATAGGGGAACGCGTGCGCGAGCGGTGCGGAGCGGGGGGACAAGATGCGGAAAGCCGATCTGGTGGTCGCTGAGGACGGCCTCACCAAGCTGGCGGACGATCTCGATGGGACGCAGCGGTATCTGGAACAGCAGATCCGCGCCATGGACGAGGTCGTCGACAGGATTGCCGCAGGCTGGCAGGGGGCCACTGCCACCGCGTACCGCTCCCTGCACCGCGGGGTCGCCGAGGACGCCGTGCGCCTCCGCCAGGTGCTGGTCCTCCTCGAAGAGGCCATACGCGCCTCGCGCGACGGCTTCACCGAGCAGGAGCTCGACGTCCTTGCCCGGATACGACAGGTACAGGCGCACGAGGACGTGACCGCCGCCGCCCGCGACCTCACCCTGCCCGACCGGGCGCCCGCGTCAGACGCCGGGCAGCCGCGGAGCCGTCTCACGGACATCTGAACCACGGGGGATCACCACCATGTCGGACGACGACCGGATCAGCGTCGACTTCGCCACCCTGCAACGCCTTTCGGGAGATCTGGAGGACATCCTCCGCACCCTCAACGGGAAGCTGGACACACTGTACGAACGGGTCGCCAAGGTCGTCGTGACCTGGGAGGGTGAGGCCCGCGAGGCGTTCGTCGACGAGCTGGACAAGTGGAGCCACCAGGCCGACGACCTGAAGGCCGCGCAGGCATGGCTCCACGAGGTCGTGACCAAGGGACACCTCAATTACGCCGCCGCCAATCGGTCCGTGCTCCAGGCCTGGGGAGGCGGCGCCTGATGGGCACTCCCGCCCCCGCCCCCTCAGCGGGCGGCCCCGGCACCATCGACGTCAGACCGAGCGACCTCTGGAGGGTCTCCGGGCGGGTCGCCCAGCAGCAGGACTTCCTGATGCGCGGTGCCAAGCAACTCCTGGAGGAATTGGGAAAGTACCCGGACGCCGGCGGCGCCGGGACCGAGGCCCAGAGGTTCGCGCAGGCGTACAAGAAGATCGGTAACCGCTGGCTGGAGGTCTGGGGCCGCTCCGTGCTCAGTGTCGGCGGCGTCGCCGTCGGTTTCACCGAGACCGCCAACGCGTACACGAAGGCGGATGTCGCCTCCCATCCCAAGCCCGGGAAGACCGCCGAACAGCACCCCCGCCCCGCGGTCATCGACCAGGCCCCACACTTCGGCTCCGTGCCCGACATCAAATGGGGTGACGACGACGGCGGTGACGACTTCCTGCGCGGCCTGATGGAAGGCATCCCGGAGATCGTCCGGGACGTCCTCCAGCCGCTGTGCAAGAACGTGTTCCGGGTCGGGAAGGTGGCGGAAGTCCACCCCTTCCCGCAGCAGCACTACCTCAACTCCCTCTGCCACAGCTGGATGAATGTCTCCGTCGCGGCCACCACCATCGCGGACCAGCTCACCCAGGCGGTCGGTACCATCACCAACCACCAGCAGGCCGACTGGGAAGCCGCCATGCGGACCTTCTGCAGCGCCCTGTGGGGCGCCACCTCCTGGGGTGGGCAGCGACAGGGCTACCAGTGGGGGCAGACCGCCAACTCCGGCCCCGGCACGCCCCGCACCCCCACCGGCAGCCAACCCGTCCTCACCGTCCTGAAGGACACCGCCGACGACATCGCGACCGTCCTGCGCGAGTACGCGGAAGCCGCGGTCGACCTGAACCGTGACGTATCCGATGAAATCGACCGCGCCATGTGGAAGGCCGCGAAAGAGATCATCGAGGACATGGCCAAGCCCAAGGACCCCAAGAGCGTCCTCAGCACGGTCACGAACGTGCTCGGCAAGGGCGTCGGCCTGGTCCTGTCCTTCGACGTCAAGACTGTCCTGAACATCGACACCGCCAAGCTCAACCGGATCGTCGACACCTACACCGGCAGGCTGAGCGGTCTGACCGCCCGTATGGACGCGCTGAAGGACAAGCTCGACGAGGCTTACCTGAGCGCCCCCAAGTTCGAGGCCGGCGTCGCCCGCGCTCATGGTTTCGGCACCCGCGCCCTGGAGGAGTTCAAGGACTCGAAGACCTGGCTGAAGATCGATTCCCAGGGCAACTACGACCTGAACCTCGCTGCCAACGAGTACACGTCGGGCGGTCACACCCTCGACAGACACGTCGGCAAGACCGACGAGCAGCTGGCGCAGCGGCTGCGCGACCAGCAGGCGAACGGTCCGACACAGGCATGGCCGTACGGCAAGCCGGGGATCGGCGGTGCCTCCGCCTTCCCCACCTACCGGCGGGCCGAGGAACTGACCGAGTACAACCTGAACCGGAACAAAGCCGCGATCGACGCGTGGATCAAGGGACCGCCGCCGCCGGCGGACGGCGACGTCAAGTCGTTCTACGCGACGGCCCCCCACAACGAGACCAGCGGACGCAGCGTGAGCAAGCAGCCGGTGGACCCGAACGATCCGCTGTCCGGGTACAAGCAGGGCGGTCTGAACGCCAAGGCATACGACGTGAACGGCATCGACACGAGGATCCGGTACGACAGTGGCCGCACCCCGCCGTTCACCGTCATGACGTCGATGCCCTACAAGTCCTAGCGTCCAGCCGAGAAAGGCCAGCACCCATGTCCGTCGACCAAGCCTCGTGGGAAGCCGCGGTACGCCACCTGTTCGAGGACGCGTACCCGTACGACGCCACGGGCCCGCGCCGCCACGAGGACTGGGTCCTCGATGTCATCGCCCTGATGGCCCGGTCCGTCCCGGACCCCAGGGGCTGGGACGGTCTCGACGACGCGGCAGAGTCCCCGGCGCGCGAGGGGTTCCCCACGTACCCCTTCGCCGTTCACCCTCCGGAGTACATCGCCGCGCGCCTGAAGGAGATCGACCTGGACAGCGCCGAGAACCTGCTCCTGGCCCTCACGGACGACCGCTGCACCCTGTCGAACCTGAGGCGCTTCACGGAGAGCGAAGAGGAGCTGCGGACGATGGCGCGCACGATCCTCGCGCGGTACGGGGTGGCCGCCACCTTCCACACCAACGTCACCCGGCCCGGCCGCGTCCCCGGCACGCTCGACTTCTCGACGCCGGACTGGGGGTACAGCCCGCTCAGTGTCTACACGGAGGACTACGGCCTGATCGTCGTCTCCGACACCGAGGTCGGCATGTTCTGGAACTTCTCCGACCACTGAGCCGCCCGCCCGCCGACTGGGCGATTCGAAAGGATGCCTCGTGCTCACCCGCTCCGCCTCCTACCCCGACCGGGAGACCGCCCACTGGGCCACCCAGCAGGTGGTGACCGCCAACGAGCAGGCGATCCACCGCTGGCTCGCCCAGGGGACCCGGGCTCGGCTCACCATCGAGTCCGCCTGGCCCTCCCGCGAGGAGCCCGTGGGCCGGGTGCAGCTCGCGGCCGATCTGCTGGCCGGGCACGGTCCTGTCGACGTGCGCGCGGCACGCGTGGTGCTGCGCCGCGAACCGGCGAGCCCGCACGGCTTCGTCGTCCATACGACCGTCCCGTTCTACCTGTAGGGGCCGTACGCACATGTCCATGAAGCCGCTCGAACACGACCGCCGCTACGGCGAACTGGACCAGGTGATGCGGGCGTACCTGGGCCGGTCGGCCGACGACACCCCGGAGCGGCGCAGCGACGCGCTCGACGCCTATCTGCGGCACACCTGGCACACCCGGCCCTCGGCGATCGCGGAGGCAGAGCGTCAGCTGCGCGCGTACAGCCGCAACCCTCCGGGCCGCCTCCGACATGAGCTGGGCGAGTTCTACGCGATTCCGGACACCGGGATGCCGCAGGCCGCGATCGGCGCTTGGCTGGGGGTGCTGGCCGACCACCTGAAGAGGAGCATCGAGGAGGGCGACGTGCCGGAGCCGTCGTCACCCCGGACACACTGGGAGTGGCACGCGCGCTTCCCGGAGACCGCGCAGTTGCTCGGGGGCTGGTTCTCGCAGGACGTCGTCGACGAGTTCCCCGACCACGACGCAGCCGTCGCCGACTACGCCGCCACGACCCACCCCCAGCTGGTGGCCCGGCTCGTGGGCGAGCTCCACGAGCTGCTCGCCCTCCCCCTGGACGAGGGCGACTACGCCTTGGCGGCCGCCGAACTCGGCATGGAGGTCGGCCCACCCGATCCGTTCTCGTACGGCGCCTGGTTCCAGTCGGTGGCAACGATGCTGTCGAGCGCGTGACGCGGGATCGACGTCGACCGCAGCGCCGTCCGTGCGTGAGCGATGAGTGAGCGGACGTTCCGGCACGGCCCGGTTCCGGTCGGACCATGCGGCACCGCTCACCCTGTCCGACCAGGCATCCTCGGACGGAGCAGCACCGCCCGGCATCACCCGGTCGGATCCGGCCAGGAGTTTTAATCCATTGGTTGTGGGTTCGAGTCCCACACGGCCTACCACAGAGCGCCCGCAGCCCCAGGTCACCGACCTGGGGCTGCGTCGTTCCCGCCTATTCCTCCCGGGTCACAGGGCGAGCAGGGCGCGCCCGGCGGTCCGGGGGTCGGCGAGGGGGCGGAGGGCGAGGCGGACCAGGGCGAGCGGGTTGTCGTCGCCGGCGACGCGGTTGGCGCTGAGCTCGCCGCAGGAGACGCACTCGTGGATGATCAGCCACTCGCCGTCCGGGCGGACGGACATGCCCAGCGCCTCCATCCGGCCCCGGCAGTCCGCGGCGCGGTCGCCCGGGATCCTCCGGTCGACGTGCAGGCTGGCGAGGCAGTGGGGGCAGTGGTTCCGGTGCGCGGTGCCGGGGGCGGTCGGGGACACGTCGAGCCGGCAGGACGCGCACCGGAAGTCGTGGGACCGGTGCCCGCCATGGGCGTGCAGGACGTCCTTGTACCGCTGGGGCCGGCCGCGGCCCCGGCCGGTGCGGTTGTGGCGCGGCATGGTGGTGCTCCTTCCGGTTCCGGGCGGTCAGAGGGTTCCGAACGCTTCGAGCGGGAAGGGCGGTTGGGCCAGCGGACGGACCGCCATGCGCATGAGGATGAGCTGGTTGTCGTCGACGCACACCGGGTTGGAGGTGAGCTCGTCGCAGCGCACGCAGCGGTGGATCACCCTCCAGTCACCGGTGCGCAGGACGGCGATGGCGATCGGCGACATCCGGCCCTCGCAGTCGCTCGCCCCGCCCTCGACGTGGTCGAGCACGTGCCGGGAGTGCAGACAGGACGGGCAGTGGTTGCGCGGCACGCCGTCGGAGGCGTACGCGGACACGGTGAGCCCGCACCACGCACAGGCGAAGGTGCCGAGACCGAGGGTGTGGTGGGCGTGAGGGGAGGTGGGGTTGGACACCCGGTTGCTCCTTGCTGAGAAGTCGGTCGAGACAGCAAGAGCAGGCCGAGGGGCCTCGTCGGAAGGCAGCCCGACGACGCCACGGAACGGTGGCGTACGGGCACGTGCGGAGCACCGGAGAACACGTCCGGCGGCCACCCGGGCAAACGGGCGGCGAAAGGCGACGGACGGTTACGCGGTACGGCGAGGCGCACTCGGCGCGGGCCGGGGCATAAAACACCCTTTCCCAGGGCGCTCGGGCCCATCAAGAATCAGAACGACCTCCGCAGGCTAACAAGGCGTCTCCCGGGGGCGTCAACGGATTATCCGGCTACCGCAGACGGGTGAACGAGCAGGGGACGGGAGCGGCCGGAAACGGGCCACGGTCGGGGAGGGAGTACGGGCGTGCCCGGCGGGCCGTGGCGGACGGGGGGTGGCCGGCGCGGGGACCGGAGTGCTCTGCGCGGTGCTGGCCGCCGGGCCGCTCAGCGGGGTGCTCGGGCTGCCCATCGCCCGTACGGACGCCCTGCCCTGGCCGTACGAGGCGTTCGCCCTGTTGCTCCTGCCCGCGGCGGGGCTCGCCGTCGGCGTGCTGCTCGGCAGTCGCGAGGTGCTGCGGCGGGATCCGTATCTGACGGTCCGGGCGCACGGCTGACGTCCCCGGCTGCCCGGAAGGAGGTGTGATCTTCCCGCTAACGGCTGCTGTCGTGGGGTGGTTCGGGGGAGGGTGGGGGAGGCTTGGAAGGTGGAGGTGGGGTCGTGGACGGGGACGTGCGGTGGTGGGGCGGCGGGGTCGGGGCCGGGGGCGCCCGGGAGTTGGCCCGGTGGGCGTTGGCGGCGGCCGCGGGTGCGGTGGTCGTGCTGCTGTCCGCGTTGGGCGGCGGCGGGCTGTACGTGCTGCTGAGCGGGGTCGTGGGGCTGGTCGCCGGGGCCGTGGGGCTGTGGTGGTTCGTCGCGCACCGGGGGGCCCTGCGGGTCGCGGGGGGCGTGGTGGCCGTGGGGGCGCCGGTGGGCGTGCTCGTGCTGTACGTCGTCGGGGGGTTGTGGCTGTACGCGCTGGCCGCGCTCGGGCTGTGGTCGGTGGCGCTGGGGTGTGCGCGGGCGGCGCTGCGCAAGCCGGGTGAGGCGGTCGACGCGCCCGCGCCCGCCGTGGCCGCGGAGCGGCCCCGGAACCCGGTGCTGATCATGAATCCGAAGTCCGGGGGAGGGAAGGTCGAGCGGTTCGGGCTCGCGCGCAAGGCGGAGCGGCTGGGGGCGCGGGTCGTGGTGCTCGATCCGGCCGCGCCCGTGGACGTCACGGCGCTCGCCCGGAAGGCCGTCGCCGACGGCGCCGATCTGCTCGGGGTCGCCGGCGGGGACGGCACCCAGGCGCTCGTCGCGGCGGTGGCCGTCGAGCACGATCTGCCCTTCCTGGTGATCTCCGCCGGGACGCGGAACCACTTCGCCATGGACCTGGGGCTCGACCGGGACGATCCGGCGGCCTGCCTGGACGCGCTCACCGACGGGGAGGAGCTCCGGGTCGACCTCGGCACGGTCGCCGGCCGGCCCTTCGTCAACACGGTCTCCTTCGGGGTGTACGCGGACGTGGTGCAGCGTCCCGAGTACCGCGACGCCAAGGCCGAGACGGCGTTCGAGGCACTGCCCGACCTGCTGCGGGGCGGCCTCGGCGACCGGCTCGACGCGACCGCCGACGACACCCGGCTGCCGGGCCAGCAGGCCATCCTCGTCAGCAACAACCCGTACGCCGCGCCCGATCCGTTCAGCGCGGGCGCCGGGCACCGCACCCGTCTGGACGGCGGCCGGCTCGGCGTCATCGGCATCCGTGTGGACGGCGCAGCGGACGCCGCCGAGCTGGCCGTCCTCGGCAACCGGTCCGACGCGCTCAACGTCCTGACCGCGCAGCGCGTCGAAGTCCACGGAGGGGTCACCAACACCGGTGAGCCGAAGGCGGAGCGGACGCTGCCGGTGGCCGTGGACGGGGAGGCGCTCGTCCTGCCCACCCCGGTCGTCTGCGAACTGCGGCCGCGGGCGCTGCGCGTGCTGGTGCCGAGGGTCCGGCCGGGAGTGGTTCCGCCGCCTCCGCCGTTGGACTGGCGGCGGCTCGTACGGATCGCCTTCCCCGACCCGTACCGGGCGGGGGCGTGGAATGGTTCCGGAAGCGGTGCCGGAAGCGGTGCCGGAAGCGGTGCGGGCGGCAGGCCGGGCAGCAGTGCGGGTAGCAGGCCGGGTAGCAGTGCGGGAACTTCCGCTGTCAACCGTCCTCGGACGTCGTCCGAGGACTCCTACAGGAGTGGCGCATGAGCAGTGAGGACCAGAGCAGGAACGAGGACGGGGGCGGCACGCGGACGGCGTCCGCCGTGCGGCTGCGCGACCGGCCCCGGGCCGCCTTCTCCACGGCCCGGGCCGTGCTGCACGACCTGCGGGCGGTGGACGGGGCCGTGTACGGGGCGGTGGCCGCCACGCCGACGCCCGCGCTGGACGTCGGTCTGCGCCGGCTGTCGAACGCCGCCGACCACTCCAAGATCTCCTTCGCCGTCGCCGCCGGGCTCGCCCTCATCCCGGGACGCCCGCGCCGTGCCGCGGCCGCGGGCCTCGGCGCGATCGCGATCGCCTCGGCGACGGCCAACCTCCTCGGCAAGCGGCTGGTCCGCCGGCCGCGCCCGGACCGGGAGGCGGCGCGGGTGGTGGCGGGCCGGCACGTGCCGATGCCGGAGTCGGCCTCGTTCCCGTCCGGCCACACCGCCTCGGCGGTCGCCTTCGCCACCGCCGCCGGCGTGGCCCTGCCGCCCGCGGCGGTGCCGCTGGCGCTGCTCGCCTCGGCGGTCGGCTACTCCCGCGTCCACACCGGCGTCCACTACCCCGGCGACGTGGCCGCCGGCGCCGTCCTCGGCCTCGCCAGCGGCGCCGCGTCCCTGGCCATCGGAGCCTCCCTGCTGAAGACCCGTCGGCCGGCCGGGTAGGGGAGCGGTCTACGGGACGCGGGTCATCGTCACCCGCCAGAGCCGGCGCGGGAGTTCGCCCTCCTCGAAGGGGGTGACGTCGTCGAGCAGCCAGCCCTCGGCGGCCAGCTCCTCGACCAGCGCGCGGGAGAAGAAGTGCACGGCGAAGCCGCCGTGCTCGTGGATGTCGTCGCCGAGGTCGCGGCCCGTCCCGTAGTGGGCGTCCCCGGTGTGCCGGACCGTGAAGACGAACCGGCCGCCGGGGCGCAGCACCCGGTGCACCTCGGCGGTCAGGGCGCGGATCTCGGCCGTCGACAGGGCCATGCACATCAGCATGTGGGCGAAGACCGCGTCCGCGGAGCCGTCGGCGGCGGCCAGCGGTTCGCGCACGTCCTGGACCGCGGTGCCGATCCGGTCCGCGAGCCCCCGGGCCTCGGCCGCCGCCGTCAGCTGGGCCAGGCCGGTGGCGCTGAAGTCCGTCGCCCGTACGGAGAATCCCGTACGGGCGAAGTGGAGGGCGTCCCGGCCGTGCCCGGCGCCCAGCTCCAGGACGTCCCGGGCGCCCGCCTCCCGGAAGAGCCCGGCGGCGTACCGGGCCGGGGCGGAGGGCTCGTCCCCGTACATGCCGGGGTGGGCGGCGTACGTGGACTGCCAGTGGTCGCGGTGGGCCGCGCCCGCCGGGTCGCCGCCGTCCGGCGGTTCGTGGCTGTTCATGGGGTCGACGGTACGGCCCCGGGGGATCAGTCCGGGTACACGGCGCGGGCCAGGGCCTCCTCCGGGATGTCCAGGGCGGCGAGGCGCTCCGGGTCGGCCAGCACGTGCATCCGGACGATGCGGTCGCCGGCGATGGTGAAGGCCAGCAGGGAGACGGGCTTGCCGTCGACGACCCCCAGGACGGCCGGGGCGCCGTTGACGACGAGCGGCAGCGCCGCGTTGCGGAAGCTCGCGTACATGAGGGCCTGCCGGACGATCGCCTCGGCGCCGCGCACCAGCTTGGAGGCGCCGGCGAGGAGCGGGCCGCCGTCGGCGCGCAGCACCGCGTCCGGGTCGAGGACGGCGAGCAGGCCCTCGAAGTCGCCGCCCTGGGAGGCGGCGAGGAAGGCGTCGGCGATCTCCCGCTGGCGGCGCGCGTCGGGCCCGGGCCCGGGGTCGGCGTCCTGGACGCGCCGCCGGGCCCGGCTCGCCAGCTGGCGGGTCGCCGCCGGCGTGCGGTCCACGATCCGCGCGATCTCGTCGAAGGAGACGGCGAACATGTCGTGCAGCACGAAGGCGAGCCGCTCGGCGGGCGACAGCGTCTCCAGGACGACGAGGAGCGCGAGGCCGACGGACTCGGTGAGCTCGGCGGCGTGCTCCGGGTCGCCGATGCCCGGGACGTGCACGATCGGATCCGGTACGTAGGTGTCGAGCGGGTCCTCGCGCCGGGAGCCACGGGAGCGCAGCATGTCCAGGCAGACCCGGCCGATGACCGTGGTCAGCCAGCCGGTGAGGTTGGCGACCCCGCTCACGTCGGTGCGGCTGAGCTTGAACCAGGTCTCCTGGACGGCGTCCTCGGCCTCGCTGAGCGAGCCGAGCATGCGGTAGGCGACGGCGCGCAGATGGCCGCGGTCGGCGTCGAACCGCCGCGCCAGCGCCTCTGCGGCGCTCCCTTCACCGGAGCCCGACCCCGACCCCGAGCCCGACCCCGAGTCGTAGCCGGGGACCGAGCCCGAGCCCGAA
>NZ_BMTV01000015.1:0-27558 GCF_014649855.1 Streptomyces roseolus | reverse complement strand
CGGAGCCCGAGTCCGAGCCGGAGCCCGAGTCCGAGCCGGAGCCCGAGTCCGAGCCGGAGCCCGAGTCCGAGCCGGAGTCGTCACGGGAGCCGGAAGCGGGGCCGACACCGGCATTGGTATTGGCACCGGCATCGACACCGGCTCCGGTCACGGTCGTGCCGGTCCCGGTCGTGACCCCGGCCGTCCCGGCCGTCCCGGCCGTCGCGCCTTCGGCCCGCTCCGGCGTCGTCTCGTCCATCCGCCCGTGTCCCCCTTCGCGTCCCGTCATGCCTCCATGACGGACCAGAACCCCCGGATGTGACACGCCGACGTCTCGGACCGTGAGATCCACGCCGTACGCGAGCGATCGCCAGGGTTTCCCCGGGCGAGGTCGTCGACGCCCGTGGAATGCCACTTCAGCGCGATGATCATCATCCGTAGGTTGATCACCATGACGACGACAGACAGCCAGGTCAACCCCCTCAACCCCGTGCTGCGCACCCCGCCGGCCTCCCCCGCCGCCGCGGTCGCCCACTTCTCCGCCAGCCTCGCCTTCCACGCGGACGTCTCCGACGTGGCCGCCGCCCTGGCCGACGCCCGCGAGACCGGCGCCGACCCCGGCTTCGTGCTGATCGACACCCGCTCGACCGCCTCCTGGGACCAGGGGCACGTCCCCGGCGCCGTCCACCTCCCCACCGCGCTCATCCCCGAGCAGGCGGAGCGGCTCCTGGACAAGGGCGTCCCGGTCGTCACCTACTGCTGGGGGCCCGGCTGCAACGGCGCCACGCGGGCCGCGCTCGCCCTCGCCCGGCTGGGCTTCCAGGTCAAGGAGATGCTCGGCGGCTTCGAGTACTGGGCGCGTGAGGGCTTCGCGTACGAGACCTGGGAGGGGCCGGCGCGGAAGGCCGCCGACCCGCTGACGGCCCCGGTCGACGCCGAGGACTGCGGCTGCTGAACGGGCCGTCCGGCCGGCTGCGGGGATATCGGATTTCGGATTCGGCCGCCCATGCCGTAAGGTCGTGTTTACCGACGCGGGGTGGAGCAGCTCGGTAGCTCGCTGGGCTCATAACCCAGAGGTCGCAGGTTCAAATCCTGTCCCCGCTACTCAGTAGCCCGAAGGCCCGGATCGTATTCATACGATCCGGGCCTTCGGCGTTCCCGGGGGCGCGTCCGTCGCCGCTTGACCTTTACGCAACGTCAAGTTCTACCGTTCCCGTCATGGAGTGGTCGATCCAGGAGATCGCCAGGAAGGCCGGCACCACCAGCCGCACGCTCCGCCACTACGGCGAGCTGGGGCTGCTGGAACCGAGCCGGATCGGCGCGAACGGTTACCGGTACTACGACCAGGCGGCGCTCGTCCGGCTGCAGCGGATCCTGCTGCTGCGCGAGCTCGGGCTCTCGCTGCCCGCGATCGCCGAGGTCCTCGAGGGCCAGCGGGACACCTCGGCCGCCCTGCGCACGCATCTGGCCCTCCTCCAGCAGGAGCGCGAGCGCATCGGGCGGCAGATCGAGGCCGTGCGGACCACTCTCCACAAGACCGAGAGAGGAGAACGGCTCATGGCCGAGGAAGTATTCGACGGCTTCGACCACACGCGGTACGAGGCGGAGGTCACCGAACGGTGGGGCCGCGACGCGTACGAGCGGGGCGACCGCTGGTGGCGCTCGCTGAGCGACGCCGAGAAGAAGGAGTTCATGGAGACGCAGGCGGCCATCGCCCGCGACTTCGGCGCGGCCGCGGCGGCCGGGCTCGCGGCGGACAGCGACGAGGTGCAGGCGCTGGCCCGGAGGCAGTACGCGTGGCTGTCGGTCACCACCGCGCCGACGAAGGAGTACCTGATCGGGCTCGGGCAGATGTACGTGGACGACCCGAGGTTCACCAAGAACTACGACCGGCACGGCGAGGGCACCGCCGTCCTGGTGCGGGACGCCCTGACGGTGTGGGCCGAGCGGAACCTGTGAGGCCGGTGCGGTCCTGGTCCTGCCGGGCCAGGCAGGACCAGGACCGCACCCGGCGGCCGGCGCGGCCGTCGGGGCGGGCGCGCGCCCCGGGGGCGCCTCGGCGTACGCCGGTCGGACGACGCCGGTCGCCGCGCGGCGGCGGGTCGGGGAGGCTTGAGGGGTGTGCGGTCGGGGGTCCCGTCCGCACGGTCCGGTGGCGGGCCCCGACCGGTCAGGAGTTCTCAGGTGGCGCACCCTCGGGGCGAGGAGCCCGGCGGCCGTATCGCCGGGCCCGGTGCGCCCCGGGGCCCCTACGGGGGTGAGCCGCGGCCGCCGGTGGCCTTCGGGGCGACCCGGAGGTTCCTGCGGGCCCTGCCGCCGCTGATCATCCTCGGAGGGGTGGCCTTCGACCTGTCCACCCCGCCCTCGTACACGGCGGCTCCGCTCTTCTCCGCCGCGCCGCTGATCGCCGCGCCGTTCTTCTCCCGGCTCACGACCCTGCTGACCGGGCTCGCGGCGATCCTCGCCTCGGTCGGGCTGCACGCGTACAACCGCACGCTCTCCGACGTGCCCTCGCTCACCGAGACCCTCACCGTGGTGACCGTCTCCGCGCTGGCGATGCTGATCAACCTCGTGGTGCGGCGCAGCGGCGAGCGGCTCGCGTCGGCGCGGGTGATCGCGGAGGCGGCGCAGCGGGCGGTGCTGCCGATGCCGGCGGAGCGGATCGCGGGGCTCCAGTGCGCGGCGCGGTACGAGGCGGCGCAGGCGGACGCGTTCATCGGCGGCGACCTCTTCGCCGTGCAGGACACCCCGCACGGGGTGCGGCTCGTGGTCGGGGACGTGCGGGGCAAGGGGATGGACGCGGTGGAGGCGGTGGCCGTGGTGATCGGAGCCTTCCGGGAGGCGGCCGAGCAGGAGGCGGCCCTGGAGGGGGTGGCGGCGCGGCTCGAACGGGCGCTGACGCGCGAGGGGGCGCGGCGCGAGGGTCTCGACGCCGTCGAGGGGTTCACGACGGCGGTGCTCGCCGAGATCCCGCGCGAGGGCGGGGTCGTGCGGATCGTGAACCGGGGGCATCCGCCGCCGCTGCTGCTGTACGGGGACGGGCGCGTGGAGCCGCTGGGGCCGGCCGAGGCGGCGCTGCCGCTCGGGATGGGGGAGCTGTCGGTGGGGCCGGACCGGACCGACGAGCGGCCGTACCCGCCGGGCGCGACGCTGCTGTTCCACACGGACGGGCTGTCGGAGGCGCGGGACGGCTCCGGGGCCTTCTACGATCCGGCGGCCCGGCTCGCGGGGGCGGTCTTCCCGGGGCCCGAGGAGCTCCTCGACGCGCTCGTGGACGACGTGCGGCGGCACACCGGCGGCGGGTCGACGGACGACATGGCGCTGCTCGCGGTGAGCCGGCCGGCGGCGGGGGCGCCGGAGCGGCGGCGGACGATGCCGGTGGTGCCGCCGGGACCGGCGCGCTGACGGGAGCGACGGCGGTCACGTTCCGTGCTCACGAGGTCTCACAGCGATAACAATTGACATACCGTCAGATTCGAGGGGTGGGGCGAGGGTCCATTGAAGGGGGCTCAACTCGGGCGATTCCCTGCCAATTCAATGAATGATCAAGGGGAACGGCTTGGAATAGGAGTGCGGTGTCTATTAACGTTCGATAACGCAGCGCGGTCGTCCCAGCCGTCGCAAGAGACGGCTCCGTGCGCACGTGCCGAATCCCGTGAGGGAACCGGGGAACCAACCCTTGGGGTGAATCGGGCCCCTCGCACCTCCCCGTGCGAAGAGCCCGTAGGAGACCTTCCTGCTCCGAACCCGTCAGCTAACCCGGTAGGCGAGAAGGAAGGAAAGGAGCGCGCCTCCGTGGCGTCCAACACCCCCGTACCCGAAGCTCCCTTCGACCCCTTCGGCGGCCCGGGTGCCGTCGGCGCGGGCGACCCGGACGGCTTCGCGCCCGGCGCGTACGAGACCGCTTCCTTCACCCCCGCCCCCGGCGAGTGGAACCCGACCGAGGGCTCCCTGCGCGCCGAGAGCCGCGCCGGCGGCCGGCACCGGATCGTGAAGCAGCGCTCCAACTTCGCCCGCTCCTCCACCGTCCTCGGCGTCGGCGTCATCGCCGCCGTCGGCGCGGGCGGCCTCGCCACCGCGCAGGAGAAGGCCCCCGTCGCCATCTCCCTCCCCGACCTGCCCGACCTGGGCCTGCCGGACGCCCACGACCTGCCCGGCGTCGGCGACCTCCTGCCCGGCGGCGAGGAGGAGACGACCCCCCGCGCGTCCGCGCCGGTCCCGGCCGGCGGCGTCGCCGCGAAGCCGCTGACCTCGGTCACGTACACCGCCCCGGCCGACACCACCACCGGCGCCGAGGCCGCGGAGCGCACCGCCACCGCCGCCGACGCCGGCGAGGCACTGCGCGCCCGCATCCTCCAGCAGGCCGAACAGCAGCAGCAGGCCGCCGTCGACGCCGAGAAGCTCGCCGCCGAGAAGGCCGCCGCGGAGAAGGCCGCCGCAGACGCGAAGGCGCAGGCGGAGGCCGCCGCGAAGGCCGAGGCCGAGGCGAAGGCCAAGGCGGAGGCGGAGCGGCTCGCCGCCGAGAAGGCCGAGGCCGAGCGCATCGCCGCCGAGAAGGCGGAGGCCGAGCGGCTCGCCAAGCTGGCCGCCGGCTACTCCATGCCGCTCTCCTCCTACACCCTCACCTCCACCTACATGCAGTCCGGCTCGATGTGGTCCTCCGGCCACCACACCGGCCTCGACTTCGCCGCCCCCACCGGCACCCCCCTCAAGGCGGTCCACGGGGGCACCATCACGTCGGCCGGCTGGTCCGGCTCGTACGGCTACCGGATCGTCCTGGAGCTGGAGGACGGCACCGAGGTCTGGTACTGCCACCTCTCCTCGATGACCGCGGCCGCCGGCCAGACCGTCACCACCGGCGAGACCATCGGCCGCGTCGGCGCCACCGGCAACGTCACCGGACCCCACCTGCACATGGAGGTCCACACCCCCGACGGCTCGGGCATCGACCCGGCGGAGTGGCTGCGCTCCAAGGGCCTGTCGGTCTGACCCCCGACGCGTGGGCGTTCCGGTCGGGGTTCAGGCTCCTCGACCGGAATACGCCCGGCGGCGCAGGGAGTTGAGTACGTCATGTCCTCACCCCTGCGCCCGCTGGGCACCTCCGGCCTCAACGTCTTCCCGCTCGCCCTCGGCGGCAACGTCTTCGGATGGAGCGCCGACGAGGAGCGGTCCTTCGCCGTCCTCGACGCCTACGCCGCCGCCGGCGGCAACTTCCTGGACACCGCCGACGTCTACTCCGAGTGGGTCGAGGGCAACCGGGGCGGCGAGTCCGAGACCATCATCGGCCGCTGGATGGCCGCCCGCGGCAACCGCTCGGACATCGTCGTCGCCACCAAGGTCGGCGCCCACTCGCCCCTCAAGGGCCTGTCCGCCACCACCATCAAGGCCGGCGCGGAGGAGTCCCTGCGCCGCCTCGGCACCGACCACATCGACCTCTACTACACGCACTTCGACGACGAGTCCGTGCCGGTGGAGGAGATCGTCACCGCCCTCGACCAGCTGGTGCGCGAAGGCAAGGTGCGGGCCGTCGCCGCCTCCAACATCTCCCCCGAGCGGCTGCGCGCCTCCCTCGACTTCGCCGAGGCCGAGGGGCTCGCCCGGTACGTGGCGCTCCAGCCCGAGTACAACCTCGTCGCCCGCGAGAAGTACGAGGGCCCGCTCCTCGACACCGCCGCCGAGACCGGCCTCGCCGCCGTCCCCTACTACGGCCTCGCCGCCGGCTTCCTCACCGGCAAGTACCGTCCGGGCCGGACCGTCGAGAGCGTCCGCGCCCGTGGCGCCTCCGCCCACGCGGAGACCGCGCGCGGCCAGGCCGTGCTCGCCGCGCTCGACGAGGTCGCCGAGGCCCACGGCGCCGAGCCGGCGACCGTCGCCCTCGCCTGGCTCTCCTCCCGTCCCACCGTCGCCGCGCCCATCGCCTCGGCCCGCACGGTCGAGCAGGTCCCCGCGCTGGTCGCGGTCGCCGACCTGAAGCTGACCGACGACGAGCTGGCCCGCCTGACGGCCGCCTCCGAGACGCCCGAAGGCTAGCCCTTGTAGGGGTTGTAGCCGCCGTAGTCGAGGTACTGCGGCGGCACCCACACCCGGCCGGTGGACCGCGCCGCGTACGAGAGCGCCGGCGCGGCCGTCGTCCGGCGCGCCCACAGGTGGTGCAGCAGCTCCTGCTCGCGGGCCGCGAAGTCCGGCACCGGGACCGTGCCCCGGCGGGCCCGCTCGCGCAGGAAGGCGAGGGTCGTGGCGAAGGCCTCGTACTCGCCGACCGCCCGCGCGCCCGCCTTGCCGTACGTGCGGGACGCCACCGCGCGCGCGGTGCGGCGGGCCCGCATCGACGAGAGCGCCAGCGGCTCCTCGGGGGAGAGCCAGCCGGCCGCCGCGTACGCCGGGAGCACCGCGGCGATCGTGCGCAGCTCCTTCTGCCGGCTCCACACGGCGAGCCAGGTCAGCAGCCCGAAGGCCGGGACCATGAACATCGCGTACACGGCGTAGAAGGCGAGCGGGCCGCCGAAGGTCGCCGAGCCGTTCCACAGCGCGTGGACGCCCATCGCGAGCAGCAGCCCGGCGAGCGGCAGCAGCACCTTCCGCGGCCGGCGCACCTTGCCGCGCGGGGCGAGCGCGGCCAGGCCGAAGCCGATGCCGGTGAGCACGGTGAAGAGCGGGTGCGCGAACGGCGACATCACGACCCGGACGAAGAAGGTGCCGGCGGTGACGGCGCCGATGCCGCCGTCGCCGAGGTCCTGGTCCTCGCCGAAGGCGGTGCCGAGGTAGAGGATGTTCTCGGTGAACGCGAAGCCCGTCGCGGTGAAACCGGCGATCACCACCCCGTCGACCAGGCTCCGGAAGTCCCGCCGCCGGAAGAGGAAGAGCAGCAGGATCGCGGCGGCCTTCGCGGTCTCCTCCACCACCGGGGCGATCACGGTGGCGCCCAGGTCGTCGGCCGAGCGGGGATCGGCGGTCGCGGTGGCGATCCAGCGGACGGCGAAGGTGTTGGCCAGGATCGCGACCAGGGCGGCGGCGAACGCGCCCCACGCGAAGGCGAACAGCAGGTTCTTCCACGGCCCCGGCTCGACCCGGTCGAGCCAGCGGAACGCCGCCATGAGCAGCGGTACGGGAAACACCGCGAGCCCCAGGCCGACGAGGAAGCCCTCGGTGCCGGTCTGCTCGCGCACCAGCGCCAGGATCACCAGGGCGCAGAGCGCGAGCAGCGTGATCAGGGCGACGGCACGGACGATCCGGCTCCGCCAGAAGGCCCGCCGCGGCCGGTACCGCCACTGGCTCCGGTCGGCGGCCACGGCGAACGACGGCTCGTCGCCCTCGCGGACGGGGACGTGGCTCTCGACCGCGGGCGCCCCGGCCTGCGCCGGCAGGAAGCCGGTCGCCGGCGGCGAGACGGACCCGGGCGGAGGGGAGGAGGACGGTGACGGTGACGGGGGTGTGGACGGCGGCAGGGGTGACGACACGACTCGACCCTAGCGACCGCCGCCGACAGGAGCGACGGACTTGGGGGAGGGGGGGCTTACTTCCTGCGGAACAGCAGGTCGTGCACGACGTGGCCCTTGTCCAGGCCCTGGCCCTCGAAGCGGGTGAGCGGCCGGAAGCCGGGGCGGGGCGCGTAGCCGCCGTCGGCGGCGGTGTTCTCGAAGTCGGGGTGCGCGGAGAGCACCTCCAGCATCTGCTCCGCGTACGGCTCCCAGTCCGTGGCGCAGTGCAGGACGCCGCCGGGCTTCAGGCGGGTCGCGAGCAGCGTCAGGAACTCGGGCTGGATCAGCCGCCGCTTGTGGTGCCGCTTCTTCGGCCACGGGTCCGGGAAGTAGACGCGGCAGCCGTCGAGGGCGGCGGGGTCGAGCATCTCGCGCAGCAGGATGATCGCGTCGCCGTTGGCGACGCGGACGTTGGTGAGCCCGTTGCGGTCGGCGAGCCCCAGGAGGTTCCCCTGCCCCGGGGTGTGCACGTCGACGGCGAGGATGCCGGTGCCGGGGTCGGCGGCGGCCATCTGCGCGGTCGCCTCGCCCATCCCGAAGCCGATCTCCAGGACGACGGGCAGCCCGCCGAACATCTCGTGGAGGTCGAGAACCCGCTTGCCGTCGATGTCCAGGCCCCAGTCGGGCCACCGCTTCAGCATCGCCTCGGCCTGGCCGGCCGTCACCCGGCTGCGGCGCGGCTGGAAGCTCCGGATCCGGCGCTCGAAGTGGGCGCCGGCGGGGTCGGGGCTGGGGCCCTCTCCGGGCGCGAACATACGACTGCCCCTGCGGGCGACGGACTCGCTGTGGTTCTCACGCTGCTCAGACACAATGCGGCCCATGGTACGACCGCCCGTGCGGTTCCGCTGGGGCCACGTTCCGTCGGGGCGGCGGGTCACAGGAGGGGGAGGGCGCGGCGGGCTATTTCCCGGCCGATGGGGAGGGACGCGGTCGCCGCGGGCGAAGGCGCGTTGAGCACGTGCACCGTACGAAGTCCCTCGCGGATGAGGAAGTCGTCCACCAGCGTCCCGTCCCGCAGCACCGCCTGCGCCCGCACCCCCGCCGCCGTGGGCCGCAGATCGGACTCGTCCACCCCCGGCAGCAGCCGCCGCACCGACTCGGTGAAGGCCCGCTTCGACAGGGAGCGGCGCAGTTCGCCCGCGCCGTACCGCCAGTGGCGGCGCGCGATGCTCCAGGAGCCGGGCCACGCGAGCGTGCCGCCGAGCTCACCGGGCCGGACGACCCCCCAGTCGTACCCCTCGCGGGCGAGTGCCGGCACCGCGTTCGGCCCGACGTGGACGCTGCCGTCGATGCCGCGCGTGAGGTGCACCCCGAGGAAGGGGAAGGCCGGGTCGGGCACGGGATAGACCAGGCCTCGCACCAGTGAGGGGTCGGCCAGTTCGTAGTACTCGCCCCGGAAGGGGACGATCCGCATGCCCGGGTCGTCGCCGGCGAGCCGGGCGATCCGGTCGCAGTGCAGCCCCGCGCAGTTCACGAGCACCTTGCCGCGCAGGATCCGCTGGTCGGCGGTGCGCACGGCGACGCCCCAGGGGCGCCGGTCGATCGCCGTGACCTCCGCGCCGTAGAGGATCTCCGCGCCGGAGGACTCGGCGAGCCGCCGCGCGACCGCCTTGTAGTCGACGATGCCGGTGGTGCCGACGTGGATCGCGGCGAGCCCCCGCACCCGGGGCTCGTACTCGGTGATCTGCGAGGGGCCGAGCTCGCGCACCGGGATGCCGTTCTCCCGGCCGCGCTGGACCAGCGCGTGCAGCCGGGGCAGCTCCTCGCGCTCGGTGGCGACGACGAGCTTGCCGGTCACCCGGTGTGGAATATCCCATTCCGTGCAGAACTTGACCATCTCGGCCGCGCCCTCGACGGCGAACCGCGCCTTCAGGGACCCGGGCCGGTAGTAGAGCCCGCTGTGGATGACCCCGCTGTTGCGGCCGGTCTGGTGACGCGCGGGGCCGTCCTCCTTCTCCAGGACGGCGACGCGGGTGCCGGGGGCGGCGCGCTGCAGCGCGTACGCCGTCGACAGACCGACGATCCCGCCGCCGATCACCAGCACGTCACAGTCAAACACCAGCGCCACCTCCCACCCCTGATAGTGCACTGGCCCACTGACAATCCCGCTAAACGCCCACGTCGTGGGATGCGCGTCACGCTGTCACGCGCATCCCGGCGCGCCCGTCACGCCGGGTCGTCCGTCACGCCGGGGCGACCAGCAGCGGCCTGGCCCGTTCCCGCAGCTCCATGACCCTCGGCTCGTGCCCGTACGGCTCCAGGCGGTGCAGCAGGTCCCGTACGTACTCCGTGGTCCGCGCGGAGGAGATCCGGCCGGCCACCTCCACCGCGCGCGTGCCCGCCGCGCAGGCCGCGTCGAGGTTGCCGGACTCCAGCTCGGCGACGGCCGAGACGACGAGCCGCAGCCCGTGCGAGCGGACGAACTCCTCGGTCGGCCGGGACAGCGCCTGTTCGGTGAACCGCCGCACCTCCCGCGGCATCCTGAGGTCCCGGTAGCACTCGGCGGCGTCGGCGCAGAACCGGTCGTACGAGTAGAAGCCCAGCCACGTCGGGTCGGCGTCGCCCTCCCGGGAGCGCTCCAGCCACCCCTCGGCGGACTTCAGGGCCGCCGCGGCCGCGGGACCGTCGCCGGCCTTGGCGTGCGCGCGGGCCTCGACGAGGCGGAAGAAGGACATGGTGCGGGCGGTGGCCAGGCCCCGGTTCCGCTCCAGGGCGGCCTGCGCCAGGTCCACGCCCTCGTCGGCGAAGCCCCGGTAGGTGGCCTGGAGCGACATCGAGGCGAGCACGTACCCGCCGAGCGGCACGTCGGCTGCGGCCCGCGCGAGCCGCAGCGCCTGGATGTAGTACCGCTGGGCGGCCTCCTGCTGACCGGTGTCGAAGGCCATCCACCCGGCCAGCCGCGTCAGTTCGGCGGTCGCGCCGAAGAGCGCCCTGCCGACCTCGTCCGAGTACGAGCCGAGCAGCAGGGGCGCCGCGTCCACCCTTAAGCACTCGGGCACCATCGAGGACCGCCAGTCCCCGCCGCCGTACTTGGAGTCCCACTTTCGCGCGTCCTCCGCCGCCTCGCGGAGTTTGGCGACGTCGCTGTGTCCCACGCGCACGTGCTCCCCGGAATCGGCGGGCCCCGGCCCGCTCCCGCCGCCGGACCCGTGCCGTCCCGCCTCCCGCTCCACCGACGGGTCGGCCGGGGTGATCAGCCACCGGGAGGCCGGGGTCGCGTAGGCGCTGACCGAGAACGAGCCGGCGAGCGACTGCCAGATCCCGCCCCCGCCGGCCCGCCGGCCGGCGAGGTCCAGCCGGTAGAGGTCGGTGGCGGCGCGGACCGCCTCCCCGACGTCCCGGGGGAAGGCGAGCCCCACCTCGGGCGCCGGGTCGGCGTCCGCGAGCCCGATCTCGTGCAGCGGCACGGGCCGGCCCAGCTTCTGGCCGATCGCGGCGGCGATCAGGTGCGGCGCGGCGCCCTGCGGCACCATCCCCTTGGAGACCCAGCGGGCCACCGAGGTCTTGTCGTAGCGAAGGGTCAGTCCCCGTTGCGCACCGAGGTCGTTGACGCGCCGGGCGAGGCCGGCGTTGCTGATTCCCGCGAGGGCGAGAACGGCGCCGAGCTTCTCGTTCGGCCCGCGTTGCTCCCTGGACATGACGCCACCCCTCGACATCCAGACGGCCGCCGCGACGCCGGGCATAGGCAGGCGGCATTCGTAAACACAGCGTAGTTCGCCGCATCCCCACCGTTAAGGGGCGGAGTTCCGTATGGCGAGATTGTTGTGTGACCACCCGACCGGAGGCGCCCGGCGGCCGGTCCGTGCTCCGTCCGTGGCGCCGTGCGCCCGGCCGTGCGCTCTCGCCGCTTGGGGGCGGTGCCGCTTCGATGAGTCCTGCGTGGGTCGGCCCGTCCGGCCGGGAGGCGGAACGCCTGGTGTTCCGGTTCCCGCACCGGTGGGCCGGGGGACACCGCCGCCCCATTCCCCGCGGGCGGCGGACGGCGCCGGGGGGCGGGTCGCCTCCCGGACCGCCGGGAGCCGACTCGCCGGCGAGGGTGCGGACGGGCGTGCGGCAGCGGGGCCCGGGCACCGTTCTCGTGATCCTTTCTGTGCCTGACGGCAGGCCAAACCTCCTGTGGTGGACGAGAATCGGCCGATTTCGCCGATCCCGGGGCCGCTGACCCATCGATCCCGGAGTCGCTGACGCGCCGTGTCCGACGCCTTCGACGCGCCGGGTCCGACGCCCTCGGCGCGCCGAGTCCGGCGCCGCTGACCCACCGAGCCCCGCCCCGGCGCCCGCGCCCCGCGCCACCTCGTGTTCCTCCGGTGGCCAACTGGCGCATGCCAGGGGCGCATTCGGCTTTCGGGCGCGTGCGCCCGGACCCCGCCCCGTGCGCCGTTGTCATGGCAGCATGGCCCCACCGAAACGGACGTGGAGGCGCCGATGCGATGGCTGGTGGGCTGGAGCAGTGTCGCCGCGGGGTACGCCACGACCGCGGGGGCGCGCGCCGGAGCGAGCGACGGCGCCCGTAGTGCGTACGGCGCGCCCGGCGCGTACGACCCCCACATCCCGCCCCAGGCGCGCCCCTACGCCGAAAGCGGCGGGCACGTCGGGGGGCGCACGGTGCAGCCGGTGGGCGCACAGCTCCTCTGGGGCGACCCCGACCCGCTGTGGGCCGTCGGCGACTGGCGCCCCGACGAGGTCCGGGTGGTCTCCCTCGACGACGGCACCCGGCTCGCCGTCCTCGGCTGCTGCGCCGCGGGCGACGACGAACTCCGCCGCGGCCTCGTCACCGCCCGCGGCGGCGCCCTGCGCCACCTGACGGCCTGGCCCGGCAGCTACACCGCCGTCGTCAAGGCCGGCCGCCGGGTCACCGTCACCGGAGACCTCGCCGGCGCCCGGCCCGTCTTCCACACCCCCTGGGAGGGCGGCACCGCCTACGCCACCGCCGCCCTGCCGCTCGCCGACCTCGTGGAGGCCCAGCTCGACATCGGCCACCTCGCCGCACTGCTCGCCTGCCCCGAGTCCCCGGAGGCGCTGCGCGACTCGACTCCCTACGAAGGCGTCCGCCGCGTCCCGCCGGGCCACGCCCTGATCCTGCGCGAGGGCTCCCGCGAGATCGCCGGGTACGAGACGGTGGCCTCGCTCGCCGTCGCCGCCCCGCAGGCCGAGCCCCGGCAGGCCGTCGAGGCGGTCAGGGACGCGCTGGTGGAGGCCGTACGGGCCCGGCTCACGGCCCCCCGGCACGCCCCCGAGGCGCCCCCGCCGGATCCCGGACCCGTCCCCGGGATGGGGCCCGCGGACCGGCGGGCGGCCCGCGGCGCCGGCCCCGTGCCCGGCATCGGCGCGGACCTGTCCGGCGGCAGCGCCTCCGCCACCCTCGCCCTGCTCGCCGCCGGACTGCCCGGCGTGCCCGGCACGATCCTCGGGCACGGCGCGGACGCGGGCGAGCGGCTGCTCGCGGTCACCTTCACCGACCTGGCGGCCAAGCCGGGCCCGGGCAGGACGGCCGAACTGGAGCGGGCCCGCGCACTGGCGGCCGACCCCCGGCTGCGCCACGTGGTCGTCACGGCGGGCGAGGAGGCCCTCCCGTACGCCGCCCTCGACGGGCCGCTCACCGACGAGCCGGGGCCCGCGCTCGTCACCGCCGAACGGCACCGCAGGCGGCTCGCCGGAGGCAGCGCCGACCACTTCACCGGGCTCGGTGCCCGACAGGTCCTGGACGCCCATCCGGCCCGCCTCGCCGACCTCCTGATGGACCGCAGGCGCCGCTCCCTGGTGCGGCCCGTGACCGCCCTCGCCAAGGCGACCGGCCCGTCCGCGGGCGCCTTCCTGGTGCCGGTCACCGTCTACCGCGCGGCGCGCAGGCTCGCCCGTACGCCCTACCGGGCCGGTCTGGAGACCGCCGCCCGGCACGTCCTCGACGCCAACCGCGACCCCGCCGACACCCACGGCCCGCTGGCCGCCTCGCTCTCCGCGCTCGCCTGGTCCCGGCCGGGTCCCGCGGCCCGCTGGCTGACGGGCGAGGCGCTCGCCGAGGTGTCCGCGCGCCTCAACCGGGCGGCCACCCTGCCGCCGACCGTGCAGCGCCCGGGCGAGGCACGCGCGCGTGCCGCCCTCGCCCGGGCGGCCGCCGACCACCGGGTCCTGGAACAGGCCGCCGAGATCCGCGGCCAGCGGCTGCACGCGCCGTTCCTCGACAACCAGGTCGTCCGCGCCTGCCGCGACCTCCCCGAAGCGCTCCGCGTCCAGCCCGACGCGCGGGCCGGCGTCCTGCGCACCGTCCTCGCCGACACCGGCATCCGCGACCTGCCGCCCGGCTGGGGCGCCCCCTACCCCGCGGTCCCCGCCGGCACCGCCCGCGCGGGCCTGCGCGCCGCCCTCCCGGCGCTCCTGGCCCTCTTCGAGGCCCCCCTCCTCGCCGACGCGGGCCTCATCGAGGCCGGTACCGTCCGGGACGCCCTGCGCGCCGCCGCCGACGGAGCCCGCGTCCCCCTCGACGGCCTCGCCGACCTCGTCTCCACCGAACTCTGGCTCCGCCGCCTCCTCGCCCGCCGGGGCTCCTGCTGGACCGACACGGCCACCCCGCGCGCGCCCCGGGCGGTCCAGGGGCCGCTGATCCCGGCGTCGAGGTCCTTGCCGGCGCGGTGAAACGCCACAGCACGCCCGTTCGAGTGAAACGGTTCCTGACCCGGCTCCGCAGCCCGTTCTGAGCTGAGAGCGTCGCACCGAGCGAAGGAGGCCCAGCATGGCCATGCCGCTGCCGCCGCCGGTTCCGCTTCAGGGGGACAGCGTGTCCGAGGAACCGGAAGATCGCGAAGGGGCGACTGTCGAGGAGACCTTCGAGCTGTTCAGCGCCATGGCCCCCAAGGGCTGGCGCGTGGAGCTGATCGAAGGGGAGATCTACGTGGTGCCTCCGGCCGATGGCGAGCACGAAGAGATCGTCACCGAGGTGGTGGAGCAGGGCATCGCGCGTCGCGCGGACAAGGAGCTCCGGAACTTCACCGGCGTCGGACTCAGCCTGCCCGGAGCGGGTGATGCCGCCCGGGTCATCCCCGACCTCGTGATCGCTCCCAAGGGCAGCTTTGCCGACCAGCAAGAGTGGCACGCTCCCGACCCTGTCCTTCTCGTCGCCGAGGTCACCTCCACATCCACCGCGGGCCGCGGCCGCGTGCAGAAGATCCGTGCCCACGCCCGCGCCGGGATCCCCGCCTGCTTGATGATCGACCGCGAGGCCGGCGAGGCCGTCGTCTGCTCCGAGCCCGAAGGCGACGACTACACCCACAAGTCCATCCACAAGCTGGGGACCGAGGTCCCGCTCCCCGCCCCCCTCGGCTTCACCCTCGACACCGCCGAGTTCTGACCCCGGCGGCTCTGTCCACAGCCCGGGGAAACCCCGAGGCGCCCCCCGGCCCCGGCGGCAAGAATGGGCCGGTGCGGTATCTCCTCCTCGGCACCACCGAGGTCCTCGGCCCCGACGGAACCCCCCTGCCCCTCGGCGGTGCCCGGCTGCGCGCGCTGCTCGCCGCGCTCGCGCTGCGCGCCGGACGGGCCGTGCCGGTCGGGGAGCTCGTCGACGACGTGTACGGGGACGAGCCGCCGCTCGACGCGCCCGCCGCGCTCCAGGCGCTCGTCGGCCGGCTGCGCAGGGTCCTCGGCCGGGAGGCCGTCGCCGCCACGCCCGGCCCCGGCTACCGGCTCGTCGCCGGGCCCGAGGACATCGACCTGTACGTCTTCGAGCGCCGCGCCGCGGAGGCCGGCGCCCGGCTCGACGCCGGCGACCCCGAGACGGCCGCCGCGCTCCTCAGGGACGCGCTGGGTCTCTTCCGCGGGCCCGCCCTCGCCGACCTGCCGGGACCGGTGGGCGTCCGCCCCGAGGCACAGCGGCTCGCCGCCCTGCGCAGGCGCGTCGAGGCCGACCTGCGGCGCGGCGCCGTCGACGGACTCGTACCGGAGCTGTCCGGGCTCACCGCCGCGCACCCGTACGACGAGGGCTTCCACGCCCAGCTCATCCGCGCCCTGCGCGCCGAGGGCCGCCACGCGGACGCGCTCGCCGCGTACGAGACGGCCCGGCGTACCCTCGCCGACGCCCTCGGCACCGACCCGGGCCCCGAACTGACCGCCCTCCACCACGAACTCCTCGCCCCCGAGCGACCCAAGATCCCCCAGCGCCCCGAGCCCTCCGTGCATCCCCAGTCCTCCGCGCACGCCGTTCCCCGTGCGCACCCTGAGCTCTCGGAGCTCCCCCCGCGCCCCGCTCCCACGGAGCCCCCGCGCCCCGCTGCGTACCCCGGGACCGGCCCCGGCCCTGGCCTCGGTCCCGGCCCTGGCCTCGGTCTCGGCACCGGCCCCGGTCTCGGTCTCGGCACCGGCTCCGCACCCGGCACCGGCTCCGCACCCGGCACCGGCTCCGAGCCCCAGCCACCGCCCGCCGCGCACGGCAACATCCGGCCCCGGCTCACCTCCTTCGTCGGGCGGGAGCCCGAGCTCGCGGCGCTCCGGGACGACCTCGGGCGGTTCCGGCTCGTCACGCTCACCGGGCCCGGCGGCTCCGGGAAGACGCGGCTCGCGGAGGAGGTCGCCCGGCGGGCCGCCGGGCCCGACGCGTGGATCGCGGAGCTCGCCCCGCTCGACGACCCGGGCGCGCTGCCCGGCGCCGTCCTCTCCGCGCTCCGCCTCCGCGAGATCAACCTGATCACCCGCGACGGCACCGCGCTCCAGGACGACCCCACCGCCCACCTCGTCGAGCACCTCGCCCACCGCCCCGGCCTCCTCCTCGTCCTCGACAACTGCGAGCACGTCATCGACGCCGCCGCGACCCTCACGGAGACCCTCCTCGCGCACTGTCCGGACCTGCGGATCCTCGCCACCAGCCGGGAACCGCTCGGCGTGCCCGGCGAGACCGTCCGCCCGGTCGAGCCGCTGCCGCCCGCCCCCGCGCACCGGCTCTTCGCCGAGCGGGCGCGGGCCGTGCGCCCCACCTTCGACCGGGACCACGCGCGCGAGGCGGGCGCCGCGGACGCCGTCGCGGAGATCTGCCGCCGCCTCGACGGCCTGCCCCTCGCCATCGAACTGGCCGCCGCCCGGCTGCGGCTGCTCACCCCGCGCCAGATCGCGGACCGGCTCGACGACCGCTTCCGGCTCCTCAGTTCCGGCGCCCGCACCCTGCTGCCCCGCCAGCAGACCCTCCGCGCGGTCGTCGACTGGTCCTGGGACCTGCTGGACCCGGCCGAGCGCACCCTGCTCCGCAGGGTCTCGGTCTTCACCGGCGGCTGGGACCTCCAGGCGGCCGAGGCCGTCGACGCCCCCGCCCCGGGGGCCGCGGCCCCCACCACCCTCGACACCCTCGGCGCGCTCGTCGACAAGTCCCTCGTCATCGCGTCCCCGGCCGACGACGGCGCCATGCGCTACCGCCTCCTGGAGACCATCCACGAGTACGCCGCCGAGCGCGCCGCCGAGACCCCGGAGCTGCTCGCCGCCGCCGAGGCCGCTCACACCGCGCACTTCACGGCCCTCGCGGAGGAGGCCGAGCCGAGGCTCCGCTCCGGTGAGCAGCTGCCCTGGATCGACCGGATCGAGCGGGACCTCGACAACATCCGGGCCGCCCTGCACCGGACCCTCGTCGCGGCCCCCGACGAGCCCGCCGGGCTCCGGCTGGTCTTCGCCATGGGCTGGTTCTGGTGGCTGCGCAACTACCGCCCGGAGGGGCTGGCCTGGACCCGGCGCGCCCTCGCCCTGGGGGAGGACCCCGACGACCGGGCCGACCCCCGGCACTGGCCCCGCATGCACCTGCGGATGCTGTCGTTCTTCCTCGGCATGGAGGACGAGCACATGTACACCGGAGACCTCCGCGAGGACGCCGGCACGCGCGCGCTGGTCCGCCGCGTCCGGGACGCCTTCGGCCAGGACCCGGGTCCCGAGTCCGCCCGCTTCCCCGGTCTGCTCTGGCCGTTCACCGCGTACCTCACCGAGGAGCCGGCGAAGGTCCGCTCCCTGCTCGACACGGGCGTCGAGGTCTGCCGCCGGTACGGCGGGGACTGGGAGGTCGGGGTGAGCCTGATGTTCCGCACCCACATGATCGTGGACATGCCCGGCGGCATGAAGGGCGTCGACGAGGACCTCGCCGAACTCCGCTTCCTCAGCCGCCGGGTCGGCGACCGCTGGATGGGCGCCCAGGTGGCCTCCGCCGCCGCCGAGGCCAACATGATGCGGGGCCGCCGCGAGGAGGCCAGGGAGGCGTACGAGGAGGCCCTGGCGCTCGCCCGCGAGGTCGGCGCCCACGCCGAGGCCCCGTTCCTCGTCGCCCGGCTCGCCGAACTGGCCTACCGCGACGGCGACTCTGCCGCCGCCGAGCGCGGCATCGAAGAGGCCGCCCGGGAGTCGGAGCGGCTGCGCCTCCAGGACGCCCTCGCCTACGTGGACTTCATGCGCGCGGTCCTCGCCCTCGAACGGGACGACCCCGCACGCGCGCGTGCCGCCCTCTCCTCGGCCGGCGCCCAGGCCCGCGGCGGCACGCCGCCCCCGCACTTCACCATCGCTCTGGACGGCTTCGTCGCCCGCGTCGAGGCCCAGGAGGGGGCGGGCGCGGCGGCCGTCACGACCGCCGTCGAGGCCCTGCGCGCCGCTGTCACCAGTCACTGCGCGGACATCCTCGTGATCACCCTCGGCGAAGGGCTCGTCTACACCCTGCACCGGGCCGGGGACGCGGACCGCTGCGCGCGCGTGGCCGCGGCCGTCGACGCCTGGCGGCGGGACGTCCCGCGTTCGGTGCCCGAACTCCGCGAGGCGGAGGCGATCGCCGCCGCCTGCCGGGCCGTGCTCGGCGAGGACGGCCTCGCCGCCGCCCGCGTGGCGGGCGCGGTCCTCGGCCCGGAAGCCGTCCTGGCCCTGGTGGAGCCGTACGCCGCCGGCGCCGAGGACCCGGCCAGGAGCGGTTGATCAAGGTCCGTCGGCGTCGAGGACCCGATCAGGAGCGGTTGATCCGGGTCCGCCGGTGTCGACGCCCCGGCCAGGAGCAGCTGATCCGGGTCCGTCCGCGGCAAGGACCGGTCAGGAGCAGCTGATCCGGGACTCCGCCCAGTCGGCGACGGCGGCGCGCCCGAAGGGGGTGTGCTCCTCCACCACGAGCCGCAGCGTGGAGCGGCCGCTGATGTCCACCCGCACCGGGAGCGCCGGGTCGCCCGGCCGGACCACGGGGGAGCGCCAGAGCCGCTGCCCGTCCCCGTAGACGGAGAAGCGGACGCCGCCGGGGCCGAGCGGGGCGCTCAGGTCGTCGACGCCGACCATCGCGTCGTACCGGGCGCACTGCCGGTTGAGCCGGATGAGCAGCGAGGACGGGGCGTGCACGCTGACCCCGTACGCGTAGTCGCGGTCGCTGATCGACATGCCGCGGCGGGCCCACATCCAGGTGCCGCCCTCCTGGACGACCTCGGGCTTGCTGCCGTCGCCGAAGGCCTCGTACTCCAGCTCGTCGACCTGGTAGGAGGCGGGCGGGGGCGGCGGCGGGGGAGGCGTCGTCGGCGGCGGGGTGGGGGTCGGCGTCGGCGTGGGTCCGGGCGGCGGGGGCGTCGGTGTCGGTGTCGGGGTGGGCTCGGGCCTCACCACCGGCTTCACCACCGGCTTCGGCTTCGGCTTCACGACGGGCTTCGGCGCCGGCGGGGGCGTCGTCACCACGGGCTTCGGCTTCGGCTTCGGCGCGGGCGCCGCCACCGGCTCGGGCGTGGGGGCGGGCTTCGGCGGCGGGGGCGGGGCGGGCGTCGTGGGGGCGGTGGTCGTCGGCACCGGCTTCGGCGCGGCGACGGGCTGCGGGTCGCCGGTCATCGCCCAGACGAGCCCGGCCGCGGCGGCGACGGCCGCGGCGGCGGCGATCCCGACCTTCGCGGGCGCGCCGAGCCCCTCGGCGGCGGCCCCGCCGGAGGCGGCGCCGGACGTCGTCCCGCCGGTGGCGGCCGCCGCGGCGCCCGCGCCGGCCGCGCCCGCCGCGCCGCCGGCGACGATGCCGGCGGCCTTGAGGGAGTACCCGGCGGCGAACCAGCCGATGACCGCGATGGGGAGGAGCGCCGGGATCCCGGCGTTGACGTGGGCGAGTTCCCCGGCGGCGACCCGGCACTTGGCGCACTCGTCGAGGTGTTTGCGCAGGCCGCGTTCGGCCCGCATCCGCAGTCCGCCGCGCGCGTAGGCGCCGAGCCGGTCGGCGTACCGGGCGCAGTCGCCGCCGGCGGTGAGCGCCTGGCTGACGTGCGCCTGGAGGTAGGCCTGCTTGAGGCCCTCGCGGGCGCGGCTGGCGAGCACGGCGGTGGCGTTGGCGGTGAGGCCGAAGAGGGGGGCGACGTCGCTGGGCGACTCCTCCTCGACGGTGGTGTGCCACAGGACGGCCTGCCAGCGCTCGGGCAGCGAGCGGAACGCCTGCATGGCCAGCGACTGTTCGGCCTCCTGCATGGCCCGGACCTCGGCGCCGAGGTCCATGGTGTCCTGGTCGGAGACCTCGGAGGAGCGGGCGGCGTCGGCGGCGAAGACGGCGAAGTCCTCGACGAGGTGCTCGCGCTTCTGGGTCTTGGCCCAGACGGCGCCGACCCGCCGGACGGTGGTCATCAGGTAGGCGCGGACGGCCTGTTCGGGTCCGGCGCCGCCGCGCACGGCCTGGAGGGTGCGGGCGAAGACCTCGGCGGTGAGGTCGTCGGCGGTGTGCGCGTCCCGGCAGCAGGTCCTGGCGTAGCGGCGTACGGCCTCCGAGTGGCGGCGGAACAGCTCCTCGTAGGCGGAGTCGTCGCCGTCCCGCATGCGCTGGATCAGATCGGCGTCGGAGGGGGCGAGCTCGCGGGGCGGCGGCAGCACGCCCTCGCCGTCGTCGTCCGCCGGGGCCTCGTCGGGTACGCCGTCGGCGGCGGGAGCGGCACCGGCGGCGGGCGCGCCCGGGACGGCGGAGCCCGAGGAGGACGCCTCGCGCTGCTGCGGCACGCTCGGTTCGCCGGGACCCTGCGGTGCTGCGGGGGAACCGCCGGGGCCCCCCTGGCTCGGTACGTGCCCGGCGGGCGGGCCCGGGGTCTCCGTGGCGCCGCCGCTCAGCGGATCGTCCCGACCGTCACCGCTCATCGCGGAAGCCCCCGTACGCCTGCGCAGACCCGAACACCGGGAAAGAGTGCCACACGACGCGGGCATGCCGAAGCGCCGCGTCGACTTACCACTCGTCCGGGGCGACTTCCCGCATCCCCGCGTAACCGCTCACGCGTTCGTGTCGTGCTCCTTCGTCCGCCCGGCCCACGGGCCGGGCGGACGACCGGCCGCTACCGGGAGCGCAGGCCCTCCAGGAGGATGTCCAGGAGCCGGGCCGAGGCCGCCGCCTGCTGGGCCGCGTCCGGCAGCGCCGGGGCCGAGGTGGCGATGACCAGCAGGACGTCGGCCACGGTCACGTCCGTCCGCAGCTCACCCGCCTCACGGGCCCGGTCGACGAGCCGGCCGACGACCTCCAGGAGCTCCGCCGCGCCGGCGTCGTCCCGCTCGCCCGCCGGAACCGCGCGGGGCGCGACCACGCGCGCGTCGGCCTGCTCGCCGAGCCCCCGCTGGTACGGCACCCGGGCCCCGCCCTCGGCGTCGTCCCCCGGCAGCACCGGCTCGTCCACGCCGACCCGCAACACCTGCGGCGGCAGCAGCCGGCCGGCGCCCGAGGCCACCGACGTCCGCAGGAAGCGGGAGAGCGCCGACCACGGCTCGTCCTCCTGCCCGAGCGCGGCCCGCGCCTGCTCGGTCAGCCGCGCCGTCTCCTCCTCGGCTATCCGCCGCACCAGCACGTCCTTGCTGGGGAAGCGCCGGTACACGGTGCCCACGCCCACGCGGGCCCGCCGCGCCACGTCCTCCATCGGCGCCCCGTAACCGAGTTCGCCGAAGACCTCGCGCGCCGCGCGGAGCACGTGCTCCAGATTGCGCTGCGCGTCCACCCGCAGCGGCGCCGCGCGGCCGCCCGCTCCCGGGCCGTTCACGACCGTGCCCGCGCCCGCGACGGTGCCGCCGGTCAGCGCGCCGCCGGCCGCCGGCGCGGCGGCCACGGTCCCCGCAGCCCTGTCGTCGCGCTCGGCGCCGACGACGGACTGCCAACGAGAATCCTGAATCTGCATAAGCGTTCCCCCGCTCATGATGTCTCCCCCCGGAGACTCCCCGCCCTGATACGGGGCTCCCGGCCGTTGTGCGCAATCGGTCCGCGCGCACGCCGACCCGACACCCCGACGAACTACGAACATAGTTGAGTCCGGGTCAATTCAGAAGGGGGAGCTCCGGATGGTGCGCCCCCCGATCGGAGCAAGGCGCCGGAGCCGCCGGTTTCGCACCGTCCTCCTCACCACCCACGCCCGCCGTGACCTGCGCCGTTGCACGCGGACGCCCCGTGCGCGCCACCCCGCGCCTCCGTACCCCTCCGGTCACACAATTCGCCGGGCCTGTGGACAAACCCCGGACGGCGATGCCTCATGGGACGGTGACCGAACCTGCGCGCATTCTCGTGGTCGGCGGTGGATACGTCGGCATGTACACCGCGCTGCGCCTCCAGCGGCAGCTCAGGACGGAGCTCGGCGGCGGCTCCGTCGAGATCGTGGTGGTCACCCCCGACCCGTACATGACGTACCAGCCGTTCCTCCCCGAGGCCGCCGCCGGCTCGCTCTCGCCGCGCCACGTCGTCGTCCCCCTCCGCCGCGTCCTGGACCGCTGCCGCCTCCTCATCGGCGAGGTCGAGTCCATCGACCACGCCAAACGCACCGCGATCCTCACCACCCTCGCCACCGACGAGGAAGGCGCCGGCCCGGTCGCCCTCACCTACGACGAACTGGTCCTCGCACCCGGCTCGGTCTCCCGCACCCTCCCGGTCCCCGGCCTCGCCGAGCACGGCATCGGCTTCAAGACCGTCGAGGAGGCCATCGGCCTGCGCAACCACGTCCTGGAGCAGCTCGACATCGCCTCCTCCACCCGCGACCCCGCCCTCCGCGACGCCGCCCTCACCTTCGTCTTCGTCGGCGGCGGGTACGCGGGCGTGGAGGCGCTCGCCGAACTGGAGGACATGGCCCGGTACGCCACCCGCTACTACCACGGCATCAAGCCCGAGGACCTGAGATGGGTCCTCGTCGAGGCCGCCGGCCGGATCCTTCCCGAGGTCGGCGACGAGATGGGCGGCTACGCGATCCGCGAGCTCCGCGGCCGGAACGTCGACGTCCGCCTGAACACCCGCCTCGACGGCTGCGAGGACCGCGTCGCCGTCCTCAGCGACGGCACCCGCCTGCCCACCCGCACCGTCGTCTGGACCGCCGGCGTCAAACCCGCCCCCGTCCTCGCCGCCACCGACCTGCCCCTCGACGAGCGCGGCCGGATCCGCTGCACCGCCCACCTCACCGTCGCGGACACCCCCCACGCGTGGGCGGCCGGCGACGCCGCCGCCGTCCCCGACCTCACCGCGGAGGACCCCGGCACCCCCTGCGCGCCCAACGCCCAGCACGCCGTCCGCCAGGCCAGGATCCTCGCCGAGAACCTCGCCGCCTCGCTCCACGGCCGCCCGCTCAAGGAGTACGCGCACGCGTACGCGGGCTCCGTCGCCTCCCTCGGCCTCCACAAGGGCGTCGCCCACGTGTACGGCCGCAAGCTCAAGGGATACCCGGCCTGGCTCATGCACCGCGCCTATCACCTCAGCCGGATGCCCACCGCCAACCGCAAGGCCCGCGTCCTCGCCGAATGGACCCTCTCCGGCCTCTTCAAACGCGAGATCGTCTCCCTCGGCTCCCTGGAACACCCCAGGGCCGAATTCGAACTCGCGGCCGCACCGCCCCCGCCCCCGCCCCCCGCACCCCGCCCCGAAGGGAACGACGGGACGTCCTCCTGACATCACTGTCAGTGCACTCGTCCACACTGGACGTGTGACCATAGGTGGGCTCACACCTGCACAGCGTGACTCCGCACGGCACCGACACCACGAGGCATACAGATCCGTGAACTTCACCCGCTGGAGCGCCCGGCTCCCCGGCACGCAGCGCCGCGCGGCCCGGGCGACCGAAGGCTCCGTGCCCGCAGCCCGCGGTGAGTACGGTCCCCGGTCGGAGCACCCCGCCGAGGGCACCGCCGCCGACGCGGAGGCCACCCTGGACACCGACGCCACCGAGGTCCCCGCCCTGGAGGACTTCTCCGTACGGGACCTCCTCGGCCGCCTCCCCGGCCTCGTCGCCCTCGTGTACGGCCCCGAGCACCGCATCGCGTACGTCAACGAGGCCTACGCCTCCGCCTTCGGCCCCCGCACCCCCGGCGCCACCGTCGCCGCCACCTGCCCCGAGGCCGAGGAGCTCGGCCTGCTGCCCCTCCTCGACCAGGTCCTGCGCAGCGGCAAGCCCCGCACCGTGAAGTCCCGCCGCACCGCCGACGGCGGCTCCTACACCGTCACCTGCCTCCCCGTCGACAGCCCGCACCTCGACGGCGCCGGCGTCCTCGTCCACGCCGCCGACGTCACCGACCACGCCGAGGCCGCCGAGCGGCTCCGCGCCAGCGAGCGCCGCCACCGCGAGACCGCCGTCACCCTCCAGCGCTCCCTCCTCCCGCAGGAACTGGAGCAGCCCGACGACCTGCGGATCGCCGCCACCTACCAGCCCGGCGTCGCCGACGCCGCCGTCGGCGGCGACTGGTACGACGTCATCACCCTCGGCGCCGGCCGCACCGCCCTCGTCATCGGCGACGTCATGGGCCGCGGCGTCCGCGCCGCCGCCGTCATGGGCCAGCTCCGCACCGCCGTCCGCGCCTACGCCCGCCTGGACCTCCCCCCGCACGAGGTCCTCCAGCTCCTCGACGGCCTCGCCGCCGAGATCGACGCCAGCCAGATCGCCACCTGCGTCTACGCCGTCCACGACCCCAACGAGGGCAAGCTCGTCTACGCCTCCGCCGGCCACCTCCCGATCCTCGTCCGCGACGAGGACGGCACCGTCCGCAAGGCCGGCGACCCCACCGGGCCCCCGCTCGGCACCGGCGGCTGGCTGCACGCCTCCGGCTCCATCGCCCTGCCCCCCGGCTCCACCGCCGTCCTCTACACCGACGGCCTGGTCGAGCGCCGCCGCGAGGACATCGACGAGGGCGTCGACGCCCTCGCCCGCGCGCTCGCCGGCGCCAGCGGCGACCCCCAGGTGATCTGCGGCCGGCTGCTCCGCGCCCTCGGCGTCACCGCCGAACACGACGACGACGTCGCCGTCCTCGTCGTCCAGCACCCCGCCCGTGACGGCGCCGACGCCGAGCTCTTCCACAACGCCGCCCTGGAACTCCTCGGCGGCGTCGAGGCCGCCCCACGCGCGCGTGCCTTCGCCTCCGGAGTCCTCTCCTCCTGGCGCTTCCCCGTCGAACTCCGCGACCTCGGCGTCCTCGCCACCAGCGAGCTCGTCGCCAACAGCCTCCAGCACGGCACCCCGCCCATGCGCCTGCGGCTGCGCCGCACCGACCGCCGCCTGATCATCGAGGTCACCGACGGCGACGACCACCTCCCGCGCCGCCGCAGGGCGGAAACGGAGGACGAGGCGGGTCGCGGGATCTCCATCATCGCGACGATCGCCTCGTCCTGGGGGAGCCGCCGCACTCCCGGCGGCGGCAAAGCGGTGTGGTGCGAATTCGCCCTGCCCGACTAGGCAGCGGCGGCGGTCTCCTTCTCCGGCTCGTGCCGCACCACGATCCGGGACGGCCTGGCGGCCAGGGCGGGCTGGTTCTGCACCGGCGTGAGCTGCCTGCCGAGCCGCACCGCGAGCACCGTCACGAGCAGCGAGAACAGCACGAAGGTCACGATGTACGGACCGTGCAGCGACGCCCCCATCGGACCGCCCACCGCCGGACCGACCGCCAGCGCCAGCTGCTTCACCAGGGCGAAGGCCGAGTTGTACGAGCCCACCCGCGACTCCGGCGCCAGATCGGCGACCAGCGGCGCCACGGTCGGCGACAGCATCGCCTCGCCCAGCCCGAACAGCGCGTACGTCGACACGAACGCGGCCGTCGCCATCGCCTGGCTGCCGTGCCCGAGGCCCGCGTACCCGGCGATGAGCCACGCCACCGCCCAGATCAGACCCACGGCCGCGATCACCCGGGTGCGCTTGCGGCGCTCCACGAACTTCAGCACCAGGAACTGCGCCAGGACGATCACCGCGGTGTTGGCGGCGAGCGCGAGGCCGAGCGTCGACGGCGCGATGCCCGCGGCCTCGGTGCCGTACGCGGCCAGACCCGACTCGAACTGTCCGTAGCAGGCGAAGAAGAGGACGAAGCCGAGCACGCACAGCTGGACCATCGCCTTGTGGCCGAGCATCGCCCGGACCCCGCCCCCCTTGCCGCCCCCGTCGGGCCGCGCGCCCTGGAACGCCGGCGAACCGGACATCCGCACGGTGCCGGCCACCGCGGCGAGGACCAGGAACATCACGGCCTCGATCGAGAACAGCAGCAGGAAGCTGTCGGGCCGGCTCACGTCGACGAGCTGGCCGCCGATCAGACCACCGACACCCAGGCCGAGGTTCTGCAGGAAGAACTGGAGCGCGAAGGCACGCGTCCGCCCGGCGGGCTCGGAGCACCACACGATCATCGTGGCGAGCGCCGGCTGCAGCACCGCCGTCCCCGCACCGAGCAGCGCGGCGGCGCCCACCGCCGCCGGCACGCTCGACGCGAGCCCCATCCCCACGGCGCCGACCGCGGCCAGCCCGGAAGCGACGAGCAGCACGGGAACGGGCCCGCGCCGGTCGATCGCCCGCCCGCTGAACGGCAGCACCACGAGCGCGGCCATGGCGAAGACGGCCAGCACCACACCCGCGGTCGTCGCGCCCAGATCCCGCACCTGCGCCACGTACACATAGAGGTACGGCACGGTGAAGCCGAGTCCGAACGCGCTCAGCGCGCTGCCTGCCTGAATCCGGCGCATCGCCGCGCCCCTCGCCTTGGTCACACTCACCCACTTCGGTCGCGGGTCCGGCCCGGGTTCACCCCTGTATGCCTGAACCCTGAAGACTTAAACCCTAAAGTTCGATCCTTAACAGTACACACAGAAGGACTTCAACGCCAACGAGGACCGTGGGATACTCGCCCCCATGTCCGACACCCCGGAGCGGTCCGCCTCGCAAGAGCCGCAGGAGCCGACGCTCGACGAGCAGATCGCCGCCTATCAGCGCGAGTACCGAGACCTGGACCCCCAGGTGGAGAAGGTGGTCTCCGCGCTCGGCCGGCTGAACCGCCGGATGAACGTGGCGTACGGCCGCCAGCTCGCCGACCTCGGCATCAGCAATGCCGAGTGGGAGGTCCTCAAGACCCTCGTCCTCTCCGGCGCCCCCTACCGGCTGGGCCCCGGCGAGCTCGCCAAGCGCCTCGGTCTCACCCCGGCCGCCATGACCCACCGCATCGACCGCATGGCCGGCGAGGGCCTGGTCACCCGGGACCGCGACGAGAACAACCGCGTCCGCGTGATCGTCGAACTGACGGACGAGGGCCGCACGAAGTGGCTGGAGGCGATGCGCATGGCCACGGACTTCGAGGAGGAGCTCCTCCAGGACCTCGAACCCGAGGAGCGAGGCGTCCTCGGCGACGCCCTGATCCGCCTCCTGCGCCGGGTGGAACTGACCCAGCCGGACGCCGGCGGCAGGCTGTCCGACCTGGACTGAAGGCGCCCCCGAAGACGTTCCCGCACGTCACCGGAGGGGGGTTGACACACCCCTGGGAGATGCGTAGTGTTCTCCGAGTTGTCACGGAGCCGGAACGGTTCTGCGGCAGCCATCCCGCCGCGACAGCGGCACCTCAATCCAGCACGATCTCCTTCACGGGATGAATTTCGGCATGCCGAAATTCAATTCGAACGCCTCGATTATGAGTCGGCCGAGGGGATCCGCTAAGGTTTGAGACGTCGGAACGGCCCAACAGCCGCGAGGACAACCCCCTCTGACGGGGAATCAGACGCCGAAAGGACCTGATAGAGTCGGAAACGCCGGAAGGGCCCGGAGCGAAAGCTAAAGGGACCGGAAAGCACCGAGGAAATCGGATCGGAAAGATCTGATAGAGTCGGAAACGCAGGAAAGCGCAGGAAAGCGCAGGAAGCGCCCGGAGGGCCCGGAGACGGGAACGAAGGAAGCGTCCGCACCTTGAGAACTCAACA
>NZ_BMTV01000014.1:180881-188765 GCF_014649855.1 Streptomyces roseolus | reverse complement strand
TGGTCGCGTACGGCCTGGGCGTGCTCGCGGTCGGTGGCGGCCTGGGCGGAGCGGACCCGGTCCACGGCCCGGCGGTGGGCAATGGTGGCCGCCCACGCCGTCACCGCGCCGGCCTCGGGCCGGTAGCGCGCCGCCTGCCGCCACAGGTCGATCATGACCTCCTGGGTGACCTCCTCGGACTGCGCCCGGTCGCGCACCACTTTGACCACGATGCCGAACACCAGGGGCGCCAGGGCGTCGTAAAGGGCGGAGAAGGCCTGCTTGTCGCCCCGGGCCACGTTGCCCATGATCTCGGTGAGGTCGCTGGAGGCGGGGCGGCCGTTGCGGCCGGCGCCGAAGGGAAGCGGCTGGCTCACCTGCGCCGCTCCGGTCGTGGTGAGAAGGCGACGGGGCGGCCTGGGCCGGCCGTCGGGGGGCGGGGCGTCCATCGCATGCCGGTCCTTTGTCGTCGCTCGATCGGGCCAGGCCACCAGGGAGCGGTCCGGTCACCGAAGTGTGTGGGTGTCTCGTCCATTCTTCGGAGCGAACGAGCGTATGGATGGGTGGCGCTTCGTCACCCACGCCGCCCCTGAGTAACCCGTTCGAGGGAAGCCGGACGCAGCGGCCAAGCCGGAGGGCGTACGGCGGCGAAGACGGTGCGTGAGGAGAGCGGAGCGACGTTCCCCGGCTCCCCCCACCGGCCGCGCGGGCTGCTCGGCCGAGACACCCCTATGGGAGGTAGTTCACATGATTCGTGTGCGACACGGTCTGGCGGTGGCCCTGGCGGCCGGTGCGGTGGTCGTCGGCGGCGCGTCGATGGCATCAGCCGATGCCGGTGCGCAGGGAGTGGCCGCCTACTCGCCGGGAGTGGGCTCGGGCAACCTCGTTCAGGTTCCCCTCCACATCCCGGTCAACGCGTGCGGCAACACCGTCAGCGTGATCGGGCTGCTGAACCCCACGTTCGGCAACACCTGCGTCAACGCCTGATCGAGCACCGCGAGAAGAGCTCCGGTCCGCCGCCTACAAGACGGGGGGCGCGGACCGGTGATCCGCCCGGGAGGCAGCGTGCTCCGGGCGGGTCGGCCGCGGGCGGCTGTCGGCACAGCCGCCCGCGGCACCACGCCCCTGCTGCCTTGGCTGCCAGGTGAGGACCGCGATGACCTGCTTGCCCCGCTCGAAGGGGCTGACGAAGAGGTCCGCCCCCAGCGCCCGGACGATCTTCAGTCCCCGGCCCCCCGGCCCCTTGCGCTGCGCGCCGCGGTGGCTCCCGGTCAGGTCCGATGTGCCGTCGCTGACGGCGATACCCGCCTGCCCCCGCTCCAGACTCAAGGTGAGCGCGTAGGGTCCGGCGGCGTGGAGCACCGCGTTGCCGACCAGCTCCGAGACGATGAGCACGAGATCCTCGGCGACCTCGCGGGGACAGGCGTCCGCCTCTTGCGCCAGAAGCCGTGCCGCGGCCTGACGAGCCTGGCGGGCCGCGCGTTCGTCCGGGAGGAGCGGGAGATGCAGCGTGGCCGGACATCCGCAGGGAACGATGACGGTGTCCATGATGATTCCTCGCAGTGAGCGGTCTTCGCGACCGGAAAACCGGGTGAAGGGAAACGCCGTGGGGTTGTGGTGATGCGTGGGCTCCCCGGCGGCTTGCCGGTAGTCACCATGTGGCCTGGCAGCCCCCGGGGCCGGGCCCAGTGGCTGATGCTGGGGCTGGCCATCCAGAGCTGCTTCCAGTCATGATTCGAGACGCATGTCGCGATGGATTGCCGGAATCCGGGAGAAATCTTGAGCGGCCGACCAGGTGACCTCCAGCCCTGCCTGCCATCCCTGTCCCGCTGCCGTACAGAATCACATGAGGACAGCACCCCAGGCGGTGCTCCGCTCTCGCCGGCGCCAACGGCACGCGCCCGGCCAGTGCAGAAGGATGACTTCGTGCCGAGGCTCAAACGTTCAGGGCCGTTCGTCGTGCCTCACTGCCCTCGAACACGGCGGACACCGACATGCGGCACTTCACCAGCGGCTGCTGGCCCTCGACATGCCCAGCCGGTTCCCAACCCCCGCCTCACGTCCGAAGCGCCCTCGTTTGACCGGCCTGCCTCCCCGAAGTTTCATCGCACGCACCCCATGCACAAAACTGGTTGCCGGTATTTCCTGCGGTGCACCCGCCGGGCGAAGGGCAGGTAGCGTGGACCCTCAGGCGTCCGGGTGGAGCTTTCTCACCAACCACGCCCGCGTGCTCCTGGCCATCGCGCGCGACCCCTCCGCCCGCCTGCGGGACCTCGCCGCGGCCTGCTGCATCACCGAGCGCGCGGTCCAGAGCATCGTCGTGGACCTCGAACAGGGCGGCTACCTCAGCCGCGAGCGGCACGGACGGCGCACCCGGTACCTCCTTCACCTCGATGGCACCTTCCGCCACCCCGCAGAGGCCCACCTGTCTGTCAGCGGCCTGCTTGCACTGACCACCTTCCGGGACAGCGGGCACCAAGGCGCCGTTCACTCTGAACCCCCGCCAACTTGGCTATTCACCGCTGTCTCCGTTCCAAGGCCGTACAAGGACGCTTAACCAAGATCCCTGACAGCGTCAGCTACTGACAGGAACCGCCGGCGCTTCGGTCCTCCCCCGGGACGGCCGGACCCTGACTGCGGTGATGGCCGTCGAACCCGGCGACGGTCGGTGGCACGAGCGTGCACCCGGCAGGGCCCGCGGCCACTCAAGCAGACCTCGACGCGGCTTTCCCGCAAGCCGACGGCGCTCTCCTGGCCATCGCCCTCGACGGCGTCCTGCTGACCCTGCTGCTGGTCTACTGCAGCGTGATCATGCCCCTGCTGGTGATCACAAGCTTTCTCCTGGTCCTCGCGGTGGCCTGTGCGGTCTTGTACGCACTGGCCCGGGCGAACTGGCTGCCCATCGACGGCCAGACCCAAGGCATCGTGTTCGTCCTGGTCGTCGGTGCCAGCACCGACGACGTCCTCCTCCTGGCCGACCGCGCCAGCGAGGAACTCGCCGAACAGCCGGACGCCTGCCGTGTAAGGCAACGCAGACAAGGGATTTCACTTTTTCGGGGGTTGGACCAATCCGCCGGGCGGGGGCTGCCGAATGCCGTGTGTGAGCAGCTTCCGCAGCAAACTCGTCCGCGCCGCACTCGGCGCGCTGGCCGGACTCCTGGCCGCGTTCACGGCGCTGTCCGTGGCCGAGCTGGTGGCCGGACTGCTGCGGCCGGCGGCCGGGCCGGTGACCGTAGTGGGTGGAGCGGTGATCGACCGGACGCCTGCCGCGGTGAAGGACTTCGCGATCCGCACGTTCGGAGAGAACGACAAGATCGTTCTCCAGCTGGGGATCCTCGCGATTCTCGCCCTCATCGCCATCGGCCTCGGCATCCTCGCCCTGTCCCATCGGCGCGCCGGCGCCGCGGGGGTGCTGCTGTTCGGGATCGTCGGCGCTGCCGCGGCTCTCAGCCGTCCCGACTCCGCCGGCGCCGGTGACGTACTGCCCTCGATCATCGGAGCGGTCGCGGGAGCCCTGGTCCTGTACGTGCTGGCGACCAAAGCCGCCCCCATTGCCGCCCCGGACGGGGCGGACGCCCAGACAGGCCCCGGGGCGTGGAGCAGGCGAGGGTTCCTCACCACGGCCGGTGCGACCGCCGTCGCCGCGGCCTCGGCCGGCGCACTGGGCCGGTACTTCACCGGCCGGCAAGGCCAGGGCGCCGTCGCCTCGCGGGAAAGCCTGGTGCTTCCCAAGCCTGCCTCCCCGGCTCCCGCCGTCCCGGCCGGTGTCCAGCTGAAGGTGCCCGGCATCACGGCCTTCACCACCTCCAACTCCGACTTCTACCGCGTGGACACCGCCCTGACCGTGCCCAAGGTCGACGCCGGCACCTGGCGGCTGCGCATCCACGGCAAAGGGGTCGCGCGCCCCCGCACCTACACCTTGGACCAGCTCCTGGCCCGCCCGCTCATCGAACGCGACATCACCCTGACCTGCGTCTCCAACGAGGTCGGCGGCCCGTACATCGGCAACGCCCGCTGGCTCGGCGTACCCCTCGCCGACCTCCTGGAGGAAGCCGGCGTCCGGCCGCCGTCGAAGGGCGGCCGGGCCGATCAGCTGGTGGCCCGCTCCGTGGACGGCATGACGCTCGGCTCCCCCGTCGAGGACCTGATGGACGGCCGCGACGCCATCCTGGCGGTCGGCATGAACGGCGAACCGCTCCCCTTCGACCACGGCTTCCCCGTCCGCATGCTCGTCCCCGGCCTCTACGGCTACGTGTCGGCCTGCAAGTGGATCGAAGACATCGAACTCACCACCTTCGAGGCCTACGACCCCTACTGGGTCAAGCGCAAGTGGGCCCGCAAGGCGCCGATCAAGACCCAGGCCCGCATCGACACCCCCAAGCCCTTCGCCCGCCCCGCCGCCGGCACCGTCACCGTCGCCGGCGTCGCCTGGGCCCAGCGCCGCGGCATCAGCCGCGTCGAGATCCGCGTCGACGACGGTCCCTGGCAGGACGCCGACCTCGCCGCCCAGGCAGGCATCGACACCTGGCGGCAGTGGTCCTACCGCTGGAACGCCACCCCGGGCGGACACAACCTCACCGTCCGCGCCACCGACGGCACCGGCCAGGTCCAGACCGAGCAGCGGACACGGACCATCCCCGATGGGGCGAGCGGCTGGCACAGCGTCTTCGTCACCGTCCCCTAGACCACCCGGGCGGCCACAAGGCCCGCACCGGGCAGCACGACCGACCACCTCAACACCCCAGAGAAAAATCCCCGAGGAGCAACTCGTCATGAACAGCATGAAGATCCGCCGTACCGCGATCGCCGTCGTCGCCGCAGCCGCGCTGCCCTTCTCCCTGGCCGCGTGCTCCGACTCCGGCGACGACACCAAGGCCGCTCCCACCACGGCCGCCGCGGAGACGACGACGGAGGCGAGCACCCCCTCCGAGGCGCCGATGACCGACGACCAGCCGTTCGGCCCCGCCTGCGCGGGCGTGCCGAAGGAGGGCGCGGGCTCCTTCGAGGGCATGGCCAAGGACCCGGTCGCCACCGCCGCGTCCAACAACCCGGCCCTGTCCACCCTGGTGACCGCGGTCAAGAAGGCCGGCCTGGTCGACACCCTGAACAACGCCGAGAACATCACCGTGTTCGCCCCGACGAACGACGCCTTCGCCAAGATCCCGAAGGCCGACCTCGACAAGGTCCTCGCCGACAAGGACATGCTCACCAAGGTCCTCACCTACCACGTCGTCGGCCAGAAGCTCACCCCCAAGCAGCTGGAGAACGGCAGCTTCGAGACCCTGCAGAAGGGCATGATCACCACCACCGGATCGGGCGAGTCCTACAAGGTCAACGACACCGCCAACGTGGTCTGCGGCAACGTCAAGACCGCCAACGCCAACGTCTACATCATCGACACCGTCCTGATGCCCAAGTAGGGCTTTGCGCACGGTCCGCACGCCACGGTGGCCCTGCACCCGTCCCCCTCGGAAGGGTGCAGGGCCACCGGCATGACCACGGCCCGGCAGGACCAGAAGCCTGGGCTCAGCAGGGTGCCGCCCCCAGGCCGACTGCGAACGGGCGGGGTCTACCTCTGGTCGACGGGAAGGGCCAGGTCGGTGACCTGGTGCGCCTTCGGGAACGTGCCCTTGCCGGTGGCGTTTCCGGTCAGCACGTCGACGGCGTAGAGACGGTAGGAGCCACCGGTGCCGATGGCCGCGAAGCCGTGGTTCATCCCTGTCCTGGGGTCGGAGTAGATGTCGAAGCCGGCGTCGAGAGCGACATCCACGCCGAGGGTGCCGGTGGGGGCCAGGGTGCCGGCGTTGGCCGGGGACTGCAGGGAGATGCGGTCGGCCATCGTGTCGAGGTCGAACAGCGTCGTCGCGGTCGCGGCGTCAAGGTCGTTGTTGGTGTAGGCGGCGCCGGTCACCCCCATGGCGGTCGACGGCGGCATGGTCGGGTTCATGAGAGTGCCGTCGACGGTGGTCGTCAGCGGGGCGGTCAGGTCGTCGATGTTGTGCCGCAGGTTCTGCCCGGTGTCGGAGATGACCCGCAGCCGGTTGGCGGCGGGGTTGAAGTCCACGCCGAACGCGGCTCCGGCCAGGGCCACGGTCAGCTGGGAGACCTTCATGGCCTTGGTGTTGGTTGTGTTCAGGGTGTAGACGCCGCCCTTGTTCCCGACGCCGTACAGCTTCTCGTCCTGGACGCGGAAGTCGATCCCGACGAGCTTGGTGTCCCCGGACAGCCCCGCCACCTTGCCCAGCGACCAGGCCTTGGAGGGCTTGCGGACGTCGAACTCGACGAGGCGCTGGTCGCCGGTCAGACCGATGGCGTGCAGGGCCTTGTGGTCGTGGGCGGGCGGCGTCTTCGAGGCCGTGTCGGGCACCGCCAGCGCGGGCGCCGCGCACAGGGCGGCCAGAACGACTACGGAAGCCGCGGTCACGGTCCGATTGCGCATGATCACTCCTTCGTCAGGACCTGGGCCAGGCTGGCCCAGGTGCCGTGGTGAATTCGCCACCGGCGCCGCAGGGGGCAGGTGCCCGGGGCGGATGCCACCCGCATGGCCCAAGGGCCCTGCCGCGAGCTGCGCCATCCGGGTGGGACCGGCCGCGCGCGGTCGGCCGGCGGGAGGGTGTGACACCGCCGGTGGTGACGGTGTGGTCGTGGCCACGGACGAGAAATGGCAGCCCACGAACTGCGCGGGGCTTGAGATCTGCCGGGTCGGGAGCGAGGTACGCGGGCTGCGGCTGCTGGGCTGGCGGGAGGTTCTGCCCCGCTCTCTTGCGGCAGTCCTGGACGTCCGGCCCGCACAGGTCGCGCGCTGGCCCGGGCGAGCGGAGGGCCCGGCTTTCACAGAGCCTGCCCGGGCTAAGAGGTCCTGACAAAGGCGTTGGACGTGTCGGTGGGTGATGAGGCAGGTGGCGAGGCCGAGGAAGGCTTCGTGGATGTCGTCGCGTCGTTCCCAGCGGACGCGGAGACGGCGGAAGCCGTGCAGCCAGGCGATGGTCCGCTCGACGACCCAGCGGTGGACGCCGAGGCCGGAACCGTGCGGGACGCCGCGACGGGCGATCACCGGCTTGATGCCCTGCGCCCAGACGAGACGGCGGTATTTGTCATGGTCGTAGCCCCGGTCGGCCAGCAGCGTGTCCGGTCGTCGCCTGGGCCGGCCGACCAGGCCGGCGACGGACGGGACCTTGGAGAGCAGGGGCATCAGCTGGGTGACGTCGTTGCGGTTTCCGCCGGTCAGCGACACGGCGAGTGGGATACCCTGTCCGTCGACGAGGACGTGGTGCTTGCTGCCCGGCCGGGCTCGGTCGACCGGGCTGGGTCCGCTTTGGGGCCGCGTCGAGCGGCCCGGACGTGGCTGGAGTCGATCACCGCCCGCGACCAGTTGAGCTGCTTGGCCGAACGCAGCTTCTTGAGCAGGACCAGGTGCAGCTGGTTCCATACGCCGGCCTCGTTCCATGCGGCCAGGCGTCGCCAGCAGGTCATGCCGGAGCCGAAGCCGAGCTCCTGGGGCAGGTACTCCCACTGGATCCCGGTGTGAAGCACGAACAGGATCCCACACAGAGCCTGCCGGTCCGGCACCCGCGGCCGCCCCGCCACCAGCTTCGGCGCCGGAACCGGGAGCAACGTCTCGACCAACGACCACAGTTCGTCCGACACGATCCACGGCCGGGGGTTCCTCTTCGCCACGAACGGACCAACGAGCAGCCCAGCCGACAGTCACATGATCAACAGCTTCTGTTAGGACCTCTAAGGCTCGGCGGATGGCTGACGTGGATGCTGCGGCGCTGGCGTACGACAGGGCTCTGCCTCGTAAGCGGGTGGCGGCCGGGGTGCTTTTCTTCGATGACGCGGGCCGGGTGCTGCTGGTCGATCCCGTGTACAAGGAGCCCTGGGAGATCCCCGGCAGGGCGGTCG
>NZ_BMTV01000014.1:0-180847 GCF_014649855.1 Streptomyces roseolus | reverse complement strand
GCCGCAGACGGTCGTGCAGACCTGCGTGGTCCACCTGCTGCGGAACTCCTTCCGCTATGCCGCCCGCCAGGACTGGGGCAAGATCGCCAAGCTCCTCAAACCGGTCTATACGGCGCCGACGGAGGAGGCTGCACTCGAACGGTTCGCCGAGTTCGCCGACGCTTGGGGCCGGAAGTACCCGGCGATCATCCGGCTCTGGGAGAACGCCTGGGAAGAGTTCACTCCGTTCCTCCGCTTCGACACAGAGATCCGCCGCATCGTCTGCACGACCAACGCGTTCGAGTCCGTGAACGCCAGGATCCGGCGGGCGGTCAAGGCCCGCGGACACTTCCCCAACGAGACCGCCGCCCTGAAGTGCGTCTACATGGCGATCATGTCCCTCGACCCGACCGGCAAGGGACAGGCCCGCTGGGCCCTGCGCTGGAAGACCGCCCTGAACGCCTTCGACATCACCTTCGACGGCCGGCTCTCCGCAGCCCGTCAGTAACCCCAACCACCCTCATTACACCGTTCGATTGACAGACCCCCCTGAGGCCGTGGATCCTCGCCGGCCGCTCCGCCGCTGAGATCGCCGTCGAACTAGCCAGCTGGTACGTACCCCGAAGGCCTCGCTCCGCCGTCGGCCTGATCTTGGCTCGCGGGCGCAGACCCGCCGATCAGGCGCCGTCGCTCCTTGTCGCGCAGACCTCGGAGAAACCCCAGATGGGCGTACCTCCCAACCAGGCCTTCCTGGGGGTCCTGAACCGCCTGCGCCGCAACACGCCCCTGTCCATCGAACCGGAACCGGATGTACCGACCTTCGTCATCCGTGACCGAATCCTCGCGTCGATCGCCCAGGCCGGCAGAGCCTGGCGCGCACGCGGCGCCGAGGACTGTCAGACCTACGCCGAGTGGGAGGCCGTCTGCGAGGCACGGGAGCGTGCCTTGTGGTGACCTACCGGCCTTCGCAAGCTGACTGCCGCGGGCCGGCCCCCCATCGGCACCACCGAGCCGACCCCGAACTGCTCATAGACCTCCCGGGCAACACCTGTGGAACGTGGAGCATGGCATTCAGCCGCAGATCCACGAGGCTGGATGACGTGGCCTGCGGCTGCGTGATCAGCCCGTTGTACGGACCCACCATGCGGACCCCCGACAGCACGGGGAGCAGTCGACGTCTCGATCATGTGCTGGACGAGCTTGCCGGCCCTGCGGATGCGGGCGGCGAGGTGGCGGCGGATGTCGCCGGTGAGGATCTGGTCGAAGAGCCGTCGTTCGGCGGTGCTGATGTCGTCACGGCTGCGGTCGCGTTCCTGGGTGAGCGTGGTGAGCAGCCCGGCCGCTCCGACGCGTACGCCGTCCAGGGCGGCGCTGAAGAGCTGGATGTCGTCGTCGGGTTCCAGATCGAGGTCGGCGCGGACGCCGAGGTGTCCGCGGGCCTCGTGGACGGCTTCGGACAGGCGGCTGGCGGCGTCGCCGAGGTTCCGCGGCGCGTACGGGAGGCTCGGCCACTGGGCGGCGAGGGCGCGGGCGGCGTCGAGGGTGGCCCGGGTGCCGTCGCCCGCGTCGAGTCCCGGTGCCCATCCGGCGTCCTCGGCCAGGCCGACCAGGCACAGGTGCCGGAACCGGTGGGCCGCTCCGTCGCGGGCCGCGACGGCCTTCTCCCGCAACTCCGCGTCCTGGGCGCTCGTGGCCCTCAGTTCTCCGATGCGGCCCGCCAGGCCGACGAGGAGTGCCGTCGCCCGAAGGACTTCTCTCCGGCAGTGGTCCCGTTCGGTCCGTGCCTCGCCGACGCGCGCAACGATCTGGCGGTAGTCCTCCCCCACGGTGGCCTCCACCGCATCCAGGCGCGCCGTCATCCCGGCGGCCTTGGCCTCGGCGGTGGCCGCGTCCTTGGCGTGTTCGCCGGCGGCGCGGCGGGAGCGGTCCGCCTGCGCGGCCGTCTGCCGGACCCGGTCGGCGGCGGTGTCGGCGGTGATGCGGCTGTCGATCCAGGTGTCGGCGAGGTCGCGGAACCTGTCGACGGCCTCGGAGAGCGTCCGCAGCCGGTCGCGGTCGGTGGGCAGGCCGTGCTCGGCGGCCCGGCGGCTCAGGGTGCGCAGCGCTTCCGCCACCCCGGTCTCGCGGCGGGCGAGGTGGGCGGTCGCGTCGCGGACGACGTCGTCCCGGGCGGCCACCGTCTGCTCGGCCCGGTCCGCTTGCACGCGAACGGGTTCGTCCTGCCCGAGCGCGTGACCCGGCACCCGCAGGTGCGCGGCAGCAACGAGGCCCCCGCCCTCCGCGACCTGCCGATCGTCGTCTCCACCGCCAAGAAGTGGTCGTACGTCAAGTCCGACAAGTGCGCTCCGTGGCGCAAGGCCATCGTGGACGAGGCCCATCAGATGCGATCGGACGCACTCCTCGCGACGGCGCCCCTGTTCTCCGAGGAGGACTCCCAGGTGCTGTTCGTCGGTGACCCGGGCCAGCTCGACCCCTTCGCCACCGTGGACACCGACCGCTGGCACGGCCTGACCTGGGACCCGCTCCGCAACGCGGTCGACGTGACCCTGGCACACAACCGCGATCGGATGCTCCGCCACGAACTCCCCGTCTCCTGGCGGCTGCCGGAGAGGGCGGCCCCCTCGTGCAGAAGGCCTTCTACCCGTTCTCCTCCTTCGTCTCCGGCACGAAAGCGGCAGACCGCGTCCTCGGCTACCGCACCGCGCCCCACCGCACGACGCAGCCGGACACCGTCCTCGCCCGCGCGGCCGAGACGGGCTGGGGCCTGCTGGAGCTTTCCGCCCGGCACACCCTCGACGACGACCCCGAGGTGGCCGAAGCCCTGACGGAAACCGCGGCCCGGCTGCTGGAGCGAGGAGCCCAGGTCAACGGCGAACCGCTGACCGAGTCCCGCATCGCGATCGGCGCCGCCCGCACGGTCCAGGCGGACGCGGTACGCACGCTCCTGAAGAAGCGGGTCCTCACCGGCATCACAGTCGACACCGCCAACCGCCTCCAGGGCCGCGAGTTCGACGTCACCCTCGTCTGGCACCCCCTCTCCGGCCGCCAGGACGCCTCCGACTTCCACATGGAGACCGGCCGCCTCTGCGTCCTGCTCTCCCACCACCGTTTCGCCTGCATCGTGGTAGCCCGCGCCGGCATCACCGACCTCCTGGACCGGCACCCGCGCAGCAGCCCTGTCTACCTCGACGTACCACCGAAGTTCCCGGACGGGTGGCGGGCCCACCAGGTGGTCATGGAGTACCTCACGGCCGACGGCGGATCACGACACTGAGCTCTTTCAGAGTGGTGGGGTATCCATGCTCGTCCCCCTGGGAGTGGCCGAGGCTGCAAGTTCCCGCCTCACCAGCGTGCCCTCGTAGGCCTGGTCTGCCTGCGCCCCCACCACACGCTCGCGCAGATCGCCGCCGACTTCGGCATATCCGTCGGCATCGCCCACGCCTACGTCACGTCCGTCGTCCAGCGCCTTCCGGCCGAGCCCGTGGGAAGTGGCAGATCCGGTCCAGGGTGCCGGCCCCGCTCGGGGAATTCGGAGACCGGCACCATCCGGTGGGGCGGCCGTCCTGTACGCCGGCCCCACCGTGACCGTACGAGACCCGCCGACCGGGCGCAGCTCTGACGGGCCGACAGGGGTCTGTGCCACCCGAGCGGGCTTCCTGTCGGCTGGCCAGTTGTGACCGCGCCCGCTGGTCATCCAGCCGATATCGCCTTCCGTCGCACCGTGGCAGTCGTAGGAGCGGTCGGACGCTTCGTACGGCCGACGACCGGGGTTTCGCCATGACACTGGTCGTCTCGCCCGGGCGGCCGCCTCTCCGCTTCAACGAGACGGTGAGCAAGTCTGGTTGGCGCTCTGTCCAGGCTCCGGGCGATGACGGCCTCGGTGATGTCCAGCGCCGCCAGGAGCATCTGCTTCAACGCCTCGGGAAGACACCCGCCGCCAAGACCTGACGCTCTCGCCAGGCCTTGGCACTCCTTGACCTCACCGGACGCCGCACGGGACATGAACCGCTGGGCCCGGCCGGCTGGGTCCTCGTCTCGACGGCGGTCGGCTGCCGGACGACGGGCGCGGTCTCCCCCGCGGAGTACCGCCGCTTCTGCGACACCTACGGCCGCGACGTCGCCGACGCCCCTACCGTCTCCGCGCCGGGACCCGCGAGCTGCGGATGGTCTCGTCCGCCGCCCGGCACGCCGCCACACATCCCGAGTGGGCCTCACAGGCCCAAGTGCCGCGTGGACTGTCTCCCGGGCCGCCGCGGAAACCGCCCCTGGCAGTGGAAGGGCATCCTCTGACAGGCGCTCGTACGGGTGGCCCAGCCCGCACGGGCCAGACCCGGCCCGTGGCGACCGCCCCTCCGTCTCCCGCCGTCCTTGCCGCGACACCTCACCGCACCTCTGCGAAGACCTCCGCCCATTGGCCGCCGTGTCCCGCCCGGCCCGCCCACGACGCCGTGCCGCGCAAGGCGGGCATGAGGGCCGGCGGGGTCGTCTCGTCGCGCATCAGGGCGTACAGCTCGGGGGAGATGTCGCCGAGGCACTGGGCCGCCACTTCCACCAGTTGCCGTGCGAAGAAGATGTCCCGCCGGGCGAGGTCGAGGATCGTGGCGGTCAGCCGGTCCCGGTCCTCCAGACTCACCACCCGCAGGTAGGACCGCCAGTCGTCGGCCAGCCGCTGTCGCCAGCTGCCCTTGCCCGAGGGGTGGACCTGGTTGGTGAAGTCGAGGACGCGGTCCAGCAGGGCGCGGGCGGCGTCGCGATGGCCCGCGGCGGCGAGGCGGCGGCACAGGTGCGGAAGGTGTTCGAAGCGGCGGCGCCACGCGGGGAGCGCGATCTCACCGTCACCCGGCGGCAGGTGCACGGGCAGCTCGGCGAAGACCAGCTCCTCCAGGGGCGCGAGGATGTCGTCCACCGGCCCGGTCGTGAGGTCGTCGAAGTGCGCGCGCAGGGCGATCCTGAGCAGATACGCCTCGTTGGCCGCCAGCATGAACTGGCGGGCGTGGTGGTCGTACGGCGGACCGGCCGCCTGCCGTACTTCCCGGCCCCGCTCCTCCACGACCCGCAGGACCGGATCCAGCCGGGGCGACGGATTCTGATCGCGCCACAGAGACGCCTGCTGGCGCAGCTGACCACCGACGCCCTTCAGCACCGCCTTGTGGACCTCTCCGTCGCGGGTCGCGGTCAGCCAGGCGAGCGACTCGTCCACGGTCACCGGGCGGAGGCCGCCTTGGGTGACCGCCCTCATCTCCAGCCTGAGCCCGATCGCCTTGAAGCCCGCGGGCGCCTCTTGGAGGGCCCTGCCGATCGCGGTCAGCGTCTTCCGGTGGCCCGCGTCTTCCAGGGCGCGGGTCAGCATCTCGGGGCCGAGCAGAGCCAGCCGCTTCAGGCCGCTGAGGTCGCCGCTGCCGGTGGCGTCCTTCCACAGCGGGTCGAGAAGCCGGTCGGGGTGATCGGCGGACCGGCGGCCGAGGGCCTCGCGGAGCCGTACCGCGTGTGCGTCGCTCTCGGGCGGTGCCGTGTCGACGTGCAGGGCGAGGGCGCGTACGGCGACGGGGTGTCCCCCCGCCGCGGCCGCCACCGTGAGCGACGGGGGCCAGGGCTCCCGCAGCCAGTGCCGCAGGTCGTCGTCGGAGACGCCCGCCGGGTTCCGTGGCCGCCACAGACAGGCAGCGACGGTCTCGGCGGGCAGCGGTACCTTGTCCGCGTCGAGGGCCTTGGCGATCGCTCCCGGGGCGCCTCGCTCCACGTCCACCGTCTCCGTGACCGTCAGATGCGCGCGGCACCAGTCGCGGGACGCGGCGGCGCCGGGCCGGGCCGTTTCCCGGGACAGCAGGGGCGCCAGCAGGTACTTGGCGAGGTACTCGGCCGACTCGGGCGTGGTGGCGGCGCCGGCGAGGAGGTCCAGGAAGCGGGCGACCGGCCGGGAGGGACGGTCGGCGAGGGCCTCGGCCAGGCCCCGCAGGCGCAGGGCGACAGACGGGCCGAGGGCGCCGGCCGCCAGCTCCTCCGCCACGGCTCCGACGAGCTCCTCGAGCCGCGGGACCGTCGCCGTCCGCAGGGGCGCCGCCCAGGCCGGGGCCGCCACGGGGACGAGCTTGTCGAGACTCGCCTGCCACTCCCTCCCCTTCAGCCCGTCGAGGAGCCCGGGCAGCCGGGCGATGTGCCCGTCGTACCGGACGGGGTCCTCGGCGGCGAGGTGGGGCAGCGCGGCCAGGGTGTGCGTCAGGACCGGCTTGTCGCGGAAGGAGACCGCGGCGTCCAGCAGTCTGGTGAGGGCGGTCGCGCACCTGCCGGGCTCGGCCGCGTGAAGCCCCAGGAGGAAGAGGGTCAGGTCCGGACCGACCGGAAGACAGCCCAAGGCCTCCTGCTCGTCGAAGCCGAGCAGACCGAGGCCGGCGAGGAAGGAGGCGGCCTCGGCGGGCTGCTGGTACGCCAGGTGGGTGACGGCGATCAGGACCCGGCGGCGGTCCTGACGGTTCTCCCTGGCCCAGATGGCGCGCAGGGTGTGCGGCCAGGCCGCCGGTCCGGGGTTGCTCGTGCCGGAGAGCACCGTCATGTACGACGAGGTCTGCCAGGGGTCGGCGTTCCCCAGCGTCTCGACGGCCGTGGACACCGCCGTCACGGACGGGTGGCGCAGTCCGGCGTGGATGCGCAGTGCGGTGAGCCGGGTGGCAGCGTGCCGATGCCGCATCAGCTCCTCCAGCACGGAAGACAAGTCCGTCGTGCCGTCGCGGTCCGCGATGTGGAAGGCGTGCCGCGCGGCTTCGGCGAGCAGCAGGTCGTCGGGGTGCGCCATGACGCGGCGCGTCACCGCCGCGACACCGCCGGGTGCGCGGCTCAGGGCCTGGCCCGCCGCGTGCTCCGCGAACGCCTGGTGGTGGAAAGCGATGCGGTCGCCCTCCCCGACGCGCAGGACACCTCGGTTCAGCAGTACGGCGACCGCCTGCGCGGCCCGGCCCCGCTTGAGGCCCGCGTGCGCCATGAGGACGGCCGTCGCGTCCTTGCGTTCCAGCTCGGGTTTTCCGGCGCGCAGCACGGCGAGCCCCAATACCCGTACTTCCTTGGACAGGTCCCATCGCGCCTGCTCGCCGGCCGGTTCCTCGCCGACGGCGTGCCGGACGTCCTCCACCACGCGGGCGTCCCAGTACTCCAGGAAGAGGTCGGTGACGTCGATGTCCTTGTCGCGTGGCCCGCCCGGGGCGTACACGTCGAACAGCATGCGCAGCGACAGCGGGTGGCGGATCAGCTGCCCGAGGGGCAGCCCACGGGCCGCCGCGTACACGAGCGTCGAGCGCATCCGCTCGGCGAGCGGCTCCACGGGTCCGCCTCCGCCGCCGGCGGCGCCCGTTCCGGGCCGGCCGCTTCCCTGTCGCGGTCCGGGCCGGCCCGGCTCGCGGCAGAAGGCCCGCAGGTGGGTTTCGACGGCCTGGTCGAGTTCGGAGCCGGGCTCCCACGGGGCGCCGACCTGGTGTCCGGAGCCTGCCGAGGCGCGACCGTCGTCGTAGCCCTCCAGGTGCTGTTTGGCGAGCAGCGCCTCGGTGCCGCCGGCCTGACGGTGGTCCTCCAGCCTTCGGGCCTCCACCGACCGCCCCGCCCGGCGACCTGACCCACGGCCCGGACGGCTACTGCCCTCCCATCGGCCAGCACCCCCGCGTCATCGTGGCCGGCGACCTCCGCTCCGCCCGCTTCCAACGGATCATGACCGCCCTGGGCTCCGGCAGCGAAGCCGCGCTTCACGCCTACTACGCGGCCCGGGAGTTGCTCGCCGAGGGCTGAGGAAGCGTGGGTACGAGGCGGTGGCAAGGGCGTCCGTCAAGTGATCTACCGAGGGCGCGATGCCCCTGGCGAGATCTTCTCCAGCATGGTCCAGCTCCACGAGCGTCCGTCGACGATCAGTGTGGTGTCGTCCGCGACACGCCAACCGCGCATCCAGCCACCGCCCCCATGGTTGCGCGCACGGCATGAACACGTGCAGACGTAACCCCGTGCGCTCCTACAGCGGGGGTTGCACTGCTCGGAGCTGTTGAACTCTCTACCGAGCAGGATGCGACCGTGTCGCTGTACGAGAGTCCCGGCGAGTTCGATGAAGTGGTCCGTGGCCACGGCCCAGGAGTCGGTGCTCCGCTCCCACTCCGGCCTGGCTCCGCCGTGTACATGGTCGTGCACGAACCGCTCGTGCTTCTGCCAGCCGTGCTCGGGGATCCAGTAGCCGGTACGCCCTTTGGCGGGAAGGGTGACGACGGGGGCTTCGACGTCGCCCCACAGCGGGATCCACGAGGGGCGCGGCACAGGCACTTCCCGGATCGTGCTTCGCGGCCGACGTGCCACTGCGGGCGAGGTGCCGGTGGCGGAGAGCACGTAGAGGGGCGTCTGGGGCGCTCCAGGCCGATAGCGCTGCTTAGCCGACTCCGGGCATTGGCCGGCTCGCCGGTCGGCGCGAGGGTGGGCGAGGACCTTCCCGGTGCGCCGATCGATCCGTATGGAACCGCCGCAGAGTCGGCACCGGCCCTTCTCGGTAGGGGAAGTGGGCAAGGCGTTCCCTTCACGCGGACGGAGCCTGAAGGCCTGAACGGGTACGGACCCTTCGGACGCAGCAGGCTCAGCGTAGGCGTGATCCTCCGGGGAGGACATGGGCTGGACGCTGAGAATCCCGTCAAGCCCTCATCACACGCAAAGGGGAATCCCCACTGTCCACAGTTGGCAGCTCAGCAGACGACACCTCAGCGCCCCCGCATGTGGTGGGGCGAAAGGCGCGCCGGGCGCCGTGATGACGATCCCCTTCACCGGTGGAACGAGATCCTCACACCTGCCCGGGTTCTCTTCGGTTCACCGAGCCGTCGGCCGGTAGGTCGCCCAGGTCTTGGGGGTCTCCGAGATCTGGACCGCGGTGAGTTCCGGCAGGCGTTCGTGCCAGAGGTCGAAGATCCACACGGCGAGATTCTCAGCCGAGGGAGAGACATCCCCCCCCCCCATCGCCTCATTCAGATGCCGGTGGTCGAGGGTGTCGTCCATCCATTTCTTGAACGCATCGAGCTCGCGGTAGTCACGGACGAACCCCGCCTCGGTGAGCGCTTCTCGCGGCGCGGACAGCTCCAGGACCACGATGTAATTGTGCCCATGCATCCGGGCGCACTGGTGCCATGCGGGGAGCCGGTCGAGCACGTGGCTCGCGGAGAAGTGGAACTCCTTGGTGATGGTCAGCATGGCCGCACCAGTCTCACACAGCGGTCCTGGGCCGACACTCTCCAGGTCCGGGCCTTCACCGGACGTTCCGTACGGCGCCGAGGACGGCCTGGTTCAGGGGGACGTTCCGGAGGAACCCCTCCTTGAGGCGAGCGTCCGCGATGCCCTCCGCCTTGCGGAGGATCACGGCCCGGGCTCGCGCCAGCAGTGCGTCCGCCTCGGCGTGGTTCCCCGTGGCCCGAAGCACGACGGCCCCCTGGTGGAGCACCTCCTCGGTGCGCAGGGCCGGCATGTCCCCGACCTCGTTGAGCACGCGAAGGGCGTCCCGTACGCAAACCTCGGCCTCTTCCCGGTCGCCCTGCTCCAGCAGGACGCGGCTGCGGAGCGCGAGCGCGGCGATCTCGCTGCGCACCATGCCGCTGCGCCGGGTCTCCAGGATGGTGTCCACGACCAGTCGGGCCGCGCGCTCCCGGGCGTCGGCAGGCGGCACGGCAGCGTCCAGCAACGTCTGGGCGTACAGGTTCCGGACGATCGGGACCAGGTTGGCCAGCCAGGTCCGCTCGGTCTCGGCCCAGGCGCTCTCCATCAGGCGGATGCCCTCCGCGCTGCGGGAGGGGCGCCGGACGAGCAGGTGCGCGAGGAGGGCGGTGTTGTAGGCGTGCCAACCGCTGTCCCCGCCCCGCTCGGCCTCGAGGTCCAGGGCGGTACGGAGGACCTCCTCGGCCTCCGCCTCCTCCCCGAGGGCCGTGTACACCTGGGCGAGGTAGTTGAGCGCTATGGGCCGCTCGGCCTGAAGGGACTCGCCGGCCAGGCGTTCCGTACAGCGGCGCAGCCGCTCCAGGGCCTCGCCGAGGTGTCCGCTGTCGAAGAGCGAGACGCCGAGCTGCATCTCGCCCAGGTTCCGGGCGTGCTGGAGGACGGGGTCGTCCCGGTCGCCGAGTCGCGGGTCGGTGGCATACAGGCGCTCGGCCTCCTGGAGCTGGGCGAGTCCGTCGGAGAGCCGGCGCTTGGACACCTGGCGGCCGTACTCGACCCTGGCGACGAACAGGGCGACGGGGTCCCCGTGCTCCTCGGCCAGATCGACGGCCTCCCTCAGCTTGGCCAGCGAGGGCACGAGTCCCTCGGTCGCCAGCAGGGTCTTGCCGCGCAGGAGTGCGGTGCGGATGCGGAGTCCGGGTGCCGCGCACCGTGCGGCGGCGGCCTCCGCCTCGGCCGCCAGGGCGTCGATGTCCGGACCACCCGCCGACACGCTGTTGCCCCGCCATCTCACCTCCGTGAGGGAGAGCAGCAGCTCGGTGGCCTGGATCAGCATGCGGTCGCGCGTGGGATCGCCCGGGGGCAGTTTCCGGGTCGCGCGGATGGCTTCCTCGCAGTGCTGTTCCGCCTCCGCGAACGACAGTCCCTCGGTGGCCGCCGACTTGGCCAGGGTGTAGTGGGCTTCCGCGGACGCGGCGAGGCAGCCCGGTCCGCCGCGTCGGAGGTGGCCGGCGATCTCGAGGAGCAGTGGCAGCGGTGGGGTGGTGCCGTCCGGGTGCTCCGCCGTGAGGGCGCGGGCGACCGCGGCGTGCCGTGTCCGTGACTGTCCGGGGCTCTGCGTCTCGTAGACGACCCGCCACAGCGCGCCGTGCTGGAACCGGTAGCAGTCCGCCGCTTCGGCCGCCGCCCATGCCGGTGGGGCGGTCAGCTCGATGAGGCCCGTGCCGGCGATACGGCGCAGCCGTTCCATCACGTCGCTGTCGCGGGCGTCCAGGACGCTCGCGACGACCCGCGAGAGGAAGACGCTGCCCTGGGTCGCGGCCACGGCGAGGAGTTCGCGGTCCGCGTCCGAGAGGATCCGCATGCGTGCCTCGACGACCCGCGACAGGCTCGGCGGCAGCTCTATCTCGTCCCCGGCGTCCTGACGCCACTCGTCCAGGCACAGGCGTACGAAGATGGCATGCCCCTCCGTCAGCCGGGCGAGCTTCTCGGAGAAGGAGGGTGGCGCCGTGGGGTGGGTGCTCCGCACGAGCTCGTGGATGGCGTCGGCGGGCAGGCCGCCGAGCCTGCGCCGGGTCAGCACGCCGTCGTCCGCCCAGCGCTGGAGCATCTCCTCGACCATGGCCGCGTGGCCGCCGCCCTGCGCCCCGTCGGTCGTGTGACTGAGCACGAGCCCGACCGGGGCGTCCGCGAGGTGGCGCAGGAGCCGGTCGATCACCAGCATGCTGCTGGGATCCATGTGCTGGACGTCGTCGATGGTCAGCATCACCGGGCCACCCGAACGGGCGAGGTCGAGAACAGCCTCGGTGATCTGCAGCGCCACTCCCTGCTGGAAGGGCTGCAGGCTGTCGAACGGCATCGAGCCCGTGGCCAGCGACGCCCGCGTGACCTCCTGCCCGATGGTGAAGGCAGCGCCGAGGCCGGGCACCATCGTCGACAGCAGCTCGGGCGCGGACTTCACCAGGCCGCGGCGCGTCAGACCCAGGAACTGTCGCAGCGGTCCCGGCTGCCTCACGGTCTGGACCAGCGGGAGCATGAGGTCCACGACAGGGCCGTATACGAGTCCGGGGCCGATGCCCGGATGGCAGCGGGTGCCCACCACCCTCAGGGCCTCGAGACCAGGGTCCGTTTCCGACAGCCGCGCGAACGCGTCGAGCAGGGACGACTTGCCCATCCCGGCGACGCTGTCCAGGACGACCGCCCCGCCACGCCCCGCGGAGAGCCCCTCCGCCAGCGCGCGCAGCTCGGCCATGTGCTCCACACGGTCGACGAACTCGGTCCGCACGACACTCCCCCGTAGCCTCAGCCGACGCAGAACCAGCCTGCCCGAACGAACTCTTCGAAGGACCACCGTAGATCACTTGCCCTCATGACGACTTGCACCAGCACAGTTTCAGTCACATGCGTGCCACCCGGTGGCCGGATGTTTCCGATCATGGCCGGACCGCATGGGGAACGGAGGTGCCCGCAGCCGACGCTCGCCCGGGTGATCCTGCCCGTCCCCTGCGCACCCGCCTGGCCCGCCACCGATTGAATCGATCATGCGAAACGTCATGAGGACCGAAGCCGTGTCCGTCGCACTGGCCTGGTGCGCGATGATCCCGACGGCCTCCCCCGCGACCGCGGACAGCAACGCCCGCACCCACCACATCTCCGGGCCGCAGATCCGCATCCGCCTGGAGAGCCGCAACTGCTGGAACAGCGTCACGGGCTTCTGGGCCGATCCACCCAAGAAGGCGAAGTCGCGCACGATGCGGCTGACCGTGAACAGCGAGCGGTACAGCTCCAAGGAGAAGGCGACGAGGGCCGGCGAGACGATCACCTGCCCCCCGAGGCTGCGGACTTGGAGAATATCCCGTCGCCTCAGGTCAGCGCGGAGCGGATGAGGCTCCTGGGGAAGCATTATCCTAAAATTGGAAATACTCAGCAAATCGCCGCAGGTCAGTGGAAGACCGCGTCTCCTGGAGGGCAAACATTCCGCGCCGGGCCTTACGGGGCTATCGCTCACCGCCCACCCGGCCGAGGAGCTCGCCCCTGAGCACTTCCATGGCCTCGTCGATCCGGGACACGTCCCTGTCGTCGGCACGGCCCGCCGCGGGTCCTTCTCGCCACCACCGTCATCGACCGTCTTCGCAGCGATTTTGATGGCAGCAGGCGCATCGCCCTCGCCTTCGGTGAAGGCGACCGCAAGCGCGACGCTGCTGCCCTCCGGGGCCCCGATCAGCCCCACGACCCGCCCCGCTGGGGCAACCAGGGCCGTCGCGGCCAGCTGCCTCAGGTCCGCCTGGCCGTATCCGTCACAGCGGGCCAGCACGACACCGTCCTGCGCCTGCCGGACCAGATTCCCCGCCACGTGCTCGTCCAGCGCACACCGCAAGCTCCTGGGTTCCCGCTACCGGCCCGCTGGGCCTCCTGCAGCCGCTCCATGGCGGCCGCCAAATCCTCGGGCTTGGCCTTCAGCGACCGGGCCGCGACCTGGATCAACTGCCGCTGTCTGCGCGACTCCAGGTACGCGGGGGCTCCCACATACACCTCGACGCGCCGCAGGCCCTCGACGCCAGGTGTCTCGCGTCAGTGACTCCAGTAGTCGCGGCGGGGCAGTTCGACCCACGCATCGGGAGGTCCGACCACCGCGCGCCTGTCGGTCAGCCGGAGTCCTGCGAAGGCGCAGGAGTAGGCCACAGCGCTGTGCCGGTAGAGGTACGAAGCCACCACCTCCTCGGAGGTGCTGTTCTCGCGCGGGGCCACGCCCGGGTGCAGGTCCCGGCCCTCGGCAATTCCCTGACGGGCGATGCTGCCCTGGCTGCCGCTCTTGGGGTTGGCGTACAGGCCGTAGCAGATCGTGTCGGCGGCCAACCGGGTCAGTACGCCCGGCATTTGCGGCGCGTAACCCCAGGGCTGTGTGACGACGCAGCCGCCCGGCACGGTCGTCACGCCGATGATCTGCAAGCTCTCGTCCATGTGATCGGTGTGGGGTGGCCGAACGTCGACGAGGACGCCTACCGGGACATGGCGGACGCGCTGCGGGAGTTCGCCGGGGACGCGGACGAGGATGCCGGTGCCGCGTTCGGCCACGTGCAGAAGCTGCTCTCCACCGGGCAGAGCGAGTCGCTGAGCGCTCTGGACGAACACTGGTCGAAGGTGCAGGGCAAGCACAAGGACCTCGCGAAGGCTGCCCGTACCGTCGCGGGAGCTCTCGACCGGGTGGCGGACATCATCGTCGCCCGTAAGGCCTTGGCGGTGGGGGAACTGGCCGAGTTGTGCGGCACGGTCGGTATCTCCCTCGCTTTCGCTCCGGTGACCGCGGGTCTGTCGACGCTGCTCGCCGGAGCGAAGATCGCGGCCACCCGTATCGCGTTCAAGCGGATCCTCAAGGAGATGGCGGAGGCGGCCGTCGCGGAGATCGTCGCGACCCTCACCGAGCCCGCGGTCGCCGCGATCGAGAACATCGTCGCCGACCTCGCCATCCAGACGGCGATGAACGCGGCCGGAGTACAGAACGGCTACGACACCGGCCAGACGGTGCAGGCCGGCAAGGACGGTCTGCGGCTCAACTCCGCCGCGGGCGCTTCGGTGCCGGGACCGCGGGGCGGCCCGGAGATCGACCACGACGCGCACCGCAACACCGGAACCCACCTGGCCGGCGTGCAGGTCACCATGCAGAGCGTCTCCAGGAGCAAGCTGGGCAAGGCCAAGTCCCACCATGGTCGGGCCAAGGGGAAGGACTCCCTCACCGCGGTGCTCGACACCACCATCGAGGGGGTCACCGAGAAGCTCACCAAGGCTCTGGACGACCTGGGTGATCACATCGGCAAAAAGGTTCCTGCCGCCCTCACTTCCAGTTCCAGGACCCATAAGAACACCGACGACGACATCCGCGACCGGATCAAGGCGATCCACTCCAAGGACGGCAGGGACACGGACGGTCCGGGCGGCCGCAGGGGAAGCTCCGAGCCCGGTCGCGGGCATGGTGGCCCGGGCGGCGGAAGGGCGAAGCCGGACCGGCTGGACACCGCCAAGGACGACGCGCGGCGCCACAGCGTCCCGCTGGGGAAGAAGAACTGCAGAAACGATCCGATCGACGTCGCCACCGGCGAGATGACGCTGCCGCAGACCGACCTGTCCCTTCCCGGTTCTCTGCCGTTCGTCCTGCGCCGCACACACCTTTCGGAGTACCGGTGGGGCCGCTGGTTCGGGCGCAGCTGGGCGTCGACACTGGATGAGCGTGTCGAGCTGGATTCCGCGTCGCGAGGCGCGATGTGGGCGCGTGAGGACGGGTCCGTGCTCGTCTACCCACGTCTGCCGAGCCCTGAGGACGCCGACGGGGTCCTGCCTGTTGAGGGGCCCCGCCTGGCGTTGGCTTTCGCCGGCCGGGATAACGGTTCCACGACCTACCGCATCCAGGACCCGGTGTCGGGGCTCACGCGGTACTTCACCGGTAGCCCCTACGGGCAGTCCCCCGCCTACTGGCTGAGCGAGCTGGAGGACCGCAACCAGGTGGGCATCACCTTCGTACGGCGAAGCGACGGTGCTCCGACCGGGGTCGTCCACGACGGCGGCTATCAGGCGGTGCTCCGCGTCGAGGACGACCGTGTCACCGGCCTGTCGCTCCAGACCCCCGACACCCTCATCAGCGTGCTGCGTTACGGGTACGACGCGGCGGGCGACCTGACAGACGTCACGAACTCCTCCGGTCTGCCCCTGCGGTCCACCTACGACGAAGCGGGACGGATCACGTCCTGGACCGATCGCAACGGCTCGGCGTTCCGGTACGTGTACGACGAGCTGGGTCGGGTCGTCCGCACCATCGGGCCGGACGGGTTCCTGTCCTCGACGTTCTCGTACGAGCGACTCGCCCGGACAGACGGCCGCATCACTCGCTACACGAACTCGACCGGCGCCACGACCGTCTTCGAGATCGACCAGCGGCTCCGGCTCACATCCGAGACCGATCCGCTGGGGAACACGGCCCGTTTCTCCTTCGACGAGCAGGACCGGCTCCTGACGGAGACCGACGCGCTGGGCCACACCACGCACTTCGAACGCGACACGCAGGGAAACCTCGTCGACCTGGTGGCCCCCGGCGGAGTACGGACCAGCGCCACGTACAACGCGATGCGCCTGCCGGTGGAAGTCACCGAGCGCGGCGGCGCCGTGATCAGGCTCGAGTACGACGACCGCGGCAACCGTACGGCGACCGTCGGCCCTGCGGGGGCGCGCACGGAGTACGAGTTCACCGCTCGCGGACATGTGGCGGGCGTGCGCAACGCGCTCGGCGAGCTGACACGCGTCGAGACGGACAAGGCCGGACTCCCCGTGCGGGTCACGACACCGGACGGGGCGGTCCTGCAATGTGAGCGGGACGCGTTCGGCCGCGTCATCGCCGTCACCGATGCCGTCGGCGGCACGCTCCGCCAGGGGTGGACCGTCGAGGGGAAACCCGCCTGGCGGGAACTGCCGGACGGAACGCGCGAGGAACGGGACTGGGACGGCGAGGGCAACCTGACCCGTCACACGGACCGCATGGGCCGCGTCAGCAGCTACACCGCGCAGCACTTCGACCTTCCCTCGAGCAGCACCACCGCTGACGGCGGCTCCTACCGGTTCCGTCACGACACCGAGCTGCGGCTGACCTCCGTGGTGAACGCGGAGGGCCTGGAGTGGCGGTACCACTACGACGCCGCCGGCCGCCTCGTTTCCGAGACCGACTTCGACGGCCGGACGCTGCTGTACGAGCACGACGCGGCGGGCCGCCTCACCCGGCGCACCAACGGGGCCGGCCAGAGCCTCACGTTCGAGCGCGACGTCCTCGGGCGTGTGGTCCGCATGCGGCACGACGACGGTGCCGAGTCCGTCTTCACGCACGACGAGGCCGGTCACGTCACCGACCTCGCCAACGCCCACGCGCACATCCAACTCACGCGCGACAGGGCGGGAAGGGTCGTCTCGGAGACCGTCAACGGCCGGACGACGGTCTTCGCCTACGACGCCCTGGGCCGGCGCACGCCGTCAGGCGCCACCAGCGACCTCGCCTACGGACCGGCCGGGCTGGCCGCGTACGCCATGGGAGAGCACACCTTCCGCTTCGAGCGTGATCCGCTGGGCCGCGAGACCTCGCGGATCCTGGACGGCCGCCTCGCGCTGCGGCACGGCTTCGACCCCGTCGGACGCGTCACCAGCCAGTCGCTGAGTCTGCCGGACGCCGACCTCCTGCGGCGAGACTTCGCCTACCAGCCGGACGGCGCGCCGGTCGGCATCGACGACAGCGTCACCGGCCGCCGCACGTACACCGTCGACGCCGCAAGCCGCATCACCGCCGTCCACGCGGCGGGCTGGACGGAACGGTACGCCTACAACGCCGCGGGAGACCCGACCCACTCCGCGCTACCCCCGCAAGCTCCCGGGCAGGACACTGCGGGAGACCGCCGCTACGACGGCACCCGCATCACGCGGGCCGGCCGCACCCGTTTCGACTACGACGCCCAGGGCCGCGTCGTCCGGCGGACCACCACCACGCTCAGCGGGAAGTCACTGACGTGGCTCTTCACCTGGGACGCCGAAGACCGCCTCACCCGCGTCCAGACCCCCGACGACAGCACCTGGGAGTACCAGTACGACGCTCTCGGGCGCCGGGTGGCAAAGCACCACACCGACCATGCCGGACACCTCCTCCGATCCGTGACCTACACCTGGGACGGGTCACAGCTCGCCGAGGAGGACGCCCACGGTACGACCTTGGTCTGGGACTACACCGGGCTCAAGCCCCTGGCCCAGCGCGAGGTGAAGAGGGACAGCTCCCAGCAGGAGGTCGACCGGCGGTTCTTCGCCATCGTCACCGACCTGTCCGGCACCCCAGCGAGCTCGTAGCCGGCGACGGCACCCTCGCCTGGCACTCCCGCAGAACAGCCTGGGGAGCAACCCAGTGGAACCGGACCAGCACGGCGTTCACCGCGCTGCGCCACCCCGGCCAGTACTTCGACGCCGAGACCGGGCTCCACTACAACGTCAACCGCTACTACGACCCCGACCTGGGCCGGTACCTCACACCCGACCCCCTGGGGCTCGCCCCTGCCGTCAACCACTATGCGTACGTCCCCAACCCCTTCACCCTGGCGGACCCGCTGGGACTGGCAGGCTGTGAGGCCGACCCCACCTGGGGTGGGCGGGTCACCTTCACCCGTGACCGGCACGGCCGTCCCTACGAAATGAACGCGACGATCACCAGGGACATGCTCGACGAAGGAACCCACGCCTCCCAGAGCCTCCGTCCCCCGGGTTTCATGGGCGGAGACGAGAACCAGGCCCGCGGCCACCTGCTCGCCCGCATGCTCGGCGGCTCCGGGGACACCCTGGACAACCTCTTCACGATCACGCAGAACCCGACGAACAGCCCGGTGATGCGGGACTTCGAGCAGGCGATCTACGACGAGGTGAACTCCCCCACCGGCGGAGTCGTCACTTACAACGTCTACCTCGAGTACACGGACGACAGGAAGGACTCGATGCCCAAGTACATTCAGCTCGAAGCGCTCGACAAGAAGGGGAACATCATCGTCGACGAGTACCTGACGAACCCCGCCCACGAGCAACAGCAGCAGCAGCGACGCCGCCGAGGAGTTCTGTGACCAGCCTCGAAGACCTCACCCGACTCGTTCCGCCCCCGGCGTCCCCGCCCCCCACCGACTGGAACGCTGTCGAAGCCCTCCTGGGAACACGACTGCCGGACGACTACAAGCAACTGGCCGACACCTACGGCCCCGGCGCCTTCTGCGACTTCGTCCGCCTCTACCACCCTCACGGGCCCACCGAGTGGGTGGACCTGACAGGCCCGATGCCCGCACGGCTCCGCGGGCAGCTGGAGACGGACCGGGCCGGCGGCACGTACCCCATGCCCCACGCCCCCGAAGACCTCTTCGCCGTCGGGGTGACCGACAACGGCAACCACCTCTTCTGGATCACCACTCCCCTGGAGGAACCCGACGCGTGGCGCGTGACCGTCAACCAAGCCGACGGTCACGCCTGGTACACCTACGACGGCAACCTCACTTCGTTCCTCGCCTCCCTGCTCAGCGGCCACGTGCATCCGCCGGTCTTCCCTGACGGCCTCCTCGGCAACGGCGCGTTCTTCACCCCGTCACGCCCCGTCGATGAAAGCACCCCGCCCGCGCCCCACCCCACCGGCACCACGAGCCGCGAGGTTATCCGGGAACGGGCCCGTTCCCACGGCTATGACGTACCCGACCGCGGACGCATCCCGGGCCATGTCATCCAGGCGTGGGAACAGGCCCAGTGATTCCTGATGTCGTTTGTCGAGCCGCGAGGGCGGTCGGCGGCGTGAGCTCGTAGCATCGTCCGTCGCGGAAGAGGGCCCAGAGGACGTTGACCCGGCGGCGAGCGAGGGCAAGGACGGCTTGGGTGTGTCACTTGCCTTCGGCGCGTTTGCGTTCGTAGAACCGGCGGGATTCCTCAGACCGTCGGATGCTGAAGAGCGCGGAGGTGTAGAGGACGCGCTGGAGCCGTCGGTTGTAGCGCTGCGGCCGTCGCAGGTTGCCGCTGATCTTGCCGGAGTCGCGCGGGACTGGTGCGACGCCGCCGAAGCCGGCAAGACGGTCGGGGGCGCCGAAGACGGCCATGTCGCCGCCGGTGGCGGCCAGGAACTCGGCACCCAGGATGGTGCCGAGGCCAGGCATGCTGGTAATCACCTCGAAGCGCCGGTGGTCGCGAAACCCGGCCTCGATGAGCTTGTCGAGTTCGGCGACCTGTTCGTTGAGGGCCATCTCTTCCTTCGCCGGAGTGTGCACCATCTGCGCGGTCAGCTTCTCGCCGGGCAGGTCGGTGTGCTGGCGTTCGGCCGCTTCGACCGCGGTCTCGGCGAGCTGGCTGGCGCGGAGAACCTTGCGGTTGCGCAGCCAGGTCTCCAGGCGTCTGGTGCCGAGCCGGCGGATGGCCGCAGCGGTCTGGTAGCCGGTCAGCAAGGTCGGCGGGCCCTTGTTGGTGAGGTCCAGGGCCCGTTCCAGGCCGGGGAAGATGCCAGCCAGCTGAGCCCTCAGTCGGTTGATGGTGCGGGTGCGGTCGACGACCAGGTCTACGCGCCGCCCGGTGAGAATCTTGAGGTCGATGACGGTTGTCGGCGTACGGGCTTTTCTCCTCGGCCTGGTACGAGCGAACGTCCTCAGCTGCCCGGTCGACACGTGGCCGGGGCCAGCCGATAGCCAGCCAGCCTCAGGACAGGGCGGCCGGACCAGGGTGGGGCGTAAGCCCATGATGCAGCGACGCCCGCATGCCGGCGTACGCGTTGAACTGAGGGCGCGGAAGAACCGGGTTGCGAGGCGGTCGGGAGCCGCGGTCGAATCGGGCCGCCTGCGCATCTGCGGCCCGGGCGGGGAGGGATCGGTTCATGGACGGGACGACAGCGCTGGACAACGTGCTGCAGCAGGCACATGTGGTTCAGATCAGCTCGGTGAACGGGGTCGGGACGGGCGGAGAGATCCGGGTGGACCTTTCCGATCCGGCGGAGTCGGCCCAGCTCAGGACGGCCATGGCCGTGGAGTCGCTGCCCGGGTTCCACTGCATGTGCCTCGGGGACGTCCGCTTCGAGGTGTTCGGCCAGGCCGGTGAGCGGCTTGCAGTCGTCGTCCTGCACCACGGGGCGGTGGTGTGGGGGGGCGACGGGCGTCACCCCCCTCGGCGGTCACAGGGTCTTCACGACCCATTCCTGGACGTCAGGCGTGGGGCTGCCCTGGGTCCACAGCGTCAGCCAGACCCCGCTGGCGAGGGAGTTCCCCTTCGGGGTGATGGCCTTGCCCCAGGCGTTGGCCGTGCCGTTGGCGTGGGAGAAGAACTTCTGGACGTCGCTCGCCGGGTTGCACGTCCACAGGGTCAGGAGCGTCCCGTCGGTTCCTGACGCGTTGCCCTGCGGGGTGATGCACTTGCCGCTCGCCTTGTGGACGATGAGACCGTTGTCGTACTTCCAGCGCTGGCCTTCCGATCCTGAGCACGGCCACACTGTGATCGGGGTGCCGTTGGCGGTGCCGTCGCCTTGCGGCGTCGCGCAGACGAAGCCCGGCCGGTTGTGGTTGGCCAGCCACATGTAGCCGCCGGAGTCCGCCTGGCCCGCCTTCGTGTCGATGGAGAACACCACGCGCCTGCCGACACCGCCCGAGTCGAGCGCCTCGTTGAGCCCCCACAACCGGTTGACGCGGCGGTCCCAGGAAAGGCCCTGAGTCAGCCACGGCGCCTGAGAGATGACGTGCGGCGCCTCGCCGGGCTTGGCCTTGTGGATGCAGGCGTACAGCTTGTTGTGCGGGTTCGGCCTGCCCTGGTCGTCCTTCGCGTCCGCGTCCCAGCCCGGCCAGCCGGCCGGGCAGCTTCCGGCCATGTAGTAGCTCGTGCCGTCGGTGGCCGTTCCCTGAATGCCCCACACCGGGGAGGTGTAGCCGGTGGTGTACGCGGACACCTGCTTGGGCGTGCCGGTGCCGAGCTCGGACAGCGGCCAGCGCACGATCCGTGCGCCCGCTCCGCTTCGGTTCTCCGTGGACACCAGGACCGGCGAGGCACCGGACCGGTCGATGCTCAGGGTGCTCATACAAAGGACGCCGTTGGTCGGGCCGCACGCCCGGGGGTTGCCGCCGACGAAGGCGGTGGAGGGGGTGTCGGCCTCGGCTTCGCCGTAGGTGCTGTAGCGCGCCACGAGAGGCAGGGCCCACCGGTGCTGTCGGGCGGAGCTCTTACCGCCCACCAGGCCGGTGCCGCTGCTCGCGGTGTCGCTCATACGCCACATCTTCGTCAGATCGTAGACCTGGAGTTCGACGCCATTGGCGACGAACAGCCGGTCCTCGAGCCAGGCGACGCCGTCGGCGTGCGACAGGTACGTGAGGTTCTTGAAGTTCCCGTTCACCGGCTCGACGAGCGCGATGTGCCCGTAGCCGACCCGGTCCCCGGTCGACTCGGCGATCGTGACCCGGGTGTACTCCTCGTTGGCACTATTGTTGGCGTATTTGCCGTAGTACCAGGACGCGGCGTAGAGCGACCGTCCCTCATAGAGGCCGTTGTCGGTCGCCGCGTGCGCCCCGGCGAAGCCCTGGGGCATCCAGCCGCCGTTGGCGTCGTTGTACCCGGTGAAATCGTCCGCGGAGTCCCAGCAGAAACCGTCGTACCGATACGCGCCGTTCAACCCGGTGCCGTGGCAGAGCTCAGGAATGCCGGTGCGCTCGCCGAGCACCTCGCTGACCGAGCTCGCCCTCGCGACCCCGGCGGCCTCGGCCGAGTCGATGAGAGTGGTCTTGTCTCCGTCGATACGCGTGAGGTTGAACTTCGCCGTGAAGGGCTCCAGACCCGCCGCGGCCTGTGCGGGCTGGACCGGCAGCAGAACGGAGGCGGCCACGGCCGCCCCGAGCGTAAATCGGATGAGGCGCCTACCGCGCCCGAACGTAAGTTTCACCGCAGCAGGATACGAATAGGGGCGCTTCATCCCCGTCGGCGGGCCGCTGAGAGGGGTGCAACATTGTGGCGACAGATGAAGTCGACCCAGGCCAGACCCCCTCACCCCATCTGAACGAGCGGCCCGCCCACGAGACTCGACCAGGTCAGACGGTCTCCCATCACGAGACGGAATGATGTACCTGGCACAACATCGCTCCGCGTCGTAGTAGCTGATCCAGGGGCCCGAACAGCTTGCAACCCGCGCCGACCGCCGCCGCCTGTCGGCGTACGGACTTTTCTCCCCAGCTGCGTACGGATGAACGTCCTCAGTTCCGTCGCGGTGAAGGCAGGGGCGATCAGTCGATCGTCCAGCCGTGTTCCTTGTGGGCGGCGTCGACTTCTTCCTCGCCAAGCCAGGCGAGGCTGAACTGCTGGCCCCGCAGTCGAAAGGTCCCCATTGCCCAGTCGGCAAGCTCCTCGTCGAGCTCGTCAGCGGAGATGATCCCGTCGTCGAAGTCGGGCAGCTGCTGGGTTGGGGCGACGCAGGACAACGCCCACTCGGGAAGTTCTCGCGGATTGCCCCACCGCCTTCGCCAGAAGGGTCCTTCTCTTCGCCACCAGGTGGTGACTCGGATCACGAGCACGCCGATCTGTTCGTCTCCGTCCATGAGACGTGCGGCAGCTCGGCGGTATGGGTCAAGCCGGGCATCGGTCGGTGGCTCCGGCCACTCGCGTCTGAACACACCCTCATTCTTACTGTCGCGCTCCAGGGCAGGTCGGCCTGGAGCGCAAAATTCCTGATCACGCCACGTCTGTATCCCGCTCGATGGCCTGGAGGCGGTTCTTCAGCCGGTAGCTGGGGCCGTTGATGGAGATCACTTCGCAGTGGTGGAGGAGTCGGTCGAGGATGGCGGTGGCGAGGACCTCGTCGCCGAAGACCTGGCCCCATTCGCCGAAGGTCTTGTTCGAGGTCAGGATGATCGAGCCCTTCTCGTAGCACTTGGAGATGACCTGGAAGACCAGGTTCGCCTCGGCTCGTTCGAGGGGTTGGTAGCCGACCTCGTCGACCACGAGGACGCCGGGCCGCAGGTAGGTGCCGAGCTTGTTCGTCAGCCGTCCGGCGGTCTCGGCGGCCTTGAGGTTGCGGACCATGTCGTCGAGGCTGGTGAAGTAGATCGAGTAGCCGGCCCGGCAGGCCGCGACCGCCAGGGCAACGGCGATGTGCGTCTTGCCGACCCCGGGCGGCCCGAGCAGAGCGGCGTTCGTCTTGCCCTCGACGAACGAGAGGGTGGCGAGGTCCTTGACCTTGCGCGGGTCGAGGTCGGGCTGGAAGGAGAAGTCGTACTCGTCGAGCGTCTTGTGGTGCGGCAGCTTGTCGAAGCGGAGGAACGGAGTGAACTCTTCCCAGGCGTTTTCCCAGAGCCGGATGATCGCTGGATACTTCCGGCCCCACGTGTCAGCGAACTCGGCGAACCGTTCGAGTGCGGCCTCCTCGGTCACGGCGGTATAGACCGGTCTGAGGACCTTGGCGATCTTGTCCCAGTCCTGGCGGGCGGCATAGCGGAAGGAGTTCCGCAGCAGGTGGACCACGCAGGTCTGCACGACCGTCTGCGGCCAGACGGTCTGACCGCGTCGGGCAAGGCCCTTGAGGCCGTCGCAGACGAGCATGAGGACGTCGCCCGCGCCGCGGTTCTTGATCTCGGTGAGGATGTGCATCCAGTGCTTGGCGCCCTCGCCGCCGTCTCCGGCCCACAGCCCCAGCATCTCGCGCCGGCCTTCGACGGTGACGGCCAGGGCCACGTAGACCGGCCGGTTGGCGACGGCGCCGTCGCGGATCTTCACGTGGATCGCGTCGATGAAGGCGACCGGATGGACCGGGTCAAGGGGCCGGTTCTGCCACTCGGCCATCCCGTCGAGGACCTTGTCGGTGATCGTGGAGATCGTCTGGCGCGAGACGTCGGCGCCATAGACCTCCGCGAGGTGGGCCTGGACCTCGCCGGTGGTCAAGCCCTTCGCGGACATCGTGCTGGTCAGCACCGACACCCTCGTGGGCTACGTGGTGACAGGAGTTCCCTTCTCCACCATGGTGGCCGTTGGCGTGGCCAGCCGCCGCCACGAGCGACGCAACGACTGGCCCCTTCAAAGCTGAAGCACCCAAGCCCGCCGGGCTCGGTGAGACCAGCGGGGATCAGTGGGCCTTGGACGCCTGATCCCTCCAGCGTCGTGCGGGGTAGGGCCTCGCGCGGAGCGCCGAAGACGTGTCGGCGGCAGCGCGGCGGCCGACCGGATCGCCTGCGCTCTCGGCATCCCGAGCCGGACTGTTCACGGCGAGCTGGCGAACGTGACGACATTCGTGGTGCGGTGGTTGGTCAACCAGGGCCTCCTGGTCGACCTGAGCGCGAACCCGGACGGGACGCTGCACCATCCCGGCCAGGTCGAGGAGGTCTGCCGGCGTGAGGACCTGGCGGACCTGGTCGCCGCCGAGGCCCCGCTCGGACCCGAGCAGGCCGCCGCCCGGCTCGGGGTGCGACGTGCTGACTTCAACCACATGGTTCGGCTCGATGGGTCCGCTCACCGCAGTCGATCGAGGTCCGCTTCGGCACCAGTCGGGCCGGGGCCGTCAACATCGCGCTCTACACCACGGCGTCCGTCGACGCGGTGCCCGCCGAACACCCCGAGGTCGACTGGGAGCAGCTGCGCACCGTGGAAAAGGGCCGGCGCTCCCCTCTCGCGGCACTGTGCCCGTACCGGCGTAAGCCTCCGAGGTCCGCACGCCCGCTCACGCCTGCCCGGCCGCCGGCTCCCACAAGGGTCGGGCACGTCCGGTCCCGCCGCAGTGGAAGCACAGGCCGCCTCCCGACGTGCTGCGGGCACCGACGGTGCCGGCGGCGTGGCGGAAGAGCCGGGTGAGGCCCGCAGCGTGCGCCTCGTGGAGCGGGAACTCCTGCCGTCTGCCAAGGGTGACCTCCAGCGCGACGCCGGGGCCGGTGAAATGGGCCTGCATGCCCCCGGTGACCGCGCGGAGCGTCTCGTTCACCTCGCGCATCGACTCCGCGCCGGACAGCTGCACCCGGGCCGCGAGGACGGTGTCGTCGGCCGCGGCGAAGGACAGCAGCCCGGCCGGACGGGCGAGCGGCCCGACGCGGCCCACGGGGTCGGGGTGGGTGTGGTGGAGCTGGGCCAGGGCGTGCCACAGGTCGCCCGGCAGATCCTGGGGTGCGGTCTCTTCTCGGCTACGTCTCATCGGCCCTGTGTAGGGCCTGCAGATGGCCGGCGGCGCCGGACAGGCCTGCCCGTCCCGCCCTGCGGCGTGGTCACTTCGAGACCGGTCCCGCTGTGCGGCCTGGCGGACGCCGACCGCGCAGCGAGCTTGCACGGTCAGGTCCTCCGGCGGGACCAACCGCGGCCCCTCTCCGGCTCGGGACCTTCCTGCGGCTCCGGCGACGCGGCGGCCTCGAGGCGGGCGGCTTCGGCGCGGGCGACGTCGTCGGCGCGACACAGACCGCACGCCGTCCTGTCCTCCGCCCGGACGGCGGTTCGGTGCACGGTGATCTCCTCCCAGTGCTCGTCACTGGACTTCCGCCCGCACCACCGGCACACCCGACGCTGCGCCTCCCTCAGCGCGGCGCGGCGCCGCTCATCCTCCGCTTCGGCGCGGGTCTCTTGCTCGCGGAAGAGGGCGGTTCCGTCGAGGTCGCCGAGCGGGGCCGTCAGTGTCTGCTCTCCGGTCCATCCTCCTCGTGAGGTGGTGCGCCCGGTACGAGCCGGGCTCTTCACGGAGCTGGGCGGACCGGTCTCACGCGCCGGTGCCTGCGTGGTGCACCGGCGGATTGTGGTCATCCGATCTGATGAGTGGCGTCGTCTGGTCAGCGCGGTGTCACCGGGTGCGGGGCGGACATGCGGGGGGCGAGAGCCGTGCCCGTCTGCCAGCGGTTCGTTCCCGGTCCGGCCCCGGGGGCGAAGGCCGGCCGCCGGCGGCGGGGCGGTCTCCTCACCGCTGCCGGCCCCTGTGCGATCGCCTTGCGGGCCCGGACCTCGGGTCCCGCTCTCTTCCCTGCCCGCGGCCACGCGGCCGTGCGGCCGTGCGGGCACGGGCGTCGGTCGCCGGTTCGGCGTCACACCACACACCTCGAACGAAGGGCACCACCATGTCTGACATCACCAAGATCGTCGGAAAGATCTGGACGGCGGACATCGCCGACGCGACCCGCGTCGGCACCTCCTCCGCCTACCTGGGCATCGCCGGGCGCGAGTTCGTGCTGGACACTCCCGGCTCCGACCTGCAGCAGGGGCAGTACCAGGAGTTCGTCTTCGGCCAGGACGCCAACGTCTCCGAGGCCGAGTACAACGACCCGCGCAAGCCCCAGCTGACCAGCGCCGACCTCGACCGCTACCCCGCCTGCATCCGCTACGCCGGCACCGACGGCTGGTGCCTGGAACGGGCCACCGTCGTCGCCACCGCCGACGGCAAGGAGCACGTCTTCGACAACCTCGACCTGCAGGGCGTCGCCGACAACCGCCGTATCTGGCTGCGCAACGACTACGGAACGGCCCTGTATTTGCGCCGCACCTCCGGCAGCCCCGCCCGGGCACCGGTTCCGGGCAGGGAGGCGGCACGGCCGTCGGCCGGCGGGTGGTGCGGGGCAACGTCGGCCAGGACGGCGCCGTGCACGGCGGCACCGGTGACTTCTGGGTCACCAAGGAAGCCACCGGGCGCTACTCGATCGTCTTCCAGCACCCCTTCCCCTCCGCGCCCAGCGCCACCGCCGTGATCTGGGGCGACGGCTGGTACACCACGGACAACGCCCAGGCCGCCGTCCTGGAAGCCGGCCGCGCCGTGATCGTCACCGGCAACTCCACCGGCGCCCTCAGCGACCGCGGCTTCAGCTTCCAGATCATCGGCTGACCGGCACCGCGGCCTGTCCACCGGTACCACCACGACCCCGTGGGGCCTTGCTTTTCCTCTCCGCGGCAGAGAGCTGCGCCCGGCCGGAGGAAGCGAGATGACCGCCCGTGCCCCGGCGAACCGTTTCGATGCCGGGACCCGGCCCATCAGGTGGTACGGCGGTTTCCGTCGGCGTCGCAGGGCGGCTCGGCCGCCGGGTGGTTGGCGGTGAAGTCGCGCTGAGCCTGGCGCTCGACCTCGGCGATGGCGGTGGGGAGGAAGAGGGCCGAGGCGGGGTGGGACAGGTCCTTCGCCAGCTTCTCGGTGCCGGCCGTGACGGCCCGGAGTTCGGCGGCGGTCGTGGCCGCCTCGGTCTGTGGGTCGCTCTGTTCGATCGTGATCCGGTCCTGAGAGGCCAGCATCTCCAGGACGTCGGCGGTCTGCTCGAATGCCTGCGGGAGGCGGTCGACCAGTGACTTCAGCGCCTGGGTGGCTTCCGACAGAGCGTGCATGTCGTCCAGGAGCACACGGTTGTACTCCTCGATCAGGTCCCACGGGTTCGCCGGAACATGTGCGCTTTGGAGAAGGACCCGTTCGAGGCGATCGCGACGCTGTTCTTCTCCTCGCGTTCGGTCAGCCCGAGTCCCGTTGACCGATCCCGTCCGTCAGTAGTCGGTGAGGTCGACAACCGTGTCGCAGTGCGGATCGTCGGAGGGCTGGTGCAGGTGCTCGTCCGCCAGGAACGCCGGAGAAACCAGGGCTCCGAGCAGACCCGGACCCGTGCGGCTGGTCAGCACGTCCACTCCGCAGGTGCGGTCGCGCTCGGGGGAACGGAAGTAGAGACGCATGTGATCGTCCCCGGTGATGACCGCTCCGATGAGCAGCGGTTTCCACGGCGCGTGCGTGGTGACAAGGGCACGTACGAGAGAGAGCAGCCGATCGGAGGCCGCCTGCTCGTCGTGGGACTCAGGCATGTTCACATTTTGGCCCATGCCGGGCACTTGTTGCCCGGCTGGTTGTGGCAGTACGCCGTAATGACGTCGATCTTCTGGCCTCGGCCTGCGTCGTACTCTCCGTCGGTGGTCTTGCGGGTGTACTGCACGACGACGGTGAACCTCACCTGCCGCGGTCTGGCCACTCCCGTCTCGAACGCGACTCCGTCGTACTCCAGGTGACCGTGGTTGTCGTTGCGGTCCACGCGATCCTTCAGAGCCGCGTGCAGGGTGGAGCACTTCTTGATGTTGTGGCGGTTGGTGAAGTGGTTCCAGCCCAGTGTCGAGTTCCCATAGCGGGTGACGATGTGCCTGCCTTCGGGGTCATCCGTCTGGCACTTCACCCGCTTGTCCCAGGACTGCGCTGCCTCAGGGGCAGCAGCGCCGGCGCTCCCCGACAGCAGCGAAGCGGTGAACGATGCCACAGAGACGCAAGTCATGATCTTTTTCATGGAAGCGATCACATCACCGCCACTGCGAGTCGCGAAGCCCATCTGCCGAAGCACCCCGCAGGAGGACTGAAGATCACTCGGCTGAACCTTGAACACTGCCACCAGCGTCACCTGATAGGTGAACTGGGGAGTGGTCCCGCGCAGACGAACGCCAACGTTCGCGCCGCTGCCCGGCAGAACGCCTCGCGCGGATCGGCTTGGCGGGGCCGGCGCCCAGGGAGCGTCGTGCGGGTGTGGTCACCCGCGCATCCTAGGTTCTGTCGTCAAATGTCACGCCCGCATCAGGAGTGATGCGAGGGTGACGGCGGCTTCGTAGGACTCCGCGTTCTTGTCGTACCGGGTGGCGATGCCGCGCCACTGCTTCAGTCGGTTGAAGCAGCGTTCGACGACATTGCGGCGCTTGTGGGCCTCACGGTCGAAGGCCGGCGGGCGGCCTCCGCGGCTGCCCCGCCTGGCCCGGTTGCCGACCTGGTCGGCACGCTCGGGAATCGTGTGCGGGATACCGCGGCGGCGAAGCCCGAAGTAGCCCCCGGCTGCGCCCCGGTATGGGTCGGGCGCGGCGCTAGGCTCGGCGGATGGCTGACGTGGATGCTGCGGCGCTGGCGTACGACAAGGCTCTGCCTCGTAAACGGGTGGCGGCCGGGGTGCTTTTCTTCGACGACGCGGGCCGGGTGCTGCTGGTCGATCCCGTGTACAAGGAGCCCTGGGAGATCCCCGGCGGGGCGGTCGAGGCGGAGGAGTCGCCCCGGGCCGGCGCCCGCCGCGAGGTCCTGGAGGAACTCGGCCTCGACATCGCCCCGGGCGCGCTGCTGGGAGTGGACTGGACGGCCGCGCGGAGCGGGCGCAGTGAGGGTGTGGTGATGGTCTTCGACGGCGGCCGGCTCTCGCCCGAGCAGGTCTCCGCGATCCGGCTCCAGGCCGAGGAGCTGCGCGGGTACGCGTTTGTCGAGGTCGGATCGGTCGGCGAACGGCTCGTACCGGTGCTCGCGCGGCGGGTCAAGGCGTGTACGCGTGCCCGCGAGTCGGGCCGGACCGCGTATCCGGAGAACGGCTTCGAATAGGCGGAGGGGAGCGGTCGGGCCCGCAGGGCCGCCCACCGCGCGGCACCGGGCGGCCACGGCGCCGCCCGCCGCGCAGCGGCGGAGCCCTCGCTCCCCCGTGCCGGGCGCGCAGCGCCGCTGCGCCGGGGGAAGAACAGCGCCTCGGGCGCGCCCGGCTTCTCGGTGCCGGCCGGGGAGCGTGGAGCCGGAGCGGGCGGTGGCGTGCCCCTGTCGCGCCGTCAGGCGCGGAGCGGGCCCCGTGGGCGTCGTCAGATGCGCGCCGGACCGTCAGGCCCGGCGGCGAGCCGCCGGGCTCCCGTCCTCGGAGAGGGTTGAGCCACGCCTTGCTGCTCCCGCTTGCCGGGAAGGGCGGGGAGAGCGGGTGCGTGTGGGTGGGGCGCTGCCCGGAGGGGGACCCGGCCGGGGGCGCCGGCCCCGGCTGGCGCTGCGCCCCTCCATCCGTACGCGTCCGTCCGCCGCGGGTTGCCGTCTGCGGCGGCGGCTCGACCTCGGCCTGGTCCTGGTCCCCGGCTGGCGCCGACGCTGTGCCCGGAGTGTGCCTGCTCGGTGCATCCCGTACGGCCCGACCAGACCGGACGATACGCCCAAAGAGGGTGGTGAATTAAATTCGCGGTAAAGGCTTTGCGGCCGTTTTTTGGTTGATAATGGGTGCCGTTGATGCACTGGGCTGCGATTCAGAAAAGAGAGGTGACCAGTGAAAAAAGTTGCGTTCTTCGGTCCCCCTGCGAGCGGGAAAACGACGCTCGCGGGAAAAATTGCCGCGCACATGGGAGTCGCGCACACCGACCTCGACGAAATTCTTTTCACCGACGCCGGGGCGCTTCCTCTGGACGAGTTCCGTGCGGCGGCGGCGGAGATCACGGACCGGGAGTCATGGGTGGTCGAGGGGAACTTCTCGAAACTCGCGGACGTGGTGTGGCACCGGGCCGATGCACTGGTGTGGCTCGACCTGCCTCTGCGGCTGGTCGTGTGGCGGATCACGGTCCGCAGCCTGCGGCAGCTCGCCGGGCTCGACGCGAGCGCACAGGCGAAGCGGTTGACCTGGAGCCGGGCCTTCTTCGACCGGCGGTCCCTGCTGCGCACCGCCGTGCGCAAGTACCGGCACAACCGGCCCCGTTACGTCCGTCAGGTCGCCGAGACGGCCGCGCTGGGCGTGCGGGTCGTCCGGCTCCGCAGCGGCCGGGAAGCGGACGCGTGGCTGGCGGAGCAGCTCGGCCGGCGCTGAGCCGGTGAGGGTCCATTCGAATGGCATGGTGCGCTGCGATGTTGAGTGAGTCGCCTCTGGGGTCCGGATACGGGCGAAGCCGGCGGAGGGCCGCCCGAGGGCGACCCGGCACACCGCCGGCTTCTCACTGCCAGATCCCGAAAGACCCTGCCCACTCACCCCGCCTCCACCCCCTCAGGAGACGACAGTGATCCCCCAGGGCCGCCCCGCCGTCAACGAATCCGACATCGCCCAGCTCGCCGGCGTCTCACTCAGCACCTGACGCCGCCAGCACGCCGACGACTTCCGCGCACACATCCCCGACCTCCTCCCCGACAGCCGCAACCACCTCTACGACCGGGCGCAGGTCGAGGCGTGCCTGGCCGGCAAGCCGGTGCCCGCTCTGCCCGAGGAGGAGCACCCCGACGATCTCCTGTCCGCCGGCGAGGTCGCCGAGATCCTGGGCATCAGCACCGGCACCGTCCGCGCCTACGCCACCAGCGGGCACTTCTCCCCCGGCATCACCGTCCACGGCTCCCGGCTGTGGCCGCGCCGCGAAGTCCTGGAGCGCCGGGACAACGCCCCCGGCCGCGGCAAAGGCGGCGGCCGCCGTGCCGGCGAACCCCAAGGCCCCCGCAAAACCCACCCCTACGAGGGGGATCCGCGCCTCGACATCGCACGACAGGCCCTCACCCCGGCCGGCGGCGCGCCCAAGGGACGGGTGGCCGCCGAACTCGCCGCCCTCCACGGCCACACACCCCGCACCTGGGAACGCCTCCTCACCACCGCCGCCACATATCCCGACAACAAGGACGACTGACCAGGCATCCCTTGCCTTCTGTCGCCTGTCGGCGAGCTTGTGGTCAGGATCGCTGGGCGTCTCGCAGCCGTTCGACCTGCCGGCTGATCAGCTCGGTGGGGAACGAGAGGCCCTTGCCCGTGCTGAGCTCGGTGAACGTGGCGATGGTGTTCCCCGTACGGACCACGACGAACTGCTCGTTGCGGTCACCCCACTCCGGTTTCATGGGAATGATCTCGCGGAAGGCCACCGCTTCATCGCCGACCCGAGGAGCTGCCTCCGTTCTCACCGATACCTCGAATCGACCGACATAGCCCTCGCCCTCGTATGACCGGCATGCGGTGAGGGCCTGCTTGAGGGCCGCGAAGCGCCGTGCGGCCTCGCCCTCCTCGTACGAGGCGAGTACTGAGCTTCCACCCATGACGTTCTTCTTCCAGTTGAAATTCTGGAAGACGTAAGCGGTCGATCCTTCGCCGTTACGGGCGTCCAGCAGTGGCTGGCAGGCAGGTACGGATATGGGCGGGAAGGACCGGCCGCTTCCCTTACGGTGTGGTGCGCGATAGCTGTCCTGAGCCGTGGAGGTTGAGCGCATGCCATCGACTCCCTGAGTGACACGGCCGGGGTGCACGTACCCTCGACGACATGGGTGACGTTCTTCCGCTGCTAGCGATCTTTGGTGGTTTGGCCACAGTGCTCGCTGCCCTCGTGTGGCTGGCGCGCCACGTTCGGCGCCGGGGCACAGCGGGCGCGGCAGTCGGTGCGGCCTTGGCCTCGTGGGAGGAAGCATGGCGTGTAACTGCTCACGAGTCCTACTGGGAGATCAAAGCGCAGGCGGAGCGTCAGGCCCCGGTGTTGTCGCCTGACGGTGGCTGGCCGAACAGCCGGCACGAAGCGAGGCCGAGTGGGCGGAGCCGTAGACCTTCTGCATCTGGAGGCCGCAGAGGAAGCATGGGGCTGCGTCGCCGGGTACAGCGATGGCGGCAACGCGGCTGACCGAGCCCGACGTCACTTCAAGGTTCAATGGCACAGGACAGCAGCGTTCTCGGCTGATGGGGAACGTAAGGAGAGCCCGGGCCTCTCCCTCGGGCAGGGGCCCGGTGCCGCAGTTCCTAGAAGGCCGCCATGCCTTCCACGTACCGGTCGAAGACGTAGTAGAAGGCGGATCCGTCCCTGACTCCGGAGGCGGCCACCGTCCATTGGTTCGCCGGCGCCCACCTCAGGTCGTTGCACCCCGTCCGCTGGAAGCAGACGCCAACCCAGGTGCCGCGGTTGGGCATCACGTTGATGTCCGAGCAACGGGTGGTGGTGTAGGCCCATTCCTGCGAACCGGACGGCCAGTTGTTACCCGAGCCGTAGAAGTATGTGGCCCCACCGTAGCAGGACGCCGTGGTCGCGGCACTGGCAGGGACGGTCGCGGTGCCCGTGAGGCCAGCCGCCAGAAGCCCCGCCATTGCGAGGAGCCTGGAGGTACGGGACTTTCCGATCTTGGTAAACACGGATTTCCCTCCCGTTATGTCGGTGTCCTGGCGATAGGGCTGTCCAGGACTGCACGGCAGCTTAGTTGTCCACGCGTCACCCCTAATGACTCTTGGCTGAAACCGGTTGCGGACGGGCTCATTCGCAGAAGTCGCCTCGGCCTTACCGGGTATTCTCATTCCGTTTCTGGACTCGAAGTGAACGTTCCGCCTTCGGTCTCTTCCCGGTCGCCATACCAAGGTGAATATGCTGATGGCGGCCCCCACGCCGTGCGAAGTACGCGAGGGCCGTCCCGGACGCCCGTAGGGAGCGTCACCGTGACCGTACGACGGACCGCCCCCACGCGCCCGTCAGAAAACCCGCAGGACGGCCAATTGGACTCTCGGCCCTCCCCTCGTGCAGGGGTGCCTGCACCGCCGCAGCTGTGCAGGCACCGCGCACAAGGGCGGCGGCCGGACCCGGAATGCCGGGGCCCGGCCGCCGTGCTGCCGGTCAGCTCCTGGCGGCCAGGCGGGCCGTCATGTCCTGGGCGCTCATGCGGCCCGTGATCTCGTCGTACGGGATGCGGTCGTCCCAGGAGTAGGTCCGGGTGCTGCGGTCGATGACGGGCTGGATGTCGGGGCCGCCGAAAACGGTCAGCGAGGCCCTGTTGACCCGGAGGACTTCGTACCAGCGGCCGCGCGAGCGGGCGTAGTCACCCTGGGTGAAGTCGGCCGCGGACCAGAGCTTGACCCCGTCGGCCTCCGCCTTCGCGATGACGGCTCGCCAGTGGGTGATCTCCTCGGCGGTCCCGGTGTGGCGGCGGGTGAGTTCGGCGACGTTCTCCGGCTTGGTGATGTCCCACGAGGAGCCGAACGCCGGCTCGCCGGCAAGGAGCTTCTCCAGTCCACGCAGGGTGGCCTGAAGCTCCTTGAGGCGGCGCAGGGTGCGGGCCGGGTCCTTGCGGTGCTGCTCGTAGGAGGCGGCCGCGGCGGCACGGTGGGTGTAGTGCTCGGCGCGCTTGTCCTGCTCGACGCCCTTGCGCATGCTGCTGTCGATCCGGGCGAGGTCGCGGCGGTGGCGGCGCTCGGAGTGGTGGCCGACGAGGACGGGCTGGCCGAAGGGGATGGCGGAGCCGATGCGGCGGGCCTGGGCGAAGGCGGCCTTGGAGGCGCCGGCCGCCCGGTCGGCGCGCTCGCCGAAGCGCTCGGCGCGGGCCTCGCGGTCGGCTTCGGCCTCGTCGAAGCCGTGGGCGATGTCGTTGCGCACGGTGACGTGGACGGTGTGCCCGGCCGCCCGCAGCGCGTCGGCGGTGGCGTCGAGGTCGGAGCGGTTCGCGGCCTTGTCGCGGGAGTGCGGCAGGCATCAGCAGTCGAGGGTGCGCGACCAGCGGAAGCGGCGGGCCTTGAGGATCCCGGCGGTACCCTCGCCCCGGGCGGTGCCCTCGGCGAGGGTGCCGCCCGCGCGGGTGTGGCGGATCACGATGCCGGTGAAGTCCTCGGGGACGTCGTCCTCGCCGGGATCCTCCTCGACGAGGACCGGGGCGGGAGCGGCGGGAAGGGCCGTGCCGGCGGGCAGGTGCGGAAGGTCGGCGGTGATTGTGATGGCGGCCGCCCGCAGGGCCTCGGCGGCCGCGTGAGCGGCGATCAGCGCGGCTCCGGACTGGTCGTTCTGGCTTGCCTTGACGTACCAGCAGGCGGCCTTGCGGCTCCAGTCGAAGCCGTGGGCGCGCAGGATCGGGGCGGCGCCGTCGCCGAACGTCGTGCCGGTGGCGGTGGTGCCCTCCTCGGCGGTGCAGGCGACGGTGATTCCGGCGGGGGCGCAGGCCTTGGCGGCGGCCGGGCGGCGGGTCTTGCGCGCCGTCTTGGCCGGGGCCTTGGGGGCGGTGGCCTGGGCGGCCGCCCAGCGCTCGGGGCCACGATGTCCTGCGCGATGGAGCGGACCTGGTTCGGGGCCCAGCCCTCGCGCACGGTCTTCCCCTCGACGACGGCGACGCCGTGCATTCCGGCCGCGGTGTCCGGGGCGGCGCCGTCGAAGGCGGCGGACCACAGGGCCTTCGCCTCGGCGAGGACCTCGTCCGAGAAGTCGCGGTGGGTGGAGATGCCGTCCACGAGCGGCTTGCCGGTGAGCTGCTCACCGTCCACGGTCACGGTGAGCTCGTTGTCCGTCTGGACGCAGGACTCGCTGCAGCCGTCCCAGTGGGCGCCGTGGAGCGGGGCGGCGACCTGGTCGACGGCGTCCGTGCCGGGGCCGTCGGACCAGCTGACGGAGATCCAGGCGGAGCCGGTTCCGGTGCCGGTGCGCACGGAGAACTTGGCTCCGGGGAAGGCCGTCTTCAGGCGGCGGCGGAGCTCGGCGGACACGTGCCTGGTCTCGATGTACCGGGTCATGCGGAGGTCTCCCTCACAGGTGAGAACGTGATTTCGGTTCGCGGCCGGCTGCCACCGCCGACCAACGAGACAACTATATAGATTAAAAGACATCGCGTCCACTCCGAAACACGCCGCCGTGAGCAGACCTGCGCCCGGCGAACGCCGCCAGACCGGGCGCGCCCCGCTTCCCGTCCGACGCGACTTCACTCCCAGAAATGCGCACGAACCCGACTGGCAGGGCTGAAGGAAAGCGTGTCGGTGCTGGAAGGCAGACTGCGGTGCATGACTTTGGTGACTGCACACGATTACGCCTGGATCCGTTCCTCCCGGATCTTCTCCGACGCGATGGCCAGCGGATACGGCCTGGCCCTTGTCCGCGGCATCTCCCCCGCCGACGTGCTGCGCCTCATGGAGGCCGAGCCGCAGGGGACGGGCATGGGACTGGGCTCGCTGGTCGAACAGCACCTGGAGCATCGTGACGAGACGGACTACTGGGACGACTCGTTCATCGCGGGTGCGTTCGCCGTTCCGGGCACGGCCGGCGACTGGACGCTCGTCTTCGACTTCAACGGGGGCGTGGGGATGTCCAGGTTCCTCCCGGCCCTGTCGTTGAACGGGCAGGCCGTGTCGCACTCCACCAACGGCGGCAAGCCGATGGACCTCTTCGACTGGTACGTGAACGGTGAGCTGAGGACCGGCTTCGAATGGCCCACGACCAGGTACGGAAGCACCCCCGACGAGCTGGTCCCGGTCATGCGGGAAATCGGCTTCGACCTGGTGAAGGACGAGGAGGGCGCGGGCCCGAGCACCGACACCAAGGCAGCGGTTCTCGCCCTCACCGAACGGCTGACGGGCGTACGGCTGACCGAGGACCTCCTCAAGGGCGCCGAGTACCACTTCGGGCACGTGCCGGAGCAGCCTGCCTGAAGATGGCGAAGACCATCTGGACAGGTACCGACGGCCGCCGGCTCACCTGGACCGCCGAGGCCGTGTCAGTGCCCCCTGCCATCCTTCCTCGATGATCAACGAGTACGAGAAGCTGCTGGTCGGGCTGGACGATGCGGACTGGGCGAGCCTGTCGCACGCCTACCGGTCGGCCGAGGACGTCCCAGGGCATATACGCACCCTGTGCGGGAGCGACGACGAGGCGCGGGAGCAGGCTTTCAGAAGCCTGTTCAGCAGCATTTTTCATCAGGGCAGCCGGTATTCGGCCTCTCCGGTCGCCGTGCCGTTCCTCGCGAGGATCGCCGTCGCGGGGCCCGCGGCCGCCCGCGAGGAGGCAATGTGGCTGCTGACCCGCCTGGCGGTGGACTGGCACGACGAGTACGACGTGACCACCGGCATCAACGTGACCGGATGGCGTGCGGCCGCGGCGGAGGTCGGACCGGAGCAGCTCCTTCCCTGGTACGACGAGGAGGTGGCCGCCGCGACGGACCCCGACAAGCGCGCACGGGCGCAGGAACTGCGGGACTGGGTGGCGGCCGGCAACTCGCCCGACTCGCGGTGGTCGGCGCTTCAGTCCTACGACGCGGTCCTGGCCGAGCTCCCCGGCCTTCTGGTCCTGCTCGATGACGACGACGCCCGTCTGCGGAGCCGGATCGCCTACCTCCTGGCCTGGTTCCCCGAGTTCGTCGCCACCTCCCTGCCCCGCCTGACCACCCTTGCCGCACACGACGAGAACCCGGTCACCGCGGCCACCGCGCTGCTCGCCGCCGGCCTCCTCGGCCCCTCCTCCATGGCCCGGGACATCACCCCGTACCTGGAGGCCGAAGACCCGCTGGTGCGGTGGGCCGCGGCCACCGCCCTCATCCGCCTCGTCGGCCTCGACGAAGCGCCCGCCGACCCCGGCCTGGTCGACCGCGCCGTCGCGGAACTCGCCGCCGCGGCCCGCCACTCGTTCGAACGCGTGACCGACTACTGCGAGGGCGACCTCCACGCCCACATCGAGCGCACCCTTCAGGCCCTTCCGCCCGGCCCGGACCCGGCCGTCGTGCGCGAGACGCTCGACGCATGCCTCCCCCGCGTCGTCTGGGACCACTACGGGTTCCGCACCCGCAGGGCGATCGAGGAACTCTTCCCCACTCCGCAGCCGCACCCCGCGCCCCGCTACGCCGACCTGACAACGGCGCAGCGGCAGCTGCTGGGCGATCTCGCCGGCCACCGGCACGACTGGCTCGTCCGCTCGTCCGCGGACCGGCTGCGGGAGCGCGGTCTTCCGCACACGCAGGAGGCCCTGCAGTCCTTCACCGGTGCGGGCCGCGCGGCCTGAGGCGCCGTCCCCCGCGCCGCGGGTAAGGAGTTTTCAGGAGCAGGAAGGCCGCTCGCCGCGGGCCACCGTGGATTGCGTCAGGGCGCGGGGTGGGGGCGCTTGGTGCCCTTGCGCCTGTCGCGCAGGGCGTCGAGGAGTTCCTCGGGCTCGGGGCGCGGGCCGATGCCGAGGTAGCGGATCCCTTCGCCCTCGGGGGCGGTGTCGGTGTACTTGCCGATCGGGTGGCGTCGGCTGGTGGCCGTTCGCCAGCCGAAGCGGTCGTCCCACACCAGGGCCGGCGCCGGCTGGCCGTCTTCGAGCAGGACGGCGGCGGCGAGTTGGCCGCCCTCTGCCTGCCGGCGCACCTCGACCTGGGCCTGCTGGGCGACGCCGGCCTCGGCGAGAACGTCCGCGACGCGCTGCAGGTAGGGGGTCACGCGGCGGGCGTGCAGTTCCTGCTCGGCGACCTTGAGTGCGCCGCGGTGGGTCGTGGTGGGGTAGCCCAGTCCGAGGGCGGCGCCCTTCGGGTCGAGGCCGGGTTCGGCCTCGACCAGGTCGGCGATCCGCCGGCCGCGCAGGGTGACCAGGCCTGTCTGCGTGGTGGGGAACTTGGTGATGCCCAGGGCCTCGGCGACGGTCTCCACGGTGACGGTGGGATCGGCGTCCAGGAACTCGGCGATCCGCGGCAGGATCTGGTCGCGGGGGATCATGTCGCCGCTCCCCTGGCGGCGGCCGCCGCCGGCGCCGCGGCCGGGGCGCTTGTCCTTGAAGGCCAGGACCAGGCGGCGGGGCCAGTGCTCGGTGCCCTGCGGACCCTCGGGCACCAGGACCATGCCGTCGATCAGGTCGGGGTCCTGCTGCTTGTAGGTGTTCCAGCTGACCGGCTTGACGCCCAGGAGCTCGGCGGCCTCGTGGCGGTCCAGCAGGTCCTCGTCGTCGTCGGTCCGGGGCAGCTCGGGGACGGGCTTGCCGGCGTAGTAGGCCGCGGTCTGCTCCGCGTCCCACAGCTGGGCGCGGGAGGTGGGCGAGCTGATCGGCGCCGGATGCCCTTCCGCGGCGTAGGGCCGGGTGTTGCGGACGGTACCGAGGGACTTGCCCAGGGCCTCGGCCAGGTCGGCCATGGTCTGGACGTACTTCAAGCGTCCGGCGCGGATCATCTTCGTCTTCCTCTGTCAGGGGTGACGGGGTGCGCATGGCACCCCGCCGGCGGGATGGGTCAGGCGGTCGAGGGGTCGGGCAGGCAACGCGAGTTGCACGGCTCTCCGGCCCCGGCGCCGCATCCGTCGCAGGGCCGGGCGGCCGCCTGCAGGAGCGGCTGGAGGTGGGCGAAGGCACTGTCCGCGCCCGGGTGGGGGGGGTGATGCGGCCGGCGGCGATGACGTACAAGGCATGCGGGGCGCGGCCGGTGGTGCGCACCCGGACACCGGCGGTGTCGCCCGGGCCGCAGACGAGGTGAGGGATCGCGAGCGTGCCGCCGGCCGGGACGACGGTGACGCCGGCCGCGGCCAGGAGGCCGGCGAGCCGGGCGAGTTCGGCCGCCGCCGCGCCGGCGGTGGCCGGCCACACCGACACGCCGGCCCCGGCCCCGGTCGCGGACTCGGGCGGGGCCTGGCGGCCGACGGGGAACGTGTCGGGGAAGGACATGAGGCCTCCGAAAGGTGAGTGGGCGCATCCGGTGCCGCGCGGGCTGCCACCACCCGCCATCAAAAAAACATTACCAAGTTTACATCATTATCGGCAAGCGGCGGAGGACCGCCGCACCGTGCCGGGCGGATACACTCGGAAGCGAGATACGCCTCTCGGGTCTCCCGGAGTGTGTGTTTTCGGTTGGCCGGCGCCCTTGCCACCCGCCTCGGCGGAAGTGGGCGCCGGCCGCTTTCGTTGCCGGTGCCAGCGCTGCCGGGACGGGCCGTTCCCGTCCGGGAGAACGGGGCGGCCGCGCGTTCACGCCGTACCGCTGTCTCCCCCTTCGTCCGCGTTCCGGCTCGGCAGAGCCGCGAGCAGGGAGCGTCGCCCCTTGGGGGTGGCGCGGACGGTGTCCCAGTCGATCGCGGGGTCTGCGAGGAGGGTGTCGAGGGTTCCTCGGCGGTAGAGGGCGATGGCGGGGGCGGAGCGGCGGGACTGGTAGCGGCTGCGGACGCGGGTGGTGGCGCGCGGGAAGCCGGAGCGGGTCAGGTGGTCGAGGTCGGCGGCTCGGATGCCGAGGTGCTGGGGCGGCCTGGTGGCGGTCGAGGAGCCGGCCGTCGCGGTGGGCGCGCTGCAGGGCGTCGCGGTCGGTGAAGCGTTCCAGGGCGAGGCCGTCGTAGAGGCGGTGGTGCTTGTACCAGTCGGCGTGGGGGATGTGGCCGGCGCGGGCGAGTTCCCGGATGGTGTCGGCGTCGACCGCGGTGCTGAAGCGTTCGGCGAGCAGGTCGGCGGCGCGGGTGGCGCCCATGTCGGGCAGGGTTCCGGTGGCCGCGCGGATGTCTGCGGCGCGGGCCGCGACGGCGTCGACGGTGGTGGCAGTCCAGCGTCGGCCGTCGTCGGTGTCGGCGGGCGGGATGAGTCCGAGGTCGAGGGCGCGGTCGAAGCGCCACTGCTCGAAGCCCAGGTGGGCGGGCAGCCGCTGGGGAACGTAGTCGGCCTTGGTCTTGGGCATCCGTGGGCTCCTTCGTCGTGATGGTGCCCCCACACAGAACGGGTTCGCCTGAAAGATGGGGTATTGAGCTGTTTTGCGCCAATGGGGTTGGTACCGGGGGTGTTCGGGGCGGGCCGCTGGAACCGCGCTCGCGTACGCGAGGGAGAAGTTCACCCGTGCGGGTGTATGCGACAACGCCCGGAGAAGGTGCGGGTACTTCGTGGGGCGGGGCCGGCCGGCAGGGGCCGCGGGCGGGGCGAGGGAAGCCGGCCGGGCCCGGAGGCGGCATGAAAAGGGCCTGTCCCCCGCCGGGGTGGCGGGGGACAGCCCGGTCGGGCGGCGGGGGACGACCAGTCGGCCCCGGGGCCCGTAGGCAGGGTAGAGCCTGCGGGAAGAGCGGAGTTCAGGCCCAGGTGACGCCGAGGTCGGCGAGGGCGGCGCGGAAGACCGGCAGCAGGGCGGGAGCCATGGTGAAGGCGTGCGTCACGCGGGTTCTCTGTGCCTCCGGCTGGGACTCGGGGCCGGCGGTGCGTCGAGCGGCCGGGACGTTCGGCGGGACTTTCCGGCGCCTGGCCGCGTACCACGTGGAAGGGGGGAGAGGGGCGGCCTTTCGGGGCCGCCCCTGCCGTCACAGGTCGAGGTAGAACCGCACGGTCGTGCCCTCGGCCGTCGTGTGGAGGCGGACCAGATCCGTCACGTAATGGACCAGCATCAGGCCACGACCACCGATCTGGCCCGGCTCGGGGGGCCTGCGGCCCGCGAGGGGGTCGGGCAGGCGGCCTCCGTCGTGGACCTCGCACACGAGCCGGCCGGGCTCCGTCCAGACCGCGAGGGTGCCGCTGCCCCCGCCGTGGACCACGCTGTTGGTGGTCAGCTCGGCCACCGCCAGTTCCAGGTCCATCAGCCGCGCCCCCGCCGCACCCAGCTCCGACGCGCGGGCGACGGCGTAGTGGCGGACCTTGGGAAGGTCCTGTCCGCCGAAGGAGAAGGCGGAGGCGTCCGCCGGGCGTACCAGCGGCTGGTTGTAACGGTCCACCACCGCCCGCCAGTCGTAGGCGTCGCTCGCTTCCTGCCGTCCGTCGCCGTCCATGACGAGCGGGTGGGTGGCCCGTGCGTCCGCCAGCACCTCCGGGGTCAGCGCGGTCTCGTCGTACGGGCACAGAATCGTCACCGCCCGGCCTTCGAACGCGGCGTTGATCAGCGCCTCGTGCTGTGCGCACGCCGGGTACTCGGTCTCGGACCGGCCCGCCCAGACGGGCTCGCCGATGATCCGGACCCGGCCGCCGGGGTGGGCGTCGGCGAAGCCCCGCAGCACCCGGGGGATGATCCGTCCCGGGTTCCGGCCTGCCTCGGTCATGTCGAGGAACAGGATGCCCTCGGCGTCCGCGCCCAGCGCGGTCCTGATCAGCTCCAGATTGGGGCCGGGGACCGCGACGGCCATCGGTTCTCCGTGGGCGCGGCCCTCCGTCAGGAAGGCGGCCGTCCGCCGGACGTACTCGTGCTCGTCGCGGTAGAAGAGGGCGGGGTGGACGAACGCCCCGTCAGTGGTCTCCGAGGTCATCCCGATGTCACCTCGATCCGGTCCAGGTCCGGCCAGAACAGTTCCAGGACCCGTGACAGCTGCGGCGGCGGCGCCTCGATCACGAACCGCCCGTCCGCCAAGTCCATCGCGGTCACGGCGAGCGCCGTGACTCCTGCGACGTCGACGAAGGCCACCTCCGACAGCTCCAGGTAGGAGACGTCCTGGTGATGCCGGGACAGCTCGGTGAGCGCGCGCTCCCAGGAGGGACGCGTGACCTCACTGATCTCTCCGTGGACACGTATGCCGGGACGGTCGGACAACGGGTTCACCTCCAAGGCGGTGTTCTGCGGAACAGCCGCGCCCCACCCGCCTTTCGCACGTCGGGCTCCCACGCCGGAACTCCTTCGATCCGTCAGCCGTCCACCGGCAGTCCGAGCCCGCCACCGGCACAAGAAGGCTCTTCCCGGCCGTCACTGTACCGCCGTCCGCGGACAACCCCGCTCGCCCGGCCGACGACCGGTGCCTACCCGGTGGCGGTGGCGGAGGCGCGATCGGAGTAGAGAGGGAAGATCTGGTCCAGGCCCGCGATGCGCAGCACGCGCAGGGTGGAGTCCGGTACGGCGGCGAGCGCGCAGCCCGGCTCCCGACGCTTCCGCCCGGCTGCGGGCCGCGATCATGGCGGTGATTCCGCTGGAGTCGCGGAACGTCATGCCGGACAGGTCAAGGACGAGTCGTTCCCCCGGTCGCAGGGCGAGGGCGTCGAGTTCCCGGCGCAGCTCGGGCGCGTGGGCGCAGTCCGGATCGCCGACGATCTCCATGACGGGACCGGTCGCGGCGTCTCGGGTGGTGATCTTCAGAAGGCTCATGCGGGGTTTCTCGTGGCGGGGCGGGCGTGCCGAGGGCGAGCAGCGCGGTGTCGTCGTCGAGGCCGTCTCCGAAGTCCTTCAGGAGGCCGGTGAGGGCGTCGGCGAGGGTCTCGGGCGGGTTGCCGGCGTGCGCGGTGGCGAAGGCGAGCAGCGCTTCGTCCCCGAAAAGGCTGGTGCGGTCCGCGCCGGTGCGGGCCTCGGTGAGCCCGTCGGTGTGGAGGAGGGGGTGTCGCCGGGGCCGGTGGTGGTGGCGGTGGTGAAGGGGGCGGAGCGATGCGTTCCCGCAGGCCGTCGGACACGAGGTCAATGACGCGTTCGACGGTCCGGGGGGTCGGCGGGGCGACGATTTGACGCTCCGTCAGGCAGCGTGCACGCCGGGAGCCGCGGCGGTGTCATCGCGCGTGCCTGCCCTTGGCCGGCTTCGGCTTCCCCGGCCGCGTCTCGCCCTTCCGGGGGGCCTGTCCGGCTGATTCCGGACGGGTCGCACGGCCGCGCTGCCGCTCCGAGACGCCGGGAGCCGGCGTTTTCCCCCTGTCGGCCGCCGTGCTCTCGGAGCCGGTGGTCCGCCGGTCTCCGGCGTACGAGGGGGGCCGCGGCGTGGACGCGGGGGCGGCGGCTCCGGCCGACGGAGCGGGCGAGGCGACCGGGGAGGCCGGTTCGATCGTGGCGGGGCGGGGCGGAACCGGCCCGGCGTCCTCCGCCCCGGGGGACGGCCCGCCCGCCGAACCGGTCAGCCCGACGCCGAAGACGGTCAGTGCCGCGCCGGCGGTCACCAGCATTCTGCCGGCCCGGCGGGAGGCGGGCCGATCGGAAGGAGCGCGTGCGGGCAGCGGCCCTCCGTGTGCGGGGGCGGCGGCTTGGATGCCGGTGGCACTCACTGCCGCGCCCGCCCTGTCCGGCCCCGGAACGGCCCGATTCCGCCCGCCGGCTTCGTCCTCCCCGCTCAGGGGCGGAGCCCCGGGCACATCGGCCGCTCCCACGAGAGCCTCCGACGCCAAGGCGGTCAGGGCGCGCTCACAGGCCCGGGCGTCCGGTCGGCGGCTCTCGTCCGCGTCGGTCATGGCTTCGAGCAGTTCGGCGACCGCCGCCGGTATGTCCGGCGGGATGACCGGGGGACGGTTCAGGCGGGCGATCGCGGCCTCCAGCGGCGCCCCGTCGTACTCCAGTTCACCCTTGATCGACTCGATGAGCACCAGTCCCAGGCTGTAGACGTCCGCCGCCGGCCCGGCGCCCCGGCCCAGCACCTGCTCCGGAGCCATGTACGCGGCGGTGCCCACCACCGCGCCCGTCACGGTCCGGGCCGTGGTGCCGAGCAGCCGGGAGATGCCGAAGTCCGTCAGGCGGGGGGCGCCCGCCTCGTCCAGCAGGATGTTGGCGGGCTTGACGTCGCGGTGGACGACTCCGGCCTCGTGCACATGGGCCAGCGCCGAGGCCAGCGCTGCTCCGATGCGGCACGCCTCGGCGGGCGCCAGCACGGCCGCCGCGATCCGCCGGCGGAGCGTCGTGCCCCTGACCAGTTCCATCACCAGGTAGGGCGTTCCGTCGTCCCGGCCGCAGTCGTACACGGTGATCAGGCCGGGGTGTTGCAGCCGGGCCAGCAGCCGGCCCTCGTCGTCGGACCGTTCCTCCGTGCCGGCGACACCGTCCGGGCGGAAGACCTTCACGGCGACCTGCCGTCGCAGGCGCAGGTCCATGCCCTCGTACACGTCGGCGGCGCCGCCGCGGCCCAGCAGGTCGTCGAGCCGGTAGCGGCCGGCCACCACGTGGGCGGTGAGCCGGAGGTCCGGTCGGATCGGCCACGAGCGGACTTTCATCACTGCGCTCCCTGCGTCCTGTTGCCACCTGTCCGTCGTCCGCCCGCCCACGAGTGCGCTGCCGATGGCATACCCGGCCGCGTGGATGCGAGCACCGTGCACGTGTGCCCGCTCAACCGCCGGGCATCCCCTCCCGCACGCGGCCTCGTGGAAAGGAGGGCCGTGCCGTGCAGGGGCCGGAGACGGGCGCCGCCAGGGGCGCCGCTCGCGCTGCCTCCGGCGCGGTGGGCCGTCGGCGCCTCCTACCGGCTGGTGGCGGGCGACCGGCACCGGATGCCGGGCGGGAAGGCGGCGCGCCCGGGAACGGCGCGCCGTGGACGAAGGCGACCGCAGCCGCGATGGCTCGCGCCGGAGGGGGTAGGCGAGGACGACACACGACCCTCGCGTCTACGAAGGAGACGAGCATGACCGACGACGCCCACCTGTTCCTCGTGGACGACCCGGCAGTCCCGCTGGGCGTCTCCGTCACCGCCGCGGGAGACCTGGCGTGCCTGGAGACGCCCGCCGTACGGGCCTGGCTCGACGCGCACGGCGTCACCGCCGCCTCCCCCAACGCCCGGCTGCTGCCGCCGGAGGAGGCGGGCGCCATCCCCGACGGGGCGGAGAAGCTGCCCGTCCCGTTGGACGACGACGAGCTGAACCGACTGCGCCACGCGCTGGTGCCGGGCGCCCTCGCCCGCGTGGAGGAAGAGCTGGTGGCCTACCGCGACTGTGCGGGCGAGCGGGACGCCCTGCTGGCGCGGGCCGCGGCCGCCGGGGTTCCGCCGCACCGCATCGTCGAACTCACCGGTGAGGACCCCCGGACCGTGGCGTCGGTGGCGGCGCAGGGACGGGGCCGTCCGTCGGATCCCGGTCCGCGACAGCGGTGATGGGGGGAGACATGACGACCGAGGAGACGCGTACGAGGCTCCGGCAGGTGGAAGACCGGCTCGGCAAGCGCACCCCGCCACCGATCAAGGGACAGACCCTCCTCCCCCTCCCCCCACCCCGCCCGGGCGGACGACGAGGGGGAGGGACGTGAGGGCCGGGTTCAGCGGGGTGAGGGGCAAGGGGTGCGATCACACGGGGCGGGCTGACGCGGGGCGGGCTGGTCCGCGCACTGTCCGAATCCCGACGTCGAACGCGTACAGCGTGGTCATCCGATGGGTGGCGGCGGCGTGCTGGACGGCCCAGGCTTGCGTGCCGGCGTCAGCGGCTTGCCGGGCCGCTGCTCGAGCAGGGCCAGTGCCCGGCCGGTCCGCTCGGCGAGTTCCTTGCGTTCGGCCGGCGGCTTCGACAGGTAGGCGTCGACGTACGTCTCGGCGTCGGTGGCGGGCCGCAGGCCCCGGTACAGGTCGGCGAGCCGCGGGACGATTCCGGGACGGGCCGCGGTCGCATGGGCGTTCACCCTGTCATACAGCTCGGCACCGGCGCACCCTCCGTCGTCGCCGACGAAGCGGACCGGGTCCTTCGGGTGCTCGACGTTGTACGCGCGCATCCCCTGGAGCAGAGCGCGGTACTCGGCGTTGTTCCACCACCGGTAGGCGCCCTGGAACTCCTCGTCCATGATCTGCTCCAAGTCGCCCTCGCCGCGCAGGAGGTAGGCGTCGAGGCGCAGTCCGGTGCTCCACGGGCCTTCGAGGGCGAAGGCCCGGAAGCCCTTCTCCTCGGCCAGGTACCGCAGGAGCCGGTGCTTGAGGGTGAGGAACTCGTGCGAGCTGTGGGTGGCCTCGCCCAGGCCCACCACCCGGGCGTCGCCGACCATCCGGCCGAACGGGCGAAGGTCGGCCGTGCCTCCGCGGGGCTCGGTGGTGCGCAGCGGGTGGGCCGTCCGGTCGAGTGCCGTCTCCGGGGAGCGGAACGCGTCGGCCTCCTCCGGGCCGGCGGGCACAGCGGCGCCGGCGGAGACCGACACAGCGGGCGGGACAGTGGCGAAGGCGGCCGGGGCGGCGGTCACTTCACACCTCCCATGCGACGTTGGTGACGCCCGCGTCGATGGACGTCGCCCCGGTGTCGGCCCCGAGGAAGCGCAGACCGGGGGTGAGGCGAACGCGGTGCGAGCGGCGTCCGCCGCGCGAGGCGGCGAGGCCGTCCGCGATGACGAGGCCCGTCTCCTGGGAGACGGGCGCCCCCCGACCGCCTCCCAGAAGCGGAAGAGATCGGCCGGGTCGCCCGGGCGGGCGTGGGAAAGGGGTCCGCTGCCTCGCGGCAGCGGGGGGAGGCGGCGCTTGGTGGGAGATGTCGGGTCGGGCCGTCATCCGTCGCGCGTGAGCCTCTTCCCGGCCGCCGGGTGGCGTCCCGTGGGCGTTCCTGGTGGGGCGGCCGGAGCAGCGCAGAGCTCGGTGGTGCCGGGGGGGCGGCGTGCCGGACGGAGGGGGATGAGCGCCAGAGGGCTGGGTAAGCGCGCGCCAAGGCCCTTGTGGGCGGCCGGGAGGGTGTCTCGCGAGGGGTTGCGGAGCACCGTCGGGGCGCGGCGGAGGGGTCTGACCGTACGGAGAGGTTCGTGGAGGGAAGGAGACGATGCCATGAGCGCCGTCGAACGGCAGCCGGGCAGCGGCGACTCGATGGGCGACCTGGTGGGACGCGCGTCCGGGCAGATCTCCGAGTTGGTCCGGGAGGAGATGCGGCTGGCCAGAGCGGAGCTGACACGGAAGGGCAGGCGGTTCGGCCGGGGTGGCGGTCTTTTCGGCGGGGCGGGTCTGGTCGGCTTTCTGGCCCTCCAAGCGCTGATCGCGGCCGGCATCGCGGCACTGGCTCTGGCCTTGCCCGTGTGGGCGTCCGCGCTGGTCGTCGGCGCCGTGCTGGGTGCGGTGGCGACGGTGATGGGCATCGCGGGGCGGAAGCAGATCGAGCGGGCCGTCCCCCCGGTGCCGGAGCAGACCGTCGAGAGCGTCAAGGCCGATGTGGCCGAGATCAAGGAGAAGGCACACCGATGAGCCATCAGAGCGAGGGCGGGGGTTCGGCTCCCACTCCTGAGGAGTTGCGCGTGCGCATCGCGCACACCCGCGAGGAACTCGGCAGGACCGTGGAGGAACTGGCGGCCAGGACCGACGTCAAGGCCCAGGCAAAGGAGAAGGCGGCCGAGGTCAAGGAGATGGTGGCCGAGGCGAAGGACCAGGCGAAGGTGAAGGCGGTCGAGGTCACCGAGCAGGCCAAGGAGAAGGCCGCCGTCCTCAAGGAGCATGCCGCCGAGGTCAAGGAGCAGGCGGTCGTTCGCGCCGCGCTCGTCGGCGACCAGCTTCGCGAGAAGGCGGCGGAGATCGAGGCGAAGGCCCCGAAGACGGTGCGCGACGGCACGGAGCATGCCGCCGCGGCGGCGCGCGACCACCGGGGGGCGGTCCTCGTGGCCGCCGCCGTCGCGGTCGCCGCACTGCTGTTGCTGCGGGGAAACCGGAGGCGGCGATGAAGCGCGTCGAGGCGGTGTACAAGCCGATCGGCATGGCGCTCGGGCTCGGCGGCGGTCTCCTCGCCAGCGCCGCCTTCAGGCGCGTGTGGAAGGTCATGGCCGACGAGGACGACGCACCCGACGCCAAGGACGAGGGCCGGGACTGGCCGGAGATCCTGCTGGCCGCGGCGGTCCAAGGTGCGATCTTCGCGGTGGTCAGGGCTGCCGTGGACCGCTCCGGAGCCATCGCGACCCGCCGGCTGACGGGTACGTGGCCGGCCTGAGGTTCCGCTTCCCCGCCGCCGTGCGCGCCGGAGGCTCCGAGCGGCGTGCGCGGTGGCGGGGTACGTCCGACGTCATCGGGTGGTGGCACCGGCACCGGACGTGGTGAAGTGGGCGGAGTGGCGCGTTCCGGAGAGGCCGGCCGCCACTGGACGACGAGAGGAATGCGGCATGCCGCTCGATGGGGTGTACGAGCCCAGCCCGTCACAGTGGGTGCGGGACCAGGTGGAGTTGTACGAGTCGTCGGGCGGGACCCGGGGAACGACCATGCGGGGCCTGCCGGTGGTACTCGTGACGAGCGTCGGCGCGAAGAGCGGCAGACTCCGCAAGACCCCGCTGATGCGGGTGGAGCACGAAGGCGCGTACGCGCTCGTCGCCTCCAACGGTGGCTCCGCGAAGCACCCCGTCTGGTACCACAACCTCGTCGCCTCGCCCCGGATCGTGCTGCGTGACGCGACGCGGCAGTGGGACATGAGAGCAGGCCTCGTCACCGGCGGGGAACGGCAGGAGTGGTGGGACAGGGCCGTCAGGGCTTTCCCGGACTACGCCGACTACCAGCTCAAGGCCGAGCGGGAAATCCCCCTCTTCGTCGCCGAGCCGATCAACTGACCTGCCGGTATCCGTCGCCCCCTGACGATCCGGGGCGCGGTGGGCGTGAGACGTCGAGGTTTTCAGCGAGGGCGGCCGTCCCCGGGTGCGCGGGAAGCAGAAGACCGCGAGCAAGCGGTACCGGTGGGTCCTGGGGCCATCGCCGGCCCCGTCTCCGGCCGCACCCGCCCACACGTGACCACAACCCCGATCAGGCGAACACGCCTCCACCGCGATGACGCATCAGCTCGTCAGACGCAGGTCAGCTTCGGCCCTGGCAGCATGCCGCCGGTGTACAGGGTCTGGCCGTCGGGCATCCAGTAGCCGAGCTTCGACACCACGGTGGAGCACTCGGGCCCCAGGGAGACGTGGACCGTCACCTTTTCGGGACGGCCGGGCTGGAGCGTGGTGAGGGCGCAGTCGAGCGCGTGCGGGAGGCGGGCCGTCTGCGGGTGGTGGCCGACGAGCGGGTTGACGCAGCGGGGGTCGGTGGTGGAGATGCGTGCGCCGGACGCCTCTTCGCCGATCAGGCCGAACCGGGCGCTGCCGTCGCCGTCCTCGCTGTCCCGGCGGATGGTGTAGGTGAGCGTGGTCGTGGTTGCCCGGCGCAGGGTCGTGCGGTTCACCGTGACGGTGTGGGTGGGTTCTGGCCGGGGGACGGTCAGCGTCAGGGAGGCCTGGACAGTGCCCTGGAGGTCGACGCCGGCGGGTTGTGACTGGATGCGGACGGTGGCGGTGAGGTCATAGGTGCCGGGGCCGGGGTGTTCGGCCGGGCCGGGGAGGGTTCCGGTGAGCGTGTTCCCGGCGTGGCGGGCCGTCCAGGTGCCGGTGGTGCGGCAGCCGTACGTCGTGCGTGAGCCGGCGCGTCCGCAGGAGGCCGGGGCCGAGAGGGTGAGCCGCGGACCGCCGCTGTCCGCGCACAGACCGATCTGGGCGTACGCGCCGTCCACGCCGCGCAGGGTCCCGGCCGGTGCGCAGAGCGTGGCGGGCTCCCCGGCCGCCGGGGCCGGCGGTGCGGCGGGCGGCTCTCCCCGCGCGGGGGCGACCAGCGCGGGGGCGACCAGCGCGAGGAGCGGCAGCGCCGTCACCCCGGTCAATGCTTTCAGGACGATGGTCGGACGGATCGACACGGTGCCCTTTCCGAACCGTTCGGACCGGCCCGGGTCCGGTCTTCTTCTCCGAGGATGAGGGGACACCTCGCTCGACCGTCGGATCCCTCACCGGATGTCCCCCGAGGGCACCAACGGCCGGCCGTCTCGCCGCGGCCCGTCGGAAACCCCGAACGCCCTGGCCCCTCCGTTCGATCCGGAGCCCCGCTACAGCGATCAGATCCCTGGTGGGTCATCAGGAACTGCCCCCGGGCACAGGGCTCGTACGGTCGTGGCGGGGCGGCGTGCAGGACCGCCGCTCCGACGGTCGGCGCCGGTTCCTGTCCCTCCCCGTATCGAAACCGGCGCCCATCACCTGCGGAACACATGGCCGTACCGGCTCCCGCGCGGACAGGCCCCTTCCACCGCGTGTCTGGCGCTCGAACCGCTTCCCCCTCCCACCCCCGGCTGGAACCGCGCCCTCGGGCAGGCCCGGCCGAAGAGTGAGTCAGGTGCTGGAGAGGACGGTGCGCTCGGCGAGGGTCCGCTCCGTGTGCTCCTGGCGTACGTAGGCCCGGCCTGTGTCAGGGGCGTTGTCCCGGGCAGGGTGGTCGGCCTGGAGGGGCCGGCGGTGTGAACGCCGTCGGTGTCCACGCCGAAGGCGGGCAGCGCCGCGACAGTGGTATCGGCGTGGTCCAGAGCGTGTTCGGCCTGGGTCACGGTGGCGCCGCCGCGCAGAGAGTCGAGTTCGGTGGTGCGGGCACGGCGGTCGGCCTCCGGAGCGCCGAGAGCCTGATCCTCTTCGCGTTCGGCAGGAGCCGCGCGATAGGCAGTGCGGTGGTCGAGAGCCGGGGGGTGACGCAGGGCGGCCAGGTCCTCCCCCACCGCCGGCACCGCACCGCCTGCCGCCCATCGGCAGCGATCACGTCGGTCTTCCCCCTCGGACGCGGGTGGCACACGATCGCCGGACGCTTCACCGCCGGCGCCCTCGTTCGGCACCGGCCCCCGTACGGGCCGGTCCGCCCGGACCTGCCCGCCACCACCCGGCCGCCGCTCCCCCGTCACCCGGACGAGTTCTCCGGACATCCGCCCGCGACGCCCTTTTTCGGGAGGTCTGGGTACAGCTCGACGGCAGCTTGGGTATCGATCTCGTCCTGGTCGTCGGCGTACGCCTCACGAAAATTCGCATCTCCGTTCGATGTCCGCGCGGCGTCCGCGGAAAGGGCGGCACGGCGGGCCGGGCGCGGGCCTGCCCCGGGGCGTTGCGCGGGTCCACCGGCCCGTACGGCGCGGTCGGGGCATGCCGCGCAGGACCGGGGCGCGTCGTCGAAGCCCCGCCTGGCGCTCCGGCCGTCATCCCCCGGCCGCGTCCCTGAGGGCGTCGAGCAGCGCGCGCAGGACCGGCTGCTCCAGCGAACTGCGCCGGACCACGGCGTGGATCGCCCTGACGGGTTCGGGGTGGCGGACCCGCCGGACGACGACGCCGGGGTGACGGGCGCTCAGGCCGAGGGCCGGGATGAGGCTGACGCCGAGACCAGCGGCGACGAAGCCCTGGGCGGTCGCGTAGTCCTCCGAGGTGGCCGCGAAATCCGGGCTGAAGCCCGCCGCGGCACAGGCGTCGACGAGCGGAGCGAGACACGGGCCGGGGGGTTCGCTGCCGACCCACGGTTCGCCGGCCAGATCGGCGAGGTCCACCACCCGCTTCGCGGCGAGGCGATGCCCGCCGGGCAGAACGGCTCGGTACGCGTCGTCGAGCAGATGGACGACACGGATGCCCGGCCGCGCGTCGTCCGGCGGCCGGACGACGACGGCCAGATCGGCCTCGCCCTGGATCACCTCCGTCAGAGCGTGGTCCGGATCGGCCAGGCGGGGGTCGATCACCACCCCGGGGTGCTCCTGGCGTACGCGAGCCAGGGCGGGTGCCAGCAGGGTCGGGCCGACGGAGGCGAAGTAACGGAGGGTCAGCCGGCCCTCGCGCCCGGCGCGGAGATCGGCCAGCGCCGTCTCCGCCTCCGCGAGGTGCTCGCTGATGACCGCCGCGTACCGCGTGAGCAGCAGTCCGGCCTCCGTCGGCCGCACGCCCCGGCCGACGCGTTCCAGCAGGGTGCTCCCGGTCTCCCGCTCCAGGGCGGAGATCTGCTGGCTCACGGCGGACGGGGTGTAGCCGAGGTGTGTCGCCGCCGCCGTCACGGAACCGCTGGTGATCACGGCGCGGAGGACCTGCATGCGCCTCACATCAATCATGTAGAGCAGCTTAACGAAAGGGTAGAACCTTTTTCTTGTCCTTCCGAAAGGAGTACGGCACCGTTCAAGACGGCTGACCAAGGAGATGACAGTGGACGGTGTCATGGACAGGACGCGGACGGGGGTGAGGATCGCCCTGCTCGCCCTCCTGTGGGGATCGACGTTCCTCTGGATCGAGGTGGCCCTGGAAGCCCTGGCCCCGACGCAGGTGACGTTCGCGCGGTGCCTGCTCGGGTCGGTGACCCTGCTGGCCATCTGCCTCGGTTCCGGCCGGCTGCTGCCGCGCGGCCGGCCGATCTGGGGCCGGATCGTCGTCGCCGCCTTCTTCTGCAACGCCCTGCCGTTCGCCCTGTTCAGCTTCGGCCAGCAGAGCATCGACTCCGGCATCGCCGGCGTCCTCAACGCGACCACCCCCCTCTGGTCCCTGCTGATCGGTGTGGCCACCGGATCCGAGCGTGGCCTGCGGCCGTCCCGTGTCACGGGGATCCTGATCGGCTTCGCCGGAGTCGTCCTGATCTCGGCGCCCTGGCAGGCGACCGGGGCGGGCGGCCGGGGTGCTCTCGCCGTCGTCGGCGCGGCGGGCAGCTACGCCGTCGGCTTCCTGGTCATGGGCCGGCTGGTCGGCAGGGGGATCCCGACCCTCTCCCTGTCCTCGGCCCAACTCCTCGCGGCCACCGTCCTCACCGCCCCCGCTCTGGCGGCCGGCGGCCCGGCCCCCGTCGACATCACCCCGCGACAGCTGATCGCCGTCGTCGTCCTGGGAGTCGTCGCCACCGGCGTCACCTTCCACCTCACCTACCGGAACATCGCCGCCGAAGGCGCCACCAGCACGGCCGCCGTCGGCTATCTGCTCCCAGTGGTCTCCGTCGCGCTGGGAGTCGTCGCACTCCACGAGGACTTCGGCCTCCGGACCGGCCTCGGCATGGTCGTCGTGCTCGCCGGGGTGGGCCTGTCCCGGCGGGCGCCACGCGTCCCGGCACCGGCCACCGACCGGCATCCGGACACCACGCGCCCCGGCACCGGCCCCCGCGCGGCGCCTGAACACCGCCCGGCACCCCCGGCCACCCCCCATCCCCCGGACCCCCACCGCCCCCGGCCCGGCCTCGCGCCCCAGGAACGAGACGTACGACCGTGACCACCCTGACCGTGTCCACCGCCCCCGCCGCGTCCGTACCGGCCGAATGGCTCGTGATCGGCGTCATCCAGACCCCCGACGGGCCCCGCCCGGCAGCGGGGGCGGCGACGGACGCCACGTTCGGCGGCGAACCGACCGCCCTGCTCGGCGCCTTCGGGGCGACCGGCGCTCCCGGGGAGACGCTCCGCCTGCCCGCCCCCGCAGGAACCAGGCAGAGCACCGGCCCCCTGATCCTCGCCGTCGGTCTGGGGCCCGCCCCGTGCGACCGCCACGGTGACGGCACCGAGGCGCTGCGGCGCGCCGCCGGAGAGGCCGCGCGCACCCTCGCCGGCGCGGACCGGATCGCCCTGGCACTGCCGGCCCGGACCGGTGAGGCCGTGGCGGCGGTGGCCCTGGGGACCCTGCTCGGGGCCTACGCCTTCACCGCGTACCGGACCGCCCGCCCCGCTCCGCCGGTCCGCGAGGCGACCCTCCTCGTGGACGGCGTCCTCCGTACGGTCGCGGAAGCCGCCGTCGGGCGCGCCCGCGTCGTGGCGCAGGAGGTGAACCGCGCCCGCGACCTCGTCAACACCCCTGCCAACGACCTGTACCCCGAGAGCTTCGCCACCACGGTGGTCGCGGCGGGACAGGAACACGGGCCGGACGTCCGGGTGCTCGACGAGCACGCGCTCGCCGCCGGCGGTCACGGCGGCATCCTCGGCGTCGGCCAGGGATCCGTACGGCCCCCGCGCCTGGTACGGATCGCCCACGTCCACCCCCGCGCCACGACGACGCTCGCCTTCGTCGGCAAGGGCATCACCTACGACTCCGGAGGCATCTCGCTGAAGCCCGTCGGCTCCAACGAGATCATGAAGCGCGACATGTCCGGAGCGGCGGCCGTCCTCGCCGCCGTGCTGGCCGCCGCCCGGCTCGACCTCGCCGTCAACGTCACCGGCTGGCTCGCTCTGGCCGAGAACATGCCCTCCGGCTCCGCCCTGCGCCCTGGTGACGTCCTGCGGATGTACGGCGGCCGGACCGTCGAAGTGCTCAACACCGACGCCGAGGGCCGTCTGGTGCTCGCCGACGCCCTCGTACGGGCGGCCGAGGAGCAGCCCGACGCGATCGTGGACGTCGCCACGCTCACCGCCGCGACCCGCTTCGGCCTCGGCGACCACGTCTTCGCGGTGATGGGCGACGACGTCTTGCGCGAACGCGTCCTGGCCGCCGCCCGGAAGGCGGGGGAGCGGGCCTGGCCGATGCCGCTGCCCGAGGAGCTGCGGAGCAGTCTGGACTCGCGGGTGGCGGACATCGCCGACCACGGCGCCCGGATGGGCGGCGGACTGGTGGCCGGTCTCTTCCTGCGGGAGTTCGTCCCGGCCGGCATCCCATGGGTCCACCTGGACATCGCGGGGCCGGCCTTCAACGAAGGCCGCCCCCACGGCCACACGCCCAGCGGCGGCACCGGCTGCGCCGTCCGCACCCTCGTCGAGCTCGCCGCCGACGCGGTGAACGCCGAAGGCCCCGCCCGGCCCCTCTCGCACACCACCCCTCTCCCCCGAACGGAGGACCGGTGAGCATCCTCTACCAGGTCGACGCCTTCACCCCCACTCCCTTCCGGGGCAACCCGGCCGGTGTCGTCCTCGGGGCCGACCACCTCGCCGACGCCCAGATGCTCGCCGTCGCCCGCGAACTCAACAACTCCGAGACGGCCTTCGTCCTGCGCGCCGACGCGCCCGATCACGACGTGCGCGTACGGTTCTTCACTCCCACCACCGAGGTGCCCACGTGCGGACACGCCACCGTCGCCACCCACTTCGCCCGCGCCCTCGAGTACGGACTGCCCTCCGGCACGCTGGTGCAGAAGACGGGCACGGGCCTGCGGCAGCGCGTACGCGTCGACCGTGACGGGGACCGCGTACGGATCCGTATGCACCAGGGAACGGCCGTGTTCGGACCGGAACTGGACGGTCCCCAGGTCGGACAGCTGCTGCGCGCGCTCGGCGCCGCGCCCGGGGACGTCGCCGAGGACGGGCCGGTCCAGGTCGTCTCCACAGGCCACGCCAAGGTCCTGCTCGCACTGCGCGACCGCGCCGCCGTGGACGCCCTGCGGCCGGATCCCGCCGCCCTGACGTCCCTCGGCCGCGCCCTCGGCACCCACGGCTTCTTCGTCTTCACCCGGGCCACCGGTGACGCCCGCCTGCTCACCTGGTCGCGGATGTTCGCCCCCGCGATCGGCATCCCCGAGGACCCCGTGACCGGCAACGGCCACGGCCCCCTCGGCGCGTACCTCCTCCGGCACGGCATCGTGCCCGCGCCGGACGGCCGCCTGTCCTTCACCGGGCGGCAGGGAGCCGCCATGGGCCGCCCCGGAGACGTCCGCGTCGATGTCGCGACCACGGCGTCCGGTGCCCCTGACGTGTCGATCAGCGGCACCGCGGCGACGGTCTTCCGCACGGAACTGCCGGTCTGAGACGAACCCGTGAGGCGCGTCGGCCGTCCCGGGCCGTCATGGGTCCCGCGAGGCCGCGCCGGGAAGGGCCCGCGGGGGTGGGGAGGGCCTGTGGTGGTGGGGAGGCACGACGACGTACGGGACGTCGTGGGCCGGCCCAGCGCTTGGTGGCCGAGAAGCGGCCCTGGCCCCCGCGGGGTCCGACCGGGGGGACGGGCTCTACCAGATGGTCGAGAAGCCGAGACGGAGGCGTTCGTCGTCGGTCGCCACGTCGAGCGAGCCGTTCTTCACGCGGGCGGCCTCGTCCGCGGTCAGCGCGCCCCGGAAGATCCGTACGTCGTCCAGCGTGCCGCGGAAGAGCTGCGCGACCCCGGCCGGCTGGTCCGGGAAGTCGGGCCGGGCGCCGACGTGGATGTTGAACGCGCCCGCGGGGGTGACGTTGCCGTCCGCGGCCGACGTTCCCCGCCGCATGGTGGCGGTGGCCGGAGGGCCGCCGTCGACCGCGAGACGGAGAGTGAGGCCGTCGCGGGTGAGGACCACGTGATGCCATGTGCCGTCGTTGTACGAGGAAGGGAGCGTCACCTCCGTGGAGCCGATGTCGGTGCCGACGGTGGCGCGCAGGACGTCGCCCGCTCCGGGCTCCGCCCGGATCGAGAAGTGCCGGCCCTTCCTCAGCGGGTCGGTGCCCGGCGTTCCGTACGCCCAGACGATCGGCAGCGTGCCGGTGGTGGCCGAGTGCCGGAACCACGCCGTGACGGTGAAGTCCCGGTCCTCGACCCGCAGGGACGGCGAGCAGACGAGTCGCAGGTAGTCGTCCGTGCCGTCGAACTCCATGGCCTTGCCTCTGTGGCGGGCGCCGAGCACCGCCCCGCCGTGAATGAGCGCGTGGTTGCCGGGTTCACCGGGCGGACGTACGCGGGTGTCGGTGGTCCGGGGGCGGCGCAGCTCGGTCACGGCCTCGTCCATGTTCTTCTCGGTGAAGGCCGCGAAGACGAGGCTGCCGTGCGGAACGGTGCCGGCCGTCTCGTACAGGACACCGAGCGAGCCGTCCGGAAGCAGGGTCAGATCGGAGTAGCCGGTGCGGCCGGCCGAGACGAGGGTGCCGGCGGTCCGCCAGGTCTTCCCCTCGTCGTAGGAGGAACGGACGGCCAGTTCGCGCCGGTCCTCCAGCGTGTTCGAGCCCAGTCGCGAGGGCCCCGAGAAGAGCAGCCGGTCGGGCTTGCCGTCGAGGTCCCGGGCGTGCAGCCGCAGCAGCGAGCCGAACGTCGGGGAGGTGTCCAGGTTCGCCACGGGGGTGAAGGGCGCGGTGAAGGAAGCGCCGCCGTCGGCGCTCGTGGTCTCCAGCCGGTGCTCGCCGGTGCCGCAGCGGGTGGGCTCGGAGTTGCGCGCGTTGACGTACACGTCGCCGTCCGTGGTCTCCGCGACCGTCAACTCGGCGGGGAAGGCGGTAGGCGTGTTCAGGCCGGAGGTCGTGGCGCCGAGCGCCCACGTCAGACCGCCGTCGTCGCTGTAGTACAACTGGGCCCCGGCGGTCCTGTCGCCTCCCGCCGTGTGGTCTCCGGGCACGATCAGCCGTCCCCGGTGCGGCCCCCAGACGAGCTGGATGCCGTGACCGGGACCGGTGGACACCCAGCCCCACCCGGACGGCTTCGCCTGCGGCAGCGCGACGCTCGGGGACCAGGTCGCTCCGCCGTCCGAGCTGTGGACCGCGCGGACGGTCCGGGCGAAGCCGACACGGCTCGGCTCGGCCCCGTCACGGTTCCAGTCGCTGCTGGAGTACAGCAGGGTGATCCGGCCGGTGGCCGCGTCCACGACGGGGGCGGGGTTCCCGTGCGCGAGCGCGTCACCCGCGCCGACGAGGACCTGCGGATCCTCCCAGTGCGCACCGCCGTCGAAGGACCTCCTGAGCACGATGTCGGTGTCGCCGACATCGTGGCAGCCGGTCGCGCTCATCCGGGTGCGGCCCTCGGCGAAGGCGAGGAGGACGCCGTCGGTGCTGGTGACGAGGGCTGGAATCCGTGTGCAGAAGTAGTTCTCCCGCGCTTTGAACGGCGTGTTGAGCACGTGCGTCGTGAGGGAAGCCGTAGCCCTCGGGTGGGCCTTCGACGACCTCGTGTGGGCGCTCGACGCCGGCGCGGCCGCGTGCGAGGGAGGTGTGACGGCGAGGGTGACCGCGGCCAGGACGGCGAAGGAAAGGGCGCACACCCACGTGGTCGGTGCGGAGCAGCACGCGCCCGGTGGGCGCCGCTCGGACAGGGACGACACGAAGGAACACCTCGTTACGAAGGAACACCCGCCGGGACGGAACCCCATGTGATCACATGGGCGGGAGCCGTACGGGCGATGCGCTCGGCGTGTTCTCGTCGGACGACGTGTTCCACGCCCGTTCGCCCCGATCCACGGCGCGCCCCGGGGAAGCGTCACGTCGAGTACCGCGCGCCTCACGCCGTCGGGAAGCCGGCGCCCGTCCACGTACCTGCCCGTGCGGCTTGCCGCGGACCTCGTACGGGATGCACGGGCCGGCGCGTGACGGTGGTCGAGGAGTGATCGCACGTGGCCGGGACGAGCCGGCCCGGGTGATCATGGCCGGCCGGGACATCCCCGCGCATCAGCTTTCCCGGGGGTGTCCCGGCGGCATCCGGCTTGCTCGGTCGAGGAGTCGGCCGGTCCGTGGCAGGCCGTGGTCGAGGGGCGTCGCCACGAGGAGGGACGTCGCCACGAGGCACGTGGCGGGGCCGGAAACGTGAGGCGGGGGCGCCGGTGCCCGGCATAGGTTCATCCGGCTCCGGTCGCCCCGCTCCCTCCTCGCCCTCTCCCCTCGCTCTCTCCCCCTGTCCCTCTCCCCCCCTCGCCCTCGCCCTCTCCCTCTCCCTACGGCGTCGACGTGAACGTCCGCCGGTAGGTCCGGGGCGGCACCCCCCGACGGCGCACGAACTGCTCCCGGAGCACCGCCGCGCTGCCGTAGCCGACGCGCCGGGCGATCTCCTCCACGGACAGGTCCGTCGTCTCCAGGAGCTCCTCCGCGCCGCTCAGCCGCAGCTCGCGCAGCCAGGCGTGCGGGGTGGTCCCGGTGGCCGCGGTGAAGCGGCGCGCGAAGGTGCGCCGGCTCATGACGGCCCGGCGTGCCAGCTCCGTGACGGTCAGCGGCTCGTGGAGGTGGGCGCGGGCCCAGGCGAGCACCTCGGCGAGGTGCTCGTCCCGGCCGGTCTCGGGGGCCGGCGCGGCGAGGTACTGGGCCTGCCCCCCGTCACGGTGGGAGGGCAGCACGACGTCCCGGGCGACCGCGTTGGCGAGGGCCGCCCCGTGCTCCCGGCGCAGGAGGTGCGGACAGAGGTCGAAGCCGGCCGCCGCGCCCGCGCCGGTGGCGATCGCGCCCTCGTCCACGTACAGGGCCGTGGCGTCGACCGTGACCTCCGGGTGGCGACGGGCCAGCAGCTCCGCGAACCGCCAGTGGGTGGTGGCCCGGCGCCCGTCCAGCAGTCCGGCGGCTGCGAGCGTGAACGCGCCGACGCAGTGCGCCGCGACCGGCGCGCCGCGCGCGTGGGCGTCCCGGAAGGCGGCGAGCACGGCGGGCCCGGGCGGGGTGCGGAAGTCCGCCCCCGGCAGGGCGATCACCAGATCCGCCGAGGCCGGCCGGTCGAGTCCGTGCGGGACGAAGAGCGGCATCCCGCCGTCCGTGCGCACCGGGCCCGGCCGGTCCGTGCACAGGGCGAGGTCGAAGCCCGGCACCTCCTCGCCGTGCGGGCCGAAGACCTCCGTGACGACCCCGACGGCGAGCAGGCCCACACCGGCGGGCGCATAGGCGACGACGGTGGTGAAGGCGGACACGCGGGCAGTCTGCCACGCCGTCCGCCGCCCCCTCCCCCGGGCCGCCCTCCGGCCGCAGTGGCACGAATCCCGCGATCAGTGGCACCTGTGCCACTCGTCCCCGGTGTACCGCCCCGGAAGGATCGCCCCATGACCACGGACACGACGCACACCACCACCGCGACCGCCACCGCCACCGCCACCGCCACCGACGCGCCGCTCGGCCGGGGTGCCCGCTTCACCGTCCTCGCCACCGGCCACGTGGGCTCCACCGGCCCCGGCGTCGCCGCCGCCGTCTCGTACGTCACGGAGGACGACCGGCACGTGATCTTCGACCCGGGCATGGTGGCCGACGTGGGCGCCATCCTCGACCCGCTCGCCGCACTCGGCCTCGGCCCCGACGACGTCACGGACGTCGTGCTCAGCCACCACCCGGACAACACCCTGAACGCCGGCCTCTTCCCCCCGCGCCCGGGTCCACGACCACCGGGTCGAGTACGTCGGCGACGGGTGGACGAACCGGGACGCCGAGGGCCACTCGACCATGGAGATGTCCCGCCGGCTGCGGAACACCCCGGACACGCTCCGCACCTGACGGCGCCGGTTCATCGAACGTGGCCTGGACGGCTTGTGCGACGACCCCGGGCCCGGCGTCCCACGGAAGATCACCGACGCCGATGTCGAACGGGTCATCGTCAAGACGCTCGGAGAGACTCCGGAGAACGCCACCCACTGGTCGACGAGGTCGATGGCCGCGGCCGCGGGCATGTCCCGGTCGGCCGTCTCGCGGATCCGGCGGCCGTTCGCCCCGGCACCACACCGGGCCCAGACGCCTCTGCTGTCGACCGACCCGCTGTTCATCGGCAAGGCCCGCGACGTCGACGGCTCCACCTCGACCCGCCGGACAAGGCACTGGTGCTCCGCGTGGAGGAGAAGTCGTCGGGTTCGGTCACGACGGCCTGCGCGTGACCGTCCCCGGCGCGCGTAGCCGGAGCCCGGGTCGAGGCGCCGCGCGGACGGGCGTGCACGAGCGCGTCGGTGTCCCGCCCGGAGACGACCGCCGCGCCCGGTCGGCCGGCCCCTCCGGCAGGTCCCGGCGGGCGAGGACGGCGACGGCCGGGCGCCGCGCGACCGGTCGGATCAGGGGCCGGACTCAGGGGGGAGGATGATCCGGGCCGCCACCGGAAGGTGGTCGCTGGCCGTCGCGGGGAGGGTCCACGCCGAGGCGGCCCGGACGCCGCCGCCGAGGAGGATCTGGTCGATCCGGACGGCCGGCAGGCGCGCCGGCCAGGTGAAGCCGAAACCCGCGCCGGCCTCGGTCTGCGCGGAGACGAGACGGCCGGTGAGGGGCCGCAGCGCGCGGTCGTCGGTGGAGCCGTTGAGGTCGCCCATGACGACGACGCGCCGCACGGGCTCGGCCCGCACCTCCGCCGCCAGCAGGCCCAGCGCCTCGTCGCGCGCCCGGGCGGTGAAGCCGGAGGGTCCCACGCGGACGGACGGCAGATGGGCGACGTACACGGCCAGCCGGCCGCCGGGCGCGTCCACCGCGGCCCGCATCGCCCGCGTCCACGGCATGATCGGTACGGCTCGCGCGTCCCGCAGCGGATACACGCTCCACAGGCCCACCGTGCCCTGCTGGAAGTGGTACGGGTGGGTGTCCGCCAGGGCCCGCTCGTAGGCGGGCGCCGTGGCCGGGCTCAGCTCCTCCAGCGCCAGGACGTCCGCCCCGGCGGCCAGCAGGCTCCGCACGGTCCCGGCGGGGTCGGGGTTGGCCTCGTTGACGTTGTGGCTGACCACCGTGAGGTCACCGCCGGGGGACGACTTGTCGGCCAGGACCCCGCCGAAGACCGCCAGCCAGGCCGTCGTCGGCACCAGCAGGGCCACCACCGCCGCCACCGCCGCCCGCCGCAGCAGGGCGGCGGCCACCAGGACGGGGACGGCCGACGCGCTCCAGGGCAGCAGGGTCTCGGCCAGGCTGCTCAGCCGACCGGGCAGCCGGGGAAACAGCCCGTGCCCCGCGACGCCCACCGCGAGGAGGACGGAGCAGCCCGTGACCGCCGTCCCGCGCCGTCGCCACCACCGCCGGTGCGCCGCGGCGTCCGACGCGCCGGGTCCCGGGTCCGGCCGTCCCCCAGCGGGGTCCCCGGTTCCGGGGGCGTGGTCCGGGCGGACCGGCGTGCTGCCCGCCCCGGCGGCGGGGCGGGGCTGCTCCGTCCTGCCGTCCGGTGCCGCGACGGAGGGGTCCGGGCGTGTCGTCGCCGTCATCGCCCCCGGCCCTCCGTCCCGGCGGAGGCCAGCCCGTCGCGGACGGCGGTGAGCAGGCCGCGGCCGGCGTCGACGGCGGCCCGGAGGCCCTCGGCGGGCGTCGTGTTCGCCCGCTGGTGCAGGACGGCGCCCACCAGCAGCCGGGGCGTGCCGCCGACGCGCACCTCGCAGGCCCACAGCAGGTTCCCGCCCGCCGGAGTGCTGGAACCCGTCTTCACGCCGACGACGCCCGGAGTGCCCAGCAGGGGATTGGTGTTGACGATCGTCCCGAGGCCGGGGACGGTGATCTCGCGGGTGGCCACGATCTCCCGGAAGACCGGGTCCTTCATCGCGGCCCGCGCCAGCCGCACCTGGTCGGCCGCGGTGCTCGTGGTCGTCGGCTCGATGCCGCTCGCCCCCGTGTAGACCGTGTCCCGCATGCCGAGCCTCTCGGCGGCGCGCCGCATCTTCGCCACGAAGGCCTCCTGGCTGCCGGAGTCCCACCGGGCCAGCAGACGGGCGACGTTGTTCCCGGAGGGGATCAGGAGCAGCTCCAGGAGCCGGCGCTGCGAGTGGCGCTCGCCCGCCCGCACGGGGACGGTCGACTCGCCGCCGACCCCCACCTCGTGCGCGGCCTGCCGGTCCACCTCGATCAGGGGGCCTTCCTCGTCCGGCCGCAGCGGGTGCCCGTCGAGCACCACGTAGGCGGTCATCACCTTCGCCAGGCTCGCGATCGGCACGGGCCGCCGCCCGCCCCGCTCGCCCAGCGAACCGGTCCCCTCCAGCTCCACGGCGCTCTGGCCGTCGTGCGGCCACGGGAGCGGGCCGATGGCGGAGACCGGCGGCCGCCCGCCGTCCGGTGCCGGAGGGGGTCCTGAGGGGGAGACGACGGCGATGCCCAGGGCCGTCAGCAGAGCCAGGGCCAGCGCACCGCCGGCGAGGCGGTGACGGGGTGTGCGGAGAAGGGACACGGGCTGCCTCCAGGGGCCGCGGTACGGGATCGGTACGGCAGCCAGGCTCCTGGGGGGAGGTCTCCGGCCCGTGGACACCGGAGCGCGGCCCGGGCGCGGGAACCCATCGGTCGTGTATCAGCGGGGCGGCGAGAGGGACACGCGCCGGGGGGCCGGCCGGGGCCCGGCGGAGGAAGCGGGGGTCACGCGTCGGCGGGCGTGCCGTCCTCGGGCAGGCGCAGGGTCGCCACCGCGCCGCCGTCCGGGGCGTTGGCGAAGTCCAGGGCCGCCCCGATCACTTTCGCCTGGCCGGACGCGATCGTCAGGCCCAGGCCGTGCCCGCGTCCCCGCTCGGCCGTGCCCGTGCGGAATCGCTGGGGGCCGTGGGCCAGCAGGTCGGGCGGGAAGCCGGGGCCGTGGTCCCGTACGGTCACCGTCCGGCCGGCGACGACGACCTCCACCGGGCCGGCGCCGTGCCGGTGGGCGTTGACGACGAGGTTGGAGACGATCCGGTCCAGGCGCCGGGGGTCCGTCTCGACCACCGCCGCGTCCTGTCCGGACACCCGCGCGGCGAGGCCCGTCCGCCGCACCGCGTCCCGGACGAGTCCGGCGAGGTCGACCGGTCCCGGCCGGGACCGTTCGGCGCCCGCGTCGAGCCGGGAGATCTCCAGGAGGTCCTCCACCAGATCGCGCAGCACCCGCACCCGGCCCTGGACCAGGTCGGTCACCTCGCCCTCGGGCAGCAGCTCCGCCGAGGTGACCAGGCCCATCAGCGGGGTGCGCAGCTCGTGCGCGACGTCGGCGGTGAAGCGCTGCTCGGTGTCGATCCTCCGCTGGAGGCTGTCGGCCATCGAGTCGACCACGGCCGAGATCTCGGCGACCTCGTCGCCCCCGCGCACCGGCCCGGTCCGGGCGTCGAGGTCGCCCGCCGTGATGCGGCGGGCCGTGCGGGCCACCCGGCGCAGCCGCCGGGCGGGAAGCTCGCTCGCCAGGGCCGTGGCCGGGACGACGACGCCCAGGGTGAGCAGCGAGTACTTCCACATGTGCCGGTCCAGGGCCTGCCGGGTCAGCAGATCGGCGGTCATGTCGACCTCGACCGCGTACAGTTTCCCGCCCTCCCGCCGGGCCGCCCAGAAGACGGGGGCGGGTGGCCCGTTCTCGTAGAACGTGGCCTCGCCGCCGTGCTCGATCTGCCGCAGCAGTGGGTCGGGCAGCTCCCCGGGGGAGGCCAGGGGGCCCTCCTCGCCGGCGGCCGCGGCCTCCTCCAGGGCCTTCTCCAGGGACGCGGTGGCCCTCGCCCCGCCCTCGTTCAGGGACCGCCGCAGCACCGATTCGTGCACCAGGACACCGACCGTCAGCGCCATCGAGGCACAGGCCAGCGCCACCAGGAGGACGATCTTCCAGCGCAGCGAGCGGGGGTGCGGCACCAGGCCGGCGACCGCTCCCCGGCGCCCGCCGCTCACCGCTTCCACTTGTAGCCGAAGCCCCGGACCGTCTCGACGCGCTCGGCGCCGACCTTCTTGCGCAGCCGCTGTACGCACAGGTCGACGACCCGGGTGTCGCCGTCCCAGCCGTAGTCCCAGACCTCGCGGAGCAGGGTCTGACGGTCCAGCACGATCCCGGGGTGGGCGACGAATTCGAGCAGCAGCCGCAGCTCGGTGGGGGCGAGGGCGATCCGCTCGCCGCCCCTGCGGACCTCCAGGGCGGCGGGGTCGAGGGAGAGGTCGCCGAAGACCAGCGGGCCGTCGGGCTCCGGGGGGCCGGCCGGTCCGGCCGCCGGGGGCGCGAAGGCGGCCCGGCGCAGCAGCGAACGGATCCGCGCCACCAGGACGGCGGTGTCGACGGGCTTCACCACGTAGTCGTCGGCTCCGGCCTCCAGGCCGGACACCACGTCGAGGGAGTCGCCGCGCGCGGACATCATCAGGATCGGGTCCGTGGACGTCTCCCGGACGCGTCGGCACAGCCCGATGCCGTCCAGGCCCGGCAGCATCACGTCGAGCAGCAGCAGATCGTGCCGCCCCTCCCGGAAGAGTTCGAGCCCGGTCAGCCCGTCGGCGGCGACGAGCACGCGGTAGCCGTAGCGTTCCAGGGCCATCGCGACGGACCGCCGGATCACCTCGTCGTCCTCGACGAGCAGGACCGTCACGGGCGTCGGCGCGGACGCCGGCACGGAATCAGACATGTGCGTTCCTCGGGCACGGGACCGGGCAGGTCCTCCATCATGCCTCACCCCCGCCGGTCTCCCGGCGGCCCCGAGGCGCCACCGACACGCTCACGACCTGGGACGATACGCGTCCGATACCTCATCGTGCGGTGGCCGACACCCGCCCGAGCCGGTACGGACACGGAGGCGGCGACCCGGCCCTGGGCGGGTGCGGCGTGGAGATTGCCGTGACCACGGCGGTGTCCGCCCACCAGCGACGGCTCGGCCGGCGGTTCCACCGGTCCGTCCCCGCGCAGAACCCCCTCGGCCGGCTCGGACGGAGCGTCCGGACGGTCGGTGAGGCAGGAGGAGGAGTCTCCTCGGAAACGTGACGGTCCGGCCGGCGGGTCTCGCCGGGCATCGTGATGCCGTGGGCTCGTCCTCACGGCCTTCGTCCGGGAGGTGCGTGTTCCCTGGGCGGAGCCCATGCTCGGACGAAGGCCGCTTCCGTGTACGGCTCACACCAGACCGAGCGATCAAGTACGACGCACCGTTCGCCGACGCGCGTCGAAGGTCGGGCCAGGACGGGTCGGGGCGCGGACGCCGTGTCCGCGCCCCGGGAGGTCAGGACGTGGCGCAGGCCGCGCCGTCGAGGGTGAAGGCGGCCGGGGCCGGGTTCGTCGCGCCCTTGGTTCCGATGAAGCCGATGGTGACCGAACCGGACGGAGGGATCGTGGCGGTGTACGAGGCGGGCGTCACCCGGACCGCGCTGCCGGTCTGGGTGGCGGTGCCGCCCCACGCCTGGGCGACGGTCTGCCCGGCGGTGAAGGAGAAGCCGAGCGTCCAGCCCTGGACGGGGGTGGTGCCGGTGTTCCGCAGGACGACCTCGCCCTGGAAACCGCCCGGCCATTCGCCGACGACGCGGTAGCCGACGGCGCAGCTCGCGCCGGGGACGGAGGTGCCCTCGTCGGTGGTGACATCGACGGAGGCCGAGCGAGCGGAACGGTTGCCCGCCGCGTCGCGCGCGTAGACGGCGAAGGTGTACGTGGTGTCGGCGGCAAGACCCGTGACGGTGACCCCGGGGGTGGTGGTGGCCGCGACCGGCGTCTCGGTGGCGCCGCTCACCCGGACGACGTCGTAGCCCGTGACCCCGGTGTCGTCGGTGGCCGCCGCCCAGGTCAGGGAGGCGGAGTCGGCGGTGACGTCGGTGGCGGCGAGTGCGCCGGGGGCGGTCGGGGCCTGAGTGTCCTGGGAGCCGCCGCCGAAGACCGTGGCCTCCCGCGAGGTCTGGGCTATGCCGTTCGCGCCGTGGAAGATCCGCTCGCCCCAGCCGCTGAGGCGGCTCGGGTCGAAGTCGACGGCGAGGTCGAGGACGGGATCGGTGTTGCCGCTCCAGGACCAGGCGAGGTAGCCGAGGCGGAGCTCCTCGGCAGCGGCCATCATGGTGTCCTCGTCGGGGTCGCCCCACTGGTCGGCGGGGCCTCCGAACTCCCCGATGAGGATCGGGAGCCGGGCGGCGGTGAACGCCCCCAGGTAGTCCCGGATCTCCTGCGCGGTGTCGAAGACGCTGTACATGTGGATGGAGAAGACCAGGTTGCCGGTGGTGTCGGCGGCGTACACGGACCGCGCTTCGGCCTTCATGACGCCCTGCCAGTCCTGGCCCCAGTTGGGAGCGTCCACCATGAGGGTGTGCGCGAAGCCGGCGGCGCGGAGCTTCTTCACGGCGGCGATGGTGGGGGCGGTCCAGCCGGCCGGGTCGGCGTTGCCCCACGGCTCGTTGCCGATGTTGACGATGACGTAGTCCTCCTGGCCCGCGAGGACGCTCTTCAGGCCGATCCAGTAGTCGGCCGCCTGGTCGAGGGTGCCCGCGGCCGCCTCCTCGCCGTATCCGGTGGTGTCGTGGACCTCCAGGACACAGATGAGGCGGTTGGCCTTGCAGTCGGCCACGACCGCCTGGACGTCGGCGGGGCTGTTCGCGGACCAGCGGTGGCCGTTGGAGAGCACGACCCGGACCGTGTTGGCGCCGAGGGCCTTGATGTCGGCGAGCGACTGCGTCTCGCCCGGGTACCAGGTGTGGGCGTGGTTGACGCCCCGCATCACGAAGTCGTTGCCGTTGGCCTCCAGCAGCCGTCCGTCGCTGACGTGGAGTCCTGTCGCCACGGCGTCGGCGGTCCTGGCCTGCGCGTCGGCCGCCCCGAGGAGGACGTACGCGAGGAGGGTCGCGATTCCGGTCACGAGGGCGAGGACGGCATGAGGCAGGGGCGCTGCTCGGGTGTTCACGGGGCCTCCGGTCGATGGGGGTCGGCAGGGACGTGGGAGCGCTCCCATAAAGGCATCGCGACGTCGGCCAGTCAAGACCCTGGACAGGTAAGTTCTTTGACTTAGAATCTATTTGATGATGCGTCAGGCATTTCTGACGCATGCGCCTCCGGAACGTCCGACGGGCATCCGGCGCACGAGCCGGGCCGTCGCCCCGGGGCCGGGGGCCCGGGGCCCCGGGGGCGAACACTGCGCCCCCTTCCCTCATAGCGGAGCTTGCCCGCCGCCTCCCGTGGTCCGGGGGGAAGGCTCAGCGGAGCAGCAGGCCGCGGATCGCCCCGGTGATCTCGCCGGGTGCCTCCTCGGCCATGAAGTGGCCCGCGCCGGTCAGCCGGTGGCCCAGGTCCGGCGCCCACGCGTGCCAGACCTCGGCGGCGTCGTGGCCCAGTCGCGCGCCCCAGTCCTGCTGGACGACCGTCACGGGCGTGGCCGGCTGAGAACCGGCGTCCTGGTCCGCCCGGTCGTGTGTGACATCGATGCCCGCCGAGGCCCGGTAGTCCGCGACGATCGACGCCACGGCCGCGGCGCTCGCCCGCAGGTACGCGGATCGGACCGGTTCCGGCATGGCGGCCGGGTCCCCGGCCCGGGCTCGCGGCGGCACGGGACGCGATCGGGTCCGAGGTCCTCGACCTGGCCGCCCGGCACGAGCTGCCGAGCTTCACCGTGCTCGGCCGGCTCGTCCGCCTGCAATCCGCCTCCGCCCTCGGCGACCTCGACGCCGCGACCGCGCATGCCGAGCCGCCGAGCAGCTCGCCCTCAGCACCGAGGCCTCTCTCGTCCCCGTGCTCACCGGCTGGTTCCGGGCCCGGGCCACGGCCGCCCGCAGTACCGGACCGGGCGGGCCGACCGCCGCCACGGCCGCGGCGCGCCACCGAGCCGCCGAGGACGCCCTCGCCGCGACAGGGGGCATGCCGGGGCCGCCGTCCCGGACGGTCAGGGCCGGCCCGGTCCGGCGGGGAGCCCCCGGGCCTGGACCGATCCGTCGTCACGTGGGGGTCCGGGCCCCGTCCGTACGGGGCCGTCCTGAGCGGAGTGCCGACCCGGGCGAGTCGCCTCCGATCCGGGCCGGGGAGAGGCCGGACGTGGGAGGGTGGGGGCATGCCGGTTCCCGTGATTCTCGACTGCGATCCCGGTCACGACGACGCGTTCAACATCCTCCTCGCCGCGGCCCACCCCGCGGTCGAGCTGCTCGCCATCACCACCGTCGCGGGCAACCAGACGGTGGAGAAGACCACGCTCAACGCCCGGCGGGTGTGCGCGGCGGCCGGGATCCGGGGCGTGCCGATCGCCGCGGGTCGCGCCCGGCCGCTGCGCGGACCGGGCCGGGTCGCCGAGGACATCCACGGCGCCTCGGGGCTCGACGGCCCCGATTTCGGCACGGCCGAGCCGGACGTGCCGCAGGACCCGCGCGACGCGCTCACCCTGCTGCGGGACGTCCTTCTGGCCCACCCGGAGCCGGTGACGCTCGTGCCGACCGGGCCGCTCACCAACATCGCGGTGCTCCTGCTCGCGCATCCCGAACTCGCCGCCCGCATCGGGGGGATCGTGCTCATGGGCGGATCGACGGAACGGGGGAACACCACGCCCGCGGCCGAGTTCAACGTCCTGTGCGACCCGGAGGCGGCCGACATCGTCTTCCGCAGCGGGCTGCCGGTGACGATGTTCGGCCTCAACGCGACCCACCAGGTGCGGGCCACCCCCGAGGTGATCGCCCGGATCGCCGCCCTCGGCACCCCGCTGAGCCGGCTCTGCGTCGAACTGCTCACCTCCTTCGCCTCCGCCTACCGCGAGGTGTTCGGCTTCGACGCGCCCCCGCTGCACGATCCGCTCACGGTCGCCCACCTGATCGACCCGGCGCTGGCCGGTGTCGTCCGGGCGGCGGTGACGGTGGAGCTGAACGGGACGTACACCCGGGGCGCGACGGTGGTGGACCTGCACGGGGTGACGGGCCTGCCGGCCGGCGTCGACGTCGCGACCGACATCGACGCGGACCGGTTCTGGGACCTGATCGTGGAGGCCGTGCGCACGCTCGGCGGGCCCGCCGGACCCTGAACCCGGCCTACGGCTGGGCGTCGAGCCGGCTCAGCTGGTGCCCGTAGAGCACCCGCTGGCAGTAGTCGGTGCCCACCGGATCGGCGGCGTCCCGGTTCGCGGTGCAGTCGGACGCCGACCCCGGGCGGTGTTCGGAGAGGGACCACAGGCGGCCGGTGCCGCGCTCCAGGTAGAGGTCCTCGGCGCCCCGGGCGGTTTTGACGGCCTGGCCGTCCTGGACCAGCCGACCGTCGTTCCACCGGTACCGCCAGAGGTTGCCGGGCTCGTCCGTGCCCTTGGACTCGTTGACGTACAGCGTGCCGCCGTTCGCCGCCGCTCCCTGCGCGCCGCCGCCGGCCAGGGGCAGGTAGTTGGCCCAGCCCTCCGCGAGCACGTCGGCGGAGCGTCCCTCCAGGGCCGCGACGGGGTACGAGGCGATGCGGCCGGTGGACGGGTAGCCGGTCTGCGGACGGCAGTACTCGCCCATCAGCAGCCGGTCCGGGGTGGTGCTGCGGTCGAGCGAGATGTACGACGCCTTCGGGGCGCCGGTCGAGACGCAGGCGTAGGAGCCCTTGGGGTTGCTCTGGGTCGCCTTGAACTTCCAGGCGGCGACCTGCGGCATCACATAGCGGTAGCCGAAGCTGTACCAGACGTTGTCGTGCCGGCCGACCTTCGTCTTGTCCTGGACGTCGGCGGTCGTCCGCACGCCGTCGGTGTCGGCGCCCATCGCGTCGTGCGTGGCGGGGTCGCCGTCCGGGTCCAGGTCCATGATGGTGCGCATGTCGAAGACGCGCAGGCCGTTGCGGGTGTCGGCGACGTAGAGGTAGTTGCCGTACCAGACGATCCCGCCGGCGTGGACGCCCTTCTGGATCGGGTACTCGGCGGCGTGCAGCCCGTCGAAGGAGACGTGCCCGGCGGAGTTCACGTAGGTCCAGCCCAGCAGGACGTGCCGGTACTTGGTCTCGACGCCGCCGGTGGCGGGATTGGTCCGGGTCTGGACGAAGGTGATCCGGACGCCCTTCTGGTTGCAGGCGTCGTCGGCGGCCAGTTCGGCGGCGGTGCAGTCGCCCGTCGCCGGGTCCGGGTCGGTCTCGCGGCCCGGGTCCCAGCCGTCGTACGAGGCGAAGAGCCGGATGTTCCCGGCCTCCCCCCACAGTTCGTTGTCCTTGGCGTCGGAGACGCCGGTGATGCCCTGGGGCACCCATTCGCGCGAGACGGAGTCGTCGTTCTGGAGGCAGTACTTGACGTCGGGGTCGGGCGCGGTGCCGAACGGGTCGCGGGAGCACCACGGTTCGGCCGTGCGGTTGGCCCCGGCGAGGAGGTTCTGCACGCCCGACTTGGGCAGGACGGCGTCCAGCCGGGCGACCCGGGCGGTGGTCTCGGCGTTGAGCGCGCCGGGCGACAGCGTGAAGTCCCCGGGCGAGGCCGCGCCGCCGGGCGAGGTCCAGGCGGTGGTCGAGAACGGCGCGGGCGCGGCCTCGGCCGTGCGGGGCTCCTGGACCGTGGGATCCGTGCCGGGCGCGTCCTCGGCCTGGGCCGGGGCCACCAGGCCGGTGAACGCGAGCGAGGCCGCGACGGCGGCGGTGAACCAGGCGCGGTGTACTCGCCTTGAGGGCATGTGAGGGTGCCTCCGTACTCATGTGCGGGATAAGTGAGACGGAGGCTTCCAGAACGCCGGAGCAGCTCGCAAGCCTGACCGACACGGCGTCAGGGGCGTTGTGGGGAGGTGGACTTGACGGGGCTTCGGGCGACTTCACGGCCCCGGGCCCAGGGCACGGGCGATCACGGGAGGCCCGGGCCCCCGCGAACCGGCGCAGGACCTTCCCCTGATCCGCACATGATCCACACAGTGGGTGTGCGCCGTCGGCCGCGACGGGAGTGGCAGCCGACGGCCACGGCGGCTGGCTCGCTCCGGTGATCACGAACCGGGCGGCGTGGCCGCCGTCCATGGCGCGCGGACCGTGTCACGGGGCACACCGGCGGAAAGTCCACCGCCCCGCACACCGCGGCCCACCACGGCCTGCGGGCCCAGCACGGCGACGGCGCCGCCCGACAGGCATGCGGCCTCCCGGAGCACCGCGCCGCGGGGTGGCCGGCCAGGCCTGGGCGGGAGGGCGCTCAGCAGCAGTGGCAGTCCTCGACAGCGGGTCGACGGCTTGGAACCGCTTTCGGGCGGGAACGCGGTCGTCGACCGCGAGGGCCGTGACCGGGGACGGTCGGTCCGGAGGACGTGCGGGAGCCGTCCCCGGGCGGAAAGCGGCCGTCACCCGTTTCTCCGGTCGTCCCGCCGGCCGTGCTCGGGCCGGCTGGTCGTCCCGGGAGGGCGACGGCGCGCCTGCCGCCTTTCCTCACCGGTCCGGCGCCTGCGCCTCCCCCAGACTGATCGCCTGGACGGGACAGGCGCGGGCCGCCTCGCGGACCAGGGTCCCGCCCGCTCCGTCCTCGCGGCCGGGCAGGACGGTGCCGAAGCCGTCGTCGTCCTGGGTGAAGACATCGGGAGAGACCAGGGCGCACTGGCCCGCCCCCATGCAGACGTCCGGGTCGATGGAGATGCGCACCGGTGGGCTTTCCTTTCTCGTGGAGCCGGATCCGGGCCCGGCGGGGGCGCTCACCAGGCGACGGGGAGTTCCAGCATCCCCTGGATCGTGTCGCCCGGCTTGAAGGGGATCTCCTCGGCGGGCGCCGCCAGTCGCAGGCCCGGCAGGCGCCGCAGCAGCGTGCCGAGGGCGATCTCCAGTTCCGCGCGCGCCAGGTTCTGGCCCAGGCACTGGTGGATGCCGAAGCCGAAGGCGACGTGATGCCGGGCCGTGCGCTCCCAGTCCAGTGCGTCCGGGTCGGCGTAGACCGCGTCGTCACGGTTGATGAGGGAGGTGGAGAACACCACCCCCTCACCGGCGCGGATGACCGTCCCGTCGATCTCCAGGTCCTCACGGGCCACGCGCAGCATGCCGTCCGCGATCGACAGGAACCGCAGGAGCTCCTCCACGGCCGTCGGCAGCAGGCTCGGATCCGCTCGGAGCTGCGCCGTCCTCTCGGGGTGGCGCAGCAGCGTGTACGTCCCCAGGGAGATCATGTTGGCAGTGGTCTCGTGCCCCGCGACAAGCAGGATGGTCGCCAGCTGCACCAGCTCCTCGCGGTCGGGACCGCCCTCGCGCGCCTGCCGTGCGACCAGGTCGTCCAGGACGCCCTCGCCGGGCTTGGCGCGCTTGCCGTCGATGAGGTCGCCGAGGTAGCCCTCCAGCCGGGCCAGCGCGTCCTCGATGTCCTCTCCCGTCGGGCCGCGGAGCAGCCGTCGGGACTGTTCCTCGAAGAAGTCGTGGTCCTCGTACGGCACGCCCAGCAGGTCACAGATGACGATCGAGGGCACCGGCAGCGCGAACGCGCTCACCAGCTCGGCCGGCGGACCCGCCGCCTCCATGGCGTCGAGCAGCCGGTCCACGGTCGCCTGGATCCGGGGACGCATGCCGTCCGTGCGCTTGAGCGAGAAGCTCGGGATCAGCATCCTGCGCTGGGCGTTGTGCTCGGGGTCGTCCCACCCGAGGAGCGCGGCGCGCCGACGGCTGCGGAGGGCCTGGGCCCGTTCCGTGGGGATCGGGAAGTCCGGGTGGGTGGAATCGGTGGACAGGCGCTGATCGGCCAACAGGGCCCGCGCGGTCCGGTGTCCGGTCACGAACCACACTTCCCGGCCGTCCCACAGGGTGACCCGGGACAGGGGACGGTCCTGGCGCAGGGGGTCGTAGGCGACCGGGGGGTGGTAGGGGCAGGATCGGCTCTGGGGAAAGGCGACGGTTTCTTCCGTTGTCGTCATCGGGAACCTCGCAGACGGCAGATCGTTGGCTCCGGCGTTGGCGCCACCTCCACTACATGCCTCAGGCATCTACTTGGTCTACGCGGAGTTCGGCCAATCCCCCGGAACGGGTGGCACCGTTCCGGCGGGCGGGCGACAGGGCGATGCGCGGCGCCCGGGGACCGTCCCCGTGGGGGCGGGGGCAGGTTTCGAGCCGGGGCGGGCAGCGGTCGGCACCAGCGGCGCGATCGCGCCGATGCCGACCGTCTGCGTCCGGCAGTGACGTCGGGTACTCCGTGGGGTCGTGGAGCGGCAGCGTGCGCGCGAGGCGCGCGGCCTCACGCCCTCTCGTCGGTGGCCGACCGGCAGCGGCCGCGGTCGGCCTGGCGCGGGGGCTCGATCTCCCGCTTGAGGATCTTTCCGGTGGCGCCCTTGGGGAGTTCGTCCAGGAGCCAGACCACGCGCGGGTACTTGTACGCGGCGACCTGGCCGCGTACGAACTCGCGGAGCTCGTCGGGGGTGGCGGTGGCGCCTTCGTGGAGGGCGACGGCCGCGCCGACCTCCTCGCCGAGTTCGTCGTGGGGCAGGCCGATGACGGCCGCCTCGGCGACGTCGGGGTGCTCGTAGAGGACCTCTTCGATCTCGCGCGGGTAGACGTTGTAGCCGCCGCGGATGACGAGGTCCTTCTTGCGGTCGACGACGGAGAGGTAGCCGTCCTCGTCGACGCGGCCGAGGTCGCCGGTGCGGAGCCAGCCGTCCACGAGGGCTTCGGCGGTGGCGCCGGGGTGGTTCCAGTAGCCCTTCATCACGTTGTGGCCGCGTACGCAGATCTCGCCGATGCCGTCCTTCACGGCGTCCAGGCGGATCTCGACGCCCTGGAGCGGGGTGCCGACGGTGCCGGCCTTCCGGGGGCGGTCCGGGTGGTTGAAGGTGGCGACCGGCGAGGTCTCCGACATGCCGTAGCCTTCGAGGACGGGGCTGCCGAAGGCCTTCTCGAAGCCGTGCAGGACCTCTACGGGCAGCGACGATCCGCCGGAGGCGCACAGGCGCAGGGCGGAGACGTCGTGGGCGTCGGGGGCGCGGTGGCGGGCGGCGAGGAGCGCGGCGAACATCGTGGGGACGCCCAGGAACACGGTGACCTCACGGGACGCGAGGGCGTCGAGCGCGGCCTGCGGCTCGAAGCGGGGCAGCAGGGTGAGGCGGGCACCGGCGGAGACGGCCGTGTTCATCCCGCAGGTCTGGCCGAAGGTGTGGAAGAGCGGGAGGCAGCCGAGGACGACGTCCTCCGGTCGCAGGTCGAAGAGGTCGCGGGCGCACAGCTCGGTGTTGCGGGCGATGTTGTCGTGGGAGAGTTCGGCGCCCTTGGGCTTGCCGGTGGTGCCGGAGGTGTAGAGGATCACGGCGGTGTCCTGGCCTCCGCCGGCCGAGACCGTGACCGGGTCGGGGTGGTCGGCGAGCAGACCGGTGAGGGCGCCGGGCGCCACGGGGACGACCACGGTGCCGGAGTGCTCGGCGCCCTTCTCGGCCTCGGCGGCGACCGCGTCGAAGACGAAGAGCAGTTCGGCACCGGAGTCCTGGAGGTGGTGGGCGATCTCGCGGGCCTTCAGGAGCGGGTTCATCGGCACGACGACGGCGCCGGCCCGCAGCGTTCCGTAGTACAGGGCGGGGAACTCGATCAGGTTGGGCAGCATCACGCCGACCCGGTCGCCGGGGCGCACGCCGCGGGCGCCGAGCATGGCGGCGACGCGGCCGACGGTCGCGTCGAGCTCGGTGTAGGAGATCCGGGTGGTACCCAGTTCGACGGCGGTGCGGTGGCCGTGCTCGGCCGCGCCGCGGCTGACGAGGTCGGCGAGGTTCATCGGAGGTCCTCTCGGGAGGGGATGAGGGGTGGTGGGGGCGCCGGCGGGTCAGCCGCGCAGTGCGGACGCGAAGACGCCCGGGAGTTTGGCGAGGGAGGGCGCCGCGGTGAAGGCGGTGACGCGGCGGATCGTGGTGAGGGCCGTCTTGTTGGTGACGTAGAACGGCGGTCGCGGTGAGAGCGAGGGCGATCCGGTGAACAGGCCGCGGGGCGCGGGGGCGAACGGGGCCCGCAGCACGGTCTTCTCCACGTCCCGCAGCATGAAGGCGTTGTGGACGAAGCCGATGCCCGAGCCGATGTCCTGGCGGGTGTGACCGGGGTGGGCGCCCCAGGGGGTGTAGCCGAGCAGGAAGCCGATCGCCGACCAGCAGTTGACGCCGAGGGTCCCGTAACGGAGGGCGTCGATGGCCTGGATCACCTGCTGGGGGTGGCTCTTCTCGGTCCGGGGATGGACGAGGAGGGTGGCGCCCAGGGTGCCGGGGAGGACGTCGTTGGCGAAGGCGACGGCTTCCTTCAGGAAGGCGGCCGGGTCGGCGCCCGGAAGACGGACGACGGCGAGCGCGCTGGCGAAGACCTCTCCGGTGAGCAGCGGGTCGTTCCGGTCGGTGACGTCGGGGACCAGGAGGCGGCAGCCGTCGGCGCCGAGCACTTCGGTCCGCGGGTGCGCGGCGCGGACGGCGGCGAGGCGCTCCGTGGCGCCGGGGTAGTAGTCGGTGCGGGGCGGGAGGGCCCGCAGGACGGCGCGTATCTCGGTGAGGAGCGTGTCCGTGCCGTCCCAGTCGGCGGGCACGACGAGGACCTGGCTGGCGATGCAGTTGTGCCCGGAGTTGTTCATCTTGCTGGTGACGATGTGCTCGGCCTGGTGGCGGAAGTCGGCGGGGGTCCAGGGGCCGGGGGTGACGATGCAGGGGCTGACGCCTCCCAGTTCGCTGGTGAACTCCTTGTCGAGGAGGGGCGTGTCGTCGCGGCGGCGCTCCTCGGCCCGCTCGTCGGTGCCCCACACGAGGGCGTCGTGGGTGCGTTCGCTGCCGGTGACGTGGAGGGTGTCGATCCCGTCGTGGGCCGCGAGGTAGGCGCCCTCGGCGGCGCCGCCGGCGACGAAGCGGACCCAGCCGCGGGCGGTGAACTCGGCGAAGATCTCGGCGAAGTGGGGGCGGAGGTAGTCGTTGACCGGGTTCATCTTGGCGATGACGACCTGGTTCTCCGCGTACAGCTTGTGAAGGATGTCCAGGGCGGTGATCGCGGCGACGTTGCCCGCGCCGAGGACGAGGGAGACCCGGGGCCGGGGCGCCCGGCCCCGGTAGGGGCCGGCCGCGCGGTCGCGTGTCTGGCGCGGGGTGATGCCCGGGCGGATGTGCACCTCGGCGGTGAAGCCGTTGAGCAGGAGGCGGTCCCAGCCGGTGGCGGGGAAGACGTCGACGACCGTACGGCCCCGGCGTTCTCGGACGGCGTGGGCGGGCAGGGGTTCCTGGCCGGCGGCTGTCCGGCGCAGCACGTGCAGCAGCGCGCCGACATTCTGGGTCATGGCCCAGGGGGCGCCGATCCAGTCCTCGGCGGCGACGGGGGAATCGGGGCCGTACCCCTTCGCGCGGGCGCTCGCCTCGACCATGTCGGCGGCCCGGGCGGTGATGCGCGGCAGCATCCGTTCCAGCAGGGCGACGCGTTCGGCGAGCGGGGTGGCGGCCCAGCCGTCCCGGCCGGCGCGCAGGTCGGCGACGGCTCGGTCGAGGGCTTCGGTGTCGACGAGGGGGGTGGTCACAGGGGCTCCAGGGAAGCGGCTCGGGTCACTTGCGGAGGTGGAGACTGTTCGGGTCACGTGCGGAGGTGGAGGCGGGCGGCGTCGCGGGCCGGGTCGACGAGCGTGAGCGAGGCGACGGCGCCGACGGAGAGCAGGGCGCCGGAGAGGAGGACGGCGCTTTGGTAGCCGGCGTTGCCTTGGGTGTCGACGAGTCCGCCGACGACGACCGGTGCGATCAGGCCGGCGGTGGTGACCAGGGCGTTCATCGTGCCGAGGGCGCCCCCGCGACGGCGGGGCGGGGCGAGTTCGGCGATGGTGGTCGCCGCGATGGTGGCGTAGGAGCCGCCGGCACCGAGGCCGAGGGCGAGCAGCGCCGTCTTCGCGGTGGTGGTGTCGACGAGCGGGACGCAGAACAGGCCGACGGCGCCGATCAGGAGCATCACCCCGCCGATTCGGCCCCGGGCCGTACGGCTGCTGACGCCGCGCCGCATCAACCGGCCGGTGAGCACCGCCTGGCCGAGCAGGACGACCGCGCCGACGGCCCAGGGGGCGGCCACGAGGGTGCCGGCGGTGTCGGCCGCGTAGCCGAGCCCGTTGCGCAGGTAGGACGGGAGCCAGGCGACCATCAGGCCGACGATCCAGTAGCTGGTGAAGTAGGCCAGGGTGACGCCGGCCCAGGTTCGGGTGGCGAGGACGCGGCGGTATCCGGGATCGTGTCCGTCGGCGTCGGCCGGGGCCGGTGACGTGCGCGGCGGGGAATCGGGACGGGAAACGGGACGGGAATCCGTAGGAGAGGCGGTCGCGGCGGCGAGGGAGACGTCGGGGGCATCGGAGACGCCGGGGGCGTCGTCGGTCCGGAAGGGGCCGTCGCCGCCGGACAGCAGCCACAGCACCGACCAGGCGGCACCCACGGCGGCGACCGCCCAGAGGGCGGCGCGCCAGCCGTGTTCCTGGATGACCCAGCTCAGGCCCGGTGCGGCGGTGATGACGCCGAGGGTGACGCCGAGGGTGACCAGTGCGCCGGGCAGGTTGCGGCGGCGGTCGGGGAACCAGGACAGGGCGGCCTGCTGGGCGACGGGGAAGGCGGGGCCCTCGGCCGCGCCGAGGACGAGGCGGGAGCCGATCAGGACGGCGAGTCCGCCGCCGATCGCCGGCGGGATCTGGGCCAGCGACCACAGGACCGCCATGGCCAGCAGGAGCCAACGGGCGGTGACGCGGTCGGCGAGCAGCAGGCCGACGAGGGCTCCCGACAGGGAGAACAGCAGGAAGAAGGCGCTGTTGGCCAGGCCGAACTGGGTTGCGGTGAGGCCGAGATCGGCGCGGATCTCGTCGGCGGCGAGGCCCAGTACGGACTTGTCCGCGAAGTTGACCATCATGAAGACGACGAGCAGGCCGGTGACGGTCCAGGCGCGGCGTCCGGGGTTCTTCGTCGTGGAAACGGTACCGCTCGACGGTCGGGGTTCGGTCTCTGCGGCGGTCACGGGGTCCTCCGGGGGTGCCGGGCTGCGGGTGCGCGGGAGGGCTCTCGGCGGCGGGCGCCGCCGAGAACCGCGGGTTCGGCGATGGGGCGTCGTACGGGTCAGGACAGAGGGACGCCGGCGATGGCGATGCGTTCCATGACGCGGCGCTGCGGGTAGTAGTCGTTGACCGCGTAGTGCTGGACCGCGATGTTGTCCCAGATCGCGATCGAGCCGGGCTCCCAGTGGAAGCGGATCTGGAACTCGGGGATGCGCGCCTGGAGGACGAGGACGTCGAGAAGGTCGCGGTTCTCGGCCTCCGACAGGCCCTTGATGTACCGGGTGAAGGGCTCGTTGACGTACAGGGTCTTGCGGCCGCTGCGGGGGTGGCGGACCACTACGGGGTGTTCGACCTGCGGCCAGCTCTCGCGGAAGGCGGCCTTCTGCCCGTCGTTCATCAGCGCGCCCCAGCTGGCCTCCCAGTCGTGGACGGCGGTGAGGTCCTCGATGCGCGCCTTCAGGTCCTCGGGGAGGTTGTCGTAGGCGGCGGCCATGTCGGCCCACAGGGTGTCGCCGCCGGCTTCGGGCACCTCGACGGCGCGCAGCACGGCGCCGAGGGACGGGTTGGCCATGAAGGAGTGGTCGCTGTGCCAGATGTTCTTGTTGCCGGCGGCCTTGGCGTCCTTGGCGAGGCGGGAGATGCCCGCGTCACCGGACTTGGGGAAGAAGGGGTTGGGCTCGGTGGGGCCCCAGACGGCGGCGAGCGCCTGGTGGTGGTCGGCGGTGAAGCCGTGCTGGTCCCGGAAGAAGATCACCTTCCATTCGAGGAGGGCCTGGCGGAGCTCCTCGGCGAGGTCGTCGGTGAGGGGGCGGGTCAGGTCGACATCGGTCAGGACGGCGCCGAAGTGCGGGGTCATCGGCTTGACGCCGAAGAGGGTGTAGGCGGCGGGGGCGGTTCCGGGCGCGGTGCGGTGCAGCTCGCGCCGCCCGTAGTGCATCAGGGGCTTGTCGAGGAGGGGCTTGGGGTCGCTGACGGCGTCGGTGATCATGCGGTTCCTCTTCGGGGGAGGTGGTGGGTGGTGGGCCGGCATGGCGCACGGCGGGACGTTCCCTGGGGACGGCCGGGGTGACGGTTCGCGTGAACAGCGGTTCACCAAATTCGTTACTCGGAGTATCGATATTCGGGTGCGGCTCGGCAAGGGGGTGTCACCGAAAATTTGCCGGACGCGCACGGCGGGGGCTTCACACGCGGGACCGCCGGAGCGATCGCCGGGCCGCCGGGCCGCCGTCAGGCCCGCGCGGCGCGCTCGGCCCGCCCTCGCCGCCGGAACCCCTCACGCCCGGCGGCCGCTCGCCCTTCCCCCTTCGGACTCCCGCCACTGAGGCAGTGGCCGTCAGCCCTCGGCGCCGACGGCCCGGGCCACCATCCAGTCCCCCACCACGGAGACAGCCGCCGTCAGCCCTCGGCTCCGACGGCCCGGGCCACCATGTCGACCACCGCGTCCACCAGCCCCGTGTCCGGCGCGTCCTGCTCGGCCAGCATGCGGAAGAGCAGCGAGCCGGCGACGAGGGTCGCGGCCGCCGCCACGTCGGTGTCGGGGCGTACGTCACCGCGGGCGATGCCCCGCTCCAGAATGCGCCGGGTCTCGCCGGTGACCCGGCTGGTGTAGGCGCCGTAGGCCCTCCGCGCGACGCCGGCCTCGGCCGCGGCGCCGATCACGCCCGCGAGGAGCCGGTCGATGCCCGGCGCGCGGTACTGCCGCAGCCGTGCGGTGAGCAGCTCCCGCAGTTCGTCGCGGAAGTTCCCCAGGTCCGGTACGGCGAGGGCCCCTACCCGGGACTCGGCCGCCGCGATGACCAGGTCCTGCTTGGTGGGCCACCGCCGGTAGATGGCGGGCTTGCTGACCTGGGCCCGGGCGGCGACGGCCGTCATGGTGAGCTCCGCCATGCCGCGCTCCGCGACGAGTTCGACCACCGCGTTCAGCACGGCACCGGCCATCCCCTCGTCCCGTGGCCTGCCCGGCCCCTTGCTCTCCATGTCCGCGCCCGACTGCCTGTTGGTCATGGCCCAACCCTATGAGCCGGGCGGCCGAGCCCGTGACCCGACGCCGGATGTCGGGGGCGACGCGTCCGCCTCCCCCGCCACGGATCCGCGCCTGGGACGTGCTTGTTCGGAACCCCGGAACGGTGACTCGCTCCGTCCCGCAGTCCGCCGCGAGAGCCATGCGGGGCGGCGACGACTCGACGCCGCCCACGCTCCGGCCCGCCACCGCCACCGCCACCGAGCTCGGCCACACGGTCCGAACCGCCCTCGCCATCAGCTTCGTCACGGAGCATGACGTCACTGCTCAAACGGCCGAACGGACATGCGATCACACGGTCACGCGGTCGCATTTCGACGGAACCAGCCGCTGAACGCCTGCTCTCCCGCCTCGGCCGAGCGCCGCTCGGCCCGCTCCAGGACCTTCTCGGCCTGCGCCCGCCACGTTGCCGCGTCCGCGCGCGGCGGCGGCAGGAACGGGCCTCGTTCCGGCGCTTCCGCGGCGGCCCCGAAGAAGTCGCCGCCCTTGCGCTTGAAGTCGTCCGTTCCCCACGCGCGGCCGGAGCCGTGGCGAGGCACCTTCTGCAGGTGCGGAATGTGCTTGGCGCAGTGGATGTACGCCTCCTCCACCGCGACCACCACCCACACCTGTGCCCGGCGGCCGGGCACGGGGTCGAACGCGAGTCCGGCGTACGCGCCGCGCATCTCCTCGTCGGCCACGACCCGGGCCGTGCCGTTGACGTGGAGCCCGATGCGGTCCTGGAGGAAGTCCATCATCAGGAGGCCGACATGGGGGTTCTCCTCGATGTTGCCGAGGCTGGCCTGGACTCCGTTGCCGCGGTACTCGGGGTAGGTCAGCGTCCGGTCGTCGAGGACGTGGAGGAAGCCGGGCGGGCCGGCGCGGAAGGTGTTGTCGCACTCGCCGTGCCTGTCGGCGGTCGCCAGGAAGAACATCTCCTGGCGCGCCACGAACTCCCGCATCCGGATGTTGAGCCGGTCGAGGACCTGCTCGGCGTAGAACTTGTCGGCGCGCTCGGTGGTGCCCGTGCGCTGCTGGACCAGATGCTCCCCGTCGCTCCCCGGGCGGGTGGTGCGCAGGGGCGCCGCCTGCCGGTGCTCGGTCTGTTCGAACGTGCTCAATTCCTTGCCCCGACCAGTTCTTCGATGGAGTCGTGCCGTATGCGGTGGGTGGGGATGCCGATGCCCACCAGGGTGTCGACGCCGCGACGGATCATGCCGGGCGGGCCGGACAGGTACGCGTCGTAGGCGTGCCAGGGGCCGTACTCGCAGACGGCTTCCGGGAGCCGGTCGCCGAGGGCGCCGAGGCGGCCGTCGTCGACGACCGGCCGGACCGAGAGCCACGGGTGCGACTGCTGCATGCGGAGCATGGCCTCGATGTCGTACAGGTCGTGGTCGCGGCGCGCTCCGTAGAACACGTGGACGGAACGGCGGTGGCCGTTCTGGGCCACGTCCTCGACGAGGGCCTTGATGGGCGCGATGCCGGTGCCGCCGCCGAGGCAGAGCAGTCCGTTGTCGGTGTTGTGGTCCACGGTCATGGATCCGACGGGGGCGCCGAGACGGATCACGTCTCCCGGACGGGCGCGGTGCACGAGGGCGTTGGAGACCCAGCCCGCCGGCACGGCCTTGACGTGGAACGAGAGCAGCCCGTCGGCGCGGGGCGCGGAGGCGAAGGAGTAGTGCCGCCAGACGCGCGGCCACCAGGGCGTCTCGAGGGCGGCGTACTGGCCGGCGAGGAAGGGATAGGGCTGGTCGGGACGGACGGTCACGACCGCGATGTCCGGCGTCCGCATCTCGTGCGCCACGACCTCCGCCTGCCACCAGGCGGGGGCGCGCAGCTCGTCCTGGGCCGCCGCGTCGATCATGATCTGGGAGATCGTGGTGTAGGCGCCGACCCAGGCGGCCTCGGTTCGCGGCCCCCAGCTCTGGGGGGCATGGCGGGAGAGCGCGCCGATGAGGCACTCGCCGACGGCGGGGTAGTGCTCGGGGAGGGTGCCGTACTTCCGGTGCCCGCGGCCGAGGTGGGACAGGTACGTCGTCAGGGTCTCGGTGTCCTCCGCATGGGTCGCGGCGGTGAGCAGCGCCCTGAAGAGGCGATCGCGCTGGGCGTCCATCGCCGCGGGGAAGAGGGCCCGCAGGTCGGGGTGGCGGAGGAAGAGCAGGGCGTAGAAGTGCGAGGTGACCTTGTCGGCGATCGGCTCGATCTCGGCCATGGTGCGGCGCAGGAGAGCCGTGGGGGACATGTCCTCGGGGGCGGGCGCCGGGGTCGGGGCGGGCGCGGGTGCCGGCTCGGAAGCCAGGCCCTGGGTCCGGTGCGGCGCGAACCTCTGAGCCTGGGGCGGGACCCGTTCCGACGTCAGGGTCCGGGCCTGTGCCGGTACTTCGCGGTGCGCTGCGGCCTGGGCCGGTGACTCGTGTGCCGTACGCGTCCGGTCGGTACCACCGCCCACCGGACGTATCGGCGTGACGGGGCGGCTGGGTATCCGGCCTTCCGCGTCCCGGGGCGCCTCCCCCTGGTGCTGCCGGGGGCTTCGGCCGAACCAGCCCGCGTCCCGACTGCCGCCGGTGCTGTCGCCGGACCTGTCTTCGCCGGCCGACGTGGTGGTCGGAGCATCCATCGGTTTGCCTCGCCTCGAACATCTTTCGGTTGGTCTTCGTACCGGGTCCGCGTGCGCCCCGTTTTCTTCCCCATCGGAATTCCCGGCGTTTTGCCCCATCTCTTCAAAACCAGTGGCATACACCGCACTTGATGCGCGACGGATGTCCAGGTGTTCGAACGAGATCGACCATACCCCGCTTCCACGCATCCATGAGCGAGACCTTCGATCAAAGCACCGGTATGGAGTTCTGGCTGGTCAGCGCCGTGTATGGACTCAGGATCTCGACCTCCGTCACGAGTTACCGACGAGTTCGAGCGATACGACAAGACGTCCGCCAGCCGATGGCGAGGAATTCATCGACGAAAAAAGGGAGACGCGATCAGAACTCCTCACAGAGGGCGCGCAGATCCTTCACGATTCTCTCACTGGGCCTTTTCAGGCCCCGGCTCGCCGTCGTCAGGCAATGAGCTGAAACACGGTGGTCGACGCGTCGGCAGTCTTGTCGCCACCGGTGAAGCAGTGGGCCGCTGCGGTGCCGGACCGCTCCGGACGCCGCGCACGCCGCTGGTCCGTCGTCAGCGGGCCCCGTAGCGGCGGGCGGGGGCGGGGAAGCCGTCGTGACGGGCGACGGTGGCCACGTGGAGGGCAACGAGGAGGACGAGCGTTCTCCGGATGAGCGCGGCCGAGAACGGCGCCGGCGGCGACGGCCTGCAGGAGCGCTCCCGCACCGCCGCACGGCCCGTCCTCGCGACGCAGCGTGTCGTGGAGCGCCTCGACGCCGGGGCGCGGGAGAAGGATTCGGTCGCCGCACCGGGGTCCGATGGTCCGGGCAGTCGGTGAGTCGACTGTCCGGTGCTCCGCCAGGCGGCGTGGACGCCGGGTGCCACGGCGGTGTCATCGCGCATGCATGACCTTGGCCGGCCTCGGCTTCCCCAGCCGCGTCCCGCCCGCCCGGAGGGCCGACCCGGCTGCCTCCGGACGGGCCGCACCACCGCCCTGCCGCTCCGGAACGCCGAGAGCCGACAACGTCCCGCTACCGGCCACCACGCCCTCGGAACCGACGGCCCCGGCGCACGGGAGGGACGGCGACACGAACATGGGGACGGCGGCGGGCGGCTCGCGCACGGTCCGCATGCCGTGGCAGCGGGCGCCGTCGGGGTCGGTGAGTTCCCTGTCCTCGTTGTCCAGTCCTTCTTGTCGGTCGGTGTCGGCGCCGTCCCATGGTGTTCGTCCTCGTCGGCATCCCACCCCGGAAAGGCTGCCACGGACGAGCGGTCCACGGCCGTGGAGAAGCCGTCGGCCGGTGAGCCGTGTGCGCTGCCCGCCTCCTGCGACGGTGCGACGGTGGAGACGTACGCGAGCCGTTGCTCCTCGTAGGCGGCCGCGGCGCGTGTCCGGCCGAGGGTCCGGCTGCGCGGCGGTCCCGGCCGGGCACCGCCCCTCCACCTCGTCCTCCCGGCGGTCGAGGATGACGTACGCTCGCTCGACCGCCGCCTCCCCCGCGCCGGAGTCGGGTCCGGCCGACGCCGCCGGTGAGCAGCCTCCGGGTGCCGCCGCCGTGCCGTGCGGCGGCCGAACGCTCCCCAGGGCAGTCTCTTGTCCCGTCGTCAGGTCGCGATGGCTCACCCGCTCGGACAACGGCGCGCGGAACACGCGCCGTTCCGCAGGACGCACCGGGGAGGAACCGCTTCACGCCCGAAGCCGGCTTCCTCGTATCCCGTCGGCGGACAGCGGTCGGCGGTCGGCGCACAACGGGATCGGCCCGTCGCAGACCGCCTCGGCTCGCGGTCGACGAGAGCGCCTCGCCGTGCTCATGCCGGCCTGGGCGCCTCCCCGTTCCGGCCCCGTCGAAGCCGTGGCGCCTCTGCGCCGGTACCACGCGGCGGGGTGCCGGACCCTCGGAAGGTCCAGTAATGCCCCAGTAACGCGCTCCTCCTAGCGTGTGGCACCGCCCGGTGCGTGCCGGTGAGAACCACCTGGCCGGCCGGGGTCCCCCCGTTGCGAAGAAGCGAGTTCCCTTTGATGAATGTCTCCCGCACACCCCGGCGCCGGGGCAGCGCGTGGGCGGCGGTCGCCCTCGTGGCCGTGCTCGGCGGCTCGGCCGGCGTGCTCCCCCCGTCCGCCGCCGCCTCCTCCCCCGGTCGGGCGCAGGTCGACGCCGCCGTGCTCGACGCCGTCTCCGCCGGTGAGCGGTCACGGTTCTTCGTCGTCCTGAAGGACCAGGCCGACCTGTCCGCCGCGAAGAAGGCGAAGGGTCACGGCGCCCGCGCGAAGGCCGCCTTCGAGGCGCTCAGGACCGAGGCCGCGGACAGCCAGAGGCCGCTGCGCTCGTTCCTGGACCGCAAGAAGGTCGGGTACGAGCCCTACTGGATCGCGAACGCCCTGCTGGTGACCACCGACGACAAGAACGTCGTCGAGGCGCTCGCCGCCCGCGCGGACGTGGCGCGCCTCGTGAAGGAGCGGACGTACCGGCTCGACGCGGTCGAGGCCGCCACCGCCACCGCGTCCGCCTCCGCCTCCGCCTCCGCCTCCGGGAACACCGTCGCCGCCGACGCGCCCGGTGCCGTCACGCCGGAGTGGGGAATCGCGGACGTCAAGGCCGACCAGGTGTGGGACCAGTACGGCGACCGCGGCGAGGGCGTCGTCATCGCCAACATCGACTCGGGCGTGCAGTACGACCATCCGGCGCTCGTCGGCAACTACCGCGGCAACCTGGGCAACGGCGCCTTCGCCCACGACTACAACTGGTACGACCCGACGGGGCAGTGCGGCGCCTCCGGGACGCCGTGCGACAACAACGGCCACGGCACCCACACCATGGGCACCATGGTCGCCTCCGGCGGCGTCGGCGTCGCGCCCGGCGCGACCTGGATCGCGGCCAAGGGCTGCGAGTCCAGGTCCTGCTCGGACGCGTCGCTGCTCGCCGCCGGGCAGTGGATCCTCGCGCCGACGGACCGCAACGGGCAGAACCCGCGCCCGGACCTCGCCCCCGACATCGTCAACAACTCCTGGGGCGGCGGCAACACCACCTTCTACCAGGACATCGTCGAGGCGTGGAACTCCGCCGGCATCTTCGAGGCCTTCGCGGCCGGCAACGACGGCGACGGCGTGACCTGCTCCACCGCCCACGCCCCCGGCGCGCAGGCTCCGGCCTACGGCGTCGGCGCCTACGACTCCACCGGAAAGATCGCCTCCTTCTCCGGCTTCGGCCCCTCCTCGGTCGACGGCTCGGCGAAGCCGAACATCTCCGCCCCGGGCGTCGACATCCGCTCCACCTGGCCCGGCTCGACGTACAACACCATCAACGGCACGTCGATGGCCACCCCGCACGTCGCGGGCGCCGTCGCGCTGCTCTGGTCCGAGGCTCCCTCGCTGGTCGGGAACATCGACGCCACCCGCGAGCTGCTGAACGACGCCGCCCATGACGTGGACGACACCCACTGCGGCGGCACCGCCGACATGAACAACGTCTGGGGCGAGGGCAGGCTCGACGTCCTGGGCGCCGTCGACGCCGCCCCGCACACCGCGGCCGTCGTCACCGGCCGCGTCACCGACAGGGCCACCGGCACGGGGATCGGCACCATCACCGTCAAGGCGGCCGGCGACGCCGTCACCCGCTCCGTGACGACCACCGCCGACGGTTCGTACCGGCTGACCCTGCCCGCCGGCACCTACTCCCTGACGCTGAGCGGCTACGGCTACGCCACCGCCGGCGAGTCGGGGTACGAGGTCTCCGCGGGGGGCGACACGACGAAGGACTTCGCTCTCGGCGTCGTCCCGCACCACGCCGTCACCGGCACCGTCCTCGACGTCACCGGCAAACCGCTTCCCGGCGCCACCGTGAAGGTCGCGGGCACCCCCGTCCCCTCCGTCACCACCGACGCCACCGGCCGCTTCACCGTCCCGGACGTCGCCGAGGGCTCCTTCACCCTCACCGCCGCCCCCGCCGCCCCGGTGAAGTGCAACGGCTCCTACGCCCGGCCCCTGACGATCGACGGGGACGAGACCGCCACCGTGCGGCTGCCGAACCGCACCGACACGGCCGGCACCTACAGCTGCGCTCCGGTCGCCTCCTCCTGGATCGCGGGCAGCACCAAGATCCCGCTCACCGGTGACGAGGACGCGGCCACCGTGACGCTGCCCTTCCCGGTGCGCTTCCACGACACCACGTACACCAGCGCGTCGGTCACCACCAACGGCCTGGTCAACTTCCTGGCCCCGCGCCTGGGCGACTACAAGAACACCGCTCTGCCCGGCGCCGCGCAGCCCGACGGCGTCGTCGCCGCCTTCTGGGACGACCTGGTCCTGGACCGGAAGTCCAGCGTCCGGACCGCCACCACCGGCTCCCCCGGCGCCCGTCGCTTCGCGATCGTCTGGAACGACGCGGCCTTCGTCGCCGCCCCCACGGTCCGGATCTCCTTCGAGGCCGTCTTCGACGAGGCGAGCGGCGCCGTCACCCTCCAGTACAAGGGGATCGGCTCGAACCCGCTCCAGCGAGGCGCGTCGGCCACCACCGGCATCGAGAACCAGGCCGGCACCGACGGCCTCGGCCACTCCTTCGACTCCGCCGTCCTCAGCGACGCCACCGCAATCCGCTTCACCCCGAAGGGCGCGTGATGAGCAGCATCAACCGACGGGGCCTGCGCCTCGCCTCCGTCCTGGTCGCCGCCGGACTGGCCCTCAGCGCCGCCCCGGTCGCCGCCCAGGCCGACGACTCCGGGCTCCTGACCCTGACCGACACCCAGGCGGAGAAGCTGGCCGGACGCTTCCAGCCCGACGTGTACGGCGACGGGGCCAACGGCCTCGACGCGCTGGACACCGCCCGGGGCGCGCAGGAGACCGCCGAGCAGGAGGCCGCCGAGAGCTCCGACACGGACACGGCCGCCGGCACGGGTACGGGGACGGGGACGGCCGCCGGCACGGGCACGGCCGCCGCATCCGGCGCCCTCAAGATGACCCGCCGCTCGGCCGTCGAGGGCGTCCAGGGCGCCGCCCGCACGATCGCGGTCGGCGGGACCGACGGCGACTACTTCACCGTCCACGCGCTGGGCGTCCTCCAGCGCATGAGCGCCGACGGCAAGCGGCTGTGGAAGCGGGACTCCGCCTCGCTGCACACGGACTGGCAGGTCACCCCGACCCCCCGGGCGGCGAAGGAGCCGTACCCCGCGGCGGTCGTCATGGGCTTCAACGCCGTCAGCCCCTTCGACGCGTCCTCCGACGACGGCTACGCGACCGGGGACCTGACCGGCGACGGCGTCGACGACATCGTCTTCACCGCCAAGGTCGGCGTGCTCCCCTACCGGCCGTTCACCTCGCCGGGATCGACCCTGCCCAACGGCACCTTCGTCACGGTGCTCGACGGCTCCACCGGCAGGACCCTGTGGTCGAAGCTGTACGCCGGCGCGTACAACGTCAAGCTCGTCGGCGAGACCCTCGTGGTCGCGGACTCGCCGTTCTACAACGTCAACTCCCCGGCCGGCTCGAAGACCACGCTCCACGGCATCCGCTTCTCCTACGCCGACGGCCGGCTCACCCCGGCCGACACGTGGACGTACGACGCGGGCACCTACACCGGCGTCGCCTGGGGCTCCCTGGAACCGATCGGCGACGGCCTGCTGGCGGCCTCCTGGAACCAGTCCCGCCGCTACGCCCCCGGCCTCACCCCCAGCGGCCACACCCTGCTGATCGACACGGCGGACGGCAGCGTCCGCTGGGAGAAGTCGGGCCGGAACTACGTCCGCCAGCTGCGCCTCGACGACTCCCGCGGCCGGATCGTCGCCCTGGAACAGTCGGACTACAGCGAGGGCATGACGTACGAGATCGCCGGGTACGCCCTCGCCGACGGCGGCCGCACCGGCCTCGGCACCCGCGTCAACGCCGTGGCCACGGCGATGGAGATCGCCGACGTCCAGGGGGACGACAAGCCGGAGTACACCGTCGCCGAGGCCACGCTCTCCAGCTCGGGACCGTTCCTCGACTCCAGCAGCGTGCGCGCGCTGAACGGCGACGACGCGTCCCCGCTGTGGGCCCGCACGGTCAAGCCGTCCGAGAACAGCGGCGCCGACGCCGGCATCCCGTGGGACCTCCGGGCCGTCGACGGCAGGATCGTCGCCTCGTACCTCGACGACCGGAACTCCACCGTCGCCGCCAACCGCGGCGGCGCCCACCACGCCCGCCTCGCGGTCCTCGCCGGCAACAACGGTGCCGTGAAGTGGGAGAAGCGCGGGATCGTCGGCGCGCAGATCGGCGCGCAGGCGTACGCGAAGGACGGCGGCCGGCGCCTGCGGACCGTCGACACCCACCAGAACATCCACGTCTACAACCTCGCCAACGGCAAGGAGGAGAGCCTCACGCCCCTGCAGGGCCCGGTCTCCTCGGCCGTGGCGCTCGACGTCACCGGCGACCGGAAGCAGGACGTCGTCGTCGGCGGCGTCTCCCGGGGCCTGTTCGCCTACGACGGCCCCTCGACGGTCTCGGGCACGCCGAAGCCGCTGTGGACCGCCACCCTGCCCGGGCAGGTCAACCAGATCGTCAAGGCCGACACCGACGGTGACGGCGACCACGAACTCGTCGTCGCCGCCGACACTGCGGCCGCGATCGTGGACGCCACCACGGGCAAGGTGCTCACCACCATCGACGGCGGTGGCGAGTACGTCCGCAACGTCGTCGCCTCCGACCTCGACGGCGACGGCGCCGCCGAGGTGGCCGTGGCCACCGACAAGGTCCGCGCGTACGAGGGCACCGGCGCCCTGAAGTGGGAGTGGTCCGTCCCGGCGGAGATCGGCACCCCGGCCTTCGCCGACCTGTCGGCCTCCGAGGGCAAGGTCTACGCCCAGTACCAGACCCGCGGCATGGACCCGGCGAGCGCCGGCGTCCCCGTGGGAGGGGTCGGTCTGAACGGCGCGGACGGTTCGGTCGCCTGGTCGTTCGCCCAGAAGGCACCCGCCACCGGCACCACCGGCGCCGTGCTGGGCATCCCGCTGCGCGCCGGCACCTTCGCCGGCCCCGGCATCCCCTACGCCGACGGTCACGCGGTGGTCTTCACCTACGTGGTCCGCGGCGACTCCGCGCAGACCCCGCCGAACCAGCTGGCCATCATGGTCCAGATCCGCGACAGCCGCACCGGCGAGGTGCTGCACGAGTCCAGGGCGGGCGGCTACGCCACCCTCGCCAACTGGTACACGGCCCCCGAGGGCCTGATCGGCAGCAGCCTCGTCTCCCTGCGGACCTACGCGGGCGACCCGACGGCCTGTCAGCAGGTCCTCACGCTCTCCGAGATCCGCAGCAGCGCCCTGGTCACGGGCCCGGAGGGCCGGCGCCTCGTCGTGGCGGGCGGCGAGACCTTCGCCTCGGTCTACGACGCGTCGATCCTCACGTCCGGCGTCCACTACCCGGCCTCCGCCGCCTCCTACGGCGCCCTGGGGGCACGCGAGTTCCTCGCCGCCGACCTCGACGGCGACGGGCGCGAGGAGGTCGTCCTGCTGAACTGGGACGGCTACGGGGCGGACCGCAGCGCCGCCCTCGTCGGCAACGCGGTGATCGGCTCGTACACCGCGCTCCGCTCGATGATCACGCTGACCATCGACAACGCCTGATCCGGCGGGCCGCAGATCCTCTGCGGCCCGCCCGTCCGCCGGCCTCCGCCCACCTGCCCGGGCCTGCCTGCGGCAAGGCCGTGGCCCGCACCTCACCCCTCTCCCCCGCGCCCCGCCCCTCGCCCCTCACCCGTCCGGATCGATGTCGGGCATGCGAGGACGGGCGCCCGGCCCCTCGGACGGCCGCGGCGCGCGCGGATGCCCCGCGGCGCCGCAGCCGCCCCGCCGCCGCCGCGGGCGCCGCGTCGCCGCGGGAACGACGCGTACGCACCCGCGCGCACGGCGGACCGGCTCGCGGCCCGGAGGCCCGCGCACGTCCGCACAGGAGCGGGCGTTAGTCTGTTGCGCCTCATGCACACGGCACACCCATCCAGCACCACCGGCCCGTCCGCCCCGCCCCCGCTGCTCCGTCTGCACCTGCTCGGCGGCTTCCGGGCGACCCGTGACGGCGGTCCGCCGCTCGCCGACCGCTGGCCCCGGCCCAGTGCCCAGGCCCTGGTCAAACTGCTCGCCGTCGCTCCCGACCACCGGCTCCACCGCGACCAGGCGATGGAGGCGTGCTGGCCCGGCGCGGACCGGAAGGCGGCCCTCGGGAGCCTGCGCGTGGCCCTGCACGCCGCCCGCCGCGCGCTGGAGCCGGAGTTGGCGCCGCGCGCCGCCTCCTCGTACCTCACCGGCGACGGCGCCATGCTCCGGCTGGAGCCGTCCACCGTATGGGTCGACGTCGACCACGCCGAGCGGCTCGCCGCCGAGGCCCTGGAGCGGGGGCACGCCGACGGATTCGCCGAGGCCCTCGCCGCGTTCACCGGCGAGCTGCTGCCCGAGGACCGGTACGCCGACTGGGCCGGGGAGCGCCGGCGGCGGATCGGCGAGCTCCGCGACCGGCTGCGGCTGGCGCACGGGACCGCGCTGCTGGAAAGGGGCGCCGCCCAGGAGGCGGCCGACGTGGCCCGGGAGGTCCTCCTCGCCGGCCCCGCCGAGGAACGCGCCCATCAGCTGCTGATCGGCGCCTATCTGCGGCAGGGACTGCGGCGCCAGGCGATCGCGCAGTTCCACGCCTGCCGCGAGGCCCTCGACGCCGAGCTGGGCATCCGGCCCGGCCCGCGGACCGAGCAGCTGCATCTCCTCGCCCTCGACGGGCCGGGCGGCGGGGCACGGCCCGCCGCCCGGCCGTCCGGGACCGCCCTGCCCCCCGCGCTCCGCACGCCTCCGCCCGGTCCGCTGCACGGCCGCGCGAACGCCCTCGCGGAACTCCTCTCCCCCCACGCGCGTCCCGTCCAGCTCCTCGGCGGGGAGGCGGGCCTCGGCAAGACCCGGCTGGTCACGGAGGCCGCGCGGCGCGCCGCGGAGGACGGCGCCGTGGTGCTGTGGGGCGCCGGTCACGACGCCGAGGGGCACACCCCCTACGGGGCGTTCGTCGAGGCGCTCGACGGCTGGCTCGCCGACCGGCCGGTCGCCGAACGCGCCCGTGCCGGGGCCGACTACCCGGAGCTCGCCGCGCTCCTGCCGTCCCTCGGCCACGCCGGCTCGGACGCCGCCCGCAGTCCCGAGGAGGAACGCGACCGCCTCTTCGCCGCCACCGCCGCCCTGCTGCGCGACCTCGCCGCGACGGCGCCGGTGCTCGTCGTCCTGGACGACCTGCACGCCGCCGACACGGGCTCCTTCCAGTTGCTCGGCCACCTGGCCCGCCGCTCGGCCGGCGCGTGGCGCTTCGCGGTGACCTACCGCCCGGAGGAACTTCCCGAGGACGATCCCCGCCGGGCCGTGCTCGCTTCCCTGCGGCGCGCGGGGCTGGCCCGGCACGTCGGCCTCGACCGTCTCGTACGGGACGACTGCCTGGCCCTCGCGGCCGACGTGCTCGGTCTGCCGCCGGGAGCGCCGGTGCCGGAACGGGTCTGGGACCTGTCGCTGGGCAATCCGCTCTTCACGCTGGAGCTGGCCCGCGAGCTGAGGGACGGCGGGGGGAGCGAGGCGCCCCGGGGCGTGCGGGAGCTGGTCGCGGGACGCCTGTCCCGGCTCGCGCCCGTCGCGCGCGGCGTCGTCGAGGTGGTCGCCATCGCCGGGGGGCACGCGGCGATGTCCGAGGTCCTGGACGTCGTCTCCTCCCTCCCCGTCTCCCCCGGGGCCCCCTCCCCCGGCGTCCTCTCCCCCGGGGACGGGCTCACCGCCGCCGCGGCGGCCGCGGGAGCGGAGGCGGCCGTCTCCGCGGCGGTCCTCGCCGAGCGCGACATCGTTGTCGACGGCCGTACCGTCGACGGTCTCGCCTTCCGTCACCCCCTCATCCGGCTGACCTGCTACGAACGGCTCTCCGCCGCCCGCCGCCGGGTGCTGCACGCCGCCTACGCCGAAGCCGTGCGCCGACGCCGCCCCGACGCCGTCGACACGCTCGCCGCGCACCTCTCCCGGGCCGACGACCCGCGCGCCACCGCGTATCTGCGGCGGGCCGCCGAGCGCGCCGCGGCGCTGTACGCCAACGACACCGCGGACCGGTACTACGCGGAGCTGACCGGCCGTCTGGACTCGCTGGCCGCCGAGGCCTCCTGGGCGCGCATCGACCGCGGAGCGGTGCTGCGGCGGATGGGCCGCTTCGAGGAGGCGGCGACCGTGCTGCGCGAGGCCGAGGCGGACCTGCGCCGGCGCGGTGACGAGGACGGCCTGGTGCTGGCCACCGGGCGCCTCGCGGAAGTGCTCGTCGGCATGCGCAAGGCCCGGGAGGGCCTCGACCTGCTCGACGCCCGGCCGCCGGCCGCCGGCGTCAGGGCCGAGTCCGCCGCCGCCCACCACGGCAGCCGCGCCCTGGCCTTTCTGGTGCTGGGCCACTACGAGGAGGCGAGAAGCGCGGCCGAAGCGGCGACCGCGTGCGCGCAGCGGGTCGTGGGGTCAGAGCGCCGGGCCCTGCTGGCCCGCAGCCTCTCCCTGCGGGCGACGGCGCTGGCGCTGGCCGGGCGGTTCGCCGAGGCGGGGCCGGTGGCCGAGGAGGCGCTCCCGCACGCCGAGGCGTACGGCGAACCCTGGCTGCTGGGCTCGGTGCTGTCCGTGCTGCGCGAGCAGGCCCGCCGGTCCGGACGGCTGCGCGAGGCCATCGCCACCGGCCGGCGCGCCCTGGCCCTCTCCGAGCGGATCGGCGACCGGTCGGGCGTCGCCTTCGAGCAGGCCAACCTCGCCGAACTGCACCTCATGCTGGAGGAGACGACCCAGGCCGCCGAGCTGGCCCGGGCCGCCGTGCGCGCTCCGTTCGGCCGGTCGACCCCGTACGCGCGGGTGGCCCTGGCACGCGTCCTGTTGCGCGGCGGGGACGGCGACGCCGGGGAGCTGTGCCGGTCCGCCGTCTCCGCGGCACGGGACAACGCCGACCGGCAGGCCGAGAACGAGGCGCGCACCGCGCAGGCCGAGTGGTTGGTCCGCTCCGGCCGGCCCGACGAGGCGCTGGTGCTGCTCGGTCAGGTCACGGGCCACACGCACGTCACCGCGTGGGCGCATCTGACGGCCGGCCGGCCGGACCGGGCGGTCGCGCTGGCCGCGGCGGAGGCCGAGCGCGCGGCGCGGACGGGAGAGCGGATCGCGGAGACCGAGGCCCGTACCGTCCATGCCGCCGCGCTCGCCGAGCGCGGTGACGCCGGGGAGGCGGAGGAGGCGTTCGCGAAGGCCGCGCACCTGGCCGAGCTGCTTCCCTACCCGGCGGCCGTACGCAGGATCCAGGAGGTCCGCGCTCCCGGCGGGTGATCCCGGCCGCCGGGGGTCCGGGCTCCGCGCGGGAGCCTCCCGCCGCGCCGCGCCGTGGCGCGGTCGCGGCCTCGCGGCGGCACGGGGTCCATGAGCGTGCTCCTGCGGGATCGGGGGCTGCCGGACGGCGCCCTTCGCTCCGGGCGGCCGGCCCGACCGGAGGCTACGGCCCTGGCGTCACCCGCCCGTCACCGGGCTCCGGCGCTCCGGAGTCCTCCGCCGCCCACGGCGGTCGGTGCGCCTCGTGGTCAGAGCGTCAGCCACCCCTTGCGCAGCGCCTGTACGCCCGCGAGGAGGCTGACGCGCCCGTCGACGGCGATCAGCTCGGTCGGCAGCGCCGGCGCCACCCGGATGTCCCTGCGCGGGCGGGAAGCAGGAGGCGGTGACAGTCGTGCCGGTCCGACGGTGCCTCAGCGGGTTTCAGTGGCCTACGGCATGATGCGGAGCACGTGACGGCCGGTCCGGCGGGGACGCCGGGCTTGTGAAGCCGTCCGGACAAGGAGGTGCTCTGTGCACGGGCCGGTCACGGACGACGAACGGGCCGCCGACGAACGGGCCGCCGAGGAACGGCGCCTGCGTGACGAGAGGTGGCAGTGGGGCGGCAGGCTGCCGAGCGAGAGGCTCCGCGCCGTCCGCGGAAGCAACGTCCTCGGCCTGGTCGCCTTCGACAGCGACCTCGTGCACGCCCTCGACGCCGCGGGGGCCGACGTCCAGCGTTCCGTGGCGCTGCCGGCCGCGTGCCGGGCGTGCGAGACGGCCGGCCTGACCACCGTGCCGTGGGTCGCCAGGGCGCTCACCGCACTGGCGGAGGGGCAACCGCTTCCGCCGCCCTTCGACGACACGGCCCGGATGTGGGAGACGCTGCGCTCCACGCCGCTCGCGCCGGGACCGCCGGTGCGAGGGGCGACACCCCCCGGACGGCCGCCCTGCTTCCCCCCGGCGCCCGCCGGGTGGGCATGGGTCCCGGCCTCGGAACCGGGAGACGACGGGGCGAAGCACCACGAACTCGGCCGACTGCCGGAAAGCCGTCCACCGGCGGTGTCCGACGACAAGTTGTCGGCAGTACGCGCGGACGTCGGACACGTCCCCGCCTTCGCCGCCCCCGCGGCGCTGACGCGTCCCGCCCCCGCACCGCAGGTCCGCGGACTGATCTCGCAACCGCACTTCGCCCTGCCCGCCGTACTCGCTGCCGCCGAGCCCTCCCCGCTCGAAGCGGCTCCGGACGCGGTGTCGCATGCGCTGGAGACGTACGGGGAGCACTACCCGGAGCTGCTAAAGGAGATCCGGTCGTTCTGCGCCGACCGGTCGGGCGGGGAGGCGGCCCCCTCGTCCCGGCGCCCCTGATCTCCGGCGGCGGACATCCGTCCCGTGGAGGGACGCACTCACCGGCCCCCGCTCCGCGGACACGGCCCCCGCCGGCGACGAGAAGTCCGCGGGCGCGGCCCGGGATCGTCCTCGCGCGGGCGGGGAGCAGGTCCGCGGCCGTCCGCAGGGGCCTCCCGTACGGGACCGTCCCGCGTACGGGAGGAGCAGACGCCCGTCCTCACCTCGCCGCTCCCTACGCCGAGGTCTTCCGGGGCACCACCTTGATGTTGAAGGTGTGGGCGCCCAGGGCGCCCGCGATGCCCATGAAGAGGAAGGCGAAGTGCTCCTGGCCCCGGGCGGTGGTGATGTCGCCGATGTCCAGCTGGGACGAGGCCGGCCAGCCGAGGTCGGCGAGCAGGCGCCCGGTGGTCCGCTTGGCCCCGGCATCGTCTCCGGAGAGGAAGACGGTGCTCGGGCCGTCGAGCTCGCCCGGCGCGACCATCGCGGTGGCGTCCATGGTGCACAGCGTCTTGACGACGGGGGTTCGGGGGAAGGCCGCCTGGATCTGTTCTCCCAGGCTGCTGTTGGGATGGGCGAGCTGGGTGTAGTCCTCGGAGAGGCCCACCCCGACGTCGACGAGAAGAGTGCCGGCCAGGGCCTCCGCGCCGATGGAACGCAGCAGTTCCACGGAGACGTCGCCAGGGGTCGCGTTGACGAGCACCTCCGCGTGAGCGGCCGTCTCCTCCAAACCCGCCACGGGAAGACCGAGGTCCGCCCGCTCCCCGGGCCGCCGCGACCCGAGAAGGACGTCGTGCCCCGCCCCCTTCCAGCCGTGGGCCAGTGCGCGGGCGACGTTTCCAGTGCCAAGCAGTCCGATACGCATACGGCGAAGTTATCGACGCACGCGTCCCCACGGGATCAGGCCATGGTCCCGTCCGGTCCCCCACCAAAGACTTAGTCCCCTAAGGGCCCCGCGCGAGCGGGGAGTTGACGACGCGGCCCATACCGGGCCGATGCCGGGGCGGTACGCGCGGCGCAGGCCCGGCGGGCCGGTCCTGGGCCCCCGCCCCGGCCGACTCCGGCGGGTGGGGGCGGGAGGGCGGGGGCCGCGGCCGGTCAGACGTCGGCGACCGGGGAGGTTCCCAGCCTGATGTTGTCCACGGCCCAGAACCAGTTGTTGCCCGCGTGGTGGACCCGGAAGCCCACCTTCACCGAGCGCGCGTCGGCCGGCACCGGGAAGGAACAGGTCACGAGTCGGTTCTGCTGGTCACGGCCGTTGTTGGTGTTCCCCGACGGCGCGCTGGAGTAGTGCAGCACCCGAGAGGTGGCGCCGGTGTCGAACACCACGGTCACCTCCGCCTCCTGCGGGCTCTCCTGCCGGTAGTGGGAGTCGAAGCCCAGGTACAGCGTCGGGGTTCCCGCCGGGATCGCGACGGCGGGCGTCGTCAGCGTCGAGTCGAAGGTGCCACGGCTGGACGGGCTGCCCGTGTCGTCCCAGTCGTCCGGGTCGGCGACGGCGACGACGCCCAGGGACCGGCCGAACGCGGCGCGTTCCTGGCCGGCCGGGAACCAGAACTGCCGGGACAGGAACGACCAGCCGTGGAGCTCCTCCGTTCCCTGCGGCATCCCGGCCGCGTTGGTGACCGTCCACCCCTCGGGCGCGGTCCGCGTCCAGCCCCGCAGACCCGGACGGCTCAGGTCGGTGGCCGGGGCGAGCCGGTCGGCGAGGGACTCGAAGTCCTCGGCGAGCAGGTAGCCGGTCATCACCGGCCCCACCCGAGCGGCCAGCGACCCCGTCTGCTCCACCGCCGCGCCGCCCGCGGTGCGCGCGCCGACGGTCGCCTTCAGCGTCGCCGAGGTGCGGGCCGCCGACGCGGGCGCCGTGACCTCCCAGACCACCTTCACCGACGTACGGGCGGGGACCGAGGCCGGGGTGTCGGCGGCCGCCTCGGCACGCCACCCGTCCGGTACCGCCAGCGCCGCCGACAGGTCGGTGAGCGGGGCGTTGCCCGCGTTGGTGACGGTCGCGGTCACGGCCAGCGGCCGCTCCGGGTACAGGGCGCAGCCGTCGGTGCCGGGGGAGCTCGCCGGCGCGGTCAGGGTCAGGGTCACCGCGCGGGCGACCTCGGCCCGGATCCGGGCGTCCGCGACGCGCAGCAGGCCGTCGCCTTCGGCGCGGGCGACGACGGTGAGGGTGGCGGCGGTGGCGTCGGCCCCGGGGGTGACCGTGAAGCGCAGGTCCGCCGAGCCGCCGCCGGGCAGGCTCCGCGGGACCGGCCCGGAGGACTCGACCGTCCAGCCGGCCGGTGCCGGCAGCGCCACCGCGAGGTCCCTCAGCCGGCCCGTCTCCTCGTTGCGTATGCGGACCGTCACCTCGGCGGGGCTGCCCTGGACGAGCGGGGCGGTCAGCGGGGGCAGCGGCTCCGGCAGGACGAGCGCCGCGGTCAGCGCCGGCCCGGTCCCGATCGCCGGGTCGGTGGCGCCCGGTCCGCTGTCCGCGGGCCGGCCGGACATCCGCCGCAGGAAGCGCGGGTCGTCCTCGTCGAGCACCACGATGTCGTACCAGCCGTGGCGGGCGAGCGGTACGGACACGGTCCTCTTCCGGCCGGGCGCCAGCCGGACGGTCCGCACGCGGTCGCCGTGCCGCGGATGGGTGGACTCCCCCACCAGGAGCGTGCGGGTCCGTCCCGACGGGTTGCTGCACTCCACGTCCACGCTGCGGGCGTGGGCGCGCTCGACGGCGTGGGCCTCGGCGCCGATGCCCGCGCCCCGCAGTTCCCACAAGGCCCAGCCGGGGCCGTGCACCTGGAGGTCGTAGCCCTCGGGGCCGTACGGCAGGCTGCCGGTGGTGCTGTCCCGGCCGGCGACGGTCCAGGTCCGCGGAGCGGTCCCGTCCCCCGGGTACGCGGTGATCGCGGCGGCCCGTCGCCCCTCGTTGCCGAGCCCCAGCCGCACCTCGGTGTCGGTGACGGTGGCGCGCAGCGAGAGCCGGTACGGGGAGGGCCGGGTGGGGCGGACGCCGGGCTCCTGGACGGGCCGCTCCTGCGTCGCCGGCGGCACCGGGTTCCAGCGGCCGATCGGCGCCGGGACCGCGGCGGGCTGCTCCACCTCGGGCTGCCGGTAGGCGCGGTCGAAGTCGAACACGGAGGTCAGGTCGCCGAAGACGCTGCGCCGCCAGGCGCTGATGTTGGGTTCCCGGACCCCGGTCCACTTCTCCAGGAACCGGATCACCGAGGTGTGGTCGAAGAGCTCGGAGTTCACGAACCCGCCGACCGTCCAGGGGGACACGACGGTCATCGGGACGCGCGGTCCGGGTCCGACGGGGCGGCCGCCCACCCAGTCGTCGCCGTCGCCGGTCTCCGGCCTGGGCGCGGTGGGGGCGGGTACGTGGTCGAAGTAGCCGTCGTTCTCGTCGAAGTTGATGAACAGCGCGGTCTTCGACCAGGTCGTGGGGTCCGAGGCGATGGCGTCCAGCAGGTCGTAGACGAGGCCGGCGCTGCCGACGGGCGTGGAGGAGCCGGGGTGTTCGGACAGTGCGGCCGTGGGCACCACCCAGCTGACCCTGGGGAGGGTCCCGGCCTTGATGTCGGCCTTGATCCGGGTGAGCAGGGTGCCCGGTTCGGAGCGGTAGGCGCCGCGGAGGAACAGCCGGCGCTCGTCCTCGGGGAGGGCGTCGACCGCGGTGCGGAACCGGGCCAGATCGGCCCGCCGCTCGCTGTCGCTCTTCGCCCACAGCTTGTCGTAGAACTCCTCGGTGGTGGCGTGGGCGAATCCGGCGGCGGTGAGGATCTTCCGGCCGATCCGCTTCCACGGCTTGAAGTACTCCACCGCGTTGTCGGTGAAGTTGTCCCATTCCTGGTAGATCTGCCAGGACACCCCGGCGGCTTCCAGACGCTCCGGGTAGGTGGTCCAGTCGTAGCCGGCGTGGCCGTAGGAGTACGCGGCGTTGGTGATGGCCCGGCCCCCGCCACCGGGTTCGAACCCGGTGGTGCCGGTCCACAGGTAGTTGCGGTTGGGGTTCGTGGAGCCGAAGACGGAGCAGTGGTAGGCGTCGCAGATGGTGAAGCGGTCCGCGAGTTCGTACTGGAGGGGGATGTCGTGGCGGTCGTAGTGGGCCATGGTGCTCTGGCCCTTGGCCGCGATCCAGTCGTTCCACCATCCGTTCGCGCGGGCCTGTACCCCGTCGGTGAAGCCGTGCGGCAGCGAGCCGAGGTACTGGATGTCGCTCTCGGGCCGCCCGGCGTCGACGGCCGCCCGCCGCGCGGAGAACGGCAGGACGGCGGGCCCTCCGGAGCGGGGCTGCTCGAACACGCTCGTGCCGTCGGGCAGTCGCAGCGCCCTGCTGTCGCCGAAGCCGCGGACGCCCCTGAGGGTGCCGAAGTAGTTGTCGAAGGAGCGGTTCTCCTGCATCAGCACGATGACGTGCTCGACGGCCCGGAGGCCGCCGCGCGGCAGGGGGGCGGCCATGGCCGTCAGGAGGGAGGGCGGCAGGACGGAGAGCGCGGATCCCGCGGCGAGGGTGCCGAGGACCTTACGGCGTGAGAAGTCGGACATGGCGGGGAGGCTAGGACGTGGCACGGCACCTCCAAAACCCGTCACGCCAGGGATTCGCCCACTGTTCACACCGGGGACTCATACGAAATCCGCAGGTCAAAGCCATGATCGCGAGGTACTGGTGGATGCGGTGGGAGCGCGGGGACCACGCCGCGGACCGATCACCCGCGGTACGCGGGCGGCAAGACGGGCCCGGAACACTCAGCCGCCGGGAAGCAGCCGGTCAAGGCCGGCGCCGCCACGGCCGCGCCGAGGTGGGCATCCCGCGAGTCGAGCGGCGCGGCCTTGCGTGTCGCTCCAGATGCGGCCGAGGCCGCCCGCGCGCAGAACCTCGCCCTGGTCGACGTCGTCGAGCGCGGCCGGCTCGTCCCCAAGGGCCCCGACGCCGACATGCGGACCTTCAAGGTCCGCACTCTCGCCGTCTACAAGGGCACCTTGCCCACCGAGGCGCAGGTCGGTCTCCCGGAGGCCTCGGCTGCCAAGCTGCAGCCCGGCAGCCGCTACGAGGTGTCCGTCCTCGGGCCCGAAGACGGTACGTGGATCGCCCGCTTCACCCGCCCGGTCCCGGCCGGAAAGACGACCGACGCGCTCGCCGCGCACTGGAGGACGGAGATCGGCAAACAGTTCGTGGAGCCGCCGTGCTCCGACACGTCCACGGCGCCGTGAGCACGATCGACCGGGAAGACAGGTGGTCTCCGGCGCGCGTCAAAGACAACCTCGGGCTTGTCCCGCAAACCTTCTCCGAGTCGGCATGTACGAGCTGGTCGCTGTTCGGGACGACCGCTTAGGGGCCGGAGCGCAGAAAGAGGCCCGAGGTGGTCGACGATGCGGCCGGCCGTGGGCCTCGAGACGCCGAAGAGCGGGGCGAGCCGGCGCGGGGTCAGGTGGGTACGCCAGTACGCGGCCACCAGGAGCACCGGTCTTCCAGCGGAATTCCCGCGGCCGGCCTCGTCGCGCGGTGTCGGCGCCTTCGCGCCGCAGCGCACGTACCACCCGGTCGAACCGGCGTGGGGCCACTCCGGTGGACGGGGCCGTCCAGGACGGCTCTGAAGCCGTGTTCGCACCGGGCCCAGCAGAGTTCATCGACGAACGGCACCAGCCGGGGCGATCTCAGCCGAGGAAGTCCTTCCAGAACGGCACGGAAGCCCGCGGATCCCAGGGCGCGTTCTCGTCGACCTCGCCGAACTCGCGGTCGATGCAGTCGGCCAGGTCGTGGCCGTAGGAGATGATGTCGGTTCCCCACACCGACAGGACCGGGTGTCCCGGAGTGCCGTGACCTGCGGGTATGAAGCGGTGCGCGTAGACGGGAACGAGTCGCGGCGCTCGTGCGAGTACCGCTCGGGCCACCTCCACGGCCTCTTCACCGGAGGTCGGACGTGCCCCCAGGGCCGGATGCCAGCTGCCGTGGGCGACGTCGCCCAACACTTCTCGTACCGGCCACTCCAGCCGATGGCGCAGGTCGTCTTCATCGGCGTGACGCCAGTCGGGCCAGGGCTGCTGCCACGTCGCACCTTCCTCGGGAGGCGAGGCGACCGGCAGCCCGGCCGCCAGGAAAGCGCGATGCTCCAGGGAGAACTCGAACCCGTAGGTCGCCTCGATCCGGCTGAACTCTTCCTCCATGAGCCCAGGAGCCATCTCGCAGCAGTCCGCCTCCGCCAACCGTCGCGCTGCCTCCTCACCCAACCGAGCGCCATCAGTGTCGATCACTCCGGCACCGTACACACACCGCTCGCACGGCATCACAAGTTCTCGAGTCCTGGCGTGGGCCTCCAGACCATTGCGGAACGGCCCTTGGCTTGATCTTCGACCCGTGCGGCGAGGTCGTGGGGCGGCCGACTCCTGTTCCGGGGCGCCGCACACGGCGACGACGGCACGGGGCCGCGCGCCGGCTCACCGACGGGGGCCGCCGCCCGGGCCATCTCCCGGTCGAACGGGCCGCACCCTGTCGGCACTCGGCCACGCCGAACGCCGCGGACGCCGGCGCGCGAGCGGCTGTGGGGCGGCACAGAGCGCCGCCGACCTCTCCACCGCCCACGAGGCACCCCCCTGGGCCGAGGCCACCGCGGAAAACCTCGGCCGGTTGGAGCTCCCCCACCTCGCCACCACGCCGACGACGGCGGCCACCAGGGAGTCCTCCGGCGGCAAGACGCAAGCGCACCGCCGTGGTCGCCGTCCCGATGCCGGCGACACGGCGCCGGGATGTGCCGGCGGGTCAGGACGGCGCAACCGGCCGCGCCGGGAGGCTTTCGGCACACTGGCGGGCAAGACCGATCGCGGAGCCCGATCCGCCCGTCTGCCGCTGCCCGCTCCGGCTCCCCGGGCGGGACGGCCCCGGACGGCGCGCCGCCGGCTGCCGGCCCCCACGTGAGGGAAGGGACCATCGCCCCGTCACCCCTCACCACGCGGGACGCCCCCATCGGCGAGGCACGCCCTCGCGAGCACGCCCGACCTCGGCGACCGCCCGGGCACGTCGTCAGCGGACCCGCCCGGGGGGCGCCGAGGTCGGGCCGGAGCGGGGCCACGCCCCACGGGCGCGGAAGGGGCCGAGCCGCGGGGTGGGCACCACGGACGTGTCGGAGCCGGGACCCGCCCCGGCCGGCCGGTCGTCGTAGCGCCGTCAACCGATCGGTTGACCCCGGGTCGAGCGGAACGGCCGATACCGGGCGGGGCCCGCCGGGGCGATCGTGGGGGACATGCCGATGATCGAAGTGCGGGACCTGCACAAGGCGTACGGGAAGCGGAAGGCCGTCGACGGCGTCTCCTTCTCCGTGGACGAGGGAGAGATCTTCGGGATCCTCGGACCCAATGGCGCCGGCAAGACCACCACCGTCGAATGCGTGGCCGGACTCCGGACCGCCGACTCCGGCGCGGTACGGGTGGCGGGCCTCGACCCCGTCGCCGACCACGACCGGATCACCCGGCTGCTCGGCGTCCAGCTCCAGCAGAGCGAGCTCCAGGCCAAACTCGTCGTCCGGGAGGCGCTGGAGCTGTACGCCTCCTTCTACGAGCGGCCCGCCGACTGGCGCGCGCTCGCCGAGCGGCTCGGGCTCGACGCCCATCTGGACGTGCGGTTCGCGAAGTTGTCCGGCGGCCAGAAGCAGCGGCTGTTCATCGCCCTCGCGCTCGTCGGCGGCCCCCGTGCCGTCGTCCTCGACGAACTCACCACCGGGCTCGACCCCCGTGCCCGCCGCGACACCTGGGCGCTCGTCGAGTCCCTCCGCGCGGACGGCGTCACCGTCCTCCTCGTCACCCACGTCATGGAGGAGGCCCAGCGGCTCTGCGACCGGATCGCGGTGATCGACCGCGGCCGGGTCACGGCCCTCGACACCCCCGCAGGCCTCGTCGGCCGCTCCGCCACCGCCCGGATGATCTCCTTCGCCGCCGACAGCCCTCTGGAGACGGCCGAACTCGCCGCCCTGCCCGGCGCCGCCGGCGTGACCATCCGCGACGGCCGCACCGTGGTGACCGGTACGGACGCCACCGTCGACGCCTTCGTGTCGCTGCTCGCCCGCCGCGCGGTCACCGCCCGCGGACTGCGCATCACCGACACCACCCTCGACGACGCCTACCTCGACCTCACCTCCTGAACGCCCCCACCGACCGCCGTCAGCCGTCCCGCCGTCACCGACCACCGACCCCGACCCCGACCACCGTCCCGTTGAAGGCCGATGGCAGTCCTCCACAGCCGCCCCTGTCGCCCTCGACCGCCGCCCCTCCACCGAGCGCCGTCCTCGCCCCGCCGCCATGTCCGCCCGCCCCGTTCCCGACCGCCCGACCGCCCCACAGGAGCAGCTCCATGGCCAGTACCACCGCACCGGTCTCCGCCACCCGCGCGGTCCTCAGGACCGAGGCCCGCCTCTTCGCCCGCGAACCCGCCTCCCTGTTCTGGGTGATGGTCTCCCCCACCGTCCTCCTGGTGGTCCTCGGGCTCATCCCGTCCTTCCGGGAAGCCTCCCCGGACCTCGACGGCCGCCGCGTGATCGACCTCTACGTGCCCGTCTCCCTCCTCTTCGCCCTGATCATGGCCGGTCTCCAGGCCATGCCACCGGTCCTCGCCGGCTACCGGGAGCGCGGCATCCTGCGCCGCATGTCCGCCACCCCGGTCCGGCCGGCCGCGCTGCTCACCGCCCAGCTCGTGCTGCACGCCGCCGCCGCGCTGGTCTCCGCGCTGCTGGTGATCGCGGTCGGCAGGGCCGCCTTCGGCGTCGCCCTCCCACGGAACCCCACCGGATACCTCGCCGCGCTGCTCCTCGCCGTCGCGGGCGCCCTGGCCCTCGGCGCGGCGGTCTGCGCGCTCTGCCGCACCCAGAAGATCGCCACCGCGGTCGGCACGGCCGTCTTCTTCCCGACCATGTTCACGGCGGGCGTCTGGGTGCCCGTCCAGGCCATGCCGGATACGCTGCGCCGGATCGTGGAGTTCGCGCCGTACGGCGCCGCCTCGCGGGCCCTCGACGAGGCGGCGCGCGGCGGTTGGCCGAGCCTGCTCGCGGTCGGCGTGATGGCCTTCTGGGCGGTCGTGCTGACGGCGGCGGCGATCCGCCGCTTCCGCTGGGAGTGACGGACGGGCGGGACGGGGCAGCGGAGGGGGTACGGCGCATGGCGGCGACGGTCGAGGAACGGTGGCTGCAGTTCTACCGCTGGGGGCCCTACGTGCTCCTCGGCGTCGCCACGGCGCTCTCCGGGGCCACCGCGGGCGAGCTGATGACCGGCGCCGAGACGGCCGCCGCCGGGTGCCTGGTCGTCGCCGTCCTCGTCCTCCAGGTGTGCCGGCAGACGCGGCGGACGCCCGTACCGCCTCCCGTGAACGAGGACGGCCCCGACGCGCCCGGGCTCGCTCCGGGCGTCCCCGGGCCCGCCTCCGTCGGCTACTTCGCGCTGCGCACGGCGCTCGCCTTCGCGCTCACCTGGCTCAACCCGTTCTTCGCCGTCTTCGCGTGCGTCGGCTACTTCGACGCCGTCCACCTGCTGCCGGCCCGCCCGCTCCACGTCCGGTCCGGACTGCTCGTCGTCGCCCTCACCATGGCCGGCTCCCAGGCCGGCGGCCTCCCCCCGTCCTCCGCCCTCCAATGGGTCGCGTTCGTCGGGCTGTTCCTCCTCAACGCCGGCCTCGCCACCGGCCTCGCGCACCTCGGCGCCAAGGAGACCGAGAAGGCAGCCGAACGCGCCGCGACCATCGCCCAGCTCGCCCGGGCCAACGCCCGTCTGGAGCAGGCGCTCGCCGAGAACGCCGTCCTCCAGGCCCAACTCGTCCTCCAGGCCCGGGAGGCCGGCGTCGCCGACGAACGACGCAGGCTCGCCGCCGAGATCCACGACACCCTCGCGCAGGGACTCATCGGCATCATCGCCCAGCTCCAGGCCGCCGACACCGCCGACGCGGGGCAGGCCCGCGTCCACCACCAGCGGGCCGCCGTCCTCGCCCGGCAGAGCCTCGGCGAGGCCCGCCGCTCCGTGCGGAACCTCTCTCCGGTCGCCCTGGAGCACGACACCCTGCCCGGCGCGCTGGGGAAGACCGTCGCGACGTGGGCCGAACGCACGGGCATCGACGCCCGGTTCACCGCGACCGGCACCGCCCGCCCGCTCCACGACGAGGTCGCCGCCACCCTGCTCCGCATCGCCCAGGAGGCGTTGGCCAACGCCGAACGCCACTCCGGGGCGGGACGGGCCGGAGTCACCCTCTCGTACATGGGCGACGAGGTCGTCCTCGACATCCGCGACGACGGCCGGGGCTTCGACCCGGTCGCGCCCCGCGCCCCCGGCTCCCGCGGCGGCTTCGGGCTCGACGGGATGCGGGCCCGCGCCGCCCGCCTCGCCGGGGTGGTCGAGGTCGAGTCCGCGGTGGGCGAGGGCACGGCGGTCTCCGTTCGCGTACCGTTGGCCCGCCATGACTGAGATCACCGTGCTCCTCGTCGACGACCACCCCGTCGTCCGGGACGGCCTGCGCGGCATGTTCGACGCCGACCCCGGTTTCCGCGTCCTCGGCGAGGCGTCCGGAGGCGTCGAGGCCGTCGAAGTCGCCCTCCGCCTCGACCCGGACGTCGTCCTCATGGACCTGCGGATGCCCGCCGGCGGCGGCGTCGACGCCATCGCCGCCCTCGCCCGGCACGGTGCCCGCGCCCGGGTCCTGGTGCTCACCACGTACGACACCGACGCCGACACCCTCCCGGCCATCGAGGCCGGCGCGACCGGCTACCTCCTCAAGGACGCGCCCCGCGAGGAGCTGTTCGCCGCGGTACGGGCCGCCGCCGAGGGCCGTACCGTCCTCTCCCCGGCCGTCGCCACCCGGCTCGTCAGCGCCGTGCGGCGACCCGTCGAACCCGTCGTCGACACCCTCTCGGCCCGCGAGCGGGAGATCCTGGTCCTGGTCGCACGGGGCACCTCCAACCGCGCGATCGCCGCCGAACTCTTCATCAGCGAGGCGACGGTGAAGACCCACCTCACGCACATCTACGCCAAGCTCGCCGTCAAGGACCGGGCGGCGGCCGTCGCCGCCGGCTACGACCGCGGGATCCTCGGCCGCGGCTGATCCGCCCCGGGAGCGCGGGAAGCGGCGTCCCTCACGCGGCCGGCGCGGCGGCTCGGACGGCGGCGGCGCCGGAAAGGGCAAGGGGCACAGGGACGGCGGTCGTGACGGTGGAGGCGGGCCGCGCAGGGGGGCGGGGGCGGCTGCGTTCCGCGGGGGCCCCTCCCGGGGGGCGGCTCAGCGCACCAGCTCCGCCGCCAGCAGGTCCATCAGCAGGCCGTCGTGCCAGCTGCCGTCCGCGCCCCGTTCGTACTGGCGCATCACCCCGACGGGGCGGAACCCGGCCTTCTCGTAGCAGCGGATCGCCGCCGCGTTGTCGGCGGCGGGGTCGATGACCAGCCGGTGGAAGCCGTGGTCGTCGACGAGGTGCCCGGCGAGGACGCGGACGGCGTCCGTGCCCAGGCCCCGGCCGTGCACCGACGGGTCGAGGAACAGGTCGATCCCGGCGTGCCGGTAGTCCGGCTCGTCCTCGGCGTACCACTGGATCATGCCCACGATCCGGTCGTGGAACCGGATCGTCAGACAGCGCGTGTCGGGGTCCTCCAGGTCGGAGGCGACCTCCGCGGCCAGGTCGTCCTCACCCCGCCAGCGGGCCCGTACCTCGGGCGTGGCCCGGATGGCGGCCAGGGCGGGGACGTCCTCCGGGGCCGAGGGGCGCAGGACGACGGCGGCACCGTGCAAGTCGCTCATGCCCCCAGCTTGCCGCACGCCCCGCCGGTGTGTACGGGCCTCCGGCGCGTTCGCGGTCCCCGGTGCGTCCGCGGGTCCCGTTACGTTTGCGGAGGTTGGTACGTTCGTGGGCATTAGTTCCTTTATGGACCTCGGTACGTTTGTGGGCGCCGGTACGGGAGAGACGCGCCCTGTGTCCCGTCGCGCGGGCCCGTCCGAGAGGTCCGTCGCGCGCGCCCGTCCCGACCGGAAGGCGCCCATGAGCAGCGCAACCCTGTACACAGCCGCATCCCCGCTCGCCTCGGCGGGCTCGAACGCCCTGACCTTCGGCCTCGTCATCGGCCTGATCGTCGTCGCCCTCCTGCTCGGCGCCTTCTGGTGGGGCTCCCGTCGCGTGGCGCGCCGGCGCCGCGCCGTCGGCGACCCCACGGCCTCGCAGCCGGGAGCACCCCGCGACGACTCCTGGTCCACGCCCGACGAGCGGCGGGAGGACGGCGGCCGGCGCGGCTGAGCGCCTCAGTCCAGTGACGGAGGGCCGTCCTCACCGTGCGGGGGCGGCCCCGTGACGATCTTCGGCAAGCCGACCGGGTGCTCCCTGGCGAGCCAGCGGACCAGCTCCTCGCGGACCCCGCAGCGCAGCGTCCACAGCTCGTCCGGGTCCTTCGCAGTGACCAGCGCGCGGACGGTGATGCCGGTGGGCGAGGTCTCCGTGACCGCGAGGTCCCAGCCTCGCCCGTCCCAGCTCGGGCACTCGTCGAGGAAGCTGCGCAGATGCGCCCGGAGCGCCGGGACCGGGGTGGCGTGGTCGCAGTGGAGGAAGACCGTGCCGGTCATCTCGGCGCCGCCGCGGGACCAGTTCTCGAAGGGGCGCGAGGTGAAGTACGAGACCGGCAGCGTCACCCGCCGCTCGTCCCAGGTGCGGACGGTGAGGAAGGTCAGGGTGATCTCCTCGACGAGGCCCCACTCCCCGTCGACGACGACCGTGTCGCCGATCCGGACCATGTCGCCGAAGGCTATCTGGAAGCCGGCGAAGAGGTTGCCGAGGGTCGACTGGGCGGCCACGCCGGCCACGATGCCGATGATCCCGGCCGAGGCCAGCAGCGACGTGCCCAGGGTCCGGAACGAGGGGAAGGTCACGAGCGCCACCGCGCCGGCGATCACCCCGACGGCCACCGACACCACGCGGGTGATCAGCGTGATCTGGGTGCGTACCCGCCGCACCCGTGCCCGGTCCAGGGTGCGCCCGGCGTAGCGCGCGTAGGAGGACTCCACCAGGGCGGTGGCGACGCGGACCGTGAGCCAGGCGCCGCTGGCGATCAGGCAGAGCACCCGGAGCCGGTCGACGAGCCCGGCGTGGTCCTGCGCGGGCGTCCATCCGGTGGTGTGCATCGCCCAGCCGAGCAGGGCGGTGAACAGGACGACGAACAGGGGCGTGCGGCAGCGGCGCAGCAACCCCCACAGGGGCGTGCCGGGACGGCGCACGTCCGCGCGGCGGGCCGCGAGGTCCGCCGCGTGCACGGCGGCGTACGCGACCAGCGCGGAGCCGCACAGGGCGATCAACAGCCTCAGTGAGTTCTCCATGTCCCCCGCCTGACCACCGACGCCCCGGCCAAACAATCCGGTGGGGGCCGGGCCCGGTCGGCCCGCCGGGACGCGCCGCCGACCGCCCCGCCCGTGGTGGAGCGGCGACCGGGCCCCTGGCGGGAAGGCCGCCTCCCGTGAGAAAGCGGTGCCCGGGTCCGCGGCGAGGAAGTCCCCCCGGGGGAAACGCCGTCGGTCCCGGGACGGGAAAGCGGTCCGGTGCGTTCGCCTCCCGAAGGACCATTTCGCCGGGCCCGTCTCCTTCCGGAGGCGTAGACGATCCGCTCCTCGCGCGGGATTCCGTACCGCCGCGATCCGCGAAAGGGTGCTGCGGACCGATCCCTCGGCAACCACGAGGAACTGACGCCCTGTGCGCTCCCGGATAGCCTCCGTCGTGGCGGTCACCGCCGCCGCGGCGCTCCTGCCCGCCCTGCCCCCGGCCGTCGCCGCCGCCCCGCCGCGGGCCGCTGCCACCGCCACCACCACCGACGCGTTGGCGTCGTACACCCGGCAGAAGCCGCGCTGGGCGGCCTGCGACCCGCAGGCACCCGCCGGCCTCGAATGCTCGACCGTCAAGGTCCCCCTCGACTACGGCGCCCCGGCCGGCCGGAAGCTCGACCTCGCGATCTCGCGGGTGAAGGCCACCAGCCCCCGGGACCGGTACGGGGTCCTCCTCCTCAACCCCGGCGGCCCCGGCGGACCGGGCCTCGACATGCCGCTGTGGATGGCGCCCCAACTGCCCGACGCCGTGAAGGAGCGGTACGACCTCATCGGTTTCGACCCGCGCGGCGTCGGCCGCAGCGCGCCGGTGGGCTGCGGTCTCACCGGCGACGAGCTGGTCTGGCAACGCCCTTACAAGGCCGCCTCGTTCGACCGGGACGTGCGCTGGGCGGGGACCGTGGCCGAGAAGTGCCGCGCGCGGAACGGCGCCGTCCTGCCCCACCTCACCACCCGCAACACCGCCCGCGACACGGACGTCGTCCGTGCCGTGCTCGGCGAGAGGAAGATCTCGTACCTGGGCTACTCCTACGGCACCTATCTCGGCGCCGTCTACGCCCAGATGTTCCCGCGCCGTGCCGACCGGTTCGTGCTGGACAGCGCCGTCGACCCGGCGCGGGTCTGGCGCGGCATGATCCAGTCCTGGGCCGAGGGCGCCGAGCCGGCGTTCACCCGCTGGGCCGGGTGGACCGCGCGGCGGGACGCCACGCACCGGCTCGGCGACACCCCCGGCGAGGTCCGCGCGGCCTTCTGGAAGCTGGTCGCGGACGCCGACCGCATCCCGGTCGCACTCGACGGCATGCGGCTGACCGGTGACGACATCAGGACCGGCGCCCGCGCCTCCTTCTTCGACCCGCAGGCCGCCGCCGAACTGGTGGTCCGGCTGAGGACCGCCGCGGAGGGCGGCACCCCGCCGCCGGCGCCGTCCCGGCGGACCGGGCCGGAGGGCGGCACCCCGCCGCCGGCGCCGTCCCGGCGGACCGGGCCGGAGCGCCCCGCCCCGCCGTCGTTCGCCGGGGGAGCCGCGACGCGGTCCGGCGCCGACGTCCCCGACGACAACATGGACGCGAGCTTCTGGTCCGTCGTCTGCGCCGACACCCGCGCCTGGCCCCGCGACCCGGAGCGGTACCGCCACGACGCGATCCGCGACAAGGCGGCCTACCCGCTCTACGGCGACATCGCCTCGCACATCAAGCCGTGCGCGTTCTGGCCCGCCGGCTCCGAGCCCGCCACCCGGGTGGACAATTCCTCCGGCGCGCTGATCCTGCAGAACGAGTGGGACTCCCAGACGCCGCTGGCCAGCGGCCAGGGCCTGCGCCGGGCCCTGAAGGGCGCCCGCCTGGCCACCGTCCTCGGCGGCCAGGGCCACGGCGTGTACGGCTCCGGCTCCTGCGCCGACGCGACCGCCACCGCGTACCTGACGACGGGCCGGCTGCCCGCCGCCGACGTGACCTGCCGGGCGACACCGCGGCAGGGTCGCCGGGACCTACGGCTCCCGCTGCCGTCCCCGCAGGGCTTCTGACCGGCCGGGGCCTTCCCCGAGGGAAGCTCCGGCCACCGGAACGAAGGTCTTCCGGGCGGGTGCCCGCGCCCGGAAACCTTGCCTCCGCGGACCGTCGTGCATCCGCGGGCGCGGGGGTGCGGCCGGATTCGCCGGAGCGCGTGCCCGGCCCCGTGGTCGCCGAGGGCGTGCGCCGCGCCGAGCACCACGTGAACAGCCGAGGATTCACCGTGCCCCCGGCGTCCCGCTTCAGGCCGCTCAAGCTGCGCGACACCCGGTCCGCCGCGGGCCGTCCCGCGCGGGCGCGTCTTGATCGCCGGCATCCGCGCCGGGGCCGAAGGCCGGCACGACGGCGAAGCCCGGGTCGCGGACCTGGCCACGGGGTCTCCCCGGGGAACGGCTCACCGGCGTGTGCGCCGCCCGGGCAGGCGCCCGTGGCGAGGGCGGTGAAGCACGAAGCCCCTGCTCCTCCTCGGGGTGAACCTGAAGGAACAGGGGTCTCGGGGCAGGCTCGGCTGCCGATGGGGCGGGAAGGATCAGGCAGGCGTGATGTTCTCGGCCTGGGGGCCCTTCTGGCCCTGGGTGACGTCGAACGTCACGGTCTGACCCTCCTGGAGCTCACGGAAGCCCGAGGCGTTGATGGCGGAGTAGTGGGCGAAGACGTCCGGGCCGCCGCCGTCCTGGGCGATGAAGCCGAAGCCCTTCTCCGCGTTGAACCACTTCACAGTTCCCGTAGCCATGTCTCATGCCTTCCAGTCGATGAACGCCGCCCGCGTCGTACGGGAGGCGGAGGTGATCGCCCTGGTTCCTGCGGCACAGCACAGCAAAACGCCCACACCTTCGGCGTGGGCAAAGGGGGACTTCCGAACCACGACAGCTAACGCAGACGTTACACGCCCGCACGCGCCGTCACCAGAGGAAACCGCTGACGACTCCAGGGCGCGGTCCGCGTGCGGGCGAGCAGACGGCCGGGCCGGCCGGGGAGGGCGGCGGGCACCCCGGGTCAATCCTCGGCCGCCGGATCCGCCGACCGGGCGGCGCTGCGGTACTCGGCGTTGATGCGCCGGGCCTCTTCGAGCTGGTCCTCGAGGATGATGATCCGGCAGGCGGCCTCGATGGGGGTGCCCTGGTCGACGAGCTCGCGGGCGCGGGCGGCGATGCGCAGCTGATAGCGGGAGTAGCGCCGGTGGCCGCCCTCGGAACGGAGCGGGGTGATCAGCCGGGCCTCACCGAGGGCACGGAGGAACGCGGGCTTCGTACCGATCATCTCGGCGGCCCGGCCCATGGTGTAGGCGGGGTAGTCGTCGTCGTCGAGACGGCCGAGCGGATCGTCTGCTGTCATTCTCACCTCTCTTGTCGGAACGCGTCGAGGGGCCCGGGTGCCGTACTGACACCCGGGCCCCGAAGGAACTGCTACACCATCCGCCGGCCCTGATTCCGCGCCGGCCTTCTGTGTCCGCGGACCCGGCCTTGCCGCTGCCGGGTGTGCGGGGATCGCGGTTGCTTGACCGGAGACCACCTCACTATCGATGTCCTGCGGTACCCGGGCTCCGAGCTTCCCGCCCGGGCGATCCTGATGGCGCTCGGCTCCTCCGTTCTTCCCTCTGGATCAACCACTGTCGTACTGCTGGGTGGAGCGAACTGCGTGCGGGTACCGCATCTGCCATGACAGCGGTCCCTCTTCGGCAGCCCCTGATCACTGCGGGCCACCCGGTCCGGCGGCCAGTCCCGTCGCCGTCCTGCAACCAACCTGGCTTCGAAACTCCGCCGCCGGACCGTCCTGCAACTGCTGGTGCTGGTGCTGGTGCTGCGGTTTCGCTCCCGGCAGTTCGTCTCTGCCGGGCCTTCGATCTCTTTGGGCTACGAGAGAAACTATAGCCAGGCCACAGCGCGATGTCTACTCTGGCCGATGTAGATTTTCGATCCTTCGAAGGCGAAGAATTCGACCTCGAACAGCACCCTCGCCGACCCCCGCACCTGGGGACCGGCCCCCGCCCGGGCGCCACCGCGTCCATGCCACGGCGGCCATCGACCCCGGCGCACCCGGGGTCCGCACGGCGTCCATCGAGGACCGCCCGGTCCTGCGCCTCCTCTTCGCCGCGACCCGCCACACCGAAACGGCCGACCCGACCACCACCACCGCCGTCATCGCAGCCCTGCGCACGGCAGCGCGACAGAGCCCCGTCACGGGCCCCCGCCGCCGAAACGCCGCGCGACGTGACCGCCGGGCAGCGGGCGTACGAGGGCCGGGCCGGGGCGACTCCGCACACCGGCACGGCCGTCTCGGCCCGTGATCCCCGGAACAGAGCAGGTTCTCCAGCGCGACGCGGTCGGCGGTGGCGAGTCGCCGGGCATTCCCGCGATCGGTGAGGTGGCCGAGGATGGCCAGGCCCGGGGAGTGCCGGCCGTCGCGGTAGAAGAGGACCAGGCCGCCCAGGGGGTGTACCGGGCGAGATCGCCGGCCTTGGGGTCGGAGGCGTCCGGCGCGCCGGTGGTGTCGAGTTCGCGGGGCGGGCAGGCGATGCGTCCGGTTTGGCGGAAGTCCTCCGTCTCCAGCGTGAGCGGGAGCAGGACGACCAGATCACGGGCGGCGCCGTCGTTCAAGGTGGCTTCGAAGCTGCCGGTTTCGGTGGCCAGGCGGATGATCACGGCGTTCTCGCTTTCGGAGGCGGAAGCAGCTGCCTCCGGGCCGTGGAGGCCGACGGCACCGGAGCGGCCGCCGGTCCGCCGGCGCCGGCCCGCGGTGGAGCCGTCGCCGGTGACCTGCGCCGGACGGAAGCCGTCGGCTCCGACCGGTCCCTCGCCGCGCGTCACGCACCGGCCCGCACGTACCTCACACCCGTACCCGCGCCCCGTGCCCCGTGCCCCGTGCCCCGACCACCGCGTAGCGCGCGCTCGGCCCGGCGGGAGAAACGCCCTCGATTTCGCGACCCGGTCGTAGCGAGGGACCGCGGCGTCGGAGCTCAGGGAAGGGTCAGCACGATCTTGCCGGTCGTCCGGCCCGTCTCGCCCAGGGCGTGGGCCTTGGCCGCGTCGGCGAGGGGGAAGACGGCCTCGATGTGGGCGCGCAGGGCGCCGGAGGCGGCGAGGTCGGCGACCGCGTTCATGCCGGCGTGGTCGGCCTCGACGAGCAGGACCTCGACGCGGACCCCTCGGGCCGCGGCCTTGGCCGCCTCGTCGGGGTCCGTCCCCGGCAGCAGGGAGACGAGGACGCCTCCGGGGCGCAGGACGTCGAGGGAGCGGGCGCGGGTGTCTCCGGAGAGCGGGTCGAGGACCATGTCGACGTCCTGGACGACGTCGCGGAAGTCGGCGGTGCGGTAGTCGACGACCTCGTCGGCGCCCAGGGAGCGGATGAAGTCGTGCTTGGGAGCGCTTGCGGTACCGATGACGTACGCGCCGCGGGACTTGGCGATCTGGACGGCCAGGTGGCCGACCCCGCCGGCGGCCGCGTGGACCAGGACGCGCTGTCCGGCGCGGACCCCGGCGGTGTCGACGATCGCCTGGTGGGCGGTGAGGGCGGCGAGCGGCAGCGCGCCGGCCTGGACGTGGTCGATACCGGCGGGCTTGTGCGCGAAGGCGCGGGCGGGGCCCGTCACGTACTCGGCGTGGGAGCCGACGCCCTGCGGGTAGGGCAGCATCCCGAAGACCTCGTCGCCGGGCTTGAAGAGGGTGACGCCGAAGCCGACGGCCTCGACGACGCCGGAGACGTCCCAGCCGAGGACCAGCGGCAGGCGGTTCAGGAAGAGGCCGGCGGCGCGGTGCTTCCAGTCGGTCGGGTTCACCCCGGCGGCTCGCACGGCGACGAGTACCTGGCCCGGAGCGGGCGCCGGCCTCGGTACGACGGACTCCTTCAGCACCTCGGGAGTGCCGTGGGTGTCCTGGCTGATGGCGCGCATGGTGGTGTGGTTCGTCATGGGGACCAGCCTCGCCAAAGGCGCTTCCCCGTACCATGGCATGAATGCCAACTTACAACGGGATCGTGCCATGACCGCTGTCCATCGTGTCGTCGTCCTCGCCCTGGACGGGGTGTACCCCTTCGAGCTCGGCATCCCGAGCCGGATCTTCGGCGCGCTCCAGGACCGCTACGAGGTCCGGACCTGCTCCGTCGACGGTGGGCCCGTCGCCACGAACGCGGACTTCTCGGTGACGGTGGGGTACGGTCCCGAGATCCTCGCGGCGGCGGACACGGTGGTCCTGCCGCCCTTCGAGCTCTCCCGGATCTCGCGCGAGCTGCCGCCGGGGGCGGCGGAGGCGCTCGCGACGGTCCGGCCGGGGACCCGGATCGTGTCGATCTGCACCGGGGCGTTCGTGCTGGCGGCGGCCGGGCTGCTCGACGGCCGGCCCGCCACCACCCACTGGGCCGTCGCCGGTGTCTTCCGGTCCTGGTACCCGACGGTCGAGCTCGACCCCGACGTGCTGTTCGTGGACGACGGCGATGTGCTGACCTCGGCGGGCGCCGCCTCCGGTGTCGACGTCTGCCTCCACCTCGTACGGCGGGATCACGGCGCGGCCGTCGCCAACCACGTGGCACGGGTCTGTGTCGTGCCGCCGTGGCGGGACGGCGGCCAGGCCCAGTACATCGAGCACCCCGTGCCGCCGCCGTCGGTGAACGGCACGTCGGCCACCCGCCAGTGGGCGATGGAGAACCTGCACGAGCCGCTGACGCTGGCGCAGCTCGCCGGGCACGCCCGGATGAGTCTGCGCACCTTCATCCGCCGGTTCAACGAGGAGGTCGGGACGAGTCCGGGGCGCTGGCTGATCCAGCAGCGGGTGTCCCGGGCCCAGCATCTCCTGGAGACCACCGACCTGCCCGTCGACGACATCGCCGGACGGGTCGGGTTCGCCACCGGCACCTCTCTGCGCGAGCACCTGCACGCGGCGATCGGCGTCTCGCCGATGGCCTACCGGCGCACCTTCCGGGGCGCCGCCGCTCCGGCGGGGTGAGTCCCGCCCGGCCCCCGCCCCGTGCGCTTCGACGGTGCGGTGACGGACCGACAGGAAGTCGACCGGGGCGTCGGCCACAGCCAGGGGCGTCGGCCCGGTCCGGTCGGGTGCGTGCCGGTGACGCCCATGACCACCGAGTACAGGCTGGTCTCCGCGGTGGTGAAGAGGCGGTTGCGCTTGGCGCCTCCCCAGGAGATGTTGGCGACCGTCTCGGGGATGTTCAGGCGGCCGATCAGGGTGCCGTCGGGGTCGTAGCAGTGCACGCCGTCGTCCATCGCGGCGACCCAGAGCCGTCCGCCGTCGTCGAAGCGGAGGTTGTCGAAGCGGGCCTTCCCGCGCGGTCCCGCCTCGGCGAAGACCCTGCCCTCGGACAGGGTGCCGTCGTCGCGCACGTCGAAGACCCGGATGAAGCCCGCGCGGGTGTCGGAGACGAACAACCGCCGCTCGTCGGGCGAGAAGACCAGTCCGTTCGGCGCGCCGAAGCAGTCCGCCACCAGGCGGACCTCGCCGGTGCCCGGGTCGATCCGGTAGACGTTGTTGGAGCCGATCTCGCTCTCGGCGCGGTATCCCTCGTAGTCGCTGGTGATGCCGAAGTCCGGGTCGGAGAACCAGACGGAGCCGTCGGACTTCACGGTCGCGTCGTTCGGGCTGTTCAGGCGCCTGCCCTGCCGGCGGTCGGCGAGCACGGTGAGGGTTCCGTCGTGCTCGGTCCTGGTCACCCTGCGGTTGCCCTGCTCACACGTGATCAGCCGCCCCTCGCGGTCGAGGGTGTTGCCGTTGGTGTGCCCCGCGGAGCGGCGGAAGACGCCGACCGCGCCGGTCTCCTCGTCCCACCGCAGCATCCTGTCGTTGGGGATGTCGCTCCACACCACCTGGTGCCAGGCGGGCACGTAGATCGGCCCCTCGGCCCAACGGCAGCCGGTGTACAGGATCTCCAACGCCTCATCGCCGTTCATGCACCTCCCGGTACGGAACCGGTCGTCGAACATCTCGTACAGCCCGGGGCGTTCGCCGCGCTCGGCCAGGCCGTCGGACTTTCCGCCGGTGCCGCCCACGAACGCGTACGCAAGCTGCGCGAGCGCGGCGTCATCAGGCGCACCACGGCCGAGGTCGACCCGGCCGCCGTGGGCAGCTCCGTACTGGCCTGCGTGATGGTCGTCTCGACGTCCTGGATGGGGGATTCGGCGGAGGACTTCGCCGCACTCCCCGAGATCCTGGAGGCGCACGTCATCGCGGGGAGCGCCTCGGTGCCGCTGAAGGTCAGGACCGCGACCACCGAGCAACTGCAAGACGTCCTGCGCCGCCTCTACGCCATCGACGGGGTCAGCGGAACGCAGGCCACGGTGGTTCTGGAGACCTTCTTCGAACGGCCGCTCTCCCCGCGTTCGGGTGACCAGCCGCGATCCCCGCGCGGGCCGGCGTCCACCCCGGAGACGCCGTCAGGCCGACAGAGCCGGTGATCTTCGACCGCGACGGCGTCCCGGTCGACACCGAACGCCTCGCCGTACGCCCGCAGACCGCACTCGGGTGGAGCCGGGCCGGTCGCTCACCGCCGACGACGGGGTCGAGCGCTTCACCGGGCGCTCCAGGGAATCGATCGTCGAGCGGCTCACCGAGCGGCTCGACGCGCGGACGGCCGCTCCCTGGTGGACCCGGCTCGTCCGGCGCCACCGTGACGCGGTGGCTCGCGGCAAGCCCGCGCCCGATCTCTTCCTGTACCCCGCCCGGCGGACGGGTGTCGACCCGGCGGCCGGGGACAGCGGTCCCCGGACCCTCCAGCCGCTCACCGGGCGGTGACGCGCGATCGGGGTGCCCGGCCGGGTACGTACGGGACCTGAGCGCGAAGGGGCGGGAGCGCGCGGTCGCTTCACCGGGGCAACGCCCAGGATCGCGCGCATGCCGCGCAGTGCCCACTCCTCCGTCTCGTCGTCGCCGTGGAGGAGGCGGGCCGGGGTGATGCCGCCGGCCAGGGACTCCGGCCCGTGGACGACCTGGGGCGCGTCCGTGCCGGGCGGGAGGTCGCCGGCGGCGACGGCGGCGTCGATGTCCCGGCGGAGGACGTCCCGCCGGCGGGCGCGGCCCTCGGCGATCCGGTCGTGGACGAGGCCGCTGCGGGCGTCGTGGTCGTAGGTGTCCTGGGTTCGAGGGACAGACCGCGCGGCTGCGCGGGCGTCCCGCGCCGGGCCCCGGGCGGGTCGGAGGCTCGTAGGCTACCGGAGCGGGGATCCCGGCCGGGGCCCCGGAACCCGGGGAAGGGGCTCGGTGGTGGCAACGCTTTCGGAGGCCGAGGCCCTGTTGGGCGCGCCCCGGTCCGACTGATCGGATCCGGCGCCCTGGGCCGAGATGGAGCGGGAGTTCGGCATCGGGTTCCCTGCGGACTTCCGTGAGATCGTGAACGCCTATGGCTCGATCCAGATCAACGGGCAGTTGTACCTGGAGCACCCCGCCGGGCATCTGCTGCACAACCTGGGAGAGACCGTCAGGGGGGATCTGGAGATGTGGCGGGAGGAGGACATGGCGGGGTTCCTGCCCGGTCCGGCCGGCACCGACGAGGCCGCCCTCACCGGCTGCGCGCCGGTCCTGCCCGCCACCGGCTCCGGATCCGGATCCCGGCCCGCGGCCTCACGGACCCGGTCGGTCCGCGGGCGGCGCTCTCCGGGTCGTACCGCCGGCGCCCAGGTGGCGCACCGGGTCCACCATCTGCCGAGGACGTACGTGCCGCGGAGCCCCGACCGCGCCGGCTGAAGACGTACCCTCCCGGATGACGCGTTCACCGTGCCGTCGCGGCGCGCCGCGGGCTCGCCGCGGGCCGCCCCGCACCCTCGTACGCGTCTCCGTACGCACCTTCGCGGTGCGGAACGAACGGGAGCGGCGGTGCGCGTTCGGGAGCGTGTCAGACGGTCTAAGGGGGGTTTCGGCAGGTGGGGCTCAGGTCACAGGTGTAGGGCCCAAAGGCTCCCCCTGTTGCGTCTGGAGATGTGATGCCCGAGAAGAATCCGGCGAAGGCCGTCGTCGACAAGATCGCCGGTGTCGTGCGCGGTGATCCGGCAGAAGGGCCCGAGGAGGGGGTCCCCGGCAAACCGGGCTCCGTCTCCCCGCAGCTCGTCGAGCCGACGGCGCCGGCCGAGCCGCTGCCGCCGAAGTCCGACCAGAGCGGTCCCGAGACGGTCAGCCCGACGGGGCAGCCCACCGGTGCGGACCAGGCCCGCAGGGCGCAGAGCGGCGCTTACCTGACGACCGCCCAGGGCGTCCGGCTGGCCGACACCGACCACTCGCTGAAGGCCGGGCCGCGGGGGCCGGTGCTGCTGCAGGACCACCACCTGCGCGAGAAGCTCATGCATTTCGACCACGAGCGGATCCCGGAACGCGTGGTCCACGCCCGCGGCGCGGCCGCGCACGGCGTCTTCCAGTCCTACGGGACCGCGGAGTCGGTCACCAAGGCCGCCTTCCTCGCCCGGGACGTCGAGACGCCCGTGTTCGTACGGTTCTCCACCGTTCTGGGTTCGCGCGGGTCGGCCGACACGGTGCGTGACACCCGTGGCTTCGCGACGAAGTTCTACACCGAGGAGGGCGTCTACGACCTGGTCGGAAACAACATTCCGGTGTTCTTCATCCAGGACGCGATCAAGTTCCCGGACATCATCCACGCCGGCAAGCCCCACCCCGACCGGGAGATTCCCCAGGCCCAGTCCGCGCACGACACGTTCTGGGACTTCGTCTCCCTGCACACCGAAGCCACCCACCACACCCTGTGGAACATGTCCGACCGGGGCATCCCCCGCTCCTACCGGATGATGGAGGGCTTCGGCGTCCACACGTTCCGTCTCGTCAACGCCGAAGGCCTCACGACGCTGGTGAAGTTCCACTGGAAGCCCAGGCTGGGCGTCCACTCGCTGGTCTGGGAGGAGGCGCAGATCCTGGCCGGGGTGGATCCCGACTTCCACCGCCGCGATCTCTTCGACGCCATCGAGTCGGGTGCGTTCCCCCAGTGGGAGCTCGGCATCCAGGCCTTCCCCGACACCGACGACCAGACGTTCGAGGGCATCGACCTCCTCGACCCGACGAAGATCGTGCCGGAGGAGCTCGCGCCGGTGCAACCGATCGGCCTGCTGACGCTCAACGCGAATCCGTCGAACTTCTTCGCGGAGGTGGAACAGGTCGCCTTCCACACCGGCCACCTGGTCCCGGGCATCGACGCGACCGACGACCCGCTGCTGGCGGGGCGGAACTTCTCGTACCTGGACACGCAACTCACCCGGCTCGGTGGTCCCAACTTCCCGCAGATCCCGATCAACCGCACGCACGCCCCCGTCAACGACATGCTCCGCGACGGTTTCCACCAGGCGGCCGTGCATCGGGGGGTCGCCCCGTACAAGCCCAACAGCCTCGACGGCGGCTGCCCGTTCTTCGCCGGCGCCGACAGCGGCGCGTTCATCGATGTGCCGGTGGAGGTTCCGTCCGGGCGCAAGGTCCGCGAGGCCCCCGCCTCCTTCGGTGACCACTTCTCCCAGCCGCGCCTGTTCTGGCTGAGCATGACGCCGCCCGAGCGCGAACACATCATCGCCGCCTACACCTTCGAGCTGGGCAAGTGCTACGAGCAGGCGGTCAAGGAACGCAACCTGGCCGTGCTCGCCAACATCGACGGTGAGCTGTGCGCCCAGGTCGCCGCCGGACTCGGCCTGTCGGCGCCCGCCCCCACCGAACCTCTCGCGGACGTCTCTCCCAGCCCGGCCCTGTCGCAGATCGGCAGGACCTGGCCCGTGGACGGCCGCGTCATCGGCATCGTCACGGACCCCGCGGGAGACGTGTCCGGTGTCCGCGAAGTCCGTCAGGCGGTACTCGACGCCGGCATGGTGCCCCTGGTCGTCGCCCCGGCCGGTGGCGTACTGAGCACGGACGGGGACCCGATCACCGTCCAGCGCACCTTCGCCACCGCCCGCTCGGTCGAATTCGACGCCCTGGTGTTCATCGGCGTGCCCGGAGCGGGCGCGGACGCCTACGGCGCCCGCGACGCCAAGGCAGCGGACCCGCGGCCCGCCCCCAGCGACCCACGCGTCCTCGCCCTGCTCACCGAGGGGTACCGGCACGGCAAGGCACTCGTCGGCCTGGGCGACGCCGGGGCGCTCTTCGAGGCCGCCGGCATCTCCGCCGGCGAACCGGGCGTCGTCCTCGCGGACCCCGCGCCTGGCCTGCCCCAGCTGATGGAACTGCTCTCGGCCCACCGCGTCTGGGAACGCTTCCCCGCCGCGACCTGACCGCCCGTCGCCCACCCCAGCCGGAGGGCGGGCGACGAGGGCGGGGGACGAGGAGGAGCCTCGGACCCCCCGGGGTCCGAGGCTCGCTCGCTCCACGGCTCCAAGCGGCGGCGCCCCGGCGCTCGACACCGGTGCGACGGGGGCAGCGCTCGAATCCCGCAGTACGGCCTCGGCGGGGAGGGCGTGTATCGGAAAGTATTTCCGGAGCGGCTGCTCGGTCGCTTCGCTATGGTGCGGCCATGGCGAACTACGTGCTGGTTGCAGGTGCACGGCTCGGATCGTGGGCGTGGGACGAGGTGGTGCCGCATCTGGCAGCGGCCGGCCACGGCGTCCATCCGCTGACGCTGTCCGGTCTCGCCGAGAAGCGAGGCGTGCCGGCGGGGCAGCAGACCCACGTCCAGGACATCGTCGACGAGGTCGAGCGTCAGGATCTTCGCGAGGTCGTCCTGGTAGGTCACAGCTACTCGGGCATCCCAGTCGGCCAGGCCGCCGAGCGAATCGGCGACCGGCTGGCGGGCGTGGTCTTCGTCGACTCCAGCGTTCCGGCCGATGGCGCATCGTTCGTCGCCTCCTGGCCGGACGGCGGGGTGACGGTGAGGGCGTCGATCGCCGAGAACGAGGGATTCTGGCCGGTCGCGCCTGCGGCCCACTTCGAGGACCACGGCCTCAGCGATGAGCAGATCGCGCGGATCGTTCGCGGCTCGACGCCGCACCCGGGCGCCACGCTGACCGAACCCGCCGTGCTGGAACGGCCGCTCGGCGACTTCCCGGCGACGTACGTCAAGTGCACGCTCGGCGACCCCGAGCCGAGCGACGACGTGGCAGAACTACTGGCCGGCGAACACTGGCGGCTGATCGAGATGGACACCGGCCACTGGCCGATGTTCTCCCGGCCGCGCGAACTGGCGCAGGTCCTCCTCGACACGGTCGGGCAGTGACCACAGTTCCACTGCCGCATCGTCCGGATCGATCTCCTCCCATCTGCGCCGCGGGCTCCCCCGGGGCTGTGGCTCCACGGCGAATGTGCCCGGCTCCATGAGAACCGGGAGCTGGATCCCGCTCCCGTACTTCCGATCGGCTGCGGACGGAAGCACTCGAGTCCGCGCGCGAGCCGCGCGACCGGCGAGGACAGGTCCACAGCCTCGACCACCTCGGGGCGGTGCGGCAGCGGACCGGACGTCGGGCGGAAGCCGCCGCGCAGGTGCTGGAGGGCCGCGTGGAAGTGGCGGCCCGGTACCCGGCCGCCGCGCGAGAGCTCTGTGAGGAGATCGGTCACCGGCAGGGCTGTGCGGCGCTCCTCAACGACCTGGGGGAGGCCCGCTCCGCCCTGGCGGACACCGCCGCCGAGTGCCTGCACCAGGAGGCGGCCGCCCTGGCGCGCGACCTCGGCAGTCACCTGGAGGGGGCCCGGGCCCTGGCGGGCCTGGGGCGGTACCGGCGTTCACGCGGCGAGACCGGCCTCGCCGCCGGGCTGCTCCAGCGGGCGCCGGCCCTCTTCGCCCGGATCGGCGCCGCCGAGCAGGAGCGACCGGCAGCGGAACTGAACGACCTTCGACCTGCCGGGCGGCGGCCGGCGGACCGGTCGGCGCCCGGGGGGATCCGGGCCACCCGGCCGCCGCCGTCAAGCGGCGTCAAGCGCCGCACAGGATTCGGCAGAGCCACGCCGCCCGCGGCATGCCGGGCCAGGGCACCGGCGTCGAGGGCGCGGGCGGGGTCGGCACGGGGTGTGCGGGGCCGCCGGCGCTTCGCGGGTCCGTCGGCCGAACCGCTCGCGGTTCGTGCTTCCCGGTCTTCACGTCGGGGGAGGCCTCGTGCCGTCCACGTCCCACGTGTTCGTGTCCGGGAGGGACAGAATGGCCTATGTGGTGATCTATCAGCATGCGAAGGGTCGTCTTGAAGCGGTGAGCCGCCGGGTGTTCGCCGCGGCGGTCCTGGGCGGGACGGCGGCGGTGGCGCTCGGCGGCTGTTCGTCGGGCGCGGCGGGACCGCCGGGTCCCTCGGCGAAGGAGACGGGGGACGGCGGAGTGGACGAGGAGGAGGCGCTGGCGCGCGCCTACACGTTTCTGGACCGGCGGGTCGACGAGGCGGCGGGCGGCGCCCGGCAGGGGCTGCCGCGCAGCTACACCGGCGGCTGGATGGAGCGCCACCATTCCACCGTGGCCTTCACCTACGACGTCGCGCTCACCGTCATCGCGTACTGCGCGCGCGGGAACGAGACCGACCTGAGGCGGGCCGGTGCCCTCGCCGGGACCCTGTTGGCCCTCCAGGAGGGCGACGCCGCCGGCGACGGCCGGATCCGCCAGTCGTACGCCTCGGGGAGGGTCACCGCGGCGGGCGGACTGCCGGCCGTCGCGGCCGCCGGTTCCTTCACCGGCGCGCAGGCGTGGACCGGGCTCGCCCTGCTCCACGTCCATCGGGCGGCCGGCGGCACCCCGTATCTGGCGGGGGCGCGGCGGCTCGCCGCGTGGATCCAGGACCACACCGCCTCCGCCACCGGCACACCCGGGTACACCGGCGGTCTTCCCGCCTCGGGTCCGCCCCTCACCTGGAAGTCCACCGAGCACAACATCGATGTCGCCGCCTTCTTCCGCCGGCTCGCGGACGTCGGTGGTGACCGGGCGTGGGCCGACCGGTCGGCCGTCGCGACCGGTTTCCTCGACGCCCTGTGGGACGCGGAGGGGCCCGCCTTCTGGACCGGCACCGGCACGGACGGCGCCACCGTCAACCGCTCGCCGGTCCCGGAGGATCCGCAGAGCTGGTCCTTCCTGGCGACCGGCGAGGCCCGGCACGCCGGCTCGCTGGACTGGGCGCTCGATCATCTGGCCGCCGAGGACGGCGGGTTCAGCGGGGTGTCGGTGAGCGACGCCGACACGTCCAAGGTCTGGTTCGAGGGCACCGCCCACATGGCGGCGGCCCTCCGCCGACGGGGCGGAGACGGCGACGGGGAGCGGGCCGACCGGCTCCTCGCCACCCTCCGCGCGGCCCAGGCCGACGCGCCGAACGCCGACGGTTACGGCATCGTCGCCGCGTCCTCGGACGGGCTCCGCACCGGCGACGGCGACACCCTGTACGCCAGCCTCCACACCGGCACGACGGCCTGGTTCGCGCTCGCCGGGCTGGGCGCCGACCCCTTCCTGCTGGACGCCTGAGACCGCCGGGCGGCCCCGCACGGGCTCAGATCAGCCAGAGTTCGCGGGCGGCGAGGGCGGCGGCCACGATCAGGACCACCAGCAGTTCGGTCCAGAACAGGCGCCGGTCCCGGCGCCGGTCGTCGGCGGTCAGCCTCTCGACGTGCCCGCGCAGCTCCTCGTCGGGGCCGGCCTTCCGGGCGGGGTCCACCGGTGTCATCGTCCTGCCGCCACCTTCCCGGTCTTCTCGGTCTTGTCCCACTTCAGCTCCTTCTTCCGGCGCTCCTGGACCCAGGCCGCCACCAGGCACGCGGCGAGCAGCGAGCCGTAGCCGACGAGGTGCAGCAGCACGGGGGCGAGGAAGCGGAGCCGGGTGCCGGTGAGGAGCTTCGCGAGCCAGGCGAGCGGGAGGGAGAGGGCCAGCCAGGCGTAGACCACGATCATCAGGAGGTGCGGGGTGCCGTCCTCGGCGAGCCGCCCGTGCCGTTCGAGAAGCGGCAGGAAGTGGCCGGGGAACGCGGTGATCACGAGGATCAGGGTGGAGACGACCCCGGGGTAGATCAGCGCCTCGCGCCAGCAGCGGCGGAAGGTGCTCCCGTCCACGGCCGCCGCCATCAGGATGATGAGGAGGTAGCAGACGAGGTTGGTCACCCAGAGCCGGTGGAAGAGGTCCCAGGAGCGGTCGGAGTCGGTGAAGCAGAGGTAGAGCAGCGAGGCCGAGCAGGCCGCGAGCAGTACCGGGGTCGCCAGGAGCGAGTACCAGATCAGGCCGAAGAACACCGATCCGAGCCGGTGTCCCTCGCGCCGCTTCCAGGGGCGGAACCACAGGTGCGCGTAGCGGCGGCTGACCTGGAGGTTGCCGCGCGCCCAGCGCAGCCGCTGCTTCCACAGCCCGGCCAGGTCGCCGGGCTCCTCGGCGAGCACGGTGGCGTACCCGTCGAAGACGACCCGGCGGCCGGCCAGCTGGGTCTCGAAGGTGGTGACGGTGTCCTCGGCCAGGGTGGTGGTGTCGATCCGGCCGCCGATCGCCTCCAGGCTCGCCCGGGTGTGCAGTTGTGCCCCGCCGGCCAGGCAGGCGACGACGCCGAGGACGTTCTGCGCGCGCCGGGCGGCGGCCTGGGCGGTGACGTACTCGAAGGCGATGTAGCGGGTGAGGTAGTTGCCCTGCTTCCCGCTGCCCTCCTTGATGTACGCGGTGACGGCGCCGACCTCCGGGTCGGCGAGGTGCCTGGTCATCCGCAGCAGGGCGTCGGGGTCGAAGACCACGTCGGCGTCCATCACGAGTACGGCCTCGGCCCAGTCGTCGCCGAGGACGTGCGCCAGACCGTGGTTGAGGGTGTGGGCCTTGCCCTGGCCGCCGTCCTCCCTGCGCAGGTGCACGACCCGGCCGGGGTGGCGGGCCGTCAGCCGCCGCATCACCTCGGGCGTCTCGTCGGTGCTGGCGTCGTCCACGACGACCACCCGGAGCCGGTCCCCGGGGTAGCGCATGGCGAGGAGGCCCTCGACGGAGGAGGTGAGGACCGGCGCCTCGTTCCAGGCGGGGATGAGGACGGCGGTCCTCGGCACGTGCGGCGGGCGGTGCTCGTACAGGTGCCGGAAGCGCTGGAGGCCGACCAGCAGGAACTGGAGCACGGCGACCACCAGCGGCACGGCGCCGAGGAAGACGGCGACGGTGGCCAGGATGTGCAGGATCCCGTTCAGCACGCGCTCCGTTCCTCGGCCGTCGCGTCGGAGAGCGCCGCCGCGACCCAGGGGAAGCGGCCGACGTCCCGCGCCCGGTGGGCGTCGCTGCCGGCCGCGAGCCGCACTCCGGCGCGGTGCAGCAGGCGGGCGGTGCGGACGGAGGGGCACCGCCACTTCTCGTTCAGCTCGACGGCGGTGTCCCGCTCCCGGCAGGCCCGCGCCAGGGGTTCCAGGAGCGCCGCGTCCACGCCGTCCTCGTCGAGTCCGGTCTTGGGCAGCACGCTGAACAGGTGCGCCACATGGGCGGTCCGGCCCTCGGGGACGCGCTCCACGGCCCGTGCCGTCGCGAGGACGAGCAGCCGCAGGGCCTCGTCCGGCGCCAGCCGCCCCTCGTGGAGCAGGGCCCGTACGGAGTCGGGGTGGGCGGGCCCGTCGGGCAGCGGGAAGCGGTGATCGGCGAGTGCCACGTGCTCGATCCCGGTCAGGTCCCCCGGGAGGTCGATCCGGCCGTCGGTGTCGAGGATCTTCGCCTCCACCCCGCACACCAGCCGCACGGGCGTCGAGGCCCGGGCGTCCCGGACGGCGGCGACGTACTCCGGCAGGTAGGCGGTGTCGGCGCGGACGTGGTCGGTGACCACGAGCGTGCCGAGCCCGGCCGCCTCGGCCGCCGCCACGACGGCGCCGAGGGGATCGTGGCCGTCGGAGAAGCCGGTGTGGGTGTGGAGATCGGTGCGCGGCGGGTCGGGCGCCGCCGGAGCCTTCCCGGCCTCCGCCGCCCCGCCGGTCACGCCGCCGCCTCGCGGTCCCCTTCGGGGGGCGGCGGGGTGGCCTCGGTGGTGTCGCCCATGTCGCCGAGCTCGCGCGGGGCGAGGACGACGTCCTGCCAGTGGCGGACGACCGCGGTCTCGCGCTGGAGGATCCGGTCCGGCAGGTCCATGCCGAGGAGCGAGGCGACCGCCCACTTCGGCATGTCCACCCCGGCCGCCACCGTCAGCGACATGCCGCCGGGCGGACGGGGGTTGACCTCCAGGAGGGCGGCCTTCCCGGCCCGGTCCTCGCGGACCTGGACGTTGAGGACGCCGCGCAGTCCGAGGGTGCGGACGGTGTCCTCGGCGATCCCGGACAGCTCGGGCAGGTCGAGCACCCGGCCGGCGACGACGATGCCGGAGTCCGTCTTGTCGCGGGCCCGGGGCACGGCGGCCACGACCCGCCCCCCGGCGTCGGTCAGCACGTCGACGGAGTACTCGGTTCCGGGCAGGAACTCCTGGAGCAGGTAGGAGCCGTCCTGCGGCAGTCCGGCCAGTTCCTCCGCGGAGCGGACGAGGACGATGCCCCGGGAGCCGGAGCCGGTGCGCGGCTTCGCGATCGCCGGGAAGCCTCCCCCGGGCCCGGCCGGTCCCGGGGCGCCGACGAGCCGCGTGTCCGGCAGCCGTCGTACCGCGCCCTGGCAGGCCTCGGCGAGCCGCCACTTGTCCAGGCAGGTCTCCAGGGCCTCGGCGGGAGAGGTCAGCACGCGGACGCCCGCGGCGGCGAAGGCGTCGGCCGTGCGGGCGAGCGCCACCAGTTCGGCGTCGACGGTGGGCACCAGGACGTCGATCGCGTGCCGCCGGCACAGCCGCAGCACGGCCTCGGCGTAGCCGGGGGCGGCGCCGGGCGGCAGCAGCACGCGGTAGGCGCGCGGGACGAGGTACAGGCCGGCGCCGTTGGGGTCGAGGTCCGCCGCGTACCGCTCCGCCGCGCCGTCCAGGGCCCGCAGGAAGCACACGCCCGAGGGGCCGCCCGCGCCCGTGACGAGGACCCGGGGCGGCCGGCCGAGGGGCAGCGAGAGGTCGGGTTCAGAAGAGGAGGGGGTTGCGCTCATGGACGAGCTCCAGGGGTTCGGCGAAGCGGGTCTGGGAGAAGCGGCCCCAGTAGCGGGCGGTGGAGCGCAGCAGGTCCTCGTCGAGGTACCAGCGGCTCGCGGCCTGCGAGTGGTGCGCGGCGATGGCGGCGAGCTTGGCCTCCACGTCGACCTCGCTCAGCTCGATGAAGCGGTTCGGCCGGTAGGCCACGGTGGCGGAGGGGGACTGGTAGCAGGCGAGCCGGGCGACCTTGCGGCAGGCCACCAGCGTGGCGCGGTGCACGGCCCGGTGGTCCTGGTGGGTGTCGCTCTCGGAGTGGACGACGACGACGTCCGGCGTGGTCTCGGCGACCGCCCGTTCGACGGCCTCGACGGTGGTCCGGTCGTCGGCCATGGACCCGTCCGGCAGGTCCTCCATGAGGAGCCGGGCGCCCAGCACCTCGGCGGCGCGGTGCGCCTCCTTCCGGCGCAGGGCGGGGTCGCCGCCGTTTCCGCCGCCGGACATGGTGAGGACGGTGACGTCCCAGCCGCTGTGCGCGCGCCGGTGGATGGTCCCGCCCAGGCCGATCTCGACGTCGTCCGGGTGGGCGCCGACCACCAGCATGCGCAGGGAGCCCTGTCCGGAGCCCTCGACGCCGAGCGGGTCCGCCCGTTCCGCGACGGCCCGGGCGACGGCCACCGCCAGCCCCTCCGGGTCGGAGCGTTCGACCAGGTCGGCGGCCCGGCCGCGGAGGGCGGTGACCGCCAGCCGGGCGCTGGGCGCGTCGTCGGTGACGACCACGGGGATCCCGGGGTGCCGGGCCCGCCATTCCTCCAGGAACCGGCCGAGCGAGCCGTCGTCCCCGCCGAGTCCGGTGTGCCACACGGCCGCGTCCCAGAACCGCACGGGGGCGGGCGGGTCGGCGCCGGCGCGGCGGAACGCCTCCGGCGTGGCGACGGTGTGCACCGAGCCGGCGCCGTGCTCGCGCAGGGTCCGGGTGAAGCGCTCGGCGGTCTCCGCGTCCCGTTCGCCGAGGAGGATGTGCGTTCCGGCGAGGGGGGAGGGTCCGGCACCGCCAGGGGCGGCTGCGTCCGCACTATCGAACATTTCGGACATATAGTGCACATTACAGGGTGATGTCGATCTCTCCACCGGGGCCGAGGACCTGTCCGCGGCGGGCCCCCGGCGCCGGGGCGAGGAGAGGGCGCCGTGCCCCGAGTCCGCTTCCCCGGAAAGGCCCCGCCCCCATGGAGCACGCCCCCACCGGACAGGATCCCCGAGCCGCGTCGGGCCCCCGGACCGCTGCGGACCACGGAACCGCCGGGGACGCCCGGACCGCTGCGGACCGCGGAACCGCCGAAGACCCCCGAGCCGCTTTGGACCGCCAGGCCCTCCGGGAACTCCTCGCCGCCCAGCGCGACCGCATCGGGGCCTACGCGCGGGCCCGCAGCTCCACGCCGCGTCCCCCGGCCGATCCGGCCGCCGCCCCGCCCGTCCCCGACCCCGTCCCCGCCCCCGTGCAGGAACTGCTCGACGCCTTCCCCGCGGCCGCGCTCCTCGTCCAGCCCGTCGTCGACGCCGACGGCAGGATCACCGACTTCCTCTACCTCACCCAGAACACCCGCGCCGTCGCCTACTCCCGCGCCCACGTCCCGACCGCTTCGGTGCCGCGCTGGTCCGGCCCGGTCCGCCTCTTCGACCGCTTCCCCCTCCTGGAGGACACCGGCCTGCCCCGCATGCTCGCCGACGCCCACCACGAGCGCGCGCCCCAGGGCCCCGAGATCGTGGAGTGGTTCATCCCCCGGGCCGAAGGGCCCCTGGCCCGGCTCAGCAACGACGTGGTCGTGGCCCCCTGCGGCGACCACCTGCTCGTCACGTGGGAACCCGGCCATCGCGTCAGAATGGCCGTCGCCGCGCAGAAGCTCGTCCGCACGTGCTGGGCGGAGTGGAACGTGGCCGACGGCACCGTCGCCCCCTCCCTCGGCTTCGGCCACGTCCTCGGCCTCGCCCCCGGTACCCCCGCCCCCGCCGACCTCCTCGGCCTCGCCGACCTCGTGGTCCCCGACAGCCTCCCCGAGCTCTACCGCCTCCTCTACGACATCTTCCTGCGCAAGCGCCGCTCGGAGTGCGCCCTGCGCCTGAAAGGGGCCTACGAGCACGTCATCCGGGTCGTCGCCGAACCGGCCCGCCCCCGCGGCGGACCGGTCTGGGCCGTCCGCGCCGTCCTCGTCGACATCACCGACGACACCCGCCGCCGCGCCCTGGCCGAGGCCGCCGGCGCGGAGGCCCGTCGCCAGCGCGTCCGCGCGGAGGCCGTCGGCGAGGTCGCCGAGGGCCTCCGCGAGGCCGTCCTCCCCCGCTCGCCGGGCGGGCTCGCCTCCTACGGCATCGACACCGCCGTCGTCTACCGGCCCGACTCCACCCGCTCCGGCGTCGGCGGCGACTGGTACAAGGCCCGCGGGCTCCCCGCCGGACGGCTCCTGCTCGCCCTCGGGGACGCCCGCGGCCACGGACTGGACGCCGTCACCCTCATGGCCAAACTCCGCTACGCCCTCGCCGGCCTCGCCTACACCGACGCCCCCGTCGAACAACTCACCCACTGGCTCAACGACCTGGCCTGCGACGACGGCATCGAGTCGACCGCCACCGCCATCATCGCCCGCTACCACCCCGAGCGCCGCGTGCTCCGCTGGACCTGCGCGGGCCACCCCCTGCCCGTTCTCCTCCGCGACGGCCGCGCCACCACCCTGCCCGCCCCGCCCGGAGGCCCCGGACTCACTCTCGGCGTCCTCTCCGACCAGCCCTACGCGGCCTCGGAGACCCCGCTGGCCGAGGACGACATCGTCCTCCTCTACTCCGACGGCCTGACCGAACGCCGCGACTCCGACCCCGACCGGGACACCGCCCGCCTGCTCGACGCCGCCGGAGACCTCCTGCGCGCCCGCTCCCCCCTCCGCGACCACGCCGGCCTCCAGGAGTACGCCGACGCCCTGGTCGCGAGACTCGACGGCCCGCACCGCTCCGACGACGTCACCCTCCTCGCCCTGCGCCGCACCACCCCCTGACCCGGTGCCGTCGGTCCTCCGGACGCGTGCCTCCTCCCCTCCGCGTCCTCCGCGGAGGAGACCGGCTCAGCAGGTCTCCACGAAGCACATGGCGACGGCGGAGCCGCCCAGGACGAAGAGCGGCGTCACCCGGAGAGCCGGCGCCGGAGGGCCGGGAGCGGTCCGGCGTCACCAGGGTCGGTGGAGCGGTCCCGGCACCGGTGGGAGCGGTCGGCGGCGACTGGCGGTGGTGAGCGTGTCGAGCGCGGCGAACGCCGACCAGGCGGGTACCGCGGTCAAGGTCATGGCGAGCACGGCGACACGCAGCCCGCCGGCGTCGGGAAGCGGACCGCACGGCGTGCCGCCGGGCAGGCAGGACGTCAGCGCCTTCACCAGGGTGATCCACACGAGCGCGCCCGGCAGACCGCAGCCGAGAACGGCCGCCAGGCCGCGCACCAGGCGGAGCGGGGCGTCGTCACGGGTCGCCCACACGGCCGCACCCGCCTCCGCGACGGGCACGCCGACGGACGAGCGTCCGGCCGCCCCGCCGGGGGCCGCGACCGCGTCGCCCGGCGGACCGGAACGCGCCGTCGTGGCGGTGTCCTGGGGAGCCGCGCCCGCGAAGGTGGTGGTGGCAGACCTATGTTCGTCCCACACTGCCGATGCTCCGACCGGCAGCGGAGGATCGCCCGCATGAAGCGATTCACCCATCACACGGTCCTGATCACCGGCGGCACCTCGGGCATGGGCCTCGCCACCGCGCGCCGCCTCCTCGACGAGGGCGCCCACGTCGCCATCACCGGACGCGACGAGGGCCGGCTGGCCGAGGCCGCCGTCGAACTCGACGCAGGAGAACGCCTGCTGACCGTCCGTGCCGACGCCGCGGACCTGGCCGACCTGGATGCTCTGATGCGTCGCGTCGAGGCCTGGCGGGGCAGCCTGGACGTCGTCTTCGCCAACGCCGGCACCGGCGTCTTCAAGCCCAGCGCCGACATCACCGAAGCCGACTTCGACCACTCCACCGACGTCAACTTCAAGGGCGTCTTCTTCACCGTCCAGAAGGCGCTACCGCTGCTGAAGGACGGCGGCGCGATCGTCCTCAACGCCTCCTGGACCCTCTACCGCGGCCTGCCCGTCGCCTCCGTCTACGCGGCGACCAAGGCCGCCGTCCACAACCTGGCCCGCACGCTCGGCTCCGACCTGGCCCCTCGCGGCATCCGCGTCAACTCCGTCAGCCCCGGATACATCGACACCGGCATGTACCGCGGCGCCGACCCCGACCCCGAGGCCGATGCCCGCAACGCGGCGCAGGTGCCGCTCGGCGCCGTCGGCCGTGCCGACCAGGTCGCCGCCGCCGTGGCCTTCCTCGCCTCCGGCGACGCGTCGTACATCACCGGTCAGGACCTGGTGATCGACGGCGGCCTGGTCGGCTCCGTGCCCCACCACTGACGCCGGGGCCGCCCTGTGCCGCGGGACGGCGCAGGCCCGTCCGGCTCGCCGTCAGCGCCACGAGCCCGCGAAGGCTCAGTCGGCCGGGCGCCGCGGGGCGCTCGCCACCCCTGAATCCCGGCCGCTCAGCGTGGCGTCCAGCGTCTCCTGGGCCCGGCGCATCGCCTCCGCGTACTTCGGCTCGGACATGCGCTCCCAGGCTCGGTCCGGTGCGACGTCCTCGACGCGGCTCGTCACCCACCAGATGTTGCCGAACGGGTCCCGCACCCGGCCGCCACGGTCCCCCCACGCACTGTCGGCGACCTCGGTGACCACCTGCGCCCCGTTCGCCACGGCAGCGGCCATGGCGGCGTCCGCGTCCGGGACGTAGACCCGCAGCAGCGAGGGCATCACCGGCCAGTCGGGCCGCCGGTCGAAGGCCAGCACCACCGTGTCGCCGACACGGATCTCACCATGGCCGATGGTGCCGTCCTCGACCGGAACCCTCGCGATCTCCTCGCCGTCGAACGCGGCGGTGACGAAGTCGAGCAGCGCACCGGTGTCATCGGTGACCACCCACGGTGCGACGCTGGTGTAACCCTCGGGTGCGGTGTGCTTCATCGGTCTCTTCCCCTCATGCGTTCCTTCGCGACGCGCCGACCCTAGGGCCCCACGAGGACAGGAGATGACCTATATCGAGCGCGGAATCACGGAGCTGCGGGCGGCCCGGCGGCATCGTGCGGACCGGCGGTGCCGCGCGGACCGGCCCGGTCCGGGTCGACGAGCACGATGACGGCGGACGTGCCTGTCGCGGGTCAGGCCTCGGGGCGCGTGGCCGTGACCACGTAGTAGTCCAGAGCGCCCTCCTGGTAGGCCTTCAGGAAATTGCGGGGCCACGTGCCCGGCTTCCACTGGTCCGACAGCCAGCGGTCCCAGCCCTCCCACACCTCCGGCCCGATGGAGGCGGCCCGCGCGTCGGTCAGACCCGCCCGGGTGAACGCCTCCGTCAGCAGGGTGACGGGTCGGGCGATGTCCAGGCCGTCGGCGTACGTGTCGAGGAGGTCGGCGAGCCGGGCGCCGTGGGCCGGGTCGTCGTCCGGGGTGAAGAAGCTCGCGACGGCCACCCGACCGCCGGGCGCCAGCACCCGGGCCGTCTCCCGGGCGAAGGCGACCAGGTCGTCGAAGTGCTGGGCGGCCTCGACGCTGTGGACACGGTCGAACCCGCCGTCCCCGAAGGGCATGCTCTCCGCCGCGCCACGGACGAACCGGAGCTTCGGCGGAGAGGCGTCCAGCAGAGCCGCGTTGGCCCGGCGGGCGCGGTCCAGCTGCTGCGGGTGGATGTCCATGCCGGTGATGTGCGCCGGGTCGTACTCACGCAGCGCCAGGGCACATCCGACGCCGAGACCGCAGCCGACCTCGAGCAGCCTCCGGCCGGCGAGCGGCCCGGCGGAATCGAGCACGTGCCGGTACAGGTCCTGCTGACTGCGGACCCGGTCGTCGACCGAGATCGGGTCGGCGAGTTCGATCGACCTCCAGTACCCGAAGTTGATGAATCCTCCGGCGAACACCGGGACCGAACTGAGGTCGGCCGGCCCGTACGTCTCGCGGACCGCGGCCCGCATTTCCACCGATTTCGCCACAGGGCGTCACCTCCACGGCAAGTGTGGCGGCCGGGAACCCCCGTGTCGACGGTGCCCCCGGCCACGTCGGCGCTCGGCGGGGAGAGAGGTGGCGGGGGGGCGTCGGCGACGCGGGAGGCCGGGCGGCGGACAGGGCGCCGAGGAGCCGTCCCATGACGCCGGGGGCGCGACGTCCGCGGCCGACGACCTCTCCGGCAACCTCTCCGGCGGACACGGCCGTTCGGACGACGTCGGGGAGGCGGGCGAGGTCGCACCCGTCTCCGCACACGTGCGGGCTGCCGTGGCGGGACGGTGGCGCACGGCCGTCCGGGTGACGGCCGAGCGGGCGGGGCGCGGGCGGTACCGCCTTCTTGGGGGGGAGGCGACGTCGCGCTCGCGGGGCGTGTCCGGGGCCGGGCCTCCGTGAACCGCGGCCGACTCGGCCGGTCCCGCGCCGCACGACCCCGTCGACCGTCCGCGCCATAGGGGAAGGGTGCGGTTCAGGACGAGCGATCCGGACCGGCGGCGGGTCCGCCGCGGCCGGGGCTTCCGCCATCTCGACGCCGACGGTGCTCCCCCGGGCGCGGAGGACCGGGCCGGGGCCGTGGCGCTCGCCCTCCCTCCCGCCTGGCGGGACGCGTGGATCCGCCCCTGGCCCCATGGGCACATCCAGGCCGCCGTCGCGCTCGCCGTCGCGCAGCCGGTGGCGCGGGAGTCCCGGACGGCGCGTGCGAAGGCGGTCCGCCGGGCCGTCCACGAGGTCAGCGAGTACCTCGGCAACACGCCGGCGGTCTGCCGGGCCTCGTACATCGAGCCGCTCGTCATCGAACGCTTCGAGGAGGACGTCGCCGTGGCGCCCGCCCCGCGCCGCCCGGGCGAGGACGGCGGCTACGGGCGCCCGGCGACCCGGGGGCCGGTGGAGCGGGCGGTTCTGCGCCTCCTGGCCTGAACAGCCGGGTCACCGCCCGTCCGTGAGGCGCGCGGTCACGGGCCCTCCGCACCCGTCCGCGGGGCGGAGGCCGGGTTCCCGCGCGCGGTCCTGTCGGGTGAACGGGGCGGCGGCGTCCCCCTCGGGGGCCTCGCCCAGCCGCCGTCGTAGGCCCCTCCGGGGGCGGGAGGTCCGGCCGCTGCGTCCGCTGCGACGGGGGCGGGGTCCGGCGCCGCGCGGCGTGCGCCGTTTCTCAGCGGGTGAGGTGGCGCTGGATCCAGTCGGCCGCCGATCGCCGGAACAGGCGGCGGCTGTCGGCGCGACGGAAGTCGTGGCCCTCACCGCGCAGCAGCAGGAGCTCCGCCTCCAGGCCGCGTGCCCGGGCGGCGCGGACGATCTGCTCGGACTCGCGGGGCGGCACGTTCGTGTCGTGTTCGCCGTGGACCGCGAGGAGGGGGACGCGCAGGGCGTCGACGCGGCTCATCGGCGACAGCGCGCGCAGCAGGGCCAGGTCCCGGTCGGGGTGGCCGTACTTGTGCGCCGCCGACTCCGCCAACCACGGTTCCGTGCCGGCGAAGAAGGTGGCGAAGTCGGACATCCCGCACACCGTGACGCCCGTGCGGAACAGCTCCGGGTGCCAGACGAGGGAGGCGAGGGTGAGGTAACCCCCGTACGAGTGCCCCATGACGGCCAGTCGGCGGGCGTCGGCCAGGCCCCTGCCGATGATGTGGGCCACGCACTCGGCCACGTCGTCGATGGCCGAGAACCGCCCCTCCCCCAGGTCGGCGTCGCGGAAGGTGCGGCCCCAGCCGGAGGAGCCCCTGACGTCGGGCGCGAAGACGTCGAGTCCCCGGCCGGTCAGCTCGTGGTACAGCGGCTCGAAGACCGGGCGCTCCTGCTCCTCCGGGCCGCCGTGCAGATGGACGACGCAGGGCGCCGGTTCGCCGGGGGCGCGGCCCGGGGCCCGGTGGTACCAGCCGGCCAGGCGGAGCCCGTCCCGGCCCGTCGGGCGCAGCCGCACCGGTCGGACGGGGGCCGGCCCGGGGGGCACGGTGTCGGTGTCGCGCGCCGACCAGGGCGTGCGGGTCGGCGGCGCGGTGCCGGGCACGTGCCAGACGCCCGGCCGGCGCTGCGAACCGGACTGGGCGGCGAGCATGCCGTACGGGCCCGCCGGCGCCAGCCGGGTCACCACCTCGTGGGGCAGCTCCACCGCCCGGGGCGGCGCGTGCGGGACGGCGGAGGGCGCCGGTGGCGCGGTTCCGTCCCCCGTCGGCGCGGGGGGCGGTCGGTCGGGGAGGACGACGGTCTCGACCTCGCTGGTGCCCTCGACGTTCCAGGCCAGGGCGGCGCGGCCGGCGTCCAGGAAGGTGAGGAGTTCCAGGTCGTGGGCGTCCCGGTCGAGCACGACCTGGAGGTCGGTGCGCCGGCCCCGGGCGTCCAGGCGCAGGGCAAGAAGGGCGGCGAACTCCCGGTCGTGGTCGCTGCGCAGCCACACCGTCCGGGCGTCGTCGGAGAAACGGCCGATCCACGGGTCTCCGTCGGCGACCGGGAGGACGCACAGGGGGGTGCGGTCCGGGACGCGGACCACCACGGCCTCGCGCCGACCGCGCGGTCCGCGCCGCAGCAGGGCGAGGGTGCCGTCGTGGCTGAGGTCGCAGGTCCGCAGGGTCGCCGCCTCGTCCTCCTCGGCCAGGAGGGCGGGTGCGCGCACCCCGTCGGGGTCGACGAGGTAGGCGCTGAGCCGGTCGCGGACGCGGGCCGGGCCGAGCGTCCGTCCGAGGGCAGGGCCGGGGCCGAGAACAGGGTCAGAGCCAGGGCCGGGGCCGGAACCGAGGCCGGGGCCGGGGCCGGAACCGGGACCGGGGCCGGCGTCGAGCAGAGTCGCGTGCCCGTCGCGCTCGGTCCAGCCCGGGGGGCGCTCGCCCGGCGGCTCGACGACCGCGCCCACGGGCTGGGCGATCGTCACCGCGAGGGCCGAGCCGTCCCGGGCCCAGCAGCCCAGGTAGGCCGAGGAGCCGGGCTCGGCGCCCGCGATGACGCGGCGGCCGGTGCCGTCGGGGCGTACGCACAGGACCCGGGTGTGGCCGCTGCCGCCGGGGGCGGTGGTGTACGCGATCCAGCGGCCGTCCGGCGACCAGGCCACCTCGGTGACGTGGTCCGGTCCGGCGTCCAGGAGCCGTGCCTCCGGGCTGTCCACCGACGCGGTCCACAACTGCGGGCTGCCGCCCCGGTCGCAGATGAAGGCGACGTGCTCGCCACCGGGATCCGCCGTGGGGTACCAGCAGGCGTGGGCCGTCAGACCCGGTGCCGATTCGACCGGGCCCGCGAGGTCGGCCAGCGGCTGGGCGGCCGGGGCCGAGGAGGGGTGGCCGCCGGCCCAGGGGTGCCGGTCGGCACCCCCGGGGCGGTCCCCTTCCGGCCGGAGGCGGTCCTCCCCCGACGGCCCGGGGCGGTCGTCCCTCCCGGGGCGGCCGGCCCCCGGTCGGGCGGCTTCGTCCGCCGCCCTCCGATGGCCTTCCGCCGCCGGGAGGTGGTCTTCCATCAGTCGATTCCGTGCGTCTGCAGCCATATCTCCAGCAAAGCTACTTGCCACAGGGCGTTCGCGCCCCGGTTGGTCCGGTGCTCCTCCGGCGCCTCCAGCAGCGCGGCGACGTAGTCGTCCCGGAAGACGCCCCGGGCGCGGGCCGAGGGCGAGGACAGGGCGTCCCGTACGCGGTCACGGACCGGGGCGGCCATCTGGCGGATGGCCGGAACGGGGAAGTATCCCTTGGGCCGGTCGACGATGTCCCGCGGCAGGACCGTGCGGCCGGCGTCCTTGAGGACGCCCTTGCCTCCCCCGGCCAGCTTGAGGTCCGGGGGGCAGGCGGCGGCGAGTTCGACGAGTTCGTGGTCGAGGAAGGGGACGCGCGCTTCCAGGCCCCAGTCCATCGTCATGTTGTCCACCCTCTTGACCGGGTCGTCGACCAGCATGACGTGCGTCTCCGTGCGGAGCGCGGCGTCCAGCGCCGTCTCGGCGCCGGGGGCCGCCATGTGGGCCTCGACGTACTCCCGGGAGGCGTCGTGGCCGACGAGGACGTGCGGCTGGAGGATGCGGGCGAGTTCCGCGTGCGGCCGGTCGAAGTACACCTCGGCGTACCGGTCGGGTTCGCCGGCGCGGTCGGTCGCGGCGAGGGCGGGGTACCAGTGGTAGCCGGCGAACACCTCGTCGGCGCCCTGCCCGCTCTGCACGACGCTGACCTCCTTCGCCACCAGTTCGGACAGGAGGTGGAAGGCGACGACGTCGTGGCTGGTCATCGGCTCGCTCATGGCGCGCACCGCGCCGTCCAGCGCGGTGGACACGCGGTCGGAGGGCACCATGAGCTGGTGGTGGTCGGTCTCGAAGTGCCGGGCGACCCGGTCGGAGTAGCGGAACTCGTCGCCCTCCTCGCCCGCTTCCGACTCGAATCCCACGCTGAACGTGGCGAGGTCCCGCTGTCCCTCCTCGGCGAGCAGGGCGACGATGAGGCTGGAGTCGAGGCCGCCGGAGAGCAGGACGCCCACCGGGACGTCGGCGACCATCCGGCGGCGTACGGCGGTCCGGAGCGCGGCGAGGACGGCGTCGCGCCAGTCGTCCGCGCCCATGCCGGAGAACTCGGGGCGGCGGGTGTAGGCGGGCTGCCAGTACACGGCGTCGCGGTGGGTGCCGTCGGGTTCCACGACGCGGACGGTGGCGGGCGGCAGTTTGCGCACGCCGGCGAGGACGGTCCGCGGTGCGGGCACCGTCGACTGCAGGCTCATGTAGTGGTGCAGGGCGACGGGGTCCAGGGACGTGTCGACGTCACCGCCGGCGAGGAGCGCCGGGAGGGTCGAGGCGAAGCGCAGCCGTCGGGGCGAGGCCGCCAGGTAGAGGGGCTTGATGCCGAGGCGGTCGCGGGCGAGGACGAGCCGGCCGGTACGGTGCTCCGCCAGCGCGATGGCGAACATGCCGACGAAGTGGGTGACGAAGTCGGTGCCCCACTGCCGGTAGGCCTTGAGGACGACCTCGGTGTCCGAGGTGGTGGCGAAGCGGTGGCCGAGGCCGCCGAGTTCCTCGCGGAGCTGCTGGTAGTTGTAGATGCACCCGTTGAAGACGCAGGTCAGGCCGGCCTCGCTGTCGGTCATGGGCTGGGCGGCGCGCTCGGACAGGTCGATGATCTTCAGTCGCCGGTGTCCGAAGGCGATGGCTCCGAGCGACCACAGTCCGTGGCCGTCGGGGCCCCGGGCCGCCAGGCGGTCGCTCATGCGCTCGACCGCCGCGACGTCCGGCCGCCCGCCGTCGAAGCGGATCTCCCCGCTCAGGCCGCACACGGGCGACCTCCCGGGGCCGGGCGGGCGCCGTCGACGGCGCGGGAAGGGGCGGTATCTCGCATGGTGGCTCCTCGGGTTTCTCGGGTCGGGGCGCGCCGGGGCGCGCCTCGGCGTGGTGAGGGTCGGGTTCGGTCTCAGGGGATGCCCGCGGTCCTCCGCTCCTCGGGCAGGGCCGGCGCCGTGCCGGTGCGGGTGCCGGTGTCCCGGGGTGCGGGGCGGCCGGAAGGCCTCCGGCCGGCACCCCGTGTCTCCGCGGCGAGGTGGTCCACGCCGGCGAGGAGGTCCCCGCCGTACGTCAGCTCGCGCAGCCGCCGGGCGGCGGTGCCGCGGGCGAGCGTCTCCTCCGTCAGGGAGCTGACCGTGTCCCAGTCGCCGCAGTGCTCCAGAGCGGGCCGGAGCCGCCGGAGCAGGCCCCGGACGACGGTCGGGGCGGGCGCGGGGATGCGGGTGGCCGGGTCGACCAGTTCGCCTTCCAGGCCGGACCGGGCGGCGCGCCAGGTGGCGGCCCGCAGCCACTCGTGGTGGCCGTCGCATCCGGAGCGCCCGTGCCGCTCGACGCGGGAACAGGCGTCCACGACGAGGGCCCGGAAGAGCGCCGCGATCAGCACCACGGTCTCGACGCGCGGGCAGGCGTCCGCGATGCGCAGTTCCAGCGTGGGCAGGTGGGCGGAGGGGCGGACGTCGTAGTAGATCATGCCGGGGTCGCTGATGACTCCGGAGGTGACGAGGCCGTCGACGGCGCGGTCGTAGTCGTCCGCGCCGGTGAAGCATCCGGGCGGCCCGGCGGTGGGCCAGCGCTGCCAGACCATGGTGCGCCAGCTCGCGTATCCGGTGTCCTCCCCGAGCCAGTACGGCGAGCTCGCCGACAGCGCGAGGAGGGGCGGCAGCCAGGGGGCGACGACGCACATCGCGCGGACCGCGGTGTCGCGGTCGGGGATGTCGGCGTGGACGTGGGCGCCGCAGATCAGCTGTTCGTCCGCGAGGCGGCGGTACTCCGCCGTCATGCGCCGGTACCGCGGGGTGAGGCCCGTCGGGACCGCCTCGGGCCGTGCGATCGGCACCGTGCCCGCCGCGGCGACGGCGAGGCCCAGGCCCGCCGCGGCCCCGTCGAGCTGTCCACGGGTGGTCCGCAGGTCCGCGAGCAGGCCGTCGAGGGTGGAGTGCACGCCACTGTTGGACTCCACGGCGGACTGGGACAGCTCGGTGGCGAAGGCGTCGCCGTGCCGTGCCAGTCGGCGCAGGACGGCGGCGGCGCGTGGGACGAGTTCCCCGCTCTCGATGTCGAGCACGTGAAACTCTTCCTCGACCCCGATTCTGACGGTCACGGTGGCTCCCTGTGGTCGGGGATGTCGGTGCGGCGGCCCCGGCGGGATCCGCCGGGGAGCCTTGATGCTGGAGCGCCTGCCCTCCCCCGCCGAAACCATGCCCGCCTGCACGTTTGTCGGGTGTCACGCTCAGGGGAGCGCACTGTCGCGTCGGCGGGACGGCGCCGCGCGGCGGGCCCCGGGGCGGTGGGCCCGTGCCCCGGTCCGGCGGGAACGCGCCGGCCGTGGACCGCACGCGGAACCCGGCCCGGACGCTCCGGCCACGTACCACGCTGGCGGCACGGCCGCCTTCACGCCACCCGGCACAAGCCGGGCGGGCGGAAGCCCTCTGTCAGGGCCGCGACACTCTCCGGGGTCGGACGGCGCCCGGAACGGCCCGGCCACCCGGGCGTCGCGCGGAACGGGGGCGGGCGCGCGGCGGGACCCCGAGCCGTCCGTGGCGCAGCTGTCGGCGGGTGCCGGGAGGGAAGGCGTCCGGTGCGCGTCGGCGCCGGGGCGCCCTCTCGTGGTCCCGTGGTCCCGTGGTCCCGTGGTCCCGGCAGCCCTCCACGGCGAGCGCTTCGCCGAGGCGGTGCCGGGCTCTCCACGCGGCGGCGTGGAGACCGTCGGCATGGCCGTGGCGCGCGGCGTCGGTCCCCGCGGGCACCGTACGGGTCGGGGACCGGCACCGTACGTGCCGGGGAGGGGCGACGATCGGCTGTCCTACCGGGACGGCGAGCGGTGACCGACCCGCGTCGCCTCACAGGCCGCGTCCGGTCACCGGCCCGCCTCCTCCTCGGCGCGCCCGTACGCCCGGGCGTCGTCGGACACGCCGGGGCGCAGCAGTACGTCAGCCGCCGTGCAGGCCAGCGCCTCGGCCGCGGCGACCATCACCTCGCGGGCGCGGGGGCCGGCGGCCGCCTCCGCGAACTCCGGCGTGTGATCGGACCCCTCGGGGCCCATGACGGCGACGAAGGGGTGGATGGCGGGAACGCGCGTGCTGACGTTGCCGATGTCCGAGGACCCGAGGTACACGCCCGCCTCCGGTTCGGTGAGCGGGATGCCCGCGCGCCCGAGGTGGTCGGCGAACAGCTCCGACAGCACCTTGTTGTCCCGGAAGTGCTCGTAGCGCCCTCCGACGTCGGCGACCTCGACGCGGGTACGGGTGGCGAGCGCGACGCCCTCGGCGGCGGAGCGCAACTCCCCGACCAGGGCCTCCAGGGCGGTCGTGGTCGCTCCGCGGACCCCGAACATCCCCTCCGCGTAGGCCGGAACGACGTTCGTGGCGCGGCCTCCGTCCGTGATGATCCCCTGGACGTGGCTTCCCGGGGGAAGCCTGCGGTCCAGCACGCCCAGGACGTTGAACAGCTGGATCAGCGCCCCGAGCGCGTCGATCCCCTCCGTGGGGTTGCCGGTGGGGTGCGCCGACCGGCCGTGGAACCCCACCCGTACCTGCGCGCTGGCCGTGAGCGGCGCCCACCTCCAGTCGCGCACCCCGGGATGGAACATCAGAGCCGCGTCGACCCCGTCGAACAGCCCGGCCCGCACTTCCGTGACCTTGCCCCCTCCCCGCTCCTCGGCGGGCGTGCCGACGGCGAGCAGCGTCCCGTCCACGGGGCCGAGCGCGGCCCGCGTCGCGAGGGCCGCCCCGAGCCCCGCGGCGGCGATCAGGTGATGGCCGCAGGCATGGCCGAGCAGCGGCAGGGCGTCGTACTCCATCAGGAGCGCCACGGTGGGTCCGCCCGTGGAGGCGCCGGGCGCCCTTCCGGCGCGCGCGACGAACGCCGTGGGGAGTCCGGCGGCCCCGCGCTCGACCGCGAAGCCCGCCTGTTCGAGTTCGCCGGAGAGGAGGTGGGCGGCCCGGTGTTCCTCGTACGCCGTCTCCGGGTCCTCCCAGAGCGTGCGGGCGACCTCCCACAGGCGGTCGGCACGGGCGGCGACCTCCTGCCTGATGCGGGCGTACGGGGGCGAGACGGTGGATGGCATGCGGGCTCCTCCTCTTCCGCGATGGCGATCGCGTGCTCGCGCGTGCGCTGCGCCTGCCCGCGCGCGGCTCGGTGTAACGGCGTCGACGCGACGGCCTGTGAGCCGCTCCAGGGGTCACGCCTGCCCGACCGGGCCGGGCGCCGGAGGCCACGGAGGGCGAACCGCGCCGGCCGCACGGCGTGCCCGGGAGCGGGCGCCACGCGGGACGGGCGACGGTGCGGCCGGCACCGTCGGGCGCCGACGTCCCACGGCCTCGGCCGAGGCCCTCCCGCGACCGGCGGCCGGCGGCCGGCGACATACTGGAGGTGTGCCCCTTTCGCCCCTTGGTGTGCCGGGACCGCGGCGACGAGCCGGTGAGGCGCTGCTGCGCCGGGTCGCGGGTCCTTCCGCACACGAGAAGCGCACCCGCATCCACGGCACGCCCGGGCCCCGCTGGTTCGCGCCCGAGCGGCCCGTACGGGTCGTGCACGGCGACGCGTCCATGTACATCGGCGGGCTCGCCGCGCTGCTGCTCCAGTCGCTCCACCCCGTGGCCATGGCGGCCGTCTCGGCCCACTCCGGCTTCCAGGGAGACCCCTGGGGCCGGCTCCAGCGCACCAGCACCTTCCTCGCCGTGACCACCTTCGGCACGAGCGAGGACGCCGAACGCGCGGTGCTGCGGGTGCGCCGGGTGCACGAACGCGTCGTCGGGACCTCGCCGGACGGCGTGCCTTACCGGGCCTCCGACCCCCACCTGCTCACCTGGGTGCACGCCGCCGAGGCGTACTGCTTCCTCCGCGCCCACCAGCGGTACGGCCGGCACCCGCTGGGTCCGGACGGACTCGACGGCTACGTGGCCGACATGGCGCACGTCGCGCGGCGGCTCGGTGTGCCACGTCCGCCGGAGACCCGGGACGAACTGGTGAAGTGCCTCGCCGGCTACCGGCCGGAGCTGCGTGCCACGGCGGAGTCGCGTGCCACGGCGCGCTTCCTGCTGGTCCACCCTCCGCTGCCTCGCCCCGTGCTGCTTCCCTACTCCCTGCTCGCCGCCGCGGCGGCGGAGCTGCTGCCGCCGTGGGCCAGGTCCGCGGTCGACCTGCCCGTGGCCACCCGCCTCCTGCTGCCGGTGGCCCGCCCGGGCGGCCGGGCGATCACCGCCGCGATCCGCTGGGCGTCGTCCGCGGTGCCGGTGGTGGAGGCACCACCGTACGGGTCGCCGCCGCCATGAGCGGGGCGGGGCGGTCCGCGGGGCCCTGCCACGACTCGGTCCCCACGCCGTGGGCGGACACCGGGGCGGTCCGCGCGCGCTCGTGACGCTGGTCCGGATCCCGGGCTTCACGGGTCTCCGGCGGAGAACACGTCGCCGGAACCGTGCGTCGTCAGGTGCCGCCCCGATCAACCGCCCGGGCGCAGGTCGGCCAGGACTTCCCGGGCGGCTCTCGCTCCGGAGGCGAGGGCGCCCTGGAGCGAGCCCGTCGCCCGATGGTCGCCGCAGACGTAACGGCCCGGCGCGAAGCGGGTGGTGCGTGAGAGGGCCAGCGGCGGTGGCATCGCGGGCAGGGCGTCGTGGACCGTGACGCGGTGCAGGGGTTGCCAGGTGCTCGTGTCCGTGTCGTACGCCTCGCCGAGGGCGGCGGTGACGGCCGCCTCCTCGGCGGGCCCGGGGTCGCCGAGGACCGAGGTCGACACCAGCGCCCGGCCGTCGCCGGAGTAGAGGGGGTGGACCTCGGTGAGGACGCAGGTGTTCAGGAACCGCCGCCGCGCGTCGACCACGAGGGTCGGTTCGGGCAGCGGCGAGCGCTCGGCGGCGTGGTAAAGCGTCGTCACCGTCCGGCCGCTCGGCACGGCCAGGCCCGGCAGCAGCGCGCCCGCGGCGCTGTGCCCGGTGGCGACCACGACGGCTCGGGCCGGCAGTTCGGCGCCGTCGGCGAGGGCCACGCCGTCGGGGGTCAGCGTGACGACCGGTGTCCCCGTGCGCAGGACACCGGCGGGGAGGGCGGAGGCGAGTTGGGCCGGTACGGCACCGATTCCACCGGCCGGCAGGCAGAGGGTCCCCCGCAGCATGCTCCGCCAGACCAGGTGGAAGAAGCGCGCGGAGGTCTCCAGTTCGTCCTCCAGGAAGATCCCGGAGAGGAAGGGCCTCAGGACGCTCTCCACGATCTCGGTGGAGAGCCCGGCGTCGGCGAGGGCGGTCAGGGTCGTGGCGTCCGGGCGGGAGCGCAGCCACGAGGCGGGCATCAGCACGTCCCGCGCGGAGAGCACCCCGAGGGCGAGGAGGTCACGGGCGGAGACGCCCCTGACCGGCAGCGGGCCGTCGCCCGTGCGGGGACCGCGTGTGGGGTCGGTGAACCGGCGCGGCCCCCGGGGCGTGTGCGCCAGCACGCCCGGTGTGAACGGCCGCAGGCGCAGCGACCGGAGGTCCACGCGCCTCTTGACCTGCGGATAGGAGGTGTTGAAGACCTGGAAGCCCCGGTCGAGGGTGAACCCCTCGATCCGGTCGGTCCGCATCCGGCCGCCCACGGTCTCCTCGGCCTCCAGCAGACGCACGCTCACACCCGCGGCCACCAGGTCGGCCGCACAGGCGAGGCCGGACGCCCCCGCCCCGACGATCACCACGTCCGCGGCCCCACGGTCGGTCTGGCGCATGCCGTTCCCGCCTCCTGTTCCTCTTCCGCTTCCACCGCCCCGCCCCGCGTACCCGTCCCCAGCCGTGACGTTACGCGCAGGAGCCTCCGACACCACGGAGGACACGGCCTCGCGGAGGACACGGCCCTGCGGGGGCGACCCCCGCGGCGGAAGCGGCCGACGGCGAGCCCGGCGTTTGAGGAGCGCGTTCACGGACATCCGGCATTCCGACGGCAGGAGACCCGCTCCTCCTCTTCCGAGGGGGGCGCCACAGCCCCGTGCGGGTCGCGCAGCGGTACGGGGGAAGCCGTCGACGCACGAGGGAGGGGCCGGATGAGGACCACGGGAGCGGACGGGGACGTGCGGCGGCGGGGGCGCGGGAGGCTCGGGCGCGACCTGCTGCTGGCGCTCGGACTCGTGGGGACGGGCGTCGGCGGCCTGGCCCTCCTCGTCAAGACGGCGCACGCGGCGGTCGCCGTCGTCGTGGGGCTCGGCCTCCTCGGCGCGCTCGCCGTCGGGCTGGCCGCGGCCAGGAGGCGGGCGGCGCCCGCCCGGAGCCCCGGGGGCACGCCGGACGTTCCCGCCCCCGTCGCCGAGGTGCCCGACATCGGCTCGGAGGCCCTGGACCACGCGGCGGTCGACGCCGACGGCTTCGAACACACGGTCGCCGCGCTCTGCGCGCGGGACGGCTGCACCGCCGTGGAAGTCGTCGGAGGCGCGGGCGACCTGGGCGCCGACGTGGTCGCGGTCACGGTCGACGGCCGGCGCGTCGTCCTCCAGTGCAAGCACTACGCGCCGGACAACCGCGTGGGCTCGCAGGACCTCCAGCGGTTCGGGGGCACCTGCTTCACCGTCCACGAGGCCGACGTGGCCGTCGTCGTGACCACCAGCTCCTTCACCGCGCCCGCCGTCGAGTACGCCGCCCTGTGCGGGATCGTCTGTCTCGACGGGGAGGCACTGGCCGCCTGGACGGACCAGACCGCGCCACCCCCGTGGGACGCACCGGCCGCGGGGGCGGCCGCCGCCGTGCCGACCGCACGCAGGCCGGCGGCGCCACGTCAGACGTCGGTCACGGGGACGACCTCGGAGGCGTAGGCCTAGGCGTCGACGGCGGCGTCCGTGCCCGCCGGACCACCGGCACCGGTGCCGGGCGTGAGCCGGGCCCTCGGACGGGTCGTCGGCCGTGACGCAGGCAGGGGGCGGCGACGCGGATCGCCGGGGCGTCGGCATCGCGGCCGGCGTCGGTGACGGCCCGCCCCGCGGAGTCGCCACGACCGACGACGACGCGGACGGTCCCGTCGCCGAAGCCCTCGTCTCCCCCGTACGCGCCTCCGGACTCGTCCCCGTCGGATCCTCCGGTCCCCCTGGTCACCGGAACGCCGGCTCGGACTCCGACGTCGCCCGGGACTCGGACGAACCACTGCCGACCGCCGCCGGCAACGTGTCGATGAGCACGGTTCCCCTGACCCGCGCCTTTGGCCATACTGTCCAGTAACTTGCCGTGTCCCCGTACGGAACGGCTCCTGACGAGGGACGAGAGATGCCCGCTTCCACGACGTCCGCCCGGCTCCTCAGCGGCCTGCTGATCGGTGCCGGGGTCGCCCACTTCGCCGCTCCCCGGCAGTTCGACGCCCTCGTGCCCCGCAGCCTGCCCGGCTCGCCCCGGACGTGGACCCACCTGAGCGGCGTCGCGGAGATCGCCGTCGGCGCCGCGATCGCCGCGCCGTCCACACGGCGCGCGGGCGCGCTGGCCGCGGCCGGGCTGTTCACCGCCGTGTTCCCGGCGAACGTGAAGATGGCGTACGACTGGCGCCACCGCCCCGCCCCGCTCCGGGCGGCGGCGCTGGCCCGACTGCCCCTCCAGGTACCGCTCGTGCTCTGGGCACTGCGCGTTCGCCGGGCCGGGACGCCCGGCGGCTGAAGGTCCACAGAGCCTTCCGCCTGCGGAGGTTTCCCCCGGCTCACCTGCTTCCCCGAGGCTTCGGGTGGGCCGGGTCTCCTTGGTGCGCTTGCCGATGGAGCCGTGTCCGGGTGGCGGGCGCCCGTCGCGCGGAGGTGGTCTTCGATCCAAAAGCGAGGCGTTCGCCGCTCGGCGACGGGCGTGGCACAGGGCGGTTCGGAGGGCAGCGGTCCGCGCGGGGCCGGTGATTGTGCCGATGACGGGGTCGCGTGTCGCCCCCACAGTGGCGGGGCCGTCCCACGGCAGCGGCCCTCCCTTCCCCGGGGGGCCGTACCACGACACGAGAGGACGACTTCGTCGTGAAGCGATACCTTGCCGCGGCCTGTTCCGTCGCCGCCGGTCTCACGCTGCTCCTCGCCCCGGGTGCGGGAGCGGCGGCCGGCAATCCGTACGAGCGCGGTCCCGCGCCCACCGTGGCGAGCATCGAGGCGCTGCGCGGCCCGTACGCGGTCGCGCAGACCTCGGTCTCCTCGCTCTCCGCCGTCGGCTTCGGCGGCGGCACCATCTACTACCCGACGAGCACCGCCGACGGGAAGTTCGGCGCGGTGGCGATCTCGCCCGGCTTCACCGCCACGCAGTCGTCGGTCGCCTGGCTCGGGCCGCGGCTCGCCTCGCAGGGCTTCGTCGTCTTCGTCATCGACACGCTCACCACGCTCGACCAGCCCGACAGCCGGGGCCGCCAGCTCCTCGCCGCCCTCGACCACCTCACCCAGCGCAGCGCGGTCCGCGACCGGGTCGACGCCTCGCGGCTCGGCGTGATGGGCCACTCGATGGGCGGTGGCGGCACCCTCGAAGCGGCGAAGAGCCGGCCGAGCCTCAAGGCCGCCGTGCCGCTGACCGGCTGGAACACGGACAAGACCTGGCCCGAGATCAGCACCCCGACCCTCGTCATCGGCGCGGACGGCGACACGATCGCGCCCGTGGCCACCCACTCGGAGCCGTTCTACGAGAACCTGCCCGCCAGTCTGGACAAGGCGTACCTGGAGCTGAACGGCGCCACGCACTTCACGCCCAACACCTCGGACACGACGATCGCGAAGTACAGCATCTCGTGGCTGAAGCGCTTCATCGACGACGACACCCGCTACGACCAGTTCCTCTGCCCGCTGCCGCGGCCGAGCCTGACGATCGAGGAGTACCGGGGCACGTGCCCGCTGGGCTCCTGATCCCCGGCTCCCGTGCGCCCGTTTCCTGTGCGCGGGCACAGTCGCGGGCACGGGGGTCTGGGCGTCGGCCCAGACCCCCGTACGGCTCGGTTCCGGCCGCCCGCCGGGCCCGCTAGCGTCACGGGCGTGACCGCCGGAACCGGACCCGTCCTCCACGGACGGGACGTCGAACTCGCCCTCGTGCGAAGGATGTCGGACCCTTCGGAGAGCCGCGGCGGGGTCGAGCCGGTGGTCCTCGTGGCCGGCGGGCCCGGCGAGGGCCGGTCCGTCCTGCTCGCCCGGGCCGCCCGGGACTTCCCCGGCGCGGCGCACGTGGTCGGGGCGCCGCGCCGGCAGGTGCCGTGGAGCGCCGCGCGGGCACTGCTCGACGCGCTGGCGCCGTCCGGGGCGGCGGCCGGGCGGGCGGCCCGGCTCGCCCGGGGCCCGGGCGGCATCGCGGCGGCGCTCGCCGCCCTCTGTCCGCCGGGGCGGGGGCCGGTCCTGCTCTGCCTCGACGACTTCCCGCTGTGGGACGCGCACTCACGGGCCGCGTTCACGGCGCACTGGCGGACGCGGGGCCCGCGCGGGACGGGCCGGATCGGCTGGCTCGTGGCGTCCGCGCCCGGCCGGCCCCTGCCCGCCGCCGACGCGCCGGTCGTCCGGCTGCCGCGGCTCGACCGCACGAGTGCCCGGGCACTGCTCGCCGACGCGCGCGGGGGGCGCGTCGGACCGTCCGTGGCCGAGCGGCTCCTGGACGAGGCGGACGGGCACCCGGGCGTCCTGGTCGAGACGGCCCGCCGGCTCGCGCCCGGCGTGCTCGCCGGAACCGTCCCCCGGCCGCCGGGGCCACTCGTGGACGACGGCGCCCTGGAGACGGTGTACGGGGGCCTGCTCGGCGCCCTTCCGGCGGACGGGCGCCGGCTGCTGGGCGTGGTGGCGCGCGCCTGCGGCACCCCGGACGCGGCCGGGGGCGCGGGCGGGGACCGGAACCGTACGGACGCGGGCACGGCGCTCGCCCGCGCACGGGCCCTGCGGGTGCCGACCGAGGCCCTCGACGGGCTCGTCGCCGCCGGGCTGCTGCACCGCCACGGCGACGCGCTCGTCTTTCCCGACCCGTTCCTGCGCCGGGCGGCGGCCTGCCACGGGGACCGGCGCGCCGAGCCGGACCGGCGCCGGGACGGGGAGCCTGTGTCCGGGCGTGAACCGCGTCAAGAGGGCGACCCTGTGCCCGGACGCGACCCGCGCCGGGGTGAGGACCCGATGCCCTGGCGCGGCCCGCGTCGGGACGGCAGCCCTCGCCGGGACCCGGGCCTGCCCGACCCGCACGACCGGCACCGCGCCGATCGTCTCGGGCCTCCCCCGGCCGTCCGCGCGCGTTCCGCCGCGGCGCGGGGGCGGGCGCTCCTGACGCGCGGCTTCGCGGCGCTCGCGCGCGGCCCTGTCATGGACGCGCACGAGGCGTTCCTCCAGGCCGCGAAGGCGCTGCGGGACCGGGAGCCCGCCGAGGCGGCGGACGCCCGGTTCCTCGCGATGGAGGCCGCGTGGGCGGCGGGGGACGTCACCGCCTGTCTCGCCGCCCTCGATCTGACCCCGGCCGCCCCGGGGACGGAGCGGGCCTTCGCCGAGGGACTGCGGGCGGCGCTCCTGGTCCGCCCGGACCGGGCGCGCGCCCCGCTCGCCTCGGTCGTCGCCTCCGGCTCGGTCCGGGACGAGCCGAGGCTGCTGCTGCGGGCGGGGTCGGCCGCGCTGGTCCTCGGGGACGTGACGGCGGCGACCCGGCTGCACGGCAGGGCGCTGGCCCGGGCCCGGGCCGAGGAGCGGGCCTCGCTGCTGCCCCGGATCCTCGAACACCTCGCGTACGCCGAGCTGCGCGCCGGCCGGTACGCCCGCGCCGCGCACGCCGCCGGGGACGGGCTGCGTGCGGCGCGCGCGACCGGCCAGCTCAATTCCGCGGCCCACCAGCACGCCGTACTGGCCCTGGTGGCCTCGGTGACGGGGGACGAACCGTCGGTCGGAGAACACGCGCAGCGGGCGCTCGCCATCGGACGCCCGCACGGCCTCGCCCAGGCGGTGACGCTGGCCGAATGGGCGCTGGCCCGGGCGGAACTGGGCGGCGGACTCCCCGCCCAGGCCGCCGCGCGCCTCGCACCGCTGGTCCGGCCCGGCCCGAGCGGCGGTCACTTCGCGCTCCGCATGCTGGCCGTGCCCTGCTTCGTGGAGGCGGCGGTGGCCTCGGGCCGGACGGCGGAGGCGCGGGAGGCGACGGAGCAGTACGCGCTGTGGGCGGCGTTCGGGCTCGACCGGCCCGCGCCGGCGCAACTGGCCCGCTGCCGCGCCCTGCTGGCGCGGCACGGCGAGGAGACGTCCCGCTGGTTCGGCGAGGCGCTGCGCCGCCACGACGACGCCGGCAACGAGTTCGAGCGGGCCCGCACCCTGTTCGCGTACGGGACCTGGCTGCGTCGGCGGCGACGGCCGGGCGAGGCCCGCGGCCCGCTGCGCGACGCCCTGGTCACCTTCGAGCGGGCCGCCGCCGACGGCTGGGCCCGGCAGGCACGCGCGGAGCTCCGGGCGACGGGGGCCCCGGGCACGCGGCGGCCGGAACCCTCCGCCCTGGCCGGGCTGACCCCGCAGCAGCGGCGGATCGCCCGGCTGGTCGCGGACGGCGCCACGAACGAGGAGGTCGCCACCCGCCTCTCCCTGAGCCCCAGGACCGTCGACCATCACCTGCGCGGGGTGTACGCCCGGCTCCAGTTGCGTTCCCGGGTCGAGCTGTCCGCTCTGATGGCGGCGGCCGAGCGGTGAGCGGGCCCGGGCCGTCCGCCCGCGCCGCCCTCGTGCGTCACGCGCCGTCGGTCTCGACGATCCAGCCCCGACGGACCGTCCACGTCCTGCCGTCCGCGGTCGCTCCGCGCATGCCGTCCAGGACGCCCGGGCCCACCGCGGCCGGCAGGCGCGAGTCGCCCACGGACGCGAAGCCGAAGGTGCGGCCCGGGTCCCAGTCGGTGCTGTGCCGCAGTCGGCGGCTCATCTGGGCCCAGCCGACCGGGCGCGCGGCCACCACCCAGGCGTCCGGCTCGGGGTGGGTCAGCCGCTGGGCCTGGCGCAGCCAGGACGCGGCGTCCTCCGGCCAGTCGACGACGGCGGCCAGGGTCCCGCCGCTCGCCTGCCAGGCGTCGGCGAACGCCGCGGCGGCGGCCTGCGACGCGGGGTCCCGGCTGTGCCCCAGGGCGACGCCGCCGCCGCGGTGCCCGCCGGCTTCCAGGAGTGCGAGGAGCCGGTCGAGTTCGGGGCCGGTGTGGGGGCGGGGTTCGGGCCAGGGGGCGTAGTCGGAGAGGGCGGACGGGCGCAGTCGGGGGGAGGGTTCGTTCATGCGGGGATCCCGGTGCGCCATGCCGTGTGGCGGTCGGGGAGGCACACCGCGCACGGCCGGTATCCCGCGGCGACGGCGGTCGCCTCGTCCGCGAAGAAGACGCGGTGGCGCACGTAGTGGCCGCGGGCGATGTGCCGCAGGGCGGAGGGGCAGTCCAGCCGTCCGTAGATCCGGCCGCGCCGGTGGCCTCCGAACCGGCCGGCGGTGTCGCTGCGGCAGGGCCGCCCGTCGCCGCCGATCAGCGTGTAGGTGCGCGGCGGCGCCGCAGGATCCGTGCCGTCCGTCCGTCGTTCTTCCACACCCGTACTGTGCCTCGTCCCGGGGCGTTCGTACCGGCGGTTTCCGGACGTCGACGTCGTGGCCGCCGGCGGGTGGCCTCGACCGGCGCTTCAGCGGCGGGCGGCAGGCTTGCGCTCAGGGCGTCCCCGCGCTGCGGGGCCCGGCCCCGGCGTCCCGCGCGACCCGGCCGCCGCCGGGCACCGGGCCGCTCCCATCGACCCCGGGTTCAAGGAGTGACCGTCGTGCGAATCGCCGTGACCGGCTCGATAGCCACCGACCATCTGATGTCCTTCCCCGGTCGGTTCACCGACCAGCTGATCGCCGACCGGCTGGAGCAGGTGTCCCTCTCCTTCCTCGCCGACCGTCTCGACGTGCGGCGCGGCGGTGTCGCCGCCAACATCGCGTTCGGACTCGGGCGGCTCGGACTGACCCCCTGCCTGATCGGGGCGGCGGGCGTCGACTTCGCCGAGTACGGGGCCTGGCTGCGGGCGGCCGGCGTGGACACGGACTCCGTCAGGATCAGCGAGACCCTGCACACCGCCCGGTTCGTCTGCACGACGGACGAGGCGCAGAACCAGATCGCCACCTTCTACGCCGGCGCCATGGCCGAGGCCGGGAAGATCGACCTGGCCGCGGCGGCGGACCGCCGCGGCGGCTTCGACCTCGTGCTCGTCGGCGCCGACGCCCCGGAGGCGATGCTGCGCCACACCGCGACCGCCCGGCGCACCGGCATCCGGCTGGCCGCGGATCCCTCGCAGCAGCTCGCCCGCCTGGACGGCGCCCAGGCCCGTGAGCTGGTGGACGGCGCGCACCTGTTGTTCACCAACGCGTACGAGTCCGCCCTGCTGCGCGAGCGGACCGGCTGGGACGAGCGGGACGTCCTGCGGCGCGTCGGCACGTGGATCACCACGCGGGGGGCGGACGGCGTCTCCCTGGAGCGGGAGGGACGGCCCCGGCTGGACGTGCCCGCCGTCCCCACCGCGGAGATCGCGGACCCGACGGGGGTGGGGGACGCGTTCCGCTCCGGATTCCTCGCCGGTCTCGGCTGGGGCTGGCCCGAGGAGCGGGCGGCGCAGCTCGGCTGCGCGCTGGCGTCGACCGTGCTGGAGTCGGTCGGCACCCAGGAGTACAAGCTGGTCGCGGCGGACCTGATCGCGCGCGTGGAGCGCGCCTACGGGGCCGGTGCGGCCCGTGGGATGGAGCCGCGCCTGGCGGTCCTGTCGTGAGCGCGGTGCGCGAGGCGCTGGCGAGCGGCGCCCCGACGTTCTCGTTCGAGTTCTTCCCGCCCAGGACCGGCCAGGGCGAGCGTGCCCTGTGGAGCGCGGTCCGCCGCGTCGAGTCCCTCGCGCCCACGTTCGTGTCCGTCACCTACGGTGCCGGCGGCTCGTCGCGCGAGCGGACCGTCGAGGTCACCCGGCGCATCGCCGCCGAGACGACCCTGCGGCCGGTCGCGCACCTGACGGCCGTCGGCCATTCGGTGGCCGAACTGCGGTACGTCATCGGGCAGTACGCCGACGCGGGGATCAGGGACGTCCTGGTGCTGCGGGGTGATCCGCCCGGCGATCCGAACGGGCCCTGGACGCCTCACCCGGCGGGTTTCACGTACGCCAGGGAACTGGTCGAACTGGTGCGTTCGCTCGGGGACTTCACGATCGGCGTGGCGGCCTTCCCCGAGAGGCACCCGCGCTCGCCGGACTGGGAGAGCGACATCCGGCACTTCGTCGCCAAGTGCCGGGCGGGTGCCGACTACGCCGTCACCCAGATGTTCTTCCGGGTCGAGGACTACCTGCGGCTGCGGGACCGGGTGGCCGCGGCCGGCTGCGACATCCCGATCATCCCGGAGATCATGCCCGCCACAGACGTCCGGCAGATCCGCCGCTTCGCCGAACTGTCCCACGCCGCCTTCCCCGAGGACCTCGCCCACCGCCTGGAGAGCGCCCGCGGCGACGCGGCCGAGGGCCGTCGGATCGGGGTGGAACACGCCACCGCGATGGCCGGGCGCCTCCTCGCCGAGGGCGCGCCCGGCCTGCACTACATCACGCTCAACAAGTCCGACGCGGCCCTCGACATCCACCGCGCGGTGCTCCCGGCGGGGAGCACGCGGCGGCTCCGGGTCCGCTGAGCACGCCGGGGACCCCGTCTAGTCCGCTGAGCACGCCGGGGACCCCGTCTAGGCGGGGTCCCCGAACCAGCAGCCCAACGCCCCGGTCAGCGCGTCCGCGTCCCCGGCGCCGCCCAGGGCCGACCAGGCGATGTATCCGTCGGGGCGGACCAGCAGGGCGTCCGTGCCGATCGGCTCGGACGCCGTCGCCGTCACCACGTTCACCCGGGGGCGCCACGGCTCGGCGGCGCCGCGCAGCTCCTCCGAGTCGGTCAGCAGCAGGAGCAGCGGCCGTGCGTCGTGGAGGAGTTCGGCGAGGCCGGTGAGCGTGTCGCCGGTCTTCAGCAGGAGGTCGGGGGCGAAGCGGCCGGCGAGGGGGTCGCCGCGGCCGCCGGTGTCGTACGTCACGTCGACTCCGCTGATCATGCCGCCGAGGTACTGGTTGACGTCGTCGAAGTGCATCATCCGGGCGAAGAGGGTGCGCAGCGCGTCCATGCGGGGGTCGGGGTCCATCAGGGCCACCTGGGCGCGCACGTTCTCCAGGACCGCCTCGGCGACGGGCGCGCGCTCGGTCTCGTACGTGTCGAGCAGTCCGGGCGGCGCCCAGCCGTGCACCTCGGCGGCGAGTTTCCAGCCCAGGTTGACGGCGTCCTGCAGGCCCAGGTTGACGCCCTGGCCGCCGGCCGGGAAGTGGACGTGTGCCGCGTCGCCGGCGAGCAGGACCCGGCCGACGCGGTAGTACTCGGCCTGGAGGGCGGCGTCGCTGAAGCGGGTGAGGCCGCTCGGGGAGTCCATCGGCACCGGGTGGCCCGCGATCCGCTCGACCTCCGTCCGGAACTCCTCCAGGGTGACGGGCGCCCGCCGGTCCGCGTGCGGGCCGCGGAAGTCGTAGGTGCACACCCGGCTGCGTCCGAAGAGATTGAGCCACACCAGGGTCCAGCCGCGCGGGTTGCGCTGCCAGCCCTGCGGCGCCCGCGCCGGGTCGAGGAGGCGGACCTCCCCGATCAGGGCGCCGACGCGGGCGGGCGTGCCGGTGAACTCGATGCCGGTGAGCCGGCGGACGGCGCTGCGGGCGCCGTCCGCGCCGACCACCCAGGACGCGCGCAGGGTCTCCGTGGCGCCCCCGGGGCCGCGCACGGTCAGCCGCATCGCGTCCGGTTCCTCGTCGAGGCGGACGAGTTCGCGGCCGCGCCGGATGCGCGCGCCGAGCCGTTCGGCCTCGGCGGCGAACACCTCCTGTGCCCATGCCTGTGGGCTGCCCACCATCACGGGGCCCTCGGTGACGACCCGGCCGAGGTCGAGGTCGAACATGCCGGAGAAGTGGAAGGGCACGCGGCCGGTGCCCACCGGTGGGGCGGGCGGGCCGGGCTGCACGGCTTCGAGGAGTCCGCGCCGGTGCAGGGTCTGCGCGGTGCGGGCGTGCAGGGTGCCCGCCTTGGAGAAGCCGTCCGGCGAGGACAGCTTCTCCAGGACGGTGACGTCCACGCCCAGCAGGGCCAGTTCCCGGGCGAGCAGCGTGCCGACGGGCCCGCCGCCGACGACGGCGACCTGGGTGTCCACGGCTGGGCTGTTCGGCATGGGGGCTCCTGCGGGGTAGTCGGCACGGTCGGCACGCGCGCGGATGCTGTACGGGAGGAGGAACACCGGCCCGCTCCGGCGGGTTGCACCGGCGGGGCGGGCCGGCGGCGCCGGGTCAGGCGCCGGGCAGCCGCACCGACTGGCGGTGCCGGAAGACGTTGCCGGGGTCGTACGCCTGCTTGACGCGCTGCAGGCGGCGGTAGTTGCCCTTGTAGTACAGGGCGTGCCAGGGCGTGCCCGAGCGGTTGTGCTCCGGCAGGCCGAGGTCGGCGTCGGGGTAGTTGACGTAGCAGCCGTCGGTGACCGCGCCGGGGACCGGGACGCCTCCGGTGTCGGCGTACATGTCGGCGTAGAACTCGCGCAGCCAGCGCACGCAGTCCGCCTCTTCGGCGGGGTCGTCCCACCAGATCATCCAGGCCAGCTTGTACGCGGCGTCCCGGTGGGCGCTGGCCGTGGCGTCCTGGGGGACGGCCGAGACCTGGCCGGCGAAGGAGCTGAGCATGACCGAGCCGGTGGGGTTGCCGAGGTCCGTACGGGTCAGGTGGCGGTACAGCGCGGCCAGCTGGCGCTCGGGGAAACCGGCCTTCATGTACGCCGACTTGAAGTCGCTCTTCTGGGTCGGGTCGTTGGTGGTGGGGTTGGCCGTGCCGAGGTAGCGGGCGGCCTGGAGCCAGGGGAGGCGGCGCGGGGTGGCCAGGTCCGGCAGCGCGGTGAGCTCGCCCATCCGCGTGGTGACCGGCCCGTAGGAGGCGGTGACGCCGTCGGTGACCGCCGCGAGGAACTCGTCGTGCAGCCGGGCGGCGCCGGGCACGCTCGCGTCGACGTGGGTGATGAGGCCCACGGCTCCGTTGGAGACGTGGTTGAGGGAGAGCAGGCTGCACACGGCGGTCGTCGGGTCGTCGGGGGCGGCGTGCCGCACGTGCCAGTCCGCGTAGTTGCGGACGAGCCGGGTGAAGGACCGCTGGTCCAGGTCGGACCACTGCCAGGAGACGGCGCTGACGAGGACCTCCGGGGGCGGGGCCGGGAGCAGCCCGGTCGGGTCCGTGCCGGTCGCTCCGGGGCTGCGGAACCAGTAGCGGGTCACGACGCCGAAGTTGCCGCCGCCCCCGCCGGTGTGGGCCCACCACAGGTCGCGGTGCGGATCGTCGTCGTCGCGGGTGGCGACGACGGTGCGGACGGTGCCGTCGGCGTCCACCACCACGACCTCGACCGCGTACAGGTGGTCCACCACCAGACCGAGCTGTCGGCACAGCAGTCCCCAGCCGCCGCCGCTGACGTGGCCGCCCGCGCCGACCTGGAAGCACATGCCGGCCGGCACGATGACGCCCCAGGTGCGGTACAGGCGCTCGTAGACGTCGAGGAGCTGGGCGCCGGGCTGCACCACGAAGGCGTTCATGGCCGGGTCGAAGTCCACGTCCCGCATCGCCGACAGGTCGACGACCACCTGGACGTCGGGGGTGAAGACGAAGTCCTCCCAGCAGTGTCCGCCGCTGCGCACCGTGAGCCGCTTGCCGGTCCGGACCGCCTGCCGGACGGCGGTGGCGACCTGGGCGGTCGTCCGGGGGACGTGGACCGCCTCGGGCCGGCCGACGTAGCGCTGGTTCCAGCCCCGGACGAGGTCCGGGTAGCGCGCGTCGCCCGGGGTGACGGTCACCAGCGCGTCCGGCCGGGCCGCCTCCGGCAGGGCCGTCTCCGGACGGGCCACCGCCTGTCCGGCGGGCAGCAGCACTCCGCCGCCTATCGCGGCGCTCGCCGCGAGCACCCCCCGCCTGCTCATCTTGTCTCCGCCGTACGTCATCGGGCATCCCCTCCCACGGCCGCGTGCGGATCACGCGCGGATGCCGCCGACGCTAGGCATCCGGCGGACGGCTCCGCACTCCGCATCTTGCGGTCTGCCCGGCCCGGGGCACCTGGCTCGATTCTTCAGAGGCCACTGCGACAGTTCAGCCCGGGACCCACAGCGGAATCCCATCCGAACCCTGTGCCCAGGAACGAGGAGGGGTGTCATGTCGAGCATGCCGCTCACCGGTAAAGCGGTGCGCCTCGCGCGATTGTCCCGGCCGGGAGACGGCCGGTTCCTGTTCGTGCCGCTGGACCACTCCGTGTCCGACGGCCCCGTCGCGACCGCCGCCGATTTCGGCGACCTGGTCCGCTCCATCGCGGACGGCGGCGCCGACGGTGTCGTCGTCCACAAGGGCAGGGCCCGCATGATCGCGCCGGCGCTGCTCACCCGGTGCTCCCTCGTGGTGCACCTGAGCGCGAGCACCGCGCACGCCCCGGACGTCGACGCCAAGGTGCTGGTCGGGGACGTGGAGGACGCGGTCCGGCTGGGCGCGGAGGCGGTCAGCGTGCACGTGAACATCGGCTCCGACACCGAGGCGGAGCAGCTCGCCGACCTCGGCGCCGTGGCCGGGGCCTGCGACCGCTTCGGCATGCCGCTCATGGCGATGATCTATCCGCGGGGTCCCCGTGTGACCGATCCGACCGACCCGACGCTCATCGCCCACGTGGTGAACATCGCCGCGGACCTGGGCGTCGACATCGTCAAGACGGTGCTCGCCGCCCCGGACGAGCGGATGGCGGAGGTGATCGCCTCCTCGCCGCTGCCGGTGGTGGTGGCGGGCGGCGGCTCCACCGACCGTGACCTGTTCGAGTTCGCGGTCACCGCCATGGACCTGGGATGTTCCGGACTCGCCGTCGGGCGACGGGTGTTCACCGACCCGGAGCCCGAGAAGACGGTCCGGGAACTGGCCTCAATCATTCACCGCGGCGAGCTGGCGTCCGAGCCCGCGCCGCAGACCGAGATGGCAGGTGTGTTGTGAAGTTCGCCTGGATCGACCTCCGGACCGTGCCCGCCGAACACCGCGAGGCAGTCGTCGACGCCGCGATCCACGCGCGGGTCGACGGCATCGTGGACAGCGACCCGGAGCGCCTCGCCCTGCTGCCGAACACCGTCAAGCGCGTCCTCGCGCCGGGCGCGCGGGTCGGCGAGGAGCAGCCGGACGACCTGATCGTGCTGCGCGAGGTCGTCGACGCCGACGGTCTCGGCGCGCTGGAGAGCCGGCACCGCGGCGGTGACAAGGAGACGGCCGCCTGGGTCGACGTCGTCGACGACCCCACGCTGAAGCTCGCCTGCGACGCCGCGCGCGCCCTTCCCTACACCGTGGTGGAGTTCAAGGACCCGACGAAGATCCCGCTGGAGATCGTCATCGCCGCGGCGGACGCCTCGCCGGGGCAGCTGATCTGCCAGGCCGCCGACATCGAGGAGGCGCGGATCATCGTCGACGTCCTGGAGAAGGGCTCCGAGGGCGTCCTGGTGGCCCCGCGTTCCGCCAACGACGTGTTCGCGCTGGTGGAGATGTTGCGCGAGAAGACGCCCGACCTCCAGCTGCAGACGCTCACGGTGGAGTCGATCGAGCACCTCGGGCTCGGCGACCGGGTCTGCATCGACACGTGCACGCACTTCGAGAAGGACGAGGGCATGCTGGTCGGCTCCTACGCGCACGGCTTCGTGCTGTGCGTGAGCGAGACGCACCCGCTGCCGTACATGCCGACCCGTCCGTTCCGCATCAACGCGGGCGCGCTGCACAGCTACGTGTTCGGGGCGGACAACCGCACGAACTACCTGAGCGAGCTCAAGGCCGGCAGTCCGGTGCTCGCCGTCGGCGCCGACGGCCGCACCCGCCGCATCGTGGTGGGCCGGATCAAGCTGGAGTCCCGCCCGCTGCTCGGCATCAAGGCGGTCTCCCCGGAGGGCGTCGAGGTCAACCTGATCGTGCAGGACGACTGGCACGTGCGGGTGCTCGGCCCGGGTGCCGCGGTGCTCAACGTGACGGAGCTGAAGAAGGGCGACCAGGTGCTGGGTCACGTGGCCACCGACAAGCGCCACGTGGGCTGGCCGGTCGGCGAGTTCTGCGTCGAGAAGTAGGCGACAGGCGTCCGGGGCCGCCCTGGCGGCGGCCCCGGCGCCGCGGCGAGGGAGCCGGTGGAGGCGATGACACGACGGTCCTGGTGGGGCGCCGAACTGCTCGGCCGCCACGCCGACGACATGGTGTGGGCGCGTGCCGCGGACCGCGAGGTCACGTACGGCAGGCTGCGCCGCGAGACCGCCTGGCAGGCCGAGGTGCTGGCGCGGCACGGCATCCGGGCGGGGAGCACGGTCGCGCTGTACGGCAACGCGAGCTTCACGAAGCTGTGGACGCTGTTCGCGCTGTGGTCGCTCGGCGCCCAGGTGGTGCTGGTGGAGCCTCCGTCCGACCCGCGGCCGCGGGGACTCCCGCCCGGGGCGGGGCGGGTGCGGTTCTCGGTGTCGCTGGGCGAGAGCCGCGGGCGGCCCCACGACTTCGTCGACGAGTGCGAGGTGCTGGTGCGCCGCCACCCCGGCGGCGGTCCGGGCGTGGGCGGGCACTGCCTCGTGCAGTTCTCGTCGGGGACCACCGGGCGCCCCAAGGCGGTCGGCAGGAGCCCGCGGTCGCTGCTCGACGAGCTGGGGCGGCTCGCCGCCCTGGAGGGCATGCCGCGCCGGGGCGAGCGGGTGGCCGTGCTGACGCCGCTCACCCATTCCTTCGGGCTGATCGCCGGGGTGCTGCACTCCCTCGCGGTGGGCGCGACCCTGGTGATGCCGGTCGCCCGCACGGCGCGGGCGACCGTGCGGGCGGCGGCCGACGCGCACGTGGTGCTCGGCGGTCCGCACCACTTCCGTCCGCTGACGCGGTCCGAGCCCGGGGGGCTGCCGCTCCTTCGGCTGGCCGTGTCGAGCGGTGACGCCCTGCCGCCCGAGATCGCCGCGCTGTTCCGGGGCCGGCACGGGGTGCGCGTCGGCCAGGCCTACGGCACGACCGAGACGGGCATCGTCGCCGCCGACCTCACCGGCCGCTTCGGCCCGGCGAGCATCGGCACGCCGGTGCCCCGCACCCGGGTCCGCGTGGTCGGCGGCGTGCTGGAGGTGCACGTCCAGGAGTCCCCGTACCTGTACGACGACACTCCCTGGGCGGGCGGCTGGATGTCCACCCGCGACCTGGTCACGCGCGATCCCGGCACCGGCGCGCTGCGGCTGCGCGGCAGGGTCCAGGGCGTCGGGGACGCCTCGGTCGACCTGCTGCGCATCGAGTCGGTGCTGCGGGCCCACCGGCACATCACGGACGCCGTCGTCCTCGGGGTCGGCCCGATCGAGGCGCACGTGGCGAGCAGCGCGGAGCTGGACCGGGACGAGCTGCGCTCCTGGTGCCGGCGGTTCCTCGGCGGGGCGCCGGTGCCGGACCGCTACCACCTGGTGCGGGAACTGCCCCGCACCTCCGGCGGCAAGGCCGTGCGGGACCGCGGCGTGCTCCGCCGGCACCGGGCGCACCCGCCCGGCGCGTGCCGCTGCGTCAGCTGGTGAGCCGCTCCGGCGGCCGAGGGTCGCGGCCGCCGGAGCGACGCGGGAGACGACCTCACGAACGAGTGGAGAGAGACGAGGCATGACGGTGACGACGACCGCCGCGACGCGGTACACCGGTGACGAGGCGCGCTGGCAGGCGGTGCGGGACCGGGACGCCGGAGCCGACGGCCACTTCCTCTACGTGGTCACCACGACCGGCGTGTACAGCCGTCCGTCGTGCACGGTGCGGCTGGCCCTGCGGGAGAACGTCCGGTTCTTCCCGTCCCCGGAGGCCGCCCGGGCCGAGGGCTACCGTCCGTGCCGCCGCTGCCGTCCCGACGACTCCGACCGGCACGCCGTGGCGGCCGAGGCGGTGGCCCGGGCCTGCCGGATCATCGACGAGGCGCCGCTGCCGCCGAGCCTCGACGAACTGGCCCGCCAGGTGGGCTACAGCCGCTTCCACTTCCACCGGCTGTTCAAGTCGTTCACCGGGATCACGCCGCACGCCTACCTGGCGGCGGCGCGGGCCCGCCGGGTGCGCGAGGCTCTGCCGCTGGCGGGGACGATCGCCGACGCGGTGTACAGCTCGGGGTTCAACTCCGGCGGTCACTTCTACGCGGCGGCGCCGGAGATCCTGGGCATGACCCCGAAGGCGTACCGGGCGGGCGGCGACGGCACGGACATCCGGTACACGGTGGTGGGTTCGTCGCTGGGACCGGTGCTCGTCGCGGCGACGGACAAGGGCGTGTGCGGGGTGCTGACGGGGGACGACGCGCCGGCGCTGCTGCACCGGCTCCGCACCATGTTCCGGCAGGCCCGGCTCGTGCCCGCGGACGCCGCCGTCGCCGCCGCCGTCGCCGCGGCCGTGCGCGAGGCGGAGCCCCCGCAGCTGGGACGTGAGCTGCCGCTGGCCGTACGGCGGTCCGCGCTCGCCGTGCGGATACGGCGCACGGTGCCGGCGCCCGCCGCCCCGGTCGGGTAGCGCCGGGCCGGGGCGACGCGGTCCGGCCCCGTCCGGCTCGCCCGCGGGAGCCCCCGGCCCGGGGCGCTCCAGGTCAGCCCGGGGAGCGGGACTCCGCGTCGGCGGCGGCCGGCTTCCGGGCCGCCCCCGCCGGGCGCAACCGCCCCGACGCCCAGGTCGCCGGCAGCGCCACCGCGCACACCAGGAGTCCGGTGAGCACCGCGTCCCTCGCACCGCCGTGCGCGACGGCGGCGCCGCCGGCCACCGCGCCGGCCGCGATGCCGGCGTTGACCGCGGACGCCGGGAGCGTCGAGGCGAGGTCACGCCCGGGGCCGGCCAGCAGCCCGACCCGGTACTGCAGGGCGGGGACCAGTCCGAACCCGACCACCCCCCACAGCACGAGGGCGAGGGCCACCGCCGCCCAGGACGCCCCGGCGGCCCAGAGCACCGCCAGCGCCGCGACCAGGACGAGGTTCGCCGCCACGAGGGTGCGGGCGGCGTCCCGGTCCGCGGCCCAGCCGCCCGCGAAGGTGCCGGCCGCCGTCGCGGCCCCGTACGCGAAGAGGAAGACGGTCAGCCAGGTGCCGGACACGCCCGTGACGTCCTCCAGGAAGGGCGTGATGTAGGTGAACGCGGCGAACTGGCCCCCCATCAGCAGGAGTCCGACGCCGAGCACCGCGAGGACCCGGGGCGCCAGCGCGTGCCGGGACTGCGACCACAGGCCGCCCGTGCCCGCGCCGTCGACCGGCGGGACGCACACGGCCGTGGTCAGCAGCGCCAGGGCGCCGAGGACCACGATGGCCGTGAACGCCGCGCGCCAGCCGAGGTGCTGGGCGGCGAGGGTGCCGAGCGGGACGCCGAGCGCGGTGGAGACGGCGATGCCGCCGAAGACCGCGGAGATCGCGCGTCCGGTCCGCTCGGGCGGCACCAGGGCGGCCGCCACCGTGAACGCCGCGCCGAGGAACAGGCCCTGGAGCGCCCCGGTGAGGGCCCGGGCCGCGAGCAGCGTGCCGAAGTCCTGGGCCACGGCGGCCAGCAGGTTGCCGGCGACGTAGCCGGCCAGGGACGCCCACGCCAGGGTGCGGCGCCGGAACCGGATGGTGAGCGCCGTCAGCAGCGGGCCGCCGGCGCAGATGCCCAGCGCGTACGCGGTGACCAGCGCGCCCGCCGTGTCCACGGACACGCCGAGGTCCCCGGCGACGAGCCTCAGCAGGCCGACGACGACGAGCTCGGCGCTGCCCATGACGAAGGTGGCCAGGAAGAGGGCGGCGAGGGCCGGGCCCGGTCGCCGCCGCGCCGGGGAGGGGACGGAGGTCATGTCAGTGCCAGAAGTTCTTCCTGGCGCCGCGCAGGTCCTGGAAGGACTCCAGGTCGGGCACCGTCCATCCGTCGAGGTCGTACTCCTGGAGGCACTGCTCGGCGAATCCCTTGTACGCGTCGAGCTGACCGGTCTCCATCTGGGTCGTGTAGATGTCGCTGCGCACCGCCTCGTGGTTGCCGGAGTAGTTGCGCTCGTACAGCTCGTGCCGGCCGCCGAACTCGGTGCCGACCGCGTCCCACAGCAGCTTCATCAGCTTGACGCGGCTGACGGCGTCGTAGCCGTTGGAGCCGCGCACGTACTTGTCGAGGTACGGGCGCACCTCGGGGTTCTTGAAGTCCTCGGCGCTGGAGTTCACGTAGATGAGGCCGCTGGCGACGTCCTGCTCGATGATCTCCTTGATGCGCGGGTATCCGATGGTCATGAACCAGCGGTAGGCCATGCCGTACTCCAGGCGGGGCAGCAGGGCCCCGTCCTTCCACTCCTCGGGGTTGCGGGCGGCGGCGTCGGTCAGGGCCCAGAACATGTTGCGCCAGGCGAGCACCTCGCCGATCCGGGCCTGGATGCCGCGGAAGTCCTTGGTGCCGGTCATCTCGACGGCCTTGGCGAGCAGCCCGGCGATGAAGTCGATCTTCACGGCGAGGCGGATGCAGCCGTGGAAGGTCAGGCGCGGGATGAAGCCGGACTTCGGGGCGAAGCCGTTGACCTGGTCGACGTCTCCGTAGAGGAAGACGTTCTCCCAGGGGATGAGGACCTTGTCGAGGACGAAGATGGTGTCGTTCTCGTCCAGGCGCGAGGAGAGGGGGTAGTCGAAGGGGCTGCCCATGACGGCGGCCGTCGCCGCGTAGGAGGGGCGGCAGATCAGCTTGAGGCCGGGCGCGCCCATCGGGATGGTCGCGACGAGCGCGAACTGCTTCTCCTTGAGCGGCAGTCCGTAGTGCGAGATGAAGTTGTAGTGGGTGATGGCCGAGCCGGTGGCGACGACCTTGGCGCCGCTGACGACGAGGCCGGCGTCGGTCTCCTTCTCCACGTGCACGAAGACGTCCTTGACCTCTTCGGACGGACGGTGCCGGTCGACCGGGGGGTGGATGATCGCGTGGTTCCAGAACAGCACCTTCTCCTGGGACTCGCGGTACCAGCGCAGCGCGTTGTCCTGGAAGGGCGCGTAGTAGTCGGAGTTGGCGCCGAGCGTGCCGAGGAAGGCCGCCTTGTAGTCGGGGCTGCGGCCCATCCAGCCGTAGGTGAGGCGGGCCCACTCGGCGATCGCCTCGCGGTCCTCGACGACGTCCTGGACGCTGCGCGGGGTGCGGAAGAACTTGTGGGTGTACCCGTCGCTGCCGGTGTCGGTGCGGGTGGTCAGCACGTCGCGGCGGGCCGGGTCGTGCAGGGCGTCGTACAGGCGGGCGGTCATCCGGGCGGGGTTGGCGAACGCCGGGTGCTTGGTGACGTCGTCGACGCGTTCGCCGTAGATGTACACCTCGCGGTCGTCGCGCAGGCTCTCCAGGTACTCGTCGCCGGTGAGGGGGCGGGTGGTGCGGGGAGCCGGTGCGGAGGCGGAGGCGGAGTCCTCGCCCTGCTGCAGCGTCATGGTGTGTCCTTGTCCGGTCGTGACGGTCAGTGGCCCAGGGGGATGTGGAGCGCCGCGGTTCCCGACGACCACGCGCCGTCCGCCGGCCCGTCGAGGGTGCCCGCCCACACGTGGTGGCCCGGTGCGGTGTCGAGGAGGCGGAAGGCGCCGCCGTGGAAGACCAGCGGCTCCGCGTCCCGGGTCGAGAAGCCCCGCACCCGCCCGACGTGCAGCACGTGGTCGCCGCCGTCGTACGCGGCCCAGGGCACGCAGTCGAGGTGGGCGGCGGCGCCGGCCAGGCGCGGCCCCGCCGCGTCGTGCTCCCAGGACACGGGGGCGTCCGCCGGCCGGGGTCGGCCCGCGAAGCGCAGGGCCAGGTCCTCCTGGTGCGCGGCGAGGATGTTCACCCCGAACGACGGCGCGCCCGTGAGCAGGTCGCACATCCGGCTGCGCCGGTCCAGGGACACCATCACCAGCGGCGGGTCGAGCGAGACGGAGGTGAACGAGCCCACCGTGGCGCCGTGCACGCCGGCGTCGTGTGCGACGGTGACCACCGTGACGCCCGTGGCGAAGCGGCCGAGGCAGTCGCGGAAGCGGCGTTGCGGGTCGCCCATCGGCTCTCCTCGGAAGAAGGGAAATGAACCCTCGAATTCGGCGCTCTGTCAGGCGCATTGTGCCGGTGGCCGCTAAAGGATCGATCGAGGAGGGCGGCGGAAATTTCCGCGCAATATCCAGGAGACCGGAAATGATTGACATCGGTGCGCGCGGACGCCTGTAATTCCTTCTCGGATTCGAGTACCCGACACGAGGTGGCCATCATGAGACTCCAGGTCGAGTTGACCGACGCACTCCAGGACTACGTCGCCGAGGTCTCGCTGCGCGAGCCCGACCTGCTGCGCGCGCTGCGCGAGGAGACCTCGCAGCTCCCCCTGCACCTGATGCAGATCTCGCCCGAGCAGGGTCAGTTCATGCGGACCCTGCTGAAGGCGACCGGCGCCCGGCGCGCGCTGGAGGTCGGCGTCTTCACCGGCTACAGCCTGCTGTCGACGGCGCTCGCGCTGCCCGCCGACGGCCGGGTGGTGGGTCTCGACATCAACGAGGAGTGGAGCGCCATGGCGCTCGACTACTGCAAGCGGGCCGGGGTCGCGGACAAGGTCGACCTGCGCGTCGGCGACGCCCGGGCCTCCCTGGAGCGGCTGCTGAAGGAGGAGGACGCCGCCGGCACCTTCGACTTCGTGTTCATCGACGCGGACAAGGAGAACTACACGGCGTACTACGAGTACGCGCTGGAGCTGCTGCGCCCCGGCGGCCTGGTCGTCGTCGACAACGTGCTGTGGCACGGCGCGCTGCTCGACGAGTCCGCCCAGGACTCCGAGACGCGGGCGCTGCGCGCCTTCAACCCGCGGCTGCGCGACGACGAGCGGGTGGAGCTGAGCGTGATCCCGTACGCGGACGGGCTGACGTTCGCCGTCAAGCGCTGAGTTCCGCACCGCGCGCGTGAAGGCCGCCCCGGGAGCGCCCGGGGCGGCCTTCACGCGTGGGTCAGGGCAGGCGGACGGACTGGGCGTGGCGGAAGAAGTCGGTCGGGTCGTACTTCTTCTTCACCTGCTGAAGCCGGGGGTAGTTGTCCTTGTAGTAGAGCTTGTACCAGGGCGCCGACGACGTGTTGTACGCCGGGTCGTTCAGGTCGTTGTCGGGGTAGTTGACGTAGCAGCCGTCGGTGACGGCGTTGGGCACGGGCACGCCGCCGGTGTCGGCGTAGACCTCCGCGTAGCACTGCCGGTTCCAGGCGATGTAGGCGGCGTCCTCGGCCGGGTCGTTCCAGAGGGACATCCACATCATCTTGAAGAACGACTCGCGGTGCGGGTAGCCGGTGGCCGACGGCGCGGGCCGGTTGACCTCGCCGCCGTAGGAGCTGAGCGTGATGGAGGCGCCGGGCAGCGTGACGTCCGTGCGCGTCAGGTGCTTGTACAGCGCCGCGAGCTGCCGGTCGGGGAAGGCCGCGCGCATGTACGAGGACTTGTACTCCTGCCGGTAGGTCGGGTCGGTGAGGTTGGTGTTGGTGAGCGCGAGGTACCGGGTGGCCTCCAGCCACGGCAGCCTGCGGGGCTCGGCGTAGGCGGCCATCGGGCCGAACTCGGCGAACGGGCGGGTGACGGCCTCCGTCGGCACGTCGACGCCTTCGCCGATCGCGGCACGGTAGTCGTCGAGCAGCCGGCGGGCGTCGGGGACGGTGGCGTCGACCTGGGTGACCATGGCGATCTGACCGGCGGACCTGTGGGTCAGCACGAGGAAGCTGGCGAGCGCCAGTTCGGGGGCGCCCGGGGCGCTGTGCGCGGTGAACCAGCGCGCGTAGTTCTGGGCCAGCCGGGAGACCTTGGCCTCCGTCATGCTCTCCCACGGCCAGGCCTGCGCGACCAGGTACACCTCGCGGGGCGGCTTGGGCAGCAGCTTCCTGGGGTCGGTGCCGGTGGCCCCGGGGGTGCGGAACCAGTAGCGGGTGACGACGCCGAAGTTGCCGCCGCCGCCGCCCGCGTGGGCCCACCACAGCTCGCGGTGGGGGTCGTTCGGGTCGTTGGTCGCGACGACGGTGCGGACCCTGCCGTCGGCGCCGACGACGACCACCTCGACGGCGCACAGGTAGTCGATGATCAGGCCGAGCTGGCGGCAGAGCAGGCCCCAGCCGCCGCCGCTGACGTGCCCGCCGGCCGCGACGGAGTGGCAGATGCCGCCGGGAACGGTGACGCCGTACACCTGGTACAGCAGGGCGTAGACGTCGAGGAGCTGGGCGCCGGTCTCGACGGCGAACGCGCGCCGGCCGGAGTCGTAGTAGACCTTGTCGAGCAGCGACAGGTCGAGCACCACCTGGACCTCGGGGTTGAAGACCCAGTCCTCCAGGCAGTGCCCGCCGGAGCGCACCGTCAGCCGCTTGCCGGCCGTGACGGCCGCCTGCACCACGCCGGCCACCTGGGAGACGTCGTCCACGATCTGGACGGCCTCGGGGTTGCCGACGTAGCGCCGGTTCATTCCGTGGACGAGTTCGCCGTACTGGGCGTCCGCCGGCGTCACCCTCACCGGGGCGAACGTCCTGACGCCCGCGGCGTCCTCGGCCGCCGCCGGCCGGGCGAGGACCCCGCCCACGGCGGCCGTGCCGCCGAGTGCCGCCGCGGTGGTGAAAAGCCGCCTGCGGCCTATCCCTTTACTGTCGTGCACGTGAAGTTCTCCCGTTCTCGCCATTTTCGGCGCACTTCAACACCCGCTCTTCTGCGCCGCGACAGTACGAATCAGTCATCGCCGAAAACACTCCGGATCTTGCGGTCGCATCCCTGAACGGCAGATTCCGGGATACGACCGCAAGATGGGGAGTGTCGGAAGGACCTCGGATCGCCACCATCGGAGTCCAGGCCGAATTCGCATGGTGGAAGGGGGCGCGCCGGTGACGGTCAGCGTCGGTGAGGTGTACGAGAACCCGCGGTGCCGGGAGCGGGTCGTGATCAGAACGCCGTCCTCGCACACGGGCGGGGCGCGCACCGTGATGGACGTGTACTCCGAGCCCGGTGGCGCGGTGTCGGGCGAGCACCTGCACCCGGTGAGCGAGGAGCGCTTCACCCTGGTGCGCGGCAAGGTCGCCTTCCTGATCGGGGGGCGCCAGGTGACCCTCGAGGAGCCGGGGCAGAGCGTGCTCATCCAGCCCGGCATCAAGCACCGGTGGTGGAACTGCAGCGGCGAGCCGGCCTTCCACATCTGCGAGGTGCGCAAGAACAGCGACCGGTTCGAGCAGTTGGTGCTGCGCCAGCTGTTCGGGCTCGCGCAGGACGGCAAGACGACGCCCGAGGGCATGCCGCGGCTGCTGCAGCAGGCGGTGACCACGCTGGAGTTCGGTGACGTGGTGCGGTTCACCTCGCCCCCGTGGGCGCTGCAGCGCGTCCTGTTCACCGCGCTGGCGCCGATCGCCCGGCTGCTGGGGCACCAGGGGTGCGACCCCCGCTACATGGACCGCAAGCCGTCCGAGATCGCGGAGCTGGAGGAGCTCCCGGAGGAGGTCATGCGCTGGCACCGCTGACCCCGCGGGCCCGGCGGACACCGCCTGCAACACCTTGGGGCAGGGCGGTGTTTCCGTAGACGAGAGCACATCGCACCACGCTCCTCCCCTGCCAGGGCGGGGCCGACCATCGAGAAGGAACCTTATGGATCTGCAGCTTTCCGGCCGGGTCGCCGTCGTGACCGGCGCCTCCAAGGGCATCGGCCTGGCCATCGTCCGCACGCTCCTCGAAGAGGGCGCCAAGGTCGTGGCCACCTCCCGCAAGAGCACCCCGGAGCTGGACGCGCTGGCCGGCCCGAACCTCGCGCACGTCCCGGCCGACTTCATGGACGACGACGCGCCGGCCCAGGTCGTCGCCAGCGCTGTGGAGAAGTTCGGCGGGCTCGACATCCTGGTCAACAACGCGGGCGGCCCGCCGCCCGGTGTGACCCTGCCGCGCGGTTCGTTCCTGCACGCCTCCGACGAGGAGTGGCGTGCCATGTTCGAGTTCAACCTGTTCTCGGCCGTGCGCGCCATCCGTGCCGCCGTTCCGCACCTGCTGGAGCGCGGTGGCGGTTCGATCGTGAACATCTCTTCCGGCAACGCCCGGCAGCCCTCGCCGATCAACGTCGACTACGGCGCGGCGAAGGCCGCTCTGAGCAACATCACCAAGGTGCTCTCGGGCGAGTTCGCGCCCCAGGGCATCCGCGTGAACACGGTCTCCCCCGGTGTGGTGCGCACGCCGTGGTGGACCGACGAGGGCGGCGTCGCCGACATGATCGCCTCGCAGGCCGGCACCGACAAGGACAGCGTCCTGAACAACGTCGTCCCGGAGATGCTGAACCTGGCCACGGGCCGTTTCGTCGAGCCGCAGGAGGTGGCCGACGCCGTCGTCCTGCTGGCGTCGCCGCGTTCCGGCAGCACCACGGGCGCCGAGTTCGTCGTGGACGGCGGACTCCTCAAGGAGCTCTGAGCGGCACCGTCCTCACGGAGCCCTGAGCAGCATCGTGTCCTCGGAGCTCCGAGCCTCTCGGAGCCCTGAGCAGCATCGTGCGGGAGGGCCGGCGCGTCCCGGCTCCTCCCGCTCGTGCCCGGCCGGTCGGACCGCGGCCGGGCGCGCGACGTGGCACGGTCCGCCGTCGGCCCGTCGGGGCCCCCGTCTTCCCAGGAAGCGGGGCCCCGGCGGCGTCGCCGGACCCTGACGTGCCGCCCACGGTGGCGCCGCTGACTTCTCGCGGGCCGCCGCGGCGCCCCGCCGTCGCGGGCGCCCTGACGCGGGCACCGGCCCGCTTCCCGTCTTCCCGCCCCCGCCGTGCCGTCGCACGGCCCCTGGGCCATGCGTCCGGACCACCGGACCCGCCTGCGGCGCCGACTCCCGGGAGTTGTCATGCCCTTGCCAGTCGCTGCCCGTGCGCGAAGCGGCGCGGCGCCCCCGCCGGACCGCCGGCTGCTCGCCCTGGCCGTCCTCGCCCCCCTGCTCGCCAACGCCGACATGGGGATCGTGACCCTCGCCCTCAGCGACATCCGGCACGACCTGTCGATGTCCCTCGACGCCGTGCAATGGGTCACGAACGTCTACGTGCTGCTGATGGGCGGGCTCCAGCTGCTCGGCGGCCGGCTCGCGGACCTGGCCGGGGCCCGGCGTCTCTTCCTGCACGGCCTGGGCGCCTTCGCCGCCGCCTCGGCCCTGTGCGGCGCCGCGCCCAGCGGCCCCCTCCTCGTCACCGCCCGCGCCGGGCAGGCGCTGGCGGCCGCCGTGCTCGTGCCCGCCGCGATGTCGCTGCTGGTGACGGCGGCCGCGCCGCAGTGGCGGGCCCGCGCCCTGGCGCTGTGGGCGGGCGCGGGCGGCGTCGGCTCGGTGGCCGGGGTGCTGTGCGGCGGTCTCGTGGTCGGCGGCCTCGACTGGCGCTGGGCGTTCTGGATCAACGTCCCGGTGATCGCCGTCGCCCTGGCGGTGGCCCGCCGCACCCCCCTGCCCGACCCGCCCCGGGCCCGTGGCCTCCGCCTCGACCTGGCCGGAGCCGCCGCCCTGACCGGGGCCCTGCTCGCGGCCGCGTACGCCCTGGTGCGGCTGGCCGAGCACGGCACCGACCGGTACGCGGTGTGCGCGGCGCTCGCCGCTCCCGCGCTGGCGGCCGTCTTCGCGTACCGCCAGCGCAGGTGCCCGCACGCGCTGCTGCCCGCCTCCCTGCTCCGCGACCGGAACCTGGTGTGCGGTGCGGCCGGCATCCTGCTCGTGTCGGCGGCCGCCGCGCCCGTCGTCTTCCTCGGCGGCCTGCGGCTGCGGGAGACCTACGGGTTCGGTGCGCCGGCCGCCGGCCTCGCCCTGCTGCCGATGGTCGGGGGGATCTTCGTCGTGGGCCGGGCCTGCAGCGTCCTGCTCACCCGGTACGGCGCCCGCCTGCCGTGCGCCCTCGGCTGTCTGCTCGTGGGGGCCGGGCTGTGGACGCTGGCCGCCCGCTCGGACGCCCCGGGGTACGTCTCGGGCGTGCTGCCCGGGCTGGTCCTGGCCGGTGCCGGCCTTCCGCTGATCTGGATGTCGTGCGAGGTCGTGGCCCTGGCCCGGTTCCGGGACTCCGGCGCGGGCCTCGCGGCGGGTCTGGTGCAGTGCGCCGGGCAGTTCGGGACCGCGCTGGGCACGGTGCTGGCGGTGGCGGTGTGCGGCCGTGGCGCCGGCGTGGCCGGCGGGGCCGGGCAGGCGTTCGGGGTGGCGGCCCTGCTGATGGTGCCGGCGCTGTGGGGCGCCCTGATCTGGCTGCCCGGCCGCCGGCCGGACGGGCCGGCACCCCGCACGCCCCCGGCCGGCCCCGCGCCAACCGCGTGGACGTCAGGCCCTGACGAGCCCGTCGTCACGGACCGGACCGCGCGGGACGGACAGGGTGCGCTGGGCCAGCAGGTCGAGCGACTGCCGGCCGCGCGCGCTTGAGGGCGGCTCCAGCCGCGGGTGGCCGGAGAGCATGTGGGTGTGCAGGAGTTGCAGCCGCGCCGACGGCTTGGTGTCGAGTTCCTCCCGCAGCCGGGCCCGCAGCCGGTGGTAGGCCATCAGCGCGTCGGCCTGTCGCCCCGACTGGTACAGGGCGAGCATGAGGTGCGCGACGAGGCCCTCGTGCGTCCCGTACTGGTGCACCAGCGCGGTGAGTTCGCCGAGGATCTCGTGGTGCCGGCCGAGCCGCAGCTCGGCGCCCAGGCGCTGGGGGACGGCGTCGAGCCGGTCACGCTCGACGACCTCGATGGCGGCCCTGAGGAGCGGACCGGTGGGCACGTCGACGAGCATCGGCCCCGTCCACATCGTCTCGGCGGCGCGCAGCTGCTCGACGGCCTCGGCGTACTCGCCCGCCATCAGCGTGGCGCGCGCGGCGCGCACCTGCTGCTCGTAGCGGTGCAGGTCCAGTTCGCCGGGCTCCAGCTTCAGCACGTATCCCTGGTCGCGGGTCTGCAGCCGGCCGGGGCCGCGCCCCGGGCCGCGCCGGGCCCCGTCCAGGGAGCGGCGTAACTGCATGACGTAGGTGTGCACCGCCGCGACCGCGCTCGACGGCGGCCGGTACTCCCAGATCTCCTCGACGATCTGCGCCACGGACACCACGTGGTTCGCGTTGAACGCCAGGAGCGACACCAGTTGCCGTTGTTTCGGGGCGGTCGGGGTCCGGTGCCGGCCCCCGTCGTCGCACACACTCAAAGGGCCTAGAACGCGAAAATCCATGTGAATTCCCCCATCGTCGCTTAGGTCGTCCCGGGCAGCCCGGAGAGGGTCGGTCCCCGACGTGCCCCGTCGTGATGCGCAATGCGTGCGGATGCTATCGCCGTTCAGGCTCCGGGACTCCCCGCCGCGTCGAGCGGTCCTCCGGTGATCAGCTCCAGGAGCGCCCCGGGGTCGCCGGGCTCCCGGTCGGCCCGCCAGGCGACGTGCTGATCGGGGCGGACCAGCACCAGATCGCGCCCGTACAGATCGCGCGCGAGCGGGTCGTCGAGCGTCAGGGTCCGCAGCGGCACGCCGCGGGACCGGGCCGCGGCCTCGATCCCTCCGGTCGCCGGCGGACGCGGGCCGAGTCGCAGCAGGGTGAAGCCGGCGCCGAACCGGTCGAACAGCGAACTGCCTTCCGTGCGGCGGTCGTCGAGCCACAGATGGGGTGCGCGGCCACCCGGCACCGCCGAGGGGGTGTACGCGGCGAAGGAGTCGGGCACCGGCCCGGAGCCGTCCCCGGCGACGATCGGGGAGCCGTCGTAGCGGGCGCCCAGCTGCACCCCCAGGGTGTCCAGGGTGCGCATCCCGTACTCGGCCAGCTCCGCACCGGTCTTGGCCCGGGCCGCTTCGCCGGCGGCGGAGTCCGCCTCCAGCCAGGCGGGCCGGTCGACGGCGCCCAGCCCCTGTCCGAGCGTCCGGGCCGCCGAGGTGTTCCGGAGCGCGATCGGCCGGCGCTCGGTGCCGTACGAGTCCAGGAGGCCCGGGCCCGCCCATCCCCGCACCGCCGCCGCGAGCTTCCAGGCGAGGTTGGCGGCGTCGTCGACCCCGGTGTTCATGCCGAAGCCGCCGTTGGGCGTGAACAGGTGCGCGGCGTCCCCGACGAGCCGGACGCGGCCCGTGCCGAACGACTCGGCGACCAGCGCCGCGCCCGCGGTCCAGGGCCGGTGGCTGAGCACCTCGACCGGCAGGGGCTCTCCCGCCGCCCGCCGCACCAGCTCCACCAGATCGGCCTCCGTCGCCCGGTCCGGGTCCACGGAGCTGGTGAGCAGGAAGAACTCGTCCGCGCCGTCGAGCGCGATGAGGTTCAGCGCGAGGTCCGCGTTGACGACCCAGTTGCTCCACGCGCCGCGGTCGCGCAGGAAGTCCCGGTACAGCGTGGGCACCCGGAGGTGGGCGGCGGTGGAACGGCGTCCGAGGATGTCCTGGTCGAGGGCGCCCTCCCCCTCGTAGCGGATGCCGAGGTGGCGCCGGACCGTGCTGTGCCCGCCGTCGCACCCCGCGACGTACGCCGCCCGGAACACGCGCCGTCCGCCCTCGCGTTCCGCCACGACGTCGACGTGCCCCGCGCTCTCGCGCAGGGCGGTGACGGTCCAGCCGTAGCACAGGGTGATGTTCCGCCGGCCGCGGGCGTGGTCGAGCAGCAGCCGCTCCACGTACATCTGGTTCGCGCGGTGCATCGGTTCGGGGGCCGGGTCCGCGCGGTCGGCCGCGGCCCGCGCGCTCAGCACCTCGGCGGTGCCCGGCCAGGGCAGCAGGGCCAGTTCGTGCGCGTTGTAGCGGGTGAAGAAGGAGATGCCGGCCGAGTGGCCGGCGGGCAGTCCGAGGGCACGGATCCGCTCGGCCAGTCCGAGCGTGCGGTAGTGCTCCATGGTCCGGGCGTTGTGGGTGCTGCCGCGCGGCTGATCGGGCACGTCCGCTTGGGAGTTGAGGACGACGCAGGGCACTCCCTGCCGGTCGAGCAGCAGCGCGAGCATCAATCCGACCGGTCCGCCGCCGACGACGGCGACCGGGGTTGTCAGCGGGTCGTCCATCCGACGCGGCCTCCAGCCTTCCTCGAGATCGAACCGGTGCGATCGTTGCAACCCCCTCTGAAGAACGGAGCAAGATCGGCCACGGGGGCGGTTTTCCATCGGCCCTTTAGCAGCCGGCTGGAGACTCCGCCACGAGCCTTTGCCGAACCGCTGGGGTGTCACGGGCCGCGATGTCTCACCGGTGACCGGAGCAAATCGACGTATCACTGCGGAGTGTGAGGTATTCCTATGTTCCTGCTCGGCACACACAGGTCCGCCGCGCAACGCCTGCGCCTCCATGCCGACCGGGACCTGGGGGCGGGGAACTTCTTCTGGCACGCCTGGCGCATCGCCCGCGACCGGGACCGCCCGCTCCTCTTCCACCCCGACACGTCCTCCCCCACCTGGGCGACGGAGGAGCCGCGGGGCGTGTCCCTGGACGACCTGCGGGTGGCCGTCATCCGCTACGCCCACTGGTACCGCGGCCGCGGGGTGGGGCCCGGGTCGCACGTGGGCCTGCACACCCGTGACGGACTGCTCGGCCTGATCCACCACATCGCCATCACGTCGCTCGGCGCCGCCGCCGTGCACTGCAACCCCAAGATGGCCCCGGCGACGGCCGCCGAGTACTTCCTGCGCACCCGGACCACGGTGCTCGTGGGCGACGACGACCTGCTCAAGGGGCTCGCGGACGCCTGGCGTTCGGACGCGCCGGGGAAGACCACGCCCGAGGTCGCGGACATCGCCGCGCTCGCCGTCACCGCTCCCCTGCCGCCCCGGCCGATGCCCGGCTTCCCGCACCGGCACGCCGACGAAGACCTGATCATGATCTCGCACTCGTCGGGCACCACCGGCCGGCCCAAGGCCCCGGTGTTCCACCACGGTTCATTCTTCGCGGGCAAGCGGGAACGGCTGTGGTCCTTCCCCTCGCTGCGCTCCGACCGGCTGCTCACGGCGCTGCCGCACAGCCACTCCGCCGGCATCAGCTACCTCAGCCTGGCGATCCTGCTCGGCATCCCGACGCTGATCCTGGACGACGCGAGCGGCCCGGCCGTGGCGCGGGCGGTGAACCTGTTCCACCCCACCACCGTGCTGGCCTTCCCCCTCACCCTCGCCGAGATACCCGCCGAGGAGATCGGCCCGGAGGCCGCGCGGTACATCCACACCTGGCACGGCATGGGCGACGCCTCCCACGAGCGGCACATCCGCCCGCTGATCGCCCTCGGCCGGCGCACCGAGAACGGCCGGGTCCTGAACGGCTCGCGCTACCTCGACGGGCTCGGGTCGTCGGAGATGGGCATGGTGCTGTTCAAGCAGGCCTACACGCCCGAGACGACCCGGTACGCCCGCCACATCGGCCTCCCCGTCAAGGTGGTGCGCAAGGCGGCGGTGCTCGACGACCAGGGCCGTGAACTGCCCGACGGGCAGGCCGGCCGGCTCGGCGTGCAGACCCCCAGCGTCACCGCCGGCTACCTGGACGAGCCGGACCTGACCGCGGACTCGACGGTCAACGGGTACTTCCTCACGGGAGACATCATGCGCCGCGAGAGCGACGGCACCTGGTACCACCTCGACCGCACCCCCGACGTGATCCACACCGTCGACGGACCGGTGTACAGCCTCCCGGCGGAGGAGGTCGTCCTGCTCGCGACGCGGGCGCTGGACACCGCGGTCGTCGCGGTCGACGACCCCGACGCACAGGGACGCTCCCGCCCCCTGGCGGTCGTCCTCTTCGCCGACGGCGCCCGGCGCGACGCGGCCCCGCTCCTGGAGACGTGCAACGAGGCCCTGGCCCGCGAGGGCCTGGCACCGCTCGGCGGGCTGCTGGTGGCGCGCGACCGCTCCGAACTCCCCGTCGGCGTCACGGGCAAGGTCCTCAAGCGCCTGCTGCGCGAACGCCTGCGCACCGCGCTGTCCAGCACCGGCGACCCGGCGCTCGCCGTGTCCGCCCCTGTACGGAAGGCCTGACGATGCCCGGTACCGAGACGACGGCGGCGCGTCAGGTGGTGGACCTGATCACCGGCACCTGGCGGGCCCAGGCCCTGCACGCGGCGGCCGCCCTGTCCCTGCCCGACCACATCGCCGCGGGCACCGGCACCGTGCCGGAGCTGGCCGAACGCACGGGTGCCAGCGAGGACGGCCTCGCACGGCTGCTGCGGCTGCTCGCGGCGCTCGGCGTGTTCACCGGCGACGAGGAGCGGGGCTACGGCCTCACCGACGTGGGCGCGCTCCTCGTCGCCGACGGCGAGCGGTCCATGCGCGACATGGTGCTGCTGTACGGGGAGGAGTTCCACCGCGCCTGGGGCGCGGTGGTGCCCGCGGTCCGCACCGGGACCTCCGGCTTCGAGCACGCCTTCGGCACCTCGCTGCACGCCTATCTGCGCGACGAGCCCGACGCGGGGCCGCGGTTCCTGCGTGCCATGAACGCCGGCAACGTCTTCTTCCCCGAGGTCGCGGCGGCCTTCGACTTCACGGGGGCGCGCACCGTGGTCGACGTGGCGGGCGGCAGCGGCCTGCTGCTGTCGGCCGTGCTCCAGGCCCACCCGCATCTGACGGGGACCGTCTTCGACCTGCCGCACATGCTTCCGGTGGCTGAGCGGCATCTGGGCGCCACCGTCGAGGCCCACCGCTACGAGACGGTCGCGGGCGACGTCTTCGACAAGGTCCCCGCGGGCAACGACGTGTACCTGCTGTCCCGGGTGCTGCAGGACTGGGACGACGAACGGTGTGCCACGCTCCTCGCCAACATCCGGGAGGCCATGGCGGACACCGGACGGCTGCTGGTCCTCGAACGGGTGGTCGCCACCGACGGGACGGCGCCCGTGCTGCCCCTGCTGTGGGACCTCCATCTGCTGATGGCCGCGGGCGGCCGCGAGCGCACCCTCGACGGATACCGATCCGTCCTGGGCGCCGCGGGCCTGCGTCTGGAGAGCGTGCACCCCCTCGCCCTCGAGACGAGTCTGCTGGTCGCCGCGCCGGCATGAGGCGGCCCCTCCGACCCAGCCCTCCTCCGACCCCATGGAGTACCCCTATGTCCAGCGGTGACCTCGTCCTGTGCCTCGTCGGCGCGGGACCGCGCGGTCTGTCGGTTCTCGAGCGGCTGTGCGCCAACGAACGCGCGACGGCCGCTCACCGGGCGGTCACCGTGCACGTCGTCGACCCCTACCGGCCCGGAGCCGGGCGGGTGTGGCAGTCCGGACAGTCGCGTGTGCTGCTGATGAACACCGTCGCCTCACAGGTGACCGTGTTCACCGACGACAGCGTGGAGATGGACGGCCCCGTCGAACCGGGACCCAGTCTGTACGCGTGGGCGCGCACGCTGGATGCCGGGCACGACGAGGCCGTGCTCGCCGAGGCGCGCCGGCTCGGCCCGGACGACTACCCGTCCCGTGCCTTCTACGGCCGCTACCTGGAGGACGTCTTCGCCCGGGTGGTGGCCGGCGCCCCGTCGCACGTGCGCGTGGAGGTGCACCGGGCCCGGGCCGTCGGCCTGCGGGAGCGGGCCGGGGACGGCGCGCAGCAGGTGGTCCTGTCCGACGGGAGGGTCCTCGACGGCCTCGACGCGGTCGTCCTCTCCCAGGGCCACGTGCCGACCGAGGTCTCCGCGGCCGAGCGGCAGCTCTCGCTGCGCGCCCGGGACCACGGGCTGCTGCACGTCCTGCCGGCCAACCCGGCCGACCTGGACCTGTCGGACGTACGGTCCGGCGAGACCGTGCTGGTGCGCGGGCTCGGCCTGAACTTCTTCGACCACATGGCGCTGCTCACGGTGGCGCGCGGCGGCCGCTTCGACCGCGTCGGCGAGCGTCTCGTCTACCGTCCCTCCGGCCGGGAGCCGCGCATCGTCGCGGGCTCCCGGCGGGGCATCCCGTACCACGCCCGCGGCGCCAACGAGAAGGGCGCGCACGGCCGTCACGAGCCGCGCGTGCTGACGGAGAAGGTGGTCGCGGCGCTGCGGGAACGCGCGGTGGACGGCGAGCGCGTGTACTTCGGCACCGATCTGTGGCCGCTGATCTCCCGGGAGGTCGAGAGCGTCTACTACGGGGCGCTGCTGGCCGCCCGGGGCCGGGAGGCCGAACGGGAGGGGTTCGTACGGCGGTTCGTGTCGCTGCCCGAGGGTCCCGGCACGGCCGGGACGGTGGACGGGCTGCTCGACGCGTACGGCATCGCGCCCGACGAGCGGTGGGACTGGGACCGGATCCTGCGGCCTTACGGCGACGGGGAGTTCGCCGACCGGGCGGAGTTCCGCCGCTGGATGCTCGGGCACCTGCGCCAGGACGTGCGCGAGGCCCGGGCGGGCAATGTGAGCGGGCCGCTCAAGGCGGCCCTCGACGTGCTGCGCGATCTGCGCAACGAGGTCCGGCTCGCCCTCGACCACGGCGGCCTGGACGGCCACTCCTACCGGGACCAGGTGGAGGGCTGGTACACCCCGCTCAACGCCTTCCTGTCGATCGGCCCGCCCTTCTCCCGCGTCGAGGAGCTGATCGCGCTGATCGAGGCGGGGGTCCTGGACCTGATCGGTCCGGGCATGCGGGTGCGCGTCGACGGCGCGGCGGGAGCGTTCGTCGCCGAGTCGGACGGCGTGGCGGGCGATCCCGTGCGCGCCCGGGTGCTGGTCGAGGCACGGCTGCCGGAACCGGACCTGCGCCGGACCCGTGATCCGCTGCTGCGCGGGCTGCTGTCCACCGGGCAGTGCCGTCCGTTCCGCATCCCCGGTGCGTGCGGCACGAGTTACGAGACGGGCGGTCTGGAGGTCACCGAGCGCCCGTACCACCTGGTCGACGCGTACGGCCGCAGTCATCCGCGGCGCTTCGCGTACGGGGTGCCGACGGAGGCGGTGCACTGGGTGACGGCGGCCGGCATCCGGCCCGGGGTGAACTCGGTGACCCTGGGCGACTCCGACGCCATCGCGCGCGCCGTCCTCGCCCTCTCCCCCGCCGCGGCGGGCGGCTCCCGGCGCCGTTCCGGCAGGACGCTGACGGAGGCGCCGGCATGACCGCGGACGGAGCGGGACTGGATTCCGGGCTGCTCTCCCCGGTGCGGGCGGGCACCCCGGTCGAGCGGGCGGTCGGCGACGAGGCCTGGCTCCAGGCGATGCTGGACGCGGAGGCGGCGCTGGCACGCGCCCAGGCCGGGCTCGGCACCGTGCCGGCGCGGGCCGCCGCCGCGATCACCCGGGCCGCGCACGCGGACCGGCTCGATCTGCGCCGGCTCGCCGTCGCCGCGCGGGAGAGCGCCAACCCCGTGGTGGGCCTGGTCCGTGCCTTCGCCGCGGTCGTCGCCGAGGAGGACCCGGAGGCCGCCGAGTACGTGCACCGCGGCTCGACCAGCCAGGACGTCTTCGACACCGGCGCCATGCTGGTCTGCGACCGGGCGCTGCGCCTGGTGCGCGCCGATCTGCTGCGCACCGCGGAGGCCCTGGACCGGCTGGCGGTACGGCACCGGGACACCCTGATGGCGGGGCGGACGCTGACCCTGCACGCCGTACCGACCACCTTCGGGCTCAAGGCGGCCGGCTGGGGACTGCTGGTGCGCGGGGCGGCGGACCGCGTGGACCGGCTGCTCGCCGGCGGGCTGCCCGTCTCGCTCGGCGGCGCGGCGGGCACCCTGGCCGGGTACCTCCAGTACGCGGCGGTGGACGGCGCGTCGGCCGGCGCCGCCCACACGGCCGCGTACGCGGTCGCGCTGACCGAGGCGTTCGCGGCCGAGACCGGACTCGCGACGGCTCCGCTGCCCTGGCACGCGCTGCGTTCCCCCGTCGCCGACGTGGCCGCGGCGCTGGCCTTCGTCACCGGCGCGCTGGGGAAGATCGCCGTGGACGTGCAGTCGATGGGCCGCACCGAGGTCGGTGAGGTCGCCGAACCGCCCGTGGCCGGGCGTGGCGCCTCCTCGGCCATGCCGCACAAGCGCAATCCGGTGCTGGCCACGCTGATCCGTTCCGCCGCGCTCCAGGTTCCCGCGCTCGCGGGTGCGCTGACGCAGTGCCTGGTGACCGAGGACGAGCGCTCGGGCGGTGTCTGGCACGCCGAGTGGCTGCTGCTGCGGGAGTGCCTGCGGCTGGCGGGCGGCGCCTCGCACACCGCGGTCGAACTGTGCGAGGGGCTCGTCGTCCACGAGGGGCGGATGCGGGCCAACGCGGCCGCGACCGGCGCGCTGATGTCGTCCGAGCGGATCGCCGCGGTGCTCGCGCCCCTGCTCGGCAAGGCCACGGCGAAGCGGCTGCTGTCCGAGGCGGCCGGCACGGCCGAGCGCACCGGACGGCCCCTGGCCGACGTCCTCGCCGAGGACCCCCGGACCGGGTCCGCGCTGGATCCCGGGGAACTGGCGGAGCTGCTCGACCCCGCCGCCTACACCGGCGCGGCCGCCTCCCTGGTGGACCACGCCCTGGAACGCCACCGCACGACCTGACCCACCTCTGTCGTCCCGACCCCAGGAGTTGTGATGTCTGCCCGGCTCTTCACCTCTGAATCGGTCACCGAAGGCCATCCCGACAAGATCGCCGACCGTATCAGCGACACGATCCTCGACGCCCTCCTCGCCCAGGACCCCGCGGCCCGCGTCGCGGTGGAGACCCTGATCACCACCGGCCAGGTCCACGTCGCGGGCGAGGTCACGACCAGCGCGTACGTCGACATCCCCGCCCTCGTCCGCGAAACCGTCCTGGGGATCGGCTACGACTCCTCCGCCAAGGGCTTCGACGGTGCCTCCTGCGGCGTGTCCGTCTCCATCGGGGCCCAGTCCCCCGACATCGCCCGAGGGGTCGACACCGCGCACGAACAGCGGGTCGGCGGCGCCTCGCCGGCCGCGGAGGACCGGCTCGCCCTCCAGGGCGCCGGCGACCAGGGCCTGATGTTCGGATACGCCTGCGACGAGACGCCCAGCCTCATGCCGCTGCCCCTCCATCTGGCCCACCGCCTGTCGCGGCGTCTGGCGGAGGTGCGGCGCGACGGGAGCGTGCCGTACCTGCGCCCGGACGGCAAGACGCAGGTCACCCTCGAGTACCTGGGCAGCAGGCCCAAGCGCCTCGACACCGTCGTCGTCTCCTCCCAGCACGCCGGCGACATCGATCTGGACTCCCTGCTCACCCCCGACGTGCGCGAGCACGTCGTCGAGCACGTCCTGGACGAGCTGGCCCAGGAGGGCATCAAGCTGGAGACCGAGGGCCACCGCCTGCTGGTCAACCCGACCGGCCGCTTCGAGATCGGCGGCCCGATGGGCGACGCCGGCCTCACCGGCCGCAAG
>NZ_BMTV01000013.1 GCF_014649855.1 Streptomyces roseolus | reverse complement strand
GGCACCCCCGACCAGCTCAAGCGCCAGATCCCCGGCGGCCACGTCCGCCTCCGCTTCACCCACCCCGACGCCTACCGCAGCGCCTCCGAAGCGCTGCGCGACGCGGCGGCCCGGGACGACGAGGCGCTGACGCTGCGGATCGCGAACGACGGAAGCCAGCGCGCCCTGCGGGCGCTGCTCGACCGCCTCGACGCCGCCGGCGTCGAGGCGGACGAACTCACCGTCCACACCCCGGACCTGGACGACGTCTTCTTCGCCCTCACCGACTCGACCGCCACCCTCCCCGCCCAGCCGAAGGAGCACGTCCGATGAGCACCCTGTCCCTCGCCGTCCGCGACTCGTCCACGATGCTCCGGCGGAACCTCCTGCACGCCCGCCGCTACCCGTCGCTCACCCTCAACCTGCTGCTGACGCCGATCATGCTGCTCCTGCTCTTCGTCTACGTCTTCGGAGACGTGATGAGCGCCGGGATGGGCGGCGCGGACCGGTCCGCGTACCTCGCCTACCTGGTGCCCGGGCTGCTGCTCATGACCATCGGCTCCACCACCATCGGCACCGCGGTCTCCGTCGCCAACGACATGAACGAGGGGATCATCGCCCGCTTCCGGACGATGGCCGTCCACCGGCCGTCCGTGCTGGTCGGGCACGTGGTCGGCAGCGTCCTCCAGTCGGTGGCCAGCGTCGTCCTCGTGGGGGCGGTGGGGGTGGCGATCGGCTTCCGCTCCACCGGCGCCACCGCCCTCGAATGGCTCGCCGCCTTCGGTCTCCTGGTCGTCTTCGCCACCGCGCTCACCTGGATCGCGGTCGGCATGGGCCTGGTCTCGCCGAACGCGGAGGCCGCCTCCAACAACGCCCTCCCGCTGATCTTCCTGCCGCTGATCTCCAGCACGTTCGTGCCGATCGAGCAGATGCCCGGCTGGTTCCAGCCCATCGCCGCGTACCAGCCCTTCACCCCGGCGATCGAGACCCTCCGCGGCCTCCTCCTCGGCACCGGGATCGGCCACAACGGCTGGATCGCCCTCGCCTGGTGCGCCGGCCTCACGGTCCTCGGCTACGTCTGGTCGACGAAGACCTTCAACAAGGACCCCAAGTAGTCCCCGTGGTGACAACCGAAGACGAGCGGACCGGCCTGATCCTGTCGAGATCTGGCCGGTCCGCTGTTTTTCGGCCTTCCGCGCTCCTTGATCATGGAGGCGGGAAGGCGCCGGTGACGGGAAGACACCGGTACGGAACGGACGGAACGAGGGGGAGCCGCATGGCCCTGGAGATGCGCGAGCGCTGCGAACGCTGCGGGACGGCGGCGCTGCCCGCCGACGGCGACGCCCGGATCTGCTCGTACGAGTGCACCTTCTGCGTCCCCTGTACGGAGGAGATGTCCGGCACCTGCCCCAACTGCGGCGGCGAACTCCTGCCCCGCCCGCGCCGCCGGGCGCACCACGGCTAGCGGACCACGTCGAAGACCTGCTTCTGGATGCCGTTGGAGTACGTCTCGTGCTCCACGAGCCGCAGCTTCTGGGCGTCCTTGTCGGCGGTGCTGAAGAGGCGCTTGCCGGCACCGAGGAGCAGGGGGAAGACCAGCAGGTGGTAGCGGTCGACCAGGCCCGCGTCCGTGAGGGCGCGGCCGAGGGTCGCGCTGCCGTGCACGATGATCGGGCCGCCCTCGGTCTCCTTGAGGGCGGCGACCTCGTCGAGGGTGCGCAGGATCGTGGTCGGGCCCCAGTCGGAGACGAGGCCGTCGTCGGTGAGCGTGGTGGAGACGACGTACTTCGGCATCTCCTTGTAGTCGGCGAAGTCCGCCATGCCGGGCCAGACGGGGCTGAAGGCCTGGTAGCTGACGCGGCCGAGCAGCATCGCGGTCGCCTCCTGCTGCTCGCGGCCCTTGATCTCGTACGCCTCCGGGACGAAGTCGATGTCCTTGAAGGTCCAGCCCGCGTTGCGGTAGCCCTCCTCGCCGCCGGGGGCCTCGACGACGCCGTCGAGGGAGACGAAGGCGGAGCTGATGAGAGTGCGCATGTCGGTGCCTCGGTTCTCGGAGTGCCTGCTGTCGTTTTCATGATCTAGGACCGGGGATGTCCGCGAAACTCATCGGTCCCGACTCATCGGTCCCGACTCGGCGGCCGCGTCCACCGTCGTTTTCAAGCAAGCATGCTTGATTGTTTTCGGGATCGCTGCCATGCTCCGACTCCTCAGGCCCGTCCTCCCGAGGGGAGCGCACCGTGTCCGACCCCGCCGACGTTCTCGCCGATCTCCGTGCCGAAGGCGATGAACTCGACGCGATCGTCAGTGAGTCGAGCGAGGAGAGCGAGGCGGGCGAGGCGGTCTGGCGCCTTGCGACGCCCGCGCCGCGCTGGAGCGTCGCCCATCAGATCGCCCATCTCGCCTGGACCGACCGGGCCGCGCTGCTCGCGGTGACCGACGCCGAGGGGTTCGCGGCGGAGGTGGAGAAGGCGCTGGCCGCGCCCGAGCGGTTCGTCGACGACGGGGCGGAGGAGGGCGCCGCGCTGCCGCCCGCCGAGCTGCTCGCGCGGTGGCGGGAGGGGCGGCGGCTCCTCGACGAGGCCCTGCGGAAGGTGCCGCCCGGCGGGCGCTTCCCCTGGTACGGGCCGCCGATGAGCGCCACGGCGATGGCGACGGCCCGGCTGATGGAGACCTGGGCGCACGGGCAGGACGTCGCCGACGCCCTCGGAGTCGTACGGCGGCCGACCGCGCGGCTGCGGCACGTGGCCTGGATCGGCCACCGGGCCCGGGACTACGCGTACCTGGTGCGCGGCGAGCAGCCGCCCGCCGAGCCGTTCCGGGTCGAACTCACCGGCCCCGGCGGGGAGTCGTGGGCCTACGGCCCCGAGGAAGCCGCCCAGCGGGTGAGCGGCGACGCGGTCGAGTTCTGCCTGCTCGTCACGCAGCGGACGCACCGGGACGACACGGGGCTGCGCGCGGAGGGGGCGGACGCGGAGCACTGGCTCGGCATCGCGCAGGCCTTCGCCGGTCCGGCGGGGCCGGGGCGCGCCCCCAAGGGGGAGGCGGCGTGAGCGCGTTGAGGATCGGGAACGCCTCCGGGTTCTACGGGGACCGGTTCGGTGCCGTCCGCGAGATGCTGACCGGCGGCCGGCTCGACGTGCTCACCGGGGACTACCTCGCCGAGCTGACCATGCTGATCCTGGGGCGTGACCTGCTGAAGGATCCCTCCGCCGGCTACGCGAAGACCTTCCTGCGGCAGATGGAGGAGGGCCTCGGGCTCGCCCACGACCGGGGCACGCGGATCGTCGTCAACGCCGGCGGGCTGAACCCGGCGGGGCTCGCGGAGGCGCTGCGCGGCCTGGCCGGAAGGCTCGGGCTGCCGACGCGGGTCGCGCACGTGGAGGGGGACCGGCTGCCGGGCGGGGCGGGGGTGCTGTCCGCCCACGCCTATCTGGGCGGGGCGGGGATCGCGGCCTGCCTGACGGCCGGCGCGGACGTCGTCGTCACCGGGCGGGTGACGGACGCGGCGCTCGTCACCGGGCCCGCGCAGTGGTGGTTCGGGTGGGGCCCCGAGGAGTACGACCGGCTCGCCGGGGCCGTCGTCGCCGGGCACGTCCTGGAGTGCGGCACGCAGGCCACCGGCGGCAACTACGCCTTCTTCCGCGAGCACGACGCGAAGCTGCTGCTGCGGCCCGGCTTCCCGCTCGCCGAGGTCCACGAGGACGGGTCGGCGGTCGTCACCAAGCACCCCGGCACCGGCGGGATCGTCGACGTCGGCACCGTCACCGCGCAGCTGCTCTACGAGACCTCGGGCGCCCGGTACGCCGGGCCCGACGTCACCGCCCGGCTCGACTCGGTGCGGCTGACGCGGGAGGGGCCGGACCGGGTGCGGATCGACGGCGTGCGGGGAGAGGCGCCGCCGGCCACGCTGAAGGTCGGGCGCTGCCGGCTCGGCGGCCACCGCAACGAGGTCGTCTTCGTCCTCACCGGCCTCGACGTCGAGGCGAAGGCCGCGCTCGTCCGGGAGCAGATCCACGACGCCCTGGCGCAGGACCCGCCCGCCGACGTCCGCTGGGACCTCGCCCGCACCGACCGGGAGGACGCCGGCACGGAGGAGACCGCGAGCGCGCTGCTGCGGCTCGTCGTCCGCGACCCGGACCCCGAGAAGGTGGGGCGGACCCTGACGGGGGCGGCGATCGAGCTGGCCCTCGCCAGCTACCCGGGCTTCCACGTGACCGCCCCGCCGGGCAGGGGCGCCCCCTACGGGGTCTTCGAGACGGCGTACGTGCCCGCCGGGGACGTGCCGCACACGGCGGTGCTGCCCGACGGGACCCGCGTCGCCGTGCCCGTACCGCCCGTGACCCGCGCCCTGGAACCCGTCCCCGAACCGGAGCTCCCCGGGCCGCTGCCGCCGGGGCCGACGGTCCGGATGCCGCTGGGGCGGATCGCGGGAGCCCGCAGCGGCGACAAGGGCGGGGACGCGAACGTGGGGGTGTGGGTGCGGACGGAGGCGGAGTGGCGGTGGCTCGCGCACACGCTCACCGTCGCCCGGTTCCGCGCACTGCTCCCGGAGACGGCGGACCTGGACGTCACCCGGCACGTGCTGCCGAACCTGCGGGCGGTGAACTTCACCGTCGCCGGGATCCTCGGCGAGGGCGTCGCCTCCCAGGCCCGCTTCGACCCCCAGGCCAAGGCCCTCGGCGAATGGCTCCGCTCCCGGCACGTGGACGTGCCGGCGGAGCTGCTGCCGGCGGGGCGCACCGACGGCCCCCACCACCCCGACCACCCGGAGGGACCCGCGTGACCGTCCTCGCCTCCGCCCTCGACACCGGCGGACCCGACTACCAGGAGCACCGCGCCGCGATGCTGGAGAAGCTCGCCGCGCTCGACGCCGAGCACGCCAAGGCGCTCGCCGGCGGCGGCGAGAAGTACACCGCCCGGCACCGCGAGCGCGGCAAGCTGCTCGCCCGGGAGCGGATCGAGCTCCTGGTCGACCCCGACTCGCCCTTCCTGGAGCTGTCGCCGCTCGCCGCCTGGGGCAGCTCGTATCCCGTAGGGGCGTCCCTGGTCACCGGCATCGGGGTCGTGGAGGGCGTCGAGTGCCTGATCACCGCCAACGACCCGACCGTGCGGGGCGGCGCCTCCAACCCGTGGACGCTGAAGAAGGCGCTGCGGGCCAACGAGATCGCGTTCGCCAACCGGCTGCCGGTGATCTCGCTCGTCGAGTCCGGCGGCGCCGACCTGCCCTCCCAGAAGGAGATCTTCATCCCGGGCGGGGCGCTCTTCCGCGACCTCACCCGGCTCTCCGCCGCCGGGATCCCCACGGTCGCGGTCGTCTTCGGGAACTCGACGGCCGGCGGGGCGTACGTGCCCGGCATGTCCGACCACACGGTGATGATCGAGGAACGGTCGAAGGTCTTCCTCGGCGGGCCGCCGCTGGTGAGGATGGCGACCGGCGAGGAGAGCGACGACGAGTCCCTCGGCGGGGCGGCGATGCACGCCCGCGTCTCCGGTCTCGCCGACCACTACGCCGTCGACGAGGCCGACGCGATCCGGCAGGCCCGCCGGATCGTCGCCCGCCTCAACCACCGCAAGCACCACGCGGACCCCGGCCCGGCCGAGCCGCCGAAGTACGACGCCGAGGAGCTGCTCGGGATCGTCCCGGGCGACCTGCGCACGCCGTTCGACCCGCGCGAGGTGATCGCCCGGCTCGTCGACGGCTCGGACTTCGACGAGTTCAAGCCGTTGTACGGGGCGTCGCTGGTGACCGGGTGGGCGCGGCTGCACGGCTACCCGGTGGGGATCCTCGCGAACGCGCAGGGGGTGCTGTTCAGCGCGGAGTCGCAGAAGGCCGCGCAGTTCATCCAGCTGGCGAACCAGCGGGACGTCCCGCTGCTCTTCCTGCACAACACCACCGGCTACATGGTCGGCAAGGAGTACGAGCAGGGCGGCATCATCAAGCACGGCGCGATGATGATCAACGCGGTGTCGAACTCGAAGGTCCCGCACCTGTCCGTCCTCATGGGGGCGAGCTACGGCGCCGGCCACTACGGCATGTGCGGGCGGGCGTACGACCCGCGGTTCCTGTTCGCCTGGCCGAGCGCCAAGTCCGCCGTCATGGGGCCGCAGCAGCTCGCGGGCGTGCTGTCGATCGTGGCGCGGGCGTCGGCGGCGGCCAAGGGGCAGCCCTATGACGACGAGGCCGACGCCGGGCTGAGGGCCATGGTCGAGGCGCAGATCGAGTCCGAGTCGCTGCCGCACTTCCTCTCCGGCCTGCTCTACGACGACGGGGTCATCGACCCCCGCGACACCCGCACGGTCCTCGGGCTGTGCCTGTCCGCGATCCACACGGCACCGGTCGAGGGCGCGCGCGGCGGCTTCGGCGTCTTCCGAATGTGAGGCCACTGATGACGAGGCCACTGATGATTTCGACCGTCCTGGTCGCCAACCGTGGCGAGATCGCCTGCCGCGTCTTCCGCACCTGCCGCGAGCTGGGCATCGCGACCGTCGCCGTGTACTCCGACGCCGACGCGGACGCCCTGCACGTGCGGGAGGCGGACGCGGCGGTACGGCTGCCGGGGGCGGCGCCCTCGGAGACGTACCTGCGCGGCGACCTGATCGTGGCGGCGGCGCTCGCGGCGGGCGCGGACGCCGTCCACCCCGGCTACGGCTTCCTCTCCGAGAACGCCGGCTTCGCCCGGGCCGTGACGGAGGCCGGGCTGCGGTGGATCGGCCCGCCGCCGGAGGCCGTCGAGGCGATGGCGTCGAAGACCCGCGCCAAGGAACTCCTCGGCATCGCGCCGCTCGACCCGGCGGCCGTCACCGCCGCCGAGCTGCCCGTCCTGGTGAAGGCTGCGGCGGGCGGCGGCGGGCGCGGCATGCGGATCGTCCGCGAACTGGACGCTTTGGAAGGCGAGTTGAAGGCCGCCTCGGCCGAGGCGGAGAGCGCCTTCGGGGACGGGGAGGTGTTCGTCGAGCCGTACGTGGAGGACGGGCGCCACGTCGAGGTGCAGGTCCTCGCCGACGCGCACGGCACCGTGTGGGCGCTCGGCACCCGCGACTGCTCGCTCCAGCGGCGGCACCAGAAGGTGATCGAGGAGTCCCCGGCGCCCGGCCTGCCGGCCGCGCTCGTCGAGGAGCTGTACGGCGCCTCGGTGGCGGCCGCCAAGGCCGTCGGGTACGTCGGCGCGGGCACGGTGGAGTTCCTGGTCGCCGGCGGGCGGGCGCACTTCCTGGAGATGAACACCCGCCTCCAGGTCGAGCACCCGGTGACCGAGGCCGTCCACGGCGTCGACCTCGTCGCCCTCCAGCTCGCCGTCGCCGAGGGCCGGCCCCTGCCGCCGGAGCCGCCCGCCGCCCGCGGCCACGCCGTCGAGGCCCGCCTGTACGCGGAGGACCCGGCGGCGGGGTGGGCGCCGCAGACGGGCCGCCTGCACGCCTTCGCGGTGCCGGGAGGGGGCGGCGCGCACCCGGCCCCCGGGCACGCCTCCGTGCCCGGCGTCCGGATCGACACCGGGTACGCCTCCGGGGACACCGTCCCCGTGCACTACGACGCCATGCTCGCGAAGGTCGTCGCCCACGCGCCGACCCGCGCCGAGGCCGTCCGCAAGCTCGCCGGCGTCCTGGAGCGGGCCGTGATCCACGGACCGGCCACCAACCGGGACCTCCTCGTCGCCTCGCTGCGGCACGAGGAGTTCCAGGACGAGGGCCGCCTCGACACCGGCTTCTACGACCGGAACCTGGACGCGCTCACCCGCCCCGGGGAGGGCGAGGCGGCGTACGCGGCCGTCGCCGCCGCCCTCGCGGACGCGTCCCGCAACGCGGGCCGTTTCGGCGGAGGTTGGCGGAACGTCCGCTCGCAGGACGAGATCCGGACGTACGAGGACGGAACCGAGGACGGCACCGAGGTCCGCTACCGGCCCACGCGGGACGGCGGCTTCGAGGTGCTCGCCCCCGAGGGGGTACGGGCCGTGAGCGCGGCGCCCGACCGCGTGCGGCTGGAAGCGGCGGGCGTCGTAAGGGACTTCGCGGTGGCGGCGTACGGGGACGGCACCGTCCACGTCGGACGCCACCGCCTCGCCCCCCGCCCCCGCTTCACCGACCCGCGCGAGCGGACCCTCCCCGGGTCGCTGCTCGCGCCGATGCCCGGCACCGTCGTCCGGCTCGCGGACGGCCTCGCCGTCGGCGACCGGGTCGAGGCCGGGCAGCCGTTGCTCTGGCTGGAGGCGATGAAGATGGAGCACCGCGTCACCGCTCCCGCCTCCGGCACGCTCACCGCGCTCCACGCCGCCCCCGGCCGCCAGGTCGAGGTCGGCGCCCTGCTCGCCGTCGTACAGGCCGAAGACGTTCCGACGGAAGGCGTTCCGACCGAAGACGTACAGGCCGAAGACGTTCCGACGGAAGACGTTCCGACGGAAGACGTTCCGACCGAAGACGTTCCGACCGAAGCACAGGAGGACCCGACCGCATGAGCACCGACATCGAGCCCCGGGAGCACACCGAGCTCCGCGCCGCCGTCTCCGCGCTCGGCCGCCGCCACGGCCCCGGCTTCGACCGGGCCGCCCTGTGGGCGGAGGCCGGGAAGCTCGGCTACCTGGGCGTGAACCTGCCGGAGGAGTACGGCGGCGGGGGCGGCGGCATGGCCGAGCTGTCCATCGTCCTGGAGGAGGCCGGGGCCGCCGGGGCGCCGCTCCTGATGATGGTCGTCTCGCCCGCGATCTGCGGCACGGTCATCTCCCGCTTCGGCACCGACGGGCAGAAGGAGGCCTGGCTGCCCGGGCTCGCCGACGGGTCGAGGACGATGGCCTTCGGCATCACCGAGCCCGACGCCGGCTCCAACTCCCACCGCATCACGACCACCGCGACCCGCACCGAGGACGGCTGGGTCCTCAACGGCCGCAAGGTCTTCGTCTCCGGCGTCGACATCGCCGACGCGACCCTCATCGTCGGCCGCACCTCGGACGCCCGCACCGGCAACCTGAAGGCGTGCCTCTTCATCGTCCCGCGCGACACCCCCGGCTTCGGGCGGCGGCACATCGAGATGGAACTCGACGCGGACGAGAAGCAGTTCGAGCTCACCCTCGACGACGTGCACCTGCCGGCCGACGCGCTCGTCGGCGACGAGGACGCGGGCCTGCTCCAGCTCTTCGCGGGGCTCAACCCCGAGCGGATCATGACGGCGGCGTTCGCGATCGGCATGGGCCGGTACGCCCTCGAACGGGCCGTCGGCTACGCGAAGGAGCGGCAGGTCTGGAAGACGCCGATCGGCGCCCATCAGGCCATCGCCCACCCTCTCGCGCAGGCCCACATCGAGCTGGAGCTCGCCCGCCTGATGATGCAGAAGGCGGCGCGGCTGTACGACGCGGGCGACGACTTCGGCGCGGGCGAGGCCGCCAACATGGCGAAGTACGCGGCGGCCGAGGCGTGCGTGAAGGCCGTCGACACCGCCGTGCACACCCTCGGCGGCAACGGCCTCACCAAGGAGTTCGGCCTCGCCCGGCTGGTCACCGCCTCCCGTGTGGCGCGGATCGCCCCGGTCAGCCGGGAGATGATCCTGAACTACGTCTCCGCCCACACCCTGGGGCTGCCCAAGTCGTACTGAACCGGCGGTCCGGGACGGGGGGCCGATCTCCGTATTGCGCCCCCCGGTTGTGAAGGTCCTGTGTACGATCCGGGCCCGGCGGCACTCCGCTCGGTGCCGTCGTCCCGTCAGGCCTTTGGAGCCGCGCGTGTACCCGCAGCAGAACCCGTACCAGCCCGCCCCGGCGTGGCAGCCGCCCCGGCGCTGGTGGCAGCACCCCGCGCTGATCATCACCCTGCTCGTCGTCTTCCCGCCGGCGGGCATAGCCCTGGTCTGGCTCTCGCGGTGGACGAACCGGGCGAAGATCGTGTCGACGATCGCGTCCGCCCTGTGGTTCGTCGTGGCGCTGTCCATGGACCCGCCGCCGGAACAGAACACGGACGACCCGAAGCCGGCGGTCACGGTCACGGTCACGGTGACCGTCACGCCGACTCCCACACCGTCGGTGGAGCCGACGCCGACGCCGACCCCCACGGCCCCGGCGGAGCCGACGACGCCGACGCCCACGCCGGAGCCGACGACCGAGGCCCCGACCACCCGGGCCCCCGAACCCACCACCGAGGCCCCCGAGCCCACCACCCAGGCGCCGAAGCCCACCACCCAGGCCCCGAAGCCGAAGCCCACGCAGGTGACCCGGCCCCCGGAGACGGCCGAGCCCGAGCCCGACCCGGAGCCGTACTACGCCAACTGCACCGCCGTACGCGCCGCGGGCGCCGACCCGATCCGCCGCGGCGACCCCGGCTACGGCAGCCACCTCGACCGCGACGGCGACGGCATCGCCTGCGAGTGACCCGGACCGGGGTGCCGGGGCGGTCTGTGGGGGTCAGGGCGTCCAGGTGCCCGTTTCCGCCGTGGTCCTGACGTACTCCGCGAAGTCCCGGGGCTCGCGGCCGAGTGCCCGCTGGACGCCGTCCGCGAGCTCCCCGAAGCGGCTGTCGGCGATCCGCTCGAGGAGCAGGTTCAGGAGCGCGCTGAAGACCTCCGGCAGCCCCGCCCGGTCGGCGCGGGCCGCGAACTCCGCGGGGGAGACGGCCCGGTAGCCGGTCGGCCGACCGGTCGCGCGGGCCGGCTCCTCCGCGACCTGGTCCAGGTTCAGCAGCCGCGGGCCGGTGAGCGCGTACTCCGCGCCGGCGTGGCCGTCCTCGGTGAGGGCGGCCACCGCCGCGTCGGCGATGTCGTCCGCGTCGACGTAGGGCTCGACGCCCTGCCCGGCCGCCCATGGCGTGCCTCACGGAGTGGCGGCTGACGCCGGCGGCCGACCTGCTCGTTCGTACCGACGCGACGGTCGCGTCGATCGCCCGCCAGGTCGGCTGCCGCACGCCCTTCGCGCTGAGCTCCACGCTGAAACGGGTCCACGGCGCCCTGCGGAGCTCAGGACGGCGGCCGGACGCCGATAAACCAAGCACGCGTGCTTGATTGTTTTACGAGGGGCTGACAAGGTCTCCCCAAGCGCTGACGGGGCACCCGGTCCGTACGGGTCCGCGGATCCCGTGCGGGACCTTCCCGGTGCCGTACGGGGCTTCCGGCTCCGTGCGGGAGCTCCCGGTGCCGTACGGGGTCTCCCCAAGGGGTGTCCGCGGCAGCGATCCTGGCGACCACCTTCCACCCACCTCTCCAGGGGGCCACGCATGGTGTTCCACAGCGAGTACGAGCCCGTTCCCACCCTGTCCCTCCCCATCCACGACGCCGTCCTGGGCCGGGCCGCCGCGTACGGGGACGCGCCCGCGCTGGTCGACGGGGCCGGTGAACTGACCCTGTCGTACGCGCAGGTGGACGCCTTCCACCGGCGGGTCGCCGCCGGGCTCGCCGAGGCCGGGGTGCGGAAGGGCGACGTACTGGCCCTGCACAGCCCCAACACCGTGCTGTTCCCGATCGCGTTCTACGCCGCCACCCGCGCCGGCGCCTCCGTCACCACGATCCACCCGCTCGCCACCCCCGAGGAGTTCGCCAAGCAGCTGCGGGACTCGGCGGCACGCTGGATCGTCACCGTCTCGCCGCTCCTGCCGGCCGCCCGCGCCGCCGCCGAACTCGCGGGCGGCGTCGAGGAGGTCTTCGTCTGCGACGCGGCGCCGGAGGGGGACGGGGTGCGGTCGCTCCAGTCCTTCCTGGCCTCCACCGCGCCCGAGCCGGAGGTCGCCGTCGACCCCGCCGAGGACGTCGCCGCCCTCCCGTACTCCTCCGGCACCACCGGCGTCCCCAAGGGCGTGATGCTCACCCACGCCTCCATCGCGACGAACCTGGCGCAGCTGGAGCCGTTCATACCGATGGGGCCGGGCGACCGGATTCTGGCAGTTCTTCCCTTTTTTCACATCTACGGCCTCACGGCCCTGATGAACGCGCCGCTGCGCCAGGGCGCCACCGTCGTCGTGCTGCCGCGCTTCGAGCTCGACACCTTCCTCGGCGCGATCCAGAAGCACCGCATCAACGGCCTGTACGTGGCTCCGCCGATCGTCCTCGCGCTCGCCAAGCACCCGGCGGTCGCCTCGTACGACCTGTCCTCGCTGGAGTACATCGTCAGCGCGGCCGCCCCGCTCGACGCGGCGCTCGCGGCGGCGTGCTCGGCGCGGCTCGGGCTGCCCCCGGTCCGGCAGGCGTACGGCATGACCGAGCTGTCGCCGGGCACGCACGTCACTCCGCTGAGCGCCGAGAACCCGCCGCCCGGTACCGTCGGCAGGCTGCTGCCCTCGACCGAGATGCGGATCCTCTCCCTCGACGACCCGGCGAAGGACGCGGCGGCGGGGGAGGAGGGCGAGATCGCCATCCGCGGGCCGCAGGTGATGAAGGGGTACCTGGGACGGCCGGAGGCCACCGCCGAGATGATCGACGCCGACGGGTGGGTGCACACCGGCGACGTCGGGCGGGTCGACGCGGACGGCTGGCTGTACGTCGTCGACCGGGTGAAGGAACTGATCAAGTACAAGGGCTTCCAGGTCGCCCCGGCCGAGCTGGAGGCGCTCCTCCTCACCCACGAGGGGGTCGCCGACGCTGCCGTCATCGGGGTGACGGACGCGGAGGGGGCGGAGATCCCGAAGGCGTTCGTGGTGCGGCAGCCGGACGCGGCCGGGCTGACCGCCGAGGACGTCATGACGCACGTGGCCGCGCGGGTCGCCCCGTACAAGCGGGTCAGGGCCGTCGAGTTCATCGACGCGGTCCCCAGGGCGGCCTCGGGGAAGATCCTGCGGCGCGAGCTGCGGGACCGCTGAGCCCGGACAGCGGGGGCAGAAGCGGAAGTCGCATGTGAGTACGAGCCGAGAGAGTCGAGGGAATCCCATGAGTCTGATCGCCGTCACCGAGGAGCGGGGCGTCACGACCCTCGCGCTCGACTCCCCGGACACCCGCAACGCCCTCTCGGCCGCGCTCGTCACCGAGCTCGCCGAGGCGCTCGCGACGGCCGGGAAGGACCCGGCCGTGCGGGCGGTGGTGCTCACGCACACGGGCTCCACGTTCAGCGCGGGCGCGGACCTGAAGGCGCCGCCGAGCCCGTACGCCTTCGTGGACCTGCTCCGGCAGGTGGTGGAGCTGCCGAAGCCGGTCGTCGGGCACGTCAGGGCCGGCGGCCGGGCCCGCGCGGGCGGTCTCGGGCTGCTCGGCGCCTGCGACGTCGTGGTGGCGGGGGAGGGGGCGGACTTCGCGCTCACGGAGGTACGGATCGGGGTGGCGCCGGCGGTGATCTCGCTGACCCTGCTGCCGAGGCTGGAGCCGCGCGCGGCGGCCCGCCACTATCTGACGGGCGAGCGGTTCGGTGTCCCGGAGGCGCGGGCGATGGGACTGGTCACCGCGGGGGAGGAGGAGCTGGGGGCGATCCTGGACGGGCTGCGGGCGGGTTCGCCGCAGGGCCTGCGCGAGTCGAAACGGCTGGTCACCGCTAGAGTCCTGGAGGCCTTCGAGCGCGACGCGGAGGAGCTGGTGCAGCGATCGGCGACGCTGTTCGCCTCCGCCGAGGCGCGCGAGGGCATGACGGCCTTCCTCGAACGACGGGACCCCGAATGGCGGCTGTGACCGCACCCCGACAGGACGGACCTCCGGACCGGGGGCCGAAGCAGGACCGCAGCCGGGTGACGCGGCAGCGGCTCCTGGAGGCCGCGGTGGCCTGCCTCGCCGAACACGGCTGGGCGGGGTCGACGGTCGCCGTGGTGGCCGAACGGGCGGGGGTGTCGCGCGGCGCGGCCCAGCACCACTTCCCGACCCGCGAGGACCTGTTCACGGCCGCGGTCGAGTACGTCGCGGAGGAGCGTTCGCAGGCGCTGCGGGCGCTGCCGACGGACGACCGGACGCAGACCGTCGCCGCGCTCGTCGGCCTCTTCACCGGCCCGCTGTTCCGGGCCGCCCTCCAGCTGTGGGTGGCGGCCTCGAACGAGGAGCAGCTCCGTGCCCGCGTCACCGAGCTGGAGGCGCGGGTGGGCCGCGAGTCCCACCGGATCGCCGTGGAACTGCTCGGTGCCGACGAGTCGCGCCCCGGCGTCCGCGAGACCATCCAGGGCCTCCTGGACATGGCCCGGGGCCTGGGCCTCGCGACCCTCCTGACGGACGACACGACCCGCCGTGACCGGGTGGTCGCCCAGTGGTCCCGCCTGATCGACGAGGCGCTGACGGACGGGCGGTAGGCGACCCCCGGGGAGGCGGGCCGCCGCTCTCCGGGGCGCGCGGGCGTCAGACGCCGGGGATCTCCCGCGCCCGGAAGGCGTCGCGCACCGCGGCCTCGGCGTCGGCGCCGTACATCCGCCGGGCGGTCTCGACGGTCGTCCGCGCCGCGGCCTCGAAGGAGGTGTCGGGGGCGAAGCCGAACTGGGCGTTCACGATGATCCGGTCGGCGGTGCGGGCGCCGAGGGCCTTGCGGACGTCGAAGAGGGCGCGGGACCAGATCTCGCCGTCGGCGTGGACCTCGCCCTCGCGGTCGGCGTAGGTCTTGGTGCCGTCGAGGCGGCGCAGGCAGTGCGGGGCGGCGGAGTAGCCGGTGGCGTCCCAGTCGGCGACGCAGGCCTCCTCGGCCTTCATGGGCCAGCCGTACTTCCGTACGGCGTGGTTGCCGACGGCGACGGCGAGGTAGTCGCCGAAGGCCTCGCCGATCGCGCCGGCCTCGGTGGAGGTGCCGAAGCCGGGGACCTGGGCGTGGTGCACGGCGTGGCCGTACTCGTGGAGGATGACCTCCGCGTCCTCGGCGTCGTCGACGCCGCCCTTGCCGAAGCGGATCTCGGCCTTCTTGTCGGTGAAGTAGGAGTTGTCGGCGCCCCACTGGTTGAGCCGGACGGGCTGGACGCGGTCGTTGGCGCCGGGCAGTTCGCTGCCGAAGCCGAGGCTCTGCAGGTACTCCTGGCCCTCGTTGACCCAGAAGTACGCCATGACCTGCTCGAACTCGTCGTCGGAGCGGTCGTACGAGGCGGCGTCCGCGACCGACGCGGGCTTGCCGGTCTCGGAGCGGACGCTGACCCACTTCCCGGACAGCCCGCCGCTCGCGTCGAGGTTCCGGAGGGTCGCGAGGGCGTAGGCGGAGGCGGGGACGTCGCCGGCCGCGTCCTTGCGGTCGACGAGGCCCTGGTCGCCGGTGGCCTGCACGGGGTTGACCATGAAGACCCGGCCCTGCGGCGCGGACGCGGCGGTGGCGCCGGGCGAGGGGACCAGCGCCCCGGCGACGGCCAGTGCGCCGACGGCGACGGCGAGGAGGCGGCGGGGCGTGCGACGAGCGGTCATGGGCATCGGGACATCCTCCTGCGCGCGGGCGCGACAACGAGACGATTGGCATGCGCGTGACATGCGAGGCGCCGATCCTTACGCACCGCCCCCCACCCTGAACAGCCTCCGCCCCCGCCCTCCCCTGTGACCCGCCCCACACGCGCGGCACCGCGAGCCTCCGCCGCCCCTGTGGTCAGGCGTCCCGCAGGGGACCCCCGGCGGAACGTGTGCCCGCGACGGAACGGCGGCGCGGCACCCGCGGCCGGAGCGACCGGGCGGCGCCGTCGGCGGGTGTGGCGCGGGCCACAGGTGAAAGGGGGCGGGCGCAGTACGCTGGTCGCATGCCCCTGCTCGTTCGCCGCCGCCACGTGGACTTCGTCCGCGTCACGAGCATGGGCTGTCGCCGCGCCGCCTGACCCCAGGGGCGCCCACCCTTCCGCCCCGCGGGGTCCCCCATCCGACCCCTGTCGACCGGCACCCGTGGCCCCCGCCCCACCCCGGCGGCCGCCCCGGGACCCGTACCCCCGCGGACGCACCCATGAGCCTCAGCGCCACCACCGCCCCCCTCACCGCCTCCTACGCCTCGCAGCTCCCGATCGTCGACCTCTCCGCCGCCGACCGCGGCCCCGACGCCCGTCGGCTGCTCCACGCCCAGCTTCATTCCGCCGCCCACGACGTGGGCTTCTTCCAGCTGGTCGGACACGGCGTGACCGAGGAGGAGACCCGGGCGCTCACCGACGCCATGCACGCCTTCTTCGCCCTCCCCGAGGCGGACCGGCTCGCGATCGACAACCTGAACTCGCCGCACTTCCGCGGCTACACCCGCGTCGGCGACGAGCGCACCCAGGGCGCCCGCGACTGGCGCGACCAGCTCGACATCGGCGCCGAGCGCCCCGCCCGCGCGCCCGCGCCGTGGGAGCCGCCGTACTGGTGGCTGCAGGGCCCCAACCAGTGGCCCGAGGCCCTGCCGGAGCTGCGTACGGCCGCGCTGCACTGGATCGACCGGCTCAGCGGCGTCGCCGAGAAGCTGCTGCGGGAGCTGCTCGCCTCGATCGGCGCGCGCGCGGACTTCTACGCCGACATCTTCGGGCCCCGCGCCCACCCGCACCTCAAGCTGGTGCGCTACCCGGGCAGCAGCGGCGAGGGCGACGACCAGGGCGTCGGCGCCCACAAGGACTACGGCTTCCTGACCCTGCTGCTCCAGGACCAGGTCGGCGGGCTCCAGGTGCAGCGGGAGGACGGGCGGTTCCACGACGTGCCGCCGCTGCCCGGTGCCTTCGTCGTCAACCTCGGTGAGCTCCTCGAAGTCGCGACGAACGGCTATCTGATCGCCACCAACCACCGGGTCGTCTCCCCGCCCGGTGCGACGGAACGGTTCTCCGTCCCGTTCTTCTACAACCCGCGGCTCGACGCCCGGATCGCCCCGCTCGACTTCGCGTACGCGGACCGCGCGCCGGGAGTGACGGCCGACCCGGCGAACCCGATGTTCGCCGAGTACGGCCGCAACGAGCTGAAGGGGAAGGTCCGCGCGCACCCGCTGGTCGCGGCGCGCCACCACGCGGACCTCCTCCTCCACGGCCGGGACTTCCCGGCCTAGGACGTTCAGCCCGCGATGTCCGCGTAGCCCTCGATCTCGCGCGGGTCCCGCCGGCCGGGGCCCGTGTAGCGGGCCGACGGGCGGACCAGGCGGCCGGTGCGCTTCTGCTCCAGGATGTGCGCCGACCAGCCGGCCGTACGGGCGCAGCTGAACATCGACGTGAACATGTGCGCCGGGACCTCGGCGAAGTCCAGCACGATCGCCGCCCAGAACTCGACGTTCGTGGCGAGGATCCGGTCCGGACGGCGGTTGTGCAGCTCCTCCAGGGCGGCCTTCTCCAGCGCGGCGGCCACCTCGTAGCGCGGGGCGTCCAGCTCCTTCGCCGTGCGGCGCAGGACCCGGGCGCGGGGGTCCTCGGCGCGGTAGACGCGGTGGCCGAAGCCCATCAGGCGCTCGCCCTTGTCGAGGGCCTGCTTGACGTACGCCGTCGCGTCGCCGGTCCGCTCGATCTCCTCGATCATGCCGAGGACGCGGGAGGGCGCGCCGCCGTGCAGCGGGCCGGACATGGCGCCGACGGCGCCGGAGAGGGCGGCGGCCACGTCGGCGCCGGTGGAGGCGATGACGCGGGCGGTGAAGGTGGAGGCGTTCATGCCGTGCTCGGCGGCCGAGGTCCAGTACGCGTCGACGGCCTTGACGTGCTTCGGGTCGGGCTCGCCGCGCCAGCGGATCATGAACCGCTCGACGACGGACTCGGCCTTGTCGATCTCGCTCTGCGGGACCATCGGCAGGCCCTGGCCGCGCGCGGACTGGGCGACGTAGGAGAGGGCCATGACGGCGGCGCGGGCGAGGTCGTCGCGGGCCTGGTCGGCGGAGATGTCGAGGAGGGGCTTGAGGCCCCAGACGGGCGCGAGCATGGCGAGCGCGGACTGGACGTCGACCCGGATGTCGCCGGAGTGGACCGGGATCGGGAAGGGCTCGGCGGCCGGCAGACCGGGGTTGAAGGCGCCGTCGACGAGGAGGCCCCACACGTTGCCGAAGGAGACGTGGCCGACGAGGTCCTCGATGTCGACCCCGCGGTAGCGGAGCGCGCCGCCTTCCTTGTCGGGTTCGGCGATCTCGGTCTCGAACGCGACGACTCCTTCGAGGCCCGGTACGAACTCGGACATCAGGCGGCTCCTTCTATCGATGATCGATCAACCGAACGGCGGCGGCTGGAGAAACTCAACAGTCGTCCAGCCGAAGAGTCTGTACGGTTCCGATGATGCGGGGAAGCGTGACATCCGGCACACTGCGCCGAACCGGCGACGAAGGATTGGCGCCCCGCCGTGCTGGGCACACTGGGGCGCTGCGGCAGGATGACCCCGTGACCGACGCCCTGGACCCCGCCGCCATGCGCGAGCAGTACCGCACCAAGGAACTGACCGCGGCCGATCTCGCCCCCGATCCGATCCGGCAGTTCGCGTCCTGGTTCAAGGAGACCGCCGCCAGCCCGGCGATCCACGAGCCGAACGCCATGGTCGTCTCGACCGCCACCCCCGACGGCCGCCCCTCCTCCCGCACGGTCCTGCTGAAGCACTACGACGACGCCGGCTTCGTCTTCTTCACCAACTACGGCTCCCGCAAGGGCACCGAGCTGGCCGCCAACCCCTGCGTCTCGCTGCTCTTCCCCTGGCACCCGCTGGCCCGCCAGGTGATCGTCACCGGCCGCGCCGCCCGCACCGGCCGCGACGAGACCGCCGCCTACTTCCGCACCCGCCCGCACGGCTCCCAGCTGGGCGCCTGGGCGAGCGAGCAGTCCTCCGTCATCGCCTCCCGCGAGGAGCTGCTCGCCCGGTACGAGGAGCTGGCCGCCCGCTACCCCGACTCCGAGCAGGTCCCCGTCCCCCCGGAGTGGGGCGGCTTCCGGGTCGTCCCGGAGACCGTGGAGTTCTGGCAGGGCCACGAGAACCGCCTCCACGACCGCCTGCGGTACGTACGGGAGGACGGCTCCTGGCGGGTGGAGCGCCTGGCCCCCTGACGGCCGCCGCGGCCCGGGCGCCGCGTCCGCCGGGCGGAAAACAAATCCCTTGTGGCCTTCCCGGAGGGTTCGTAGGGTGGGGGTACACGCGAAAGGAGGTGATCCGAAAAAATGGTTTCTTTTCGGACTCGTGAGGTGACTGCGGGCTAAGGCCTGCCGTCGCACGATGTGCACCTCGGCAGGCCAGCTGCCGAAACCCCAGCAGTCACCCGACCCGTGGGCCGCCGGTCAGTCCGGCCGGCTCCCGTCCGAACCTAGGCGGACGGGACCAAGGCCCACGGGTCGTCTGCTTTTCCGGCCCCTTCCGGCCGCCGCCCTCAGGCGTCCCGCCGGCGCGTCGCCCACCATCCGGCGAGCAGCGCCGCCGCCGTCCACAGCGCCGTCACCCCCAGGCCCGTCCACGCGCCGAGCGTCCCCAGGGGCTCCTGGAAGAGGATCTGCTGTCCGGCCCGGTCCGGGAGCCAGGTCGCGGCGCCCTCGGAGACCCCGCCGATGACGAAGGACACGATGAGGATGAACGGGACGAGGATGCTCAGCACCGCCACCGCGCTGCGCAGCAGGAACGTCAGCCCCATCGAGAACAGCGTGATCAGCGCGAGGTAGAGCCCGGCGCCGAAGCAGGACCGCAGCGCGCCCGGGTCGCCGATGCCTATCGCGTACTTCCCCAGGAACGCGTTGGCGGTGAAGAACATGACGAACCCGGCCACCACGCCCATGACGAGCGCGGCCGACCCCACGACCACCGCCTTCGCTCCGTAGAGGAGGTTCCGCCGCGGCACGGCCATCAGGGAGTTCCGCAGGGCTCCGTTGAGGAACTCGGAGGAGGCGGCGGTGGCGCCGAAGGAGATCGCGGCGATCTGCACGAAGTTCACCGGGTAGTAGATCCAGAACAGCGGATCCATCTCGCCGGTCTCCGCCTCCGGCTGCCCGATGGCGGGGAAGACCGCCAGGGCGATGCCCAGCGCGGCCACGACGACGGCCAGCAGCGAGCCGAAACTCGACCGGATCGACCGGATCTTGATCCACTCGGAGTGGAGCACGGCGGCGGGGGAGAGAGCGGACACGTCAGACCTCCTGCGGGGTGAGGGCGGTGAACTCGGCGGCATCCGAGGTGAGGGCCAGATACGCCTGCTCCAGCGAGGCGCGCTCGTCGGCGAGCTCGAAGACCGGGATGCCCTCCCGGGCGGTGACCGCGCCGATCTCCTCGGCGGAGGCGCCCTCCACCGTCCACCGGCCGTCCCGGTCGGCGGTCTCCCCGACCGTCCACCCCCGTGCGAGCAGCGTCGCCCGGAGCCGTATCGGATCGCCCGTCCGCACCCGCACCCGCGGATGGCTGTGGGCGTCGATGAACTCCCGCATCGGCACGTCCGCCAGGAGCCGTCCCCGGCCCAGCACCACCAGGTGGTCGGCGAAGGTCGCCGTCTCGTTCATCAGATGGCTGGAGACGAGGACCGCGCGGCCCTCACCGGCCAGCCGGCGCAGCAGCTCGCGGATCCAGACGATGCCCTCCGGGTCCAGGCCGTTGGCCGGCTCGTCCAGCATCAGCACCTCCGGGTCGCCGAGGAGCGCGGCGGCGATGCCGAGCCGCTGCCGCATGCCCAGCGAATAGCCGCGTATCCGACGGCGGGCCGCCGACGTCAGACCCGTCTCCTCCAGTACCTCGTCGACCCGGCGGGCCGGCAGGCCGTTGCTCGCGGCGAGGAAGCGAAGGTGGTCGCGGCCGGTCCTGGCCGGGTGCGCGGCCTGCGCGTCGAGCAGCGCGCCGACCGTCCGCAGCGGCTCGTCGAGCGTCGCGTACGGCCTGCCGCCGATGGTGGCGGTGCCCGACGTCGGCCGGTCGAGGCCGAGGACGAGCCGCATCGTGGTGGACTTCCCCGCCCCGTTGGGCCCGAGGAAGCCGGTGACGCGCCCCGGCTCGACACGGAACGTCAGCCCGTCCACGGCCCGCGCCGCACGCCGGCCGCCGTATTCCTTCGTGAGGTTCGTGATGTCGATGCTGGTCATGGCTCAAGGCTCGCGGCCCGGCCCCTCCGTGCCATCCCCTGCCAGAGGGGACCGTCTCCCCCGTGCGGGGGAGCCGCGCCCCGTCCGCCGCTGCGAGGATGACGGGATGTTCCTGCGACCCCTGATCCGGGCGGTCACGTACACGCGATGGCTGCATCTGGCGATCGGCGCGATCGTGCCGCTCGCCGCCGGACTCGTCTACCCCGGCCTGTCCTCCCCGACCCTCGTCGACTGGCTGATCGCGGCCGCGCTGCCGATCCCGCTCGTCGCGGCCGTCGCCCTCGTACCGTCCGCCCGCCGCGCCGAGGGGCTGCAGGCGCGCCTGATGCTCTTCCCCGGCAAACACGCCAGGGTCCGCGGCACGGCGCCCGCCGACGGCGCGGCCACCGGCATCTCGGCGACCCCGTCCGCCTCCTGGGCGGACCGGGGCAGGACCGCCCTGTGGCTGGTCTTCCGCATGGAGGCGGGCCTGCTGGCCTGGCTGCTGACGATCTGGCTGCTCCAGTGCACGCTGACGCTCCTCGACACCTCGGTGGAGGAGCCGGTGATCGGTTCCCTGACCCCGCCGCCGGGCCTCGGCGCGATGGCCCTGGCCCCGCTGCCGCTGCTCGCCCTCCTCGCCGTGATCGTCGGGGGCGGCCGGCTCGGCACCCGGGTCGCCCTCCGCCTCCTCGGCCCGTCGGTGAAGGAGCGCATGACGGCCCTGGAGGAGCGGACGGAGCGCCTCCTCGAACGGAACAGGATCGCCCGCGAGCTCCACGACTCGCTGGGCCACGCCCTCACCCTGGCCGTCGTCCAGGCGGGCGCCGCCCGCGCGGCGAAGGACCCCGAGTTCACCGACCGGGCCCTCGCGACCATCGAGGAGACCGGCCGCGCGGCCCTGGAGGACCTGGAGCGGGTCCTCATGCTGCTCCGCGAGACCGGCCGCCGCCCCGCCGGCGCGAGCCCCGGACTCGACGAGGCCGCCCGTCTCCTCGACTCGGCCCGCTCCTCCGGCGCCCAGGTGGAGGCCGAGATCACCGGCCCCGTCGAGGAACTGCCGGGCCCCGTCTCCCGGGAGGCGTACCGCATGCTCCAGGAGGCCCTGACGAACGCGCTGCGGCACGCGGGCGAGGTCCCCGTCGACGTCCGCGTCGCGGCCGAGCGCAGCCGCCTCCGCCTCCGGGTCACCAACCCCCTGCCGGAAGGAAGACCCCCCGCCGTCCCCGGCTCCGGCAGCGGTCTGCGCGGCATCCGCGAGCGCGCCGCCCTCCTCGGCGGCGAGGCCAAGTCCGGTGTCAAGGACGGCGAGTGGCGCGTCTCCGTGGTCCTTCCGCTCCGCTGACCGGCCGTACGCGAACCCCTAGGCTGACCGGATGACGATCAAGGTCCTCCTCGTAGACGACGAACCCCTCGTGCGGGCCGGCCTGCGGGCCGTCCTGGAGGCCCAGCCGGACATCGAGGTGGTCGGCGAGGCCGCGGACGGCGCCGCCGTCGTCCCCCTCGTCCGCAGCCTGCGCCCCGACGTCGTCGCGATGGACGTCCGCATGCCGCTGATGGACGGCATCGAGGCCACCCAGGCCGTCCTGCGTACGGTCGGTTCCCCGCCCAAGATCCTCGTGGTGACGACCTTCGAGAACGACGAGTACGTGTACGGGGCGCTGCGCGCCGGTGCCGACGGGTTCCTCCTCAAGCGGGCCCGCCCGGCGGAGATCGTCCACGCGGTCCGCCTGATCGCGGAGGGCGACTCGCTCCTCTTCCCGGCGGCCGTCCGCGATCTGGCCGCCGCCTACGGCCGGGACCGCCCCGCCAACGAGGCCCACGAGGCCCTGGTCCGGGCGAACCTGACGGACCGGGAGGAGGACGTCCTCCGCCTCATGGCCCGGGGCCTGTCCAACGCGGAGATCGCGGGCAGACTGATCGTCGGCACGGAGACCGTCAAGTCCCATGTGAGCGCCATTCTGGCGAAACTCGGCGCCCGGGACCGCACCCAGGCGGTGATCGCCGCCTACGAGTCGGGCTTCGTCTCCCCGACCTGACCCGTGCCGACCCGACCCGCGCAGCGCCGACCGGACCCGTCCCGGCCCGCCTCCCCCGGGACCTGCCCCCGGCCCGCGCCGACCCGGCCTTGCTCGCCCGCCTGGCTTGAACCGGCCTGTCTCCCCGAATCCGTTTCGTCGAACCGGGTGTGTTCTGGGTCACGTTCCAGTTGAATGGCCCCCATCAGGGGGTTACCGGGGGGGAGTGCCAGGTGAGTGCCTTCACGGGGTCCACGCGAGACACCGCTTCCGTGCCGAGCGAGGACGGCGACCTGCTCGCCGCGCTGCTCGACGGGATGGACGCGGCGCTGTGCGCGCTGGACGCGGACGGGACGGTGACGCACTGGAACCGCGAGGCCGAGCGGATCCTCGGCTGGCCGGCGGCGGAGGCCGTGGGACGGCGCGGTTTCGACGGCTGGGCGGCGCGCAGCGCCGACGCGGAGGAGACGCTCGCCCGCCTCATGGGGGCGATGCGGACCCCGGGGCGGCAGGTGCACGAACTGGCGCTGCTCCGCAAGGACGGCGGCCGGGTCCTGGTCCGCAGCCAGTCCGCCGGGGTGCGGGGCGCCGACGGGCGGCCCGCCGGTGTCTACTGCGCCTTCAGCGAGGTGCACGCGCAGATAGACCTGGAGCGGTCGATCGCGCTCAGCGAGGCGCTCTTCGACGACGCGCCCTGGGGCGTCGTCCTGATCGACGCGGACCTGCGCCCCGCGGTGGTCAACGGCTACGCGGCGAAGGCCATCGGCACGGGCCGGACGACCCTGCTCGGCCGCCCCCTCGGCGACGTCGTCGCCCGGGGCGTGGAGGAACTGGAGGGCGCGCTCCAGCACGTGCTCGCGGAGGGCGCCCCGCCCGCCCCCGCGGACCTGTGGGTGACGCTCGCGTCGACCTCGGGCGCCGGGGCGGGGGAGCGGCGGCGGTGCTGGCGCAGCGGCTTCGTACGGCTGTCGTCGCCGATGACGGAGGAGCCGGCGCCGCTGGGCGTGGCGTGGCTGTTCCAGGACGTGACGGCGGAGCGGCTGGCGGCCCGGGAGGCGGACCGGACCCGCTTCCGCTGGAGCCAGCTGCACCGGGCGGGCGTGGCGGCGGCGGAGTACGCGGACCCGGCGGAGGCGGTGGCCGTCCTCCTCGACTTCGCGCTGGCCGGGTTCGCCGACCACGGCCTGGTGGACCGGGTGGCGGGCGACCGGCGGCTGACCCGCGCGGTGGCGTCCCCGGCGGGCGCCCCGGACGCGGACGGCCTCGGCGGCGGCTTCGAGGGCGGTTTCCCGCAGCGGTACGGCACCGATCACCCGGCCCTCCAGGCGTGGGACCGGGCGGGTTCGGTGCGGGTGGACGCGGGCCGGGACGCGGCGGAGTGGGCGGCGGCCCGGCACTGGCCCGCGGACACCGCGCACGCGCTGTGCACGGCCCTGCGGTCCCGGGGCCGTACCGTCGGCGTCCTCACCTTCCTGCGCACGGCCGCCCGGGGGGCCTTCGACCGCCAGGACGCGCTGTACGCGGAGACGGTCGCGGCCCGGGTCGCGGCGGCACTGGACGCACCGCCGCTCGGCTGAGGCCCGGGACGGCCCGCCGCCCCGCAGGGGCGGGCGTCAGTGCCGGTAGAAGATCCGGTCCGCGTACTCGGTCATCACGCGGCCGTTCCACTCGTGCCCGCCGTCGACGTTCCCCGAGCGCAGCAGCGGCGGCTCGACGCCGCGCCGGACGAGCTCCTCGGCGGCGGCGGCCATCGTCGCCTGCATGAGGGCGCTGGTGACGACGGTGGAGGCGGGGGCGAACGGCGCCTCGATGCCCTCGTGGGCGAGTTCCGCGTCGCCGACCGCGATCCGGGAGTCGAGGACGATGTCGCAGTGGTCCTTGAGGTACGTCCCCGAGACGTGCCGCGACTTCGTCTCCGTCGCGTACGCCACCGAGGTGACGCCGATGACGGTGAGGCCGAGCGCGCGGGCGTTCATCGCCATCTCCACGGGCAGCGCGTTGCGGCCGGAGAGGGAGATGATGAAGAGCACGTCGCCGGCGGAGGCGGGGGAGGAGTCGAGGACGGCCCCCGCGAGCCCGTCGACGCGTTCCAGGGCGGAGCCGAGCGTCGCCGGCATGACGTCGACGCCGACGACGCCGGGGACGACGAGCAGGTTCATCAGCGCGAGCCCGCCGGCCCGGTAGACGACGTCCTGGGCGGGCAGCGAGGAGTGCCCGGCGCCGAACGCGAAGAGGCGGTTGCCGTTCGCGACGGCCTCGGCGACCGCCGCGCCGGCGGCGGCGATCTCGGCGGAGTCCCCGTCGCGCACCTCCTGCAGCAGGCCGATCGCGGCGTCGAAGAACTGTCCGGCCAGCTTGCTCTCGCCCATGTGAGGAAGCTCCTTCTCGTCGAGGTCGCCGATCACGGTGCGGTCTGGACCATTGCTCTGTCAATACTGCCTCCGCCGCCCCGGTGTCCTCAGTTCTCCCGCTCCGGGGCGGGGGCCGCCCGGTTGTCGCTCCGATGCGCAAGAATTGGTGCAGGGCCAGCGCACGACTCATCGAGGGGCACGAATGTCCGGACTGATCGACACCACGGAGATGTATCTCCGCACCATCCTGGAGCTGGAAGAGGAAGGTGTGGTCCCGATGCGTGCCCGGATCGCCGAGCGGCTCGACCAGAGCGGCCCCACGGTGAGCCAGACGGTCGCCCGCATGGAGCGGGACGGCCTGGTCGCCGTGGCGAGCGACCGCCACCTGGAGCTGACCGAGGAGGGCCGCAAGCTCGCGACCCGCGTGATGCGCAAGCACCGCCTCGCCGAGTGCCTGCTCGTCGACGTGATCGGCCTGGAGTGGGAGCAGGTCCACGCGGAGGCGTGCCGCTGGGAGCACGTGATGAGCGAGGCCGTGGAGCGCCGCGTCCTGGAGCTGCTGCGCCACCCGACGGAGTCGCCGTACGGCAACCCCATCCCGGGCCTGGAGGAGCTGGGCGAGAAGGCCGAGGCCGAGTCCTTCCTCGACGACTCGATGGTGTCGCTGGCGGACCTGGATGCCACCGGGGGCAAGACGGTGATCGTCCGCCGCATCGGCGAGCCGATCCAGACGGACGCCCAGCTCATGTACACGCTCCGCCGCGCCGGCGTGCAGCCCGGCTCGGTCGTCTCCGTGTCGGAGTCGGCGGGCGGCGTGCTCGTCGGCAGCAGCGGCGAGGCGGCCGAGCTGGACGCGGAGGTCGCGGCGCACGTCTTCGTCGCGAAGCGCTGAGTTCCACCGCGGTACGAGCGGGGCGGGGCGGGGCCGGGCGCGCGGAAGCGTCCCGGCCCCGCCCCGTCGCATGGGGGCCCGTCACGGGTAGGGAGGCGAGCGCGCCCCACAGGCCGAGGGAGAGGACGCCCCTGAGGGCCGGCAGCCCCAGGGCGTGCTTCACGACGGTGACGTAGGCCGGCTCGGAGGCGGCGTGACGGCGCGAGGGGGCCCCGGGGTCGTACGCGACGTGGATCTCGTCCGTGACCCGGCCGGAGCCGTAGTGCGTGGTCAGCTCGTTGCCGCTCACGTCGGTGAACCGGTAGTGGCTCGCCCGCTTGCCGTTGGGGTGGCACGCGCGCGTGGCGACGACCGTGACGCCCCGACGGGCCGACAGCGCGCGGTCCACGGCGCTGCGGACGACGCCGAGGCCGCCGACGAACAGACCGGGGACCGCGGCGAACGCGGCCGAGCCCCTGCCCGTGCCGTGCGCGGCGCCGGTCAGCCGCACGTACGCGGTGTAGGCGCCGAGGAAGCCCACGACGCCCAGCCGGACCGCCCACCGGGGGAACCAGGCCGGGCCGTCCTCGGTGGTGACGACCCGCTGCTGCTCGATCGTGAGGTGACCTTCCCTCAGGATCGCGATGTGGTCGCCCTTGGCGAGGACTTGGGCACTGCGCATGACCGTGCCGGCCAGCGGGACGGGGGACCGGCTGCGCGGTCGGCGGTCACGAATGGGCCACGGTCGGGCGACGGGTTCGTCATGCGCCCCGTTTTACGCCGGAATGGCCCCGCGCGTGCCCTCGGCGTGCCAGGCTGGAACGAGCTGCGTGCGTTGCGTGACGCGCGGAAGGGGTGGGGCCATGGGAGCGACGGAGGCCGTACGCCGACTGACACGCGCCCGGGGGACCGCTTCTGACGGAGCGTCCGGCGAAAAGAGGCCCGGGGGAAGGGCGCCCGAGGCACGGGTGCCCGGGGCGCGGGGGCCCGGAAAGGCAGAGGGCCCCGGCGCCTCGCGGCGCCGGGGCCTGCCCTCCCCTGTTCCGACCTGGAGCCCCGAGCTCTCAAGGTCGTTCCCTTCGGACCGTTTTCCCCGAGCGGTCCGCCTCCCGGTGAAGATCTCCCCTCGGCCACGCGCGCCAACCCTTGAGGCCTGTCACTCGAACGAGGGGTGTTGGGTGGCAGAAGCGCATTTTCGAATGTGGGTTCGATAGTCTGGCGGGGTTGGACAGGAAAAGAGGGGGTGCCAGACATGGCGCGACGACTCGACGTCACCGGAGCCGACGGCATCCGGCTGACGGCCTGGGACTTCACGGCGGAGGGCGCGGCCCGGGACGGGACCACGTCCGAGGCCCGGACGTCCACGCGTACACCCGCGCGTACGCCCACCGTGAGCATCACCCGCCAGCCCACCGGCCCCGAGGACCGCACCGCCCTCCCCCGCCCCTCCGGCGCCCCGGTCTTACTGCTCCACGGCCTGATGGGCCACGCCGGCCACTGGGCCCGGGCCGCGGGCCTCCTCGGCGGCGGACACCGCACGATCGCACTCGACCAGCGCGGCCACGGCGCGAGCGAGAAGCCGCCCGCCGGACCCTTCACGCGCGAGGCGTACGTGGCGGACGCCGCGGCCGTCATCGAGCGGCTCGGACTCGGCCCCGTCACCCTCGTCGGCCACTCCATGGGCGCGCTCACGGCCTGGCAACTGGCCGCCGAGCGGCCCGAACTGGTCCGCGCCCTCGTCATCAGCGACATGCGGGCCTCCGCGCTCGGCGCGGCCTCGCAGCGCGCCTGGCGGGACTGGTTCGAGGGCTGGCCGACGCCCTTCCCGTCCCTGGAGGCCGTCCACCGCTGGTTCGGCGCGGACGACCCGTGGGTGGAGACGCCGAACCCGGCGCGGGGCGCGTTCTTCGCCGAGGTCATGGCCTCCCACCCGGACGGCTGGCGCCCGGTCTTCGACCCCGACCAGATGCTCACCTCCCGCGAGACCTGGGTCCACGACGCCCACTGGGACTCCCTCGCCCAGGTCCGCTGCCCCACCCTCGTCGTCCGCGGCCTCGACGGCGAGCTCGGCCGCGCCGAGGCCCAGGAGATGGTCCGCGTCCTGCCCCACGGCGCGTACGCGGAGATCCCCGACGCCGGCCACCTCCTCCACTACACCCACCCGGAGGCCTGGGCCGAAGCGGTGACCCCCTTCCTGGCCGGCGTCCTGACCCCGTGACGACCCCCGGCGGCACGGCCCGGCGCGAGTCCCGCACCGAACCCCGCGCCGAACCCCGGAGCGGGGCAGGGGGCGGGCGGCCGGGGCGGGCGGCCGGCACCCCGCTGGAGCCGCCCGCCCCGGGCGCGGTACGGTCCCTCCGCGACGCGTCGAGCGGTACGTCTCCGCGCCGCCCGCCCCGAGGGCCATCAGGCCGCTCGGGGTCAGGAGCATCAGGGACATCAGGGGAACTCATGCGCATATCTCTGCGCCGGCGCCTGGCCACCGCGGCCACGGCGCTCGGCCTCGCCACCATCGGCGTCCTCGGCGCGGGCGCGGCCCCCGCCCAGGCGGAGCCGAGCGACTGCCCGAAGGGCTACTTCTGCGCCTGGACCACCGCGCACGCCACGGGCACGATGCTCAAGACCACCACGAGCATGCCGACGCTCGGCACCTGGGACAACAAGATCAACGCGGTCTCCAACCGCACGAACATGTACGCGTGCGGCTACGACGAGCCGAACTACACGACCTCGTACTGGGGCGTCGGCACCCGTGAGCCCGACCCGGGCGGCACGGAGTGGGGGTACATGGGCCTGAGGTCGATGAGTTCGCTGAAGCTCGTCCCCACGTACCGGGAGTGCACCGGCCCCGCGTATCCCAGCTGGCACGTCTTCTCCGACGCCTCGGTCCGTTCTTCCTTCGCCAACCTGGACGGCAACCTCTCGTCGGACCTCCTGGTCCGCGACAAGGCCGGCCGCCTGTGGTTCCTCCCCGGTGACGGCAGCGGCAAGCTGGTGGGTTCGGGCTGGAACGCGATGAACGCCCTGACGCGGCACGGTGACTTCTCCGGTGACGGCAAGGAGGACGTGATCGCCCGCGAGGCGTCCACCGGCAAGCTGTGGCTGTACAAGGGCGCCGGTACCGGTTACGTCGGTTCGCGCGTGCTGATCGGTTCGGGTGGCTGGAACTCGATGAACCACCTCACCGCCTTCGGCGACCTGTCCGGCGACGGCCGTTCGGACCTCCTGGCGGTGGAGAAGTCCACGGGCAAGCTGTGGCTGTACCCCGGTACGGGCAGTGGTCTCGGTGCCCGCAAGCTGATCGGCTCCGGCGGCTGGAACGGCATGAACGCGCTGGTCGCCCCCGGTGACATGAACGGCGACGGCCGGGCCGACCTCCTCGCCCGCGAGGCGTCGACCGGCAAGCTCTGGCGCTACCCGACCAAGCCCGGAGCCCTCGGCACCCGGGCCCTCGTCGGCGGCGGCTGGAACGTGATGAAGACGTTCGTCGGCATCGGCAACATCGAGTACGGCGACCCCAACGACCTGCTGACCATCACCGGCAGCGGCGCCTCGACGTCCCTCACGGGCAGCAGCTGCGAGGGAGCCGGCTGCATGATGGTGTACACGGGCAGGGGCACCGGCGGCCTGAACGCGGGCTTCCACCACGACAGCGACTACAACTGGGACGACATGAACGCCGTCTTCTAGCGGCTCGCCCCACGACCCAGGGCCTCCGCCCCGACCGGGACGGAGGCCCTTTCGCGTGCGCCGCGCCTGCTTCGCCCGGGCGAGGAACTCGCTCCAGGCGGCGGGGAGACGACGCGGGAGAGGAACGCCTCCTCCTCCTGGCGCCGGGTACGCGTGGCCGCGGGGCCGGAGGTCGCTCCCGACGCTCGAAGATCCGTTCGTGGAGGGAGAGTTGTTGTACCGGACGGTGGAGTCTGCGCTACGGTGACGCCAACGTCACGCTCCGTAAAAGGAGCGGCCCCCGGGGGTGCGCCAACACCGTCCGAGGGCCTTCATCGCCAGTGGATTCGGAGTCCACCAGAAATGCTTCGGCATGCTATCGCGCCCTTGTCGGCGTACACGAAGGTCTCGCACGGTGTCGTCCGGAATCCGCGACTGACCAGCGACGCGAAGATCCTCCTCATCTACCTCCAGGGCCTCCCGGCGAGCGCGGCCACCGTGAAGCCGCTCGGCGAGCACGCCGTCGACCTGGGCATGAAGCCCCGGGCGTACCAGCGCGCGAAGGCTGCCCTGGCCGCATGCGGACATCTGCACGAGTGGCGATGGCAGGACGACCGGGGGCGCTGGATCACCGAACAGCTCGTCGCGAACGTCACCCTCACGCGGGACGAGGCGACGGCGGTGCGCCACGGCGACCGGTCACCGACCGTGCCCGATCCGACGGTCGGTGGACCGGCCGCCCCGGAACCCGGTGGCTCCCCCCAAGACGAAGACGGGGAGAAGAACAACCCCCACCCCCCGACCCCCCGCTCGGCGACCGCCGTCACCGGACCGGAGGAGCCGCCCCAGGGCCGACCCGCGCCGCCGCCCCGGGGCATGCCCGCGCCGCCGCCCCACGACCGCCCCGAGGCCCCGCCCCACGATCATCCCGAGGCTCCGCCCCACGACCGGCCCGGGGCCCCGCCCGAGGACCACCCCGAGCCCGACGATCCCGCCCTCGTCCACGCCGAACGCCTCCTCCTCACCCTCCACCACGTCCACCGCGACCTGCGCCTCGGCGTCCGCGAGGCACGTGCCCTCGCCGCCACGGCTGCGGAGTGGCTGCGCAGGGGCGTATCGGCGAGCGACCTGCGGCACGTGCTGACGGGGCACCTGCCCCGGGGCGGCGTCCACTCGGCAGCGGGTTTCCTGCGGCACCGGCTGACGGAGAAGCTCCCGCCGGAGCCGACGGAGGCTCCGTTCGGCGAGGCCCCGCGTCCGGCGCCCGGCCCGCTCGTGGAGTGCCAAGGGCCGGGCGAGGCGCACGTGTTCCGGCCGGTGGCGGACGAGACCCACTGCGGCCCCTGCCGCCGCGAGGCCGCCCGGAGGGCCGGTCCGTACGCCCGGCACGCGGAGGACAAGCCCGCCCCCACCGGCTGGCGGGGGCGCGTGGCGGAGGCGTTCGCCGAACGCCCCGGGCTCACCTGGGGCGCGCTCGACGGCTCGGCCGGGCCCGAACCGTCCGGCGGCTAGCGTTCCGGGCCTTACGCGGCACGGGCCTCACGCGGCACGGACCCCACGCGGGACGGGCCCCACGCGGGACGGGCCCGCGTCCCTGGCGCCGGGAGGTCCCGATGCCGGAGAGCGCTCCGGACGCCGGGACGCCCGCCCCGGCGGAGCGTCTGCACGCCCTCGTCGACGAACTCGACTCGACGGAGCCGGAGTTCGCCGCCTGCGACCGGCTCCGCTTCGGCGGCCCCGCCTCCGGGGCCACCCGCGTCGACGCCGCCCGCGCCCGTCACCCCCGCGTCGGGGCGGCTAGCCTGGCCCGGTGACACGCTCCTGGGTGACGCCGACCCTCCTGGCCCTCGCGGGGCTGCTCGCCGCGGGGAGCCGTGCGGCGGACGGCGGGCCGGTCACCGGCCTCGCCCTCCTGGTGCTCTTCCTCCTCCTCGCCGCCGCCACCTCCCCGCTCGTCTTCCCCAGGCCGACCGGTGCGGCCGAGGCCCTGCGCCGCAGCGCGGCCGACGGCCGCCCGGTCGTCTACTGGCGTCCCGGCTGCACCTTCTGCGTGCGCCTCCGCGTCCGCCTCGGCCGCCGGGCCCGTCAGGCGTACTGGGTGAACATCCGGCGCGACCCGGACGGCGCGGCCGCCGTCCGCGCCGTGAACGACGGCGACGAGACCGTGCCCACGGTCCTCCTCGCCGGCCGCCACCACACCAACCCGGACCCGGCCTGGCTCCGCGCCCGGATCGACGGCCTCAGCCGGGAGTCCGGGCCGGCACACCGACCCCGTGCGCCAGGAAGGCGCCGGTGAGCACGGCGTAGTCGGCGGCGCTGAGCCCGTCCCGCTTCCAGACCGCCTGCGCGGTCATCGTCGTACAACCGATCGCGGCGCGCAGGCCGCCGGGCCGGCCGGCGCGCAGTTCCCCGGACCGGGGGTGGAAGGCGTCGCGGACCGCCTTCCGGAGCGTGGCGAAGCGGGCCGCGTCGAACTCCGGCACGGCATCCGGTTCGTACTCCCCCGACGCCACCGCCCGGGCGGTGGCGTCCCGGATCTCGTCCAGGGCGGCCAGGGGCAGCCGGGAGGCCTCGATGACGAAGGCAGCCACTTCAGGGGGGATCAGAGACACCGGAGCACCTTCGCACGGCCGTCCTCGGCCGCTCCCGCGGGGCGGGACCCGCAGCCGTCCCTCACGCCTTCGCGAGCGTGGCGCGCACGGCCTTCGACGCGGCCGTCACGTCCTCCGCGAAGGAGTCCCGGCCCGCCGCGAGCGCCGCGCGGGAGGCGACCGCCAGGGCGTCGCGCCAGGGTCCGGCGAGGGCGGGCAGCAGGTCCTCGTCCCCGTCGGGGGCGCGGCGGGCCAGGGAGTCGCATATGAGGTGGGTCTCCAGCGCGACGCGCCACGCCTCCGGCACGTGTCCCTCCCGCAGCAGCAGGTCCGCCACCGTCGTGAGCGCGGCCGCCTCCGGGGCGAAGGCGGACCCGCTCCGCACCCGCACCGAGGCCGAGTACGACTCGTGCCCCGTCAGCTCCTTCCGCAGCCGCGCCGCCTCCTCCGGCCGCAGCGGCGCGTCCTTCCGCTCCCGCAGCAGCGACTCGCCCGTCGTGAGGGCCTGCGCCAGCGACGGCGGCAGCGGCAGCGCGGCCAGCTCCTCCTCCCGGGCCACCGACCCCGGCGCCACCTCCTCGGCACGGGCCAGCACCGGCTCCGCCTGCCGGACCCGGCCGGCCAGCCGCAGGTGCAGCCCCTCGCGGGCCAGCGCCTGCCCGAGGGCGCCGGCCCCCGCCTCGGCCGCCTCCCGTGCCACCTGGTTCACCGCCAGCGCGGCCTCCCAGTTGCCGCGCGCCGCCTCCAGCCGGGACGCGGTGTCCCCGGCCGCGTCCGCCATGTAGCCGGCCTCCTCGCGGTCGAGACCGCCCCGCTGCCGCGTCAGGTCCTGGTAGCGGGCGAGGGACTGGCGGGCGCAGGCCAGGGCCTGGTCCACGTCCCCGACCTTCAGGTGCACCGTCGCCGCCAGCGCCAGGACCCGCGCGAAGTCCGGGAGCAGCGGGTGCGGTGACGCGTACGCGCCCGCCTGTACGTACGCGCCGATCGCCCGGTCCACGTCCGCCAGCGCCGCCATCGGCCGGCCCGCCTCGCCGTACGCCCGGGCCCGGCGTATCAGGGCGTCCGCCGCCAGGAGGGCCGCCTCGGGGAGCCCGCTCCTTCCGTAGGCGTCCACACAGGCGGTCAGGTCCGCCGTCGCCGCCTCGTGCCGGTCGAGCGTCAGCTGGGTGGAGGCCCGCGCATAGAGCAGGGCGCCGCGCATCCGCCACAGCTCCGGGTCGTCCGGAGCCGTCGCGAACAGGTCGTCGAGACGGGCGGCCGAGCGGTCGAAGGCGTCGAGCGCCGCCCGCGCCCGGCTCGGCAGCACCTGGTGCCCGACCCCCTCCTCGTACGCCTCCCGCGCCCGCCGCTTCAGCAGCTCGCGGTCCGGGCCCGTCGCCTGCGCGATCGTGTCCGGCTCCGGTGCCGCGCTCCTCTTGTCCCGCCGGCCGAAGAACCCCATGCGAACCTCCCCCAGTCGTCACCGCCCGTGCCCCTCGCCAGCATCATGTCCCGCTCCCCCCGCCTCCGACACCCCTGTGGACAACGGCCTGTGGAAAACCCGTGGCCGCCGTTCGCGACGGCCGGATACGTTGCCCGCCATGACCAGTTCCCGCCCGCAGGCCCGGCCGACGACGACCCTCTGGCGCCCCACCGGCCCCGAGGAGCTCGCGCTCGTCCGTGAGCTCGGGTGGCGCGCCTGGCCGCCCCGCCTCCCCGAGCAGCCGATCTTCTACCCGGTCCTCGACGAGGACTACGCGATCCGCATCGCCCGCGACTGGAACGTGAAGCACAGCGGCTCCGGCCACGTCACCCGGTTCGAGGTCGACTCCGCGTTCCTCGCGCGCTACCCCGTCCGGCAGGTCGGCGGCAGCACGATCCTGGAGCTGTGGGTGCCGGCCGAGGAGCTGGACGAGTTCAACGCGCACATCGTCGGGCCGATCAGGGTCACCCACACGTTCCGTTGACCCGGGCGGCCGGTACGGTCGGCGCCGAAGAACGAACACCATCCACAGGAGAACCGATTTTGCGCGCTGCCATCAGAAAGAGCCTGGCGTCCCTGCTCGGGGCCGTGACCCTGGGGGCCGCCGGGCTCGCCGGGGCCGCCCCCGCCCAGGCCGCGGTCTCCGACTGCCCCGCGGGCTATTTCTGTGCCTGGACCAAGGAGAGCGCCCAGGGCACGATGCTCAAGACCCGTACGAACATGCCCACCATGGGCTCGTACGGCACCCGGTTCGGCTCGTACATCAACCGGACCTCCTCGTTCGCCTGCATGTACGAGGCGGCCGACTACGTCCCCTGGGAGGGCTACTGGTCGGAGAGGCCGGCCGTCAACGGCTCCTGGACCACCGGGCCCATGTTCACCATGAGCTCGCTCAAGTTCGTCAAGACCGACCGCGAGTGCTCGCAGAACGCCTACCCGGACTGGTGGTCCGAGACCTCCCCCAAGGCGTCCGGCTTCGGTGACCTCGACGGCAACCGCAAGTCCGACGTCCTCGTCCGCGACACGGCGGGCCGCCTCTGGTTCACCCCCGGCGACGGCACCGGCAAGCTCGTCGGCACGGGCGGCTGGAACGCCATGAACGCCCTCGTCCGCCACGGCGACTTCTCCCGCGACGGCAAGGAGGACGTCATCGCCCGCGAGGCGTCCACCGGCAAGCTGTGGCTGTACAAGGGCGCCGGCACCGGCTCCGTGGGCTCCCGCACGCTCATCGGCTCCGGTGGCTGGAACGGGATGAACCACCTCACCGGCGTCGGCAACCTCACCCCCGACGGCTACGCCGACCTCCTCGCCGTCGAGAAGTCCACGGGCAAGCTGTGGCTCTACCCCGGTACGTCCTCCGGCGGTCTCGGCGGCCGCAAGCTCATCGGCAGCGGCGGCTGGAACTCCATGAACGCCCTCGCCGGGCCCGGTGACCTCAACGGCGACGGCAAGGCCGACCTGATCGCCCGAGAGGCCTCCACCGGCAAGCTGTGGCTCTACCCCGGTACGTCCTCCGGCGGTCTCGGCGCCCGCAAGCTCATCGGCTCCGGTGGCTGGAACGCGATGGGGACGCTCCTCGCCGTCGGCGACTTCAGCGGCGACGGCCGACCCGACCTGGCCGCCGTCACCAACGAGCGGTACGCCATCGACGGCTTCGTCGGAAACCCGGGCTGGCTCCTCACCTACAACGGCCTCGGCAACGGCGGCTTCGCCTCCGGCGTCCGCGCCAACAGCGAGTGGTGGCGCCTCAACGGGGCCTTCTGACCCCGAGGGACCGGCAGAAAGGGGCGTCCACGCGCGCGTGGACGCCCCTTTCCCCTGCTTCGGGTCGCGTCAGCCCTTGCTGACCGCCGCCAGGATCTCCGGCAGCCGCCGCGCCATCCGGCCCGACATCAGCCGCAGCGCGCCCCACAGCAGCAGCGCCCCGTACGCCACGCCCAGCGGCAGCAGCAGCCACAGCAGGCCGTGGTGGCCGGAGACGCGCAGCCACACGAGGAGGCCGATCAGCGGACCGCACAGCAACGGGCCGGCGAACATGCCGCCGAAGATCGCCGCGATCGCCATGCCGCCCTGGCCCGGTGCCACGTTCCGGTGCGAGTCCTGGGGGATCGAGTACGGGTAGCGGACGGAGACGACGACGCCCAGCGCCAGCATCGCGCCCAGCAGCGCGAACGCCAGGCCGAAGACCTCCGGGAGCTGCGACCAGCCGCCGGCGACTGCCGCCGTGCCGACGGCGACGAGCACGGTGAACGGGACGGTGACCGCGGCCATCACGTACGCCCGGTCCCGCAGCTCCGCGTACGCGTCCGCCGGCGACGCGATGGTCTGCGCGACCATCCAGAACGCCGACGAGTCCTGCCCGAACTGGTTGAACATCTGGAGGCCGAGCATCCCGGAGGCGAAGCAGGCCCAGTAGACCGAGCCGTTCTCCTGGAAGGCGTTGAACAGCGGCACGAGCGCGCCGACCGCCAGCGCCGACACCCACGCCGCCTTCGTCTTCGGGTCACGCCAGATGTAGCGGAAGCAACGTTCCATCACCGCTCCCGTACGGCCTCCGGGCAGCAGCCGCGCCAGCAGCCCCCGCCCCGCCGCCGGGTCCTTGACCGTGTCCGGGGCCGCGCCGATCGTCGAACCGTCCGGCTCGACCATCAGCCGCACCAGGCTCCGCCGCCACCACCACAGCAGCGCCGCCAGCGCCACCACGGCGAGCAGCAGCCGCGCCCCGGCGAGCACGAGGTCGCCGTCGGCGGCGGAGTCGACCGCCGCCACCGCCGACGCGGGCGGCAGCCAGCCCACCACCGACGCCGCCGTGTCGAGCACCGACAGGTCCCCCGTGCGGCCCAGTGCCTGGGCGCCGAAGTTGACCGCCTGGATGCCGAGCGCGATCAGCAGGCCGCTCAGCAGCGCCATGTCCCGGCCCTTGCGGGAGGACAGCAGCCGTACGTTCGCCGTGGCGATCGCCCGCGACAGCGCCACGCACACCATCAGCACCAGAGGCACCGCGAGCACCGCGGTCACCGTCGCCGCCGTCCCGTGCGCCACGGCCGCCACCGCCCCGACCGCCAGGCAGAGCGTGAACAGCGGGCCGGTGCCCACCAGCGAGGCCACGAGGAGCGCCCGCACCAGGGGCTGCGGCCGCAGCGGCAGCATCACCAGACGCGACGGGTCGAGCGTCTCGTCCCCGCTCGGCAGGAACAGCGGCATCACCGCCCAGCCGAGCCCGAAGACCCCGGTCGTCAGCACCGCGACCGCCCCGGCCGCCCCGTGCCCCCGCAGCAGGAGGAAACCGAGCACCATGAAGGCGGCGATCAGCAGCACCACCACCAGGGAGGCGACGAACGCGGCCGTGCGCCCGCTGGACTGCCGCAGACCGTTCCGCAGCAGCGACAGCTTCAGCCGGACGAAGACCGGGGTCAGCGACGGCTCGGCAGCGGCGGTCGGAGCGCCGGCGGTGGCCGGGGCGCTCACGAGCGGTCTCCCCGGGCGCCGCCCAGCCAGTCCAGCGAGTCCCCCGCCGCCGCCCGGTCATGGGCGCCCACCAGCTCCAGGAACGCCTCCTGGAGGGTCGCGGCCGAGCCCTTCACCTCCGCCAGCGGACCCTGCGCCCGGATCCGGCCGCCGGCCATCACCGCGACCCAGTCGCACAGCGACTCCACCAGCTCCATGACGTGGCTGGAGAAGACCACGGTCGCGCCGGAGGAGGTGTACCGCTCCAGGACGCCGCGGATGGTCTGCGCCGACACCGGGTCGACGCCCTCGAAGGGCTCGTCGAGGAAGAGCACGTCCGGGTTGTGCAGCAGCGCCGCCGCCAGCCCGATCTTCTTCCGCATGCCGGTCGAGTAGTCGACGACCAGCTTGTGCTGCGAACCCGCCAGGTCCAGGACGTCCAGGAGCTGGGTGGCCCGCTTGTCGACCTCCGCACCGGGCAGCCCCCGCAGCCGCCCGCTGTACGCGAGGAGTTCACGCCCCGAGAGCCGCTCGAAGAGCCGCAGCCCCTCCGGCAGGATCCCGATCCTGGCCTTCACCCGCGCCACCGACTCGGGGTCCCGCCACACGTCGTGGCCGGCCACCCGGATCCGGCCGGAGTCCGGCCGCAGCAGGCCGGTGATCATGGAGAGGGTGGTGGTCTTGCCGGCGCCGTTGGGCCCGACGAGACCGATGAACTTCCCCGCGGGCAGCACCAGATCGATCCCGTTCACCGCGATCTGCTGCCCGAACCGCTTCCACACCCCCTCCACCTGCACCGCGGGCGCCGCACCGGAGTTCTCCGGTGCGGCGCCCGTCGGTTCGAACGTCCCGTCAAATGCCTGGTCGGGCATGGTCCGTCAACCCTTCGGTTGTCCCCTGCGACGCCTGTGCGCGCCGTTCCGGCCACCCTAAGGGGCCGTCCGGGGAGAACCCCAGGTCACGGACGGCGCGACCGCGCCTCCGCCGCCTCGCGCCCGCACGCGTACGCGAGCGCGCTGATCAGCTCCTCCGCGTCCGGCAACCAGCGGTTGGCGGGCGTGGGGCGCCGCGCCCACTGCACCGCGCCCCGGCCGCCGATCCGGGTGGGCGGCGCGGCCACGTAATGCCCCTCCCCGCGCGTGGTGAGGTCGAGCGCGGACGGGGCCCAGCCGAGCTTGCGGATCAGGTCGGGCACCTTGGCGGCGGCGCCCGGCAGCACGAAGAAGAACATCCGGCGGTCCGGGGCGCAGGTCACGGGACCCAGCGTCAGCTCCATCCGCTCCATGCGGGCGAGCGCGAGGAAACCGGCCGCCTCGGGGACCTCGATCGCGTCGAAGGTGCGGCCGGTGGGGAGGAGGATCGACGACTTCGGCTGCTTCGACCACATGCGCCGGGCGCCCACCCCGCTCCCGGTCGCCAGCGTCGCCCAGTCGGGCTTCACCGCGTGCCCGCCGGGCAGGGGGCAGTCGGCGGTGCCGCAGGAGCAGCGCTCCCGGCCGTCGACGGCTTCCAGCCAGGTCCCCGGGAACACGTCCCAGTGCCGCTCCTCCGCATACCGCACGGCGCTGTCGAGCAGCTGCTCGCCTCGCTGCTTGGGGATCTGTGCGGTTTCCGTCGTGACTCCGATGGTCTCATCCACGTCGAAGACAACTCCGCCCGTCACCTGGGGTTACGGGCGCGGCGGCGCCGGGGGTGAGGCATCGATCCTGCATGCGGGGCGCATGGGTGCACGCGCGGGGGCGCGCGGGGGACCGGGGAGCGGGGGAGGGGTACGGAAGAGGACGGGGCGGACACGGCACGGGGCGGGGCGGGGTGCCGCGGACCGCTCACCGTCGTGTCCGGTTTCGCGTGTTCACATCTGCATTGGCCGGATATTCGCCGGGCAGTGATCCCTTCGTGTCCGTATCCGTCCCTTCTGGGGGTTCCACTCATGGCAGCCAGGCCACTCGTGCCGCGACAGCCCAACGAACGGCTCCAGGCGCTCATCCAGGAGGCCGCCTGCTCCAACGCCGGTCTCGCCCGCAGGGTCAACATGGTCGGCGCGGAGCGCGGTCTCGACCTGCGGTACGACAAGACCTCGGTGGCGCGCTGGCTGCGCGGGCAGCAGCCGCGCGGCCGGGCGCCCGGCATCATCGCCGAGGCCATCGGCCGCAAGCTGGGGCGGACGGTGACGATCGACGAGGTGGGGATGGCCGACGGCCGGAACCTCGCGGCGGGCGTCGGCCTCCAGTTCGCGCCGACCGTGCTCGGCGCGATCGAGCAGGTCTGCGAGCTGTACCGCAGCGACGTGGGCCGCCGGGAGTTCCTGACCGGTTCCGCGGTCGCCGCCTCCGCGCTCGTGGAGCCCAGCCGCGACTGGCTGATCAGCGGCGTCGACGCGCAGGTGGCGCGGGCGGCCGGGGCGCGGGTGGGGCGCGCGGACGTGGCGGCGGTGCGGGAGACGACGGCGGCGCTCGTCGAGCTCGACCGGCGCTTCGGCAGCGGGCACGTGCGCCCGGTGGTGGTCCACTACCTCGACAGCGTGGTCTCCGGGATGCTGTCGGGCTCCTACCGGGAGGAGGTGGGAAGGGAGTTGTTCGGCGCGGTGGCCCGGCTGACGGAGCTGGCCGGGTACATGGCGGTGGACACCGGCGAACCGGGGCTGGCGCAGCGGTACTACATCCAGGCGCTGCGGCTCGCGCAGGCGGCCGGGGACCGCGGCTACGGCGGCTACGTGCTGGCCGCGTCGATGAGCCACCTGGCGGCGGAGCTCGGGAACCCCCGGGAGATCGCCCAGTTGGCGCGCGCCGCGCAGGAGGGCACGCGGGGCGGGGTGCCGCCGCGGGCCGAGGCGATGTTCCTGGCGGCGGAGGCGCGCGGGCACGCGCTGATGGGCGACGAGCGGGCCTTCGAGTCGGCGGCGGGACGTGCCGTACGCGCGCTGGAGGCGGCCGATCCGGAGTCGGGCGACGACCCGGTGTGGATCGCCCACTTCGACCGGGCCTACCTGGCGGACGAACTGGCGCACTGCTACCGGGACCTGGGGCGCGCGGACGCGGCGGTGCGGGCGGCGGAGGAGTCGCTGGCCGGGCATCCGGAGGGGCGGGCGCGGCGGCGGGCGATCGGACTCGCGCTGCTCGCGCACGCGCGCGTGGAGCAGCGGGAGGTCGAGGAGGCGTGCCGCACGGGCACGCGCGCGCTCGAACTCCTCGGCACGCTGCGGTCGTCGCGCGGGGCGGAGTACCTGGAGGAGCTGAGGGAGCGCCTGGAGCCGTACGCGGGCGAGGCGGTGGTCCGGGAGTTCGAGGCCCGGCTGGAGGCGTACGCGGTGTGAGCGGACGGTTCCGGGGGCGGTTCCGTTCCACGGGAAGGGTGTTACCGGGCTCACACGTGTGTGCGGAGCCATGGACGCACCCGGTAGCGTGAGCCGACGATTCCGTAGGTCGGTCCATCAGTAGGAGTCCCGGTGACGCAGAACGGACAGGGTCCGGAGCAGGGGGGCGCGCAGGCGTGGGGTGGTGCCTGGGGCCCCGCGGGCGGCCCGCCCCCGCCCGGCGGGCAGCCGCTGCCCCCCGCGCAGCCGCTGCCGCCCGAGGCGCCGGCCGCCGGTGATCTCCAGGCCACGCAGTACATCGCGCCGATCCCGGCGCAGCCCCAGGGCCCGCCGATGCCCCCCGCGGGCCCCCCGGCCGGTCCGCCGGCGGGGTACGGCTACCCGCCGCCGGTCGCCGCGCACGGCACGGCCGGCGACATGCAGGCGACCCAGCACATGGCGCCCGTGCCCGGCGGCGTCCCGCCGCAGGGCCCGCCCGCCGGGTACGGCTACCCGCCGCCGGCCGCCGCTCCGGTCCCGGACATGCAGGCGACCCAGCACATCGCGCCGGTGGCCGGCGGCGTCCCGCCGCAGGGCGGCGCGCAGACGCAGTTCCTGGGCACCGGGCCGCTGCCGCAGCCGCCCGCGGGGGCCTCGGACGCGACGCAGTACATAGCCCCCCTGCCGGGGAGCGGCGGCCCCGTGCCGGGAGGTCCCGTGCCCGGTGGTCCGGTGCCCGGTGGTCCGGGGCCTTCGCAGCCGCCCGCCGAGTTCGACAGCCTGTTCCGGGACTCGGCGCCGGCGCAGCCCGCGCCGCCGGCGTACCAGCAGCCCGCCCCGGCTCCGTACCCCCAGCAGCCCCAGCACCACCAGCCACAGCAGCAGTACGGCTATCAGGGCGGCGGTCACCAGGCGCCCGGCGGGCACCAGGACGCCTACTACGACGACGAGCCGGCGCCGCGCCGGAAGTCGCCGGTGGCGCTGATCGCGGCCGTGGTGGTGGGCTGCGCGGTCGTCGGTCTCGGCGTGGGCGCCCTGCTCAGCGGCGGTGACGAGGAGAAGGAGACGACGGCCGGGACGAGCGTGGCCCCGAGCTCGGCGCCGTCGGCCGCCGGCGGCGACTCTTCTCCGGCGCCGGAGAAGAAGGACGATCCGGCCGAGCCGCAGGCGAAGGAGCTGGACAAGCTCCTCGCGACGAGCAACGACAGCCGGGACGCGGTGATCCGCTCGGTCGAGGCGATCAAGCAGTGCAAGAACCTCGACAAGGCGGCCGCCGACCTGCGGGGCGCGGCCCAGCAGCGGCGGGGTCTGGTGACCAAGCTGCAGACGCTGAGCGTCGACAAGCTCCCGGACAGCGGGGCGCTGAAGGCGGCCCTCACGCGCGCGTGGCAGGCGTCGGCGGAGGCCGACGACCACTACGCGGGCTGGGCGGAGCAGTCGAAGGCCAAGAACGCCTGCAAGGGCGGCCAGGCCAAGTCGACCAACCGGCTCAAGGCGGCCAACGCGAAGAGCGGCGAGGCGACCGAGGCGAAGAAGGAGGCGGCCGGGCTGTGGAACCCGACCGCCGGGAAGTACGGACTGACGAAGCGGTCCGCCACCCAGCTGTAGGGGCGGCGGACCGGGGGCGGGCCGGGGCGGGCCGTGGACGGACGGTCAGCCCCGGTTGGTGACGGTGGGGCCGATGTCGACGAAGCCGGGCTTCTGGGCGACGAGCCGGCCCTTCCTGACCACCTGGAACGTCACCTCGTGGTTGACGATCCTGGGGAAGTCGGGGGCGCCGAGCAGGTCCTCGTACATCCAGCGCAGCGGCGGGGTGAGGCCGCCGGTGTCCACGCGGGCGCCGTGGTCGAGGGCCTGCGTGATGCGCGCGCTGGTGATCACGTCGGTGTCGAGGGACTCGATGACCTGCTTGAGGACGGTGTACGCGATCCAGGTCGTCTGCACGCCGGTGTCGGTCGGGTCGACCCGGTTGTCGGCGAAGGCGTGCTCCTTGACGACCTTGCGCATCGGCTCCCAGCTCTTGTCGTCAGCCTCCGGGTACCAGCCGGTGACGTAGGCGCCCTCGAAGGGGCTGCGGGCGCCGCCGGTGCGGTCGATGACGGGCTGGCCGACGCTGCCGAGGACGGACGAGATCCGGATCGGGGAACCGCCGGAGCCGGAGCCGGATCCGGAATCCGAGCCGGAGCCGTCGGACCGGGCGCCGCCGGTGGGCTCCGGGAGCCGCCGGAAGGAGTCGAAGAAGGTCTGGGTGCGCTCGCCGAGGACGGCGGCGACGCAGCCGTCCTCCGTGCCCGCCCTGTCCCGGGCGCGGGCGGCCTGGGAGGTGTACTCGGTGGCGTCCTCGACGGCCGGGATGTCGACGGCGCCGCGCTTGCTCGCCTTCTTCAGTCCGGCGTCGAGCAGTTTGGGCAGCCGGTCGCCGGCGAGGGTGTCCGGGCGGACCAGGGAGACCTTGTCGCAGTCCTCGGCGAGCTGCATGCCGTGGCCGGCGAGCAGGGCGGCGAGGCCGCCGTTGACGGGGTACGAGAGGGGGCTGGTGAACTCGTCCTCGGTGATGCCGTAGCCCCCGATGTAGGGGATGCCGGCGGCTTCGAGGGGGGCCATGAAGGCGCGGCCGTTCTGGCTGTACGAGCCCACGACGGCGACGGCCTTCTCGCGTACGGCGCGGCGGGCGCACGAGGCGGCGCCGGTCGGGGTGTTCTGTTCGTTGCACGTGAGGACGCGCAGTTCGTGGCCGTCGATGCCGCCCTGGGAGTTCACCCAGCGGGCGAACGTCTGGGCCATGGCGGGCATGCCGGGCATGTTGGTCGCGCGGGTCTGGTCGGGGGCCCAGGTCATCACCGTGACGGGCTCCCTGGAGCCCCCCGTGGCACCAGGGAGCACGCCACACCCGGTGAGGAGCGCCGTGCCGGCCGCCGCGGCGGTGACGGACGCGAGGAGAGTGGACAGTCGCCTACCGGTCATGGACACGCACAATTCCGCCTCAGGGGTAACGCGGGAGTGTGCACCGTTCAACGGACGGTGACCTGGAGGTGAATTACGGGGGGCGGAGGGTCTAAGAGGAGGGGGTGAGTCCGGTTGTCGGTGGGCGACCGTACGATCGGACGATGTCCAGTACCGCGTCCAGTACCGCCTCCAGTACCGCCCCGGGTCCGGCCGGCTCTTCCCGTCGCGGGCGTCGCTCCTCCACCATGGGCGGCATGCCGCTCAACGACATGCCGTGGTGGCGCTGGCGCACGAATGTGCGATCGGCGCTGCACATGCTCTCCGATCCCGCGTTCCACCAGTCCGTCTGGCTCGCCGGCCAGGAGGGCTACGGGGACGTGACCGACGCCGTCTACCGGCTCGTCGAGGACACCTGGCTCGACAACTGGTCCGCCGAGAAGTACGTCGGCGCGATCTTCCGGGACTCGGGGGAGGCGCAGCTCGTGGACGTCGCCGTCCTGCGGGTGCTGCGGATCCTGCACCAGGTCGGTCCCGACGCGCCCGTCTCCGCCTACCTGGAGCACCCGGGCTGGCCCGAGGCGGTCCGGGCGGCGCGCGAGGCGCACGTGCGGCTCGCGACGGCGGACGGGGACGACCCGGACGTGCCGCCGCGCTCCCTGGACGTGCTGAGGATCCTCACGCGCGCGTGAGAGCCGGTGGACGGGGTGTTCCGGAGGACGGACGGGGTACGGCCCGGACCGCGCGGTGTGGCACGCTGTCCGGATGACCGACCAGTACGTCCTCACCATCTCGTGCCCGGACAAGCAGGGCATCGTGCACGCCGTGTCGAGCTACCTCTTCATCACCGGATGCAACATCGAGGACAGTCAGCAGTTCGGAGACCGTGACACGGGTCTCTTCTTCATGCGGGTCCACTTCTCGGCGGAGGCGCCGGTGACGGTGGAGAAGCTGCGGGCGAGCTTCGCGGCGGTGGGCGACTCCTTCCAGATGGACTGGCAGATCCACCGCGCCGACGAGCGCATGCGGGTCGTGCTGATGGTCTCGAAGTTCGGACACTGCCTGAACGACCTGCTCTTCCGGTCGTCCATCGGGGCACTGCCCGTCGACATCGTCGCGGTCGTCTCCAACCACACGGACTTCGCGGAGCTCGTCGCCTCGTACGACATCCCCTTCCGGCACATTCCCGTGACGAAGGAGACGAAGGCGGAGGCGGAGGCGGAGCTGCTCGCGCTCGTCGAGGAGCAGAACGTCGAGCTGGTCGTGCTCGCGCGGTACATGCAGGTGCTGTCGGACGAGCTGTGCAAGCGGCTGTCCGGGCGGATCATCAACATCCACCACTCCTTCCTGCCGAGCTTCAAGGGCGCGAAGCCGTACCACCAGGCGCACGCGCGCGGCGTGAAGCTGATCGGGGCGACGGCGCACTACGTCACGGCGGACCTCGACGAGGGGCCGATCATCGAGCAGGAGGTCGAGCGGGTCGGTCACGAGGTGACGCCGGACCAGCTCGTCGCGATCGGGCGCGACGTGGAGTGCCAGGCGCTGGCGCGGGCCGTCAAGTGGCACGCCGAGCGGCGCATCCTCCCCAACGGCCGCCGCACCGTCGTCTTCACCTGAGCCCCGCGCTGCCGCGCCTGCCCGCGGGGACGGCGGGTGCGCCGCTCGTGCGTCCTGAGGGTGGGGGCGGTCAGAGGTGGCTCAAGGAGGCGGCCGCTGCCAGGACCTCCTGGATGGCCTGGCGGTCGCCGGTCTGGCCGGCGGCGGCTTCCTCGGGGGTGATGTGCCCCGCCACCAGCTGGCAGAACTCGACGCCGTCCAGGGCGACCTGCGCGACCGTGTGGTCGGGGGAGCCGAGGGCCGCCGGGGAGTCCAGGGCGATGTACCAGTGGCCGCCGCCCGCGCCCTCCACCTCCAGGTGGAGCGAGCGGCCCGGCGCGCCCGCCGTGACGAGGTGGCGGGGCGCCGCCGCCCGGCCGGTGCGGCGGCGGTGGGCGACGGCGGCCGGCAGCAGGCGGGCCGCCAGGTCGATCATGCCGTGGAGGTGCGGGCCGCTCGGCGGCTCGTACGGGTAGGCCACCGCGTTCGCGATGTCGTCCGCGTGGAGCCAGCACTCGAAGGCCCGTTCCAGCAGGGCGTCCTTCAGGGGCAGGGCGAAGTCGCCGTAGGTGACGGTCAGGTCGGCGACCTCGCGGCCCGCGAAGGAGACCGTGCGGATCAGGGTGTGGCTCTGGTCCCGCCAGGGGCCCCGGAGGGAGCGGTTCGGCGGGCGGTCGAGGGACTCCCAGAAGGCCTCCGTCCGCTCGGTGGGGGTGAGCTCCGGGGAGACGTCGGCGCCCAGGGGGTCGGTGAGGCCCAGGGCGCCGGACACCAGGCCGTCCACCGCCAGGAGGTGGCCGATCACGCCCGCGACCGTCGCCTTCCGCCGGACCTGGCGGTCGTCCTCGTACCACTTGAGCCGCACCGGCGCGTGCCACTCGGATTCGCCGATGTCCCGCAGCAGCGCGTCGAGACGGGCGGTCTCCGCGTCGTACGGCGTCGCCCACGCCGGCACGGGGATGCGGGCCGGGCGGCGGCCCAGGCAGTTCTCCAGGACCCGGGAGCGGAGGAGCGGGTCCAGGTCGAGGTCGCGGTCCTCGTGGAGCAGCGTCACCGCGTCGCGCAGCCGCAGGGCCTCGTCCGCACACGGCGCGCAGGCCGTCAGGTGGTCCTCCACGGCCCTCGTCTCGGCGGCCGAGCACGCCGAGAGCGCCCACGCCCCGAGGAGGGACTTGAGCACGGTGTGGGAGAGGACCGGCGGTTCCGCGAGCTCGGCGTGGTCGTCGGCCGACTCCCTCGGAGCCGGTATCCACGGGGCGCGTGCGAGGTCGTCGCCCTCGCCGTTCGCCGCCGTCACAGCGCCCGCCCGTAGCCGCCCGGCGGTCCGTCCAGCGGGCGGGTGTTGGCCGAGGAGAGGAGCTGGAGGCCGAGCCGCAGCCGGCGTCTCGCCTCCTAGTGGCTGATCGACAGGTCGGCGGCGGTCTGGCGGTAGTCCCGCCGCTGGAAGTACGCCAGTTCGAGCGCCTTGCGGAGCGGGGCCGGCATGGAGGTGACGATGTAGTCGGCGCGGGCGGCGACGGAGGCCCGGTGCACCTTGGCCTCCAGCTCCTCCGCCGAGCCGATGCCGGTCTCCGCGTACGCCGTCGCCTCGGCCTGCCGCAGCCGGTGCACGGCCGTCCGCTGGGTCACGCCGGCCACCCAGGAGCGGAGGTTGCCCTGCCGGGGGTCGTACGCCTCGGGGTTCTCCCAGATGTAGCCGAAGACCTCCCGGGTGACCTGGTCGGCCGCCTGGTCGTCGTCGAGGACGCGGTGGGCGAGGCTGTGCACGAGGGAGGCGTAGCGGTCGTACAGCTCGCCGAGGGCCGCGGCCTCGCCGCGCGCCAGCCGCTGCTGCATCCTGCGGTCCCAGCGCGGTGGTGTGTCCGTCGCCATCCGAGCCCTCCGCCTTCCGCTTCCCGTGCCGTGCCGTGTTGTGCACTGCCGTGCTGTGCCCTGTCGTGCCGTGTCGCCTTGCCGTCGCCGGTTCCTGTCCCGCCCCGTCCCGTCCCGTCCTCCACCCCAAACTAGTGCGAGGCGCCGACGACGCACGCCTCTTTGCCGCAAGTGCGGCCTTCACGCAGGAGCGGATGGTAAGGAAAGCGTCATAGCGGGCGCCAGGGGTTTCGGCGGGGCCTCCGGGGGCAGGCGCCCGTCCGTGACGACGATCGAGGCCGACCAGGACGACCGCGGCGGGTGGACGGTGCTCCGCCTGCGCGGTGAGCTCGACCTGTTGACCTCGCCCCAGATACGGCGGCGGGTCCACGACGCCGTGGCCGCCGGCCGGCACCATCTCGTCGTCGACCTCACCGGGGTGCGGTTCTGCGACTCCAGCGGGATCGGCGTGCTCGTCGCCACGCGCCGGCTGCTGCGCTCCTGCGGCGGGCGCCTGCGGCTCGTCCTTCCCCGCGCGGGGGAGGGGCACGGCCATGTGACGCGGGTGTTCGCCGCGCTGGGCGTCACCCGGCTCTTCGAGGTGTACGAGGACCTGCCCGCGGCGCTCGCGGGCGGGCCCGCCGCCGTCCCTCCGCAGGCCGGACCTACCCTGCTGCCCCCGGGCCCCCCTCTGGCGTCGGTGTCCCCTCCGCCCCCGGTGACCCCGCTGCCCCGAACCGCTCCCTGAGCCTGTACTTCAGCACCTTCCGCAGGGTCTCGTTGCGCGGCGGGGCGTCCACCACCTCCAGCTGCTCCGGCAGTTTGTGGACGGAGAGCCCGGCCGCGCGCAGGAAGGCCGTCACGCCCTCCAGGGTGAGCGGCGCGGCGCCGTCGGGCTGTTCGACGACGGCGCAGACCCGTTCGCCGCGCTCGGGGTCGGGGAGGCCGATGACGGCGGCGTCGACGACGGCCGGGTGTCCGTGGAGCAGGTCCTCGGTCTCCTTGGCCGAGACGTTCTCGCCTTTGCGGATGATGACGTCCTTCTCCCGTCCGGTGAGGACGAGGTGCCCGCTGGGTCGGGCGGCCGAGGTCGCCGGTGATGAGGAAACCGTCCTCGTCGAAGGCGGCGGCGGTCTGCGCCGGGTCGAGGTAGCCGCGCCAGACGCCGGGCACGGCGAAGTACTCGGCCCGGGACTCGCGCAGCGCGAAGCCGACCTCCTTGTCCCGGTAGAACGGGATGACGGGGGCCTGGACGGCCCCGAGCCGGGCGAGCGCGAAGGACGGCACCGCCGTCTCGATCCGGGTCGGCGGCTGCCAGGCGACGACCGTGCCGGGCCGGACGCCCATGCCGTACAGGCCGGCGGCGCAGCGCTCGGCGCGGTGCTCGACGAGCTCCCAGAGCGTCCGGGAGGCACCCAGGGCGTGCGCGGTCCCGGTGTCGGTGCCGGTTTCGGTGCCGGGCTCGACCTTGGTCGTGGCCTCGGTCTCGGTCTCGGCCTCGGTCCTCGTCCCGGTCCTGGTCACGCTCTCGGTCACGGCGACTCCCTGGGCGAACCTGTCTGACTGACCGTCAGGTGGTGGGGAGGGCGTAGGGGGCGGACCCTCGCCGGTCCAGAGGCGCGCACGGGGTGCCGGCGCCGGCCGGCGCGGCCCGGCGGGGGTGCCGCCGGGTGCCGGCGGCGCGGGCGCCGGTCGTGGCTCCCGGGGGCCCGGAGAGCAGTGCGGTGGAGGCGATCAGGGGGCCGAAGCGCAGCTGTGCGGGGTTGGGACCGGAGAGCTTCCTGGAGGTGCGGACGTGCGTCACGGGGCGGTTCCGTTCCGGTGGGGGGCGAGAGGGACCGGCGAGGAGTCTTCCCGGCCCGCCCCGGGCTTTCCAGGGACGGATCGTGCAGACAATCCGGTGGCCGGTCCGGTGGCCGGTCCGGCGGTCGATCAGGGGTGGGTCGAGGCCGGACCGGGGTCGGTCCGGCGGTCGGTCGGGGGCAGGTCGAGGCCGGACCGGTGGCCGGTTCGGTGGTCAGCCCGGCGGTCGGTCGGGGGAGCAGTCGAGGTCGAACCGGCGGTCAACCCGGTGGTCGGTCCAGGGGTCGGGTCGGCGCGCGGTCCGGTGGCTGGACCCGCGTCGGTCGGGTGGCCGGACCCGCGTCGGTCCGCGTCTCCGTGCGTCGACGGGTACTACCCATGCCCACCCGGAGGCGTTGGCTTGAGTGCGTCAGAATCTGACGGTCCATCAGGCATGAGGAGGGGTCATGGCCGAACTGCCCCGCATCATGAGCGTCGACGACCGCGTGATCGAGCCCGCCCACCTCTTCGACACCTGGCTGCCCGCGAAGTACCGGGACCGGGGGCCCAGGGCACTCACGGTGGGGATCGGCGAGCTCGCGTACGTCGGGGGGGACCAGATCACGATGGACCCGGCCGGACCGCCCACCGACTGGTGGATCTACGAGGACCTGAAGTTCCCGTACAAGCGGAACATCGCGGCCGTCGGCTTCGGCCGGGACGGCATGACCCTGGAGGGCATCACCCGGGAGGAGATGCGGGGCGGAGTCGGGCTCGGGCTGCCGGAGGCGGTGCTCGTCTTCGAGGAGGCGGGGCGGGCGCTGGTGCCGGGACCGCTGGTGGCCACGCACGGGGCGGCGGGGTCGGTGCGGGGCGCGGCCGAGGGGACGGTGGTCGTCACGGAGGTCTCGGCCGAGGGGCTGGCGCCGTGGCTGGACGCCGCCGACGTGGTGCTGGGCGACGCCGCCGGAGGGGTACCCCTGCGGTCGGTCGATCCGCTCACGCCGCTGCACCGGGTGCCCGGCGCCGGAAGGTGCGCGCGGAGGCGGTCGCCGGGGGGGGGGCGTGCCGGAGGCGGTCGCCCGGGGGGGTGCGCGCCGGAGGCGGTGCTCCTCACCGCCGCCGAGCAGGTCGGGACCGCCGCCTGGTGCACCGACGCCGCCGTGGCCCACGCGGGGCGGCGGGAGCAGTTCGGGCAGGCTGTCGGGGGGTTCCAGGCCGTGCAGCACCTCTGCGCGGGGATGCTCGTGCGGACCGAGCCGGCGCGGGCGGCCGTGCACGGCGCCGCCGTCACCGCCGACCCGGTGGAGATCTCGGGGGCGAAGCTGCTCGCCGACGAGGCGGCCGTCGCCAACGCGCGGGACTGCCTCCAGGTGCACGGCGGGACGGGGTTCACCTGGGAGGCGGGCGTCCATCTGCACCTGAAGCGGGCGTGGGTGCGGGCCGCGCTGGTGCTGCCGGCGGAGCGGGCGGCGGAGGAGGTGGCGGCCGCGCTCTGAAGGCCCGAACTGGTGACGGAGCGTGTTCGAATCCCGGTGGGCGTGGGCGGAATGTCGATATCGGGTTGTGTCCTTCGGAGGGCCGTCGCGGGCCGGAGACCGCCCTCCGCTCCGGTACTCTCCGTGGGATGCGAGTGCTTGTGAGCCCGGGTCGCGCCCCGCGTTCGACTCCCCGCCGCGTGCGTCGCACAGTATGGACCATGCGTACTCCTTCGCGCTGGAATATGCCCGAAGCGCTTGTTGCGGTGACTGTACGTCAACCATGCTGTCTCACAAGGGAATCACGTTCCGTAAAGGTGTGTTCGCCGGTTCGGATGGTGTGAACGGTGCAGGTGCTTCAGGTTCAGTTGGAGGTCGGGCCGGACCCGGCCGAGGTGGGGCGTGCGCGCCGGTGGGCGCGGAAACGGCTGGCCGGCTCCGGGATAGGCGACGACGAGCCGCTGGCGGAGACGCTGGTGCTGCTCATCTCCGAGCTCGTCACCAACGCGGTGGTGCACACGGGCTGTCCCGCCGTGCTGCGGATGCTCTTCGCGGCGGAGGGCGGGGTGCGGGTCGAGGTCGCCGACAGCAGCGAGCTGCCGCCCCGGCCCCGGCGCGCCGCGGGCGAGGACACCAACGGGCGCGGCCTGGAACTGGTCGACGGCCTCGCCGACCGGTGGGGCTGGCAGGCCGAGGGGCGCGGGAAGAGCATCTGGTGCGAGGTCGACCGGACGCCCGCGGTCGTCCCCCTGGCCGTGCCGGGGGTCGGTGAGGGCGTCAGTTCACCCGGGCGGGTGCGCTGTTGACGGTTCGTTCCGTTTTGCCCACCCTGGGGTGAGCGATTCGTGGCGAGGGGAGCCGAGGGCCGTGTGCCCTCGGCATGTGCGGGTCGTGGTCGGGTGGCGGCGGTCCGTGCCGTGCTCGGGGCGCGCGCGGGCGCGCCGCCACCCGTGAACCCGGGAGCGCGTGAACCCGGGAGCGCGTGAACCCGGGAGCGCGTGCACCAGGGAAGGCGGGAGCGCGTGCACCAGGGAGCTCGTCAACCCGCGAACGCCTGAGCCCGTGATGAACGCGTGAGCTCGTGAATCCGAGACCGTGGAGGGCCGTTCAGAGGATCGCGACCGGGGCCACCGGCGTGCCGGTGCCGCCGACGAAGGGTTCCGGCATCGCGGAGAGCGGGAAGGCGTAACGCCCTTCTTGTGCACAGGCTGTGGACAACTCCTCCAGGTTCCAGTTCTGACCCTGGAGCATCCCCATCTCGACCAGGTCGAGCGCGTGCACGCCCAGCCACAGGTCCTCGATCTCCGGCGGGAAGATCTCGAAGGTGAGCGTGTCGTTGGCGACGGCCGCGACGTCCCGGGCGTGGAACCACTCCGGCGTACGGATCGAGAGCCCGGGCGACGGGAAGGCGTACGCGTGCCGGTCCCCGGCCAGGTACAGCCGCAGCTGCCCGGTCCGTACGAGGACGACGTCGCCGGCCCGTACCTCGTCGTCATCGGCACCGGCGGGATCGGGCTCAACGTCATCCAGGGCGCCCGGCTCGCGGGCGCACCGACGTCGTCGCCGTGGACGCGAATCCGGCCAAGGAGGAGGCGGCGCGGCGGTTCGGGGCGACGCACTTCCCCTCCTCCGCCGACGGCGTGCGGGACGTGCTGCCGACCGGCGCCGACCACGTCTTCGAGTGCGTCGGACACACCGGCCTCGTCCGGACCGCGATCGACCTCCTCGACCGGCACGGCAGGCCGTCCTGCTCGGGATGACCGCGCCGAGGGCGGAGGCGAGCTTCCCGCCGGCGGCGATGTTCCCCGACAAGTCGATCCTCGGCTGCCGGTACGGCTCCTCCCGACCGCAGAAGGACGTCCCGCTCTACACCGCGCTGTACCGGACCGGCGAGCTGCTCCTCGACGAACTGGTCACCGCGTCCTCCCCGGTGGAGGAGTTCGCGCGGGCGCGGGATACGCGGCGAGCGGCACGCTCGCGGGCGGGCTGCTGCGCGTGGTCGCCCCGTCGACGGCGATCCTCTGCGGGGTGGGCCTGACCCTGCTGCTCGTCGCGGTCGCGGCGCTCGGCGAGCTGAGGCTCGTACGGAACCGGGAACGGGAGGCCGCCCCGGGGCGGGCCGACGGTGCCGACGACGGGGACGACGGCGGTCAGCCGGCCGGCAGGCCGGGGCGGAAGGTGCGGCGGTAGGCGGTCGGGGTGACGCCGATCGCGGTCATCAGATGGACCCGCAGGGACTGGGCGGTGCCGAAGCCGGAGTCCTGGGCCACCCGGTCGACGGGCAGGTCGCTGGTCTCCAGGAGGTGACGGGCCCGTTCGATCCGCTGCTGGGTGAGCCACTGGCCGGGGCTGATGCCGACCTCGTCGCGGAAGCGGCGGGTGAAGGTGCGGACGCTCGTCGCCTCCCGTTCGGCGAGGTCGCGGAGCTGGATCGGTTCGTGGAGGTGGGCGAGGGCCCAGGCGCGGGCGGCGGTCGTGCTCTGGGTGCCGGCGTCGGGGACGGGGCGGGCGATGTACTGGGCCTGGCCGCCGTCCCGGTGCGGGGGGACGACGGTGCGGCGGGCCACGTCGTTGGCGACGGCCGCGCCGTGGTCGCGGCGGACGATGTGCAGGCACAGGTCGAGGCCGGCGGCGACGCCCGCCGAGGTGAGGACGTCGCCGTCGTCGACGAAGAGGACGTCGGCGTCGACCCGCACGGTCGGGAAGAGCCGCTGGAAGTGGTCGGCCGAGGCCCAGTGGGTGGTGGCCGGGCGTCCGTCGAGGTACCCGGCGGCGGCGAGGACGTACCCGCCCGTGCAGATCGCGACGAGCCGGGTGCCGGGCCGGACGCGGGCGAGGGCGGCGGCCAGTTCGGGGGTGAGCCTGCCCTCCTCGTAGACCGGGCCCAGTTCGTACGACGCGGGGACGACGACCGTGTCCGCGGTGGCCAGCGCCTCCGGCCCGTGTTCCACCTGGATCGCGAAGTCGGCGTCGGTCCGCACCGGCCCGGCGGCCACGGCGCACGTCACGATCTCGTACAGCGGCCGCCCCTCGGAGTCCTTGGCGCGGCCGAAGATCCGGTGCGGGATGCCCAGTTCGAAGGGGAGGAGGCCGGGCAGGGCGAGGACGGCGACGCGGTGCGGCCGGTGCGGCGTGGTCTCTCCCATGGGCGTCTCCCTCGGCTAAATCAATGGTGGTCCAGACCAGTCGGTGGTACGACTGGCTGCCCGTGACGGACAACACGTACAAGCCCGGGGCCGACGCGCTGATTCCCCTGCCGGCCGCGCCCCCCGCGCTCTGGAACCGTAACTTCAGGCTCTTCTTCACGGCCAGGGCCGCCGCGGTCCTCGGCGAGGGGATGGTCCCCGTCGCGTTCGCCGCCGGCCTGCTCGGCGCGGGCCGGCCCGGCTCCTCCGTCGGCTACGCGCTCGGCCTCTGGACGGCCGCCTTCGCCGTCTTCGTCCTCTTCGGCGGCGTCCTCGCCGACCGCTTCACCGCCCGCCGCATGATGATCGCCGCCGATCTGCTGCGGCTGCCCGGGGCGGCGCTGCTCGCCGTCGCCTTCGCGGTCGGCAGCCCGCCGCTGTGGGCCGTGTACGGGCTCTCGGTCGTCGCCGGCGTCGGCGCCGCGCTCTTCCAGCCGGGGGTCGCTTCGACGATCCCGCGGATCGCGTCCGACGTGCAGCGCGCCAACGCGGTCCTGCGGGTGGTGGAGGCGCTGATGACGATGGCGGGTCCGGCGCTCGCGGGGCTCCTCGTCGCCGCCTGGAACGCGGGCGCGGCCTTCGCCGCGAACGCCGCCACCTTCGCCGTCAGCGCCGTCTGCTTCCTGCTGATGCGGATCCCGCCGATCACCGGCGGCAGCCGGGCCCGCGGCTCGTTCGGCTCCGAACTCGCACGGGGGTGGCGGGAGTTCCGTGCGCGGAGCTGGCTGTGGGGGGTCATCTCCATCTGGACGGTGTACGGGCTGACCGTCGCCGGTCCGATGGTGCCGCTCACCGCGAGCCTGGTCACCGGCGGGCACGGCTCGGCGGTGTACGGCGCGCTGATGGCGGTCAACGGCGCGGGCAGCGCGCTCGGGGGACTGCTCGCGCTCCGCATCCGCCCGCGCCGGCCGCTCGCGTCCGGGGCGGTCGCGCTCCTCGGCCTGCCGGTGAACCTGGCGCTGCTCGGCCTCGGCGCGCCGGTCGCGGCGCTGGCGGCCGGGCAGTTCGTGGCGGGCACGGCGTTCGCGTACTGGCTCGTCATGTGGTCCACGGCGGTCCAGACGCACGTCCCGCAGGAGGCGCTGAACCGGATGCACGCCTACGACGTGGCCGGATCCCTGCTGATGATGGGCGTCGGACGCGCGCTGTCCGGACCGGTCGCGGGGGTGGTCGGCACGGAGGCGGTGCTGCTCGCGGGGGCGGGGATCGCGGTGCTCGTGGTGGCGGCGCTGCTGGCGGTGCGGCCGGTCAGGAACCTGCCGCGGGCGGCCTGAGGGCGAGGACGGTTGGCCCGATCTGTTGGAAAGCTGACAGTCGGGCCAATGGCGGGGGCGGGCGGCGGCCGGAATCCTCGATGGCATGGCCCAGACAACGGAGGACCGGTCCTCCCTCTCCACCTCCCGCTCCCCGCGCTTCCACCGCGCCTGGTCCGTCGCCGCGGTCACCTTCGTCACGATCATCGGCGCGGCGGCCTTCGCCTCGCTGCCGGGCCTGCTCATCGAACCGCTCCACGAGGAGTTCGACTGGTCGCGCGGCACGATCGGCTTCGCGGTCTCCGTCAACCTCGCGCTCTACGGCCTCACGGCGCCGTTCGCCGCGGCGCTCATGGACCGGTTCGGCATCCGCAGGGTCGTGGCGGCGGCGCTGTCGGTGATCGCGCTCGGCTCGGTGCTGACGGTCTGGATGACGGCGGCGTGGCAACTGGTCCTCTACTGGGGGATCCTCGTGGGCCTGGGCAGCGGCTCGATGGCCCTCGCCTTCGCGGCGACCGTCACGAACCGCTGGTTCACCGCCCGCCGGGGCCTGGTCACCGGCATCCTGACGGCCGCGGGCGCCTCCGGCCAGCTGGTCTTCCTCCCCCTCCTCTCCTGGCTGGTCGAGCACCACGGCTGGCGCCCGGCGGCGGTGACGGTCGCGCTGTCCGCGCTGGCCGTCGTCCCCTTCGTCTGGCTGCTGCTCCGCGACCACCCGGCGGACGTCGGCCTGGCCCCGTACGGCGGCGCGTACGCCGAGAAGCCCGACCCCGCCACGGGCGCGGCCCGCCGCGCGCTCACGGTCCTCCTCAAGGCCGCCCGCACCGGGCCCTTCTGGCTCCTCGCCGGTACGTTCGCGATCTGCGGCGCCTCCACGAACGGCCTGGTGAAGACCCACTTCGTGCCGGCCGCCCACGACCACGGCATGCCGGTGACGGCCGCGGCGGGGCTCCTCGCGGTCATCGGCGTCTTCGACGTCGTCGGCACGATCGCCTCCGGCTGGTTCACCGACCGCTTCGAGGCGCGCCGCCTGCTGGCCGTCTACTACGCCCTGCGCGGCGTCTCCCTGCTCTTCCTCCCCATGCTCCTGGCGCCCTCCGTGCACCCCCCGATGCTGTTCTTCATCGTCTTCTACGGCCTGGACTGGGTGGCGACGGTCCCGCCGACGATCGCCCTCTGCCGGGAGCACTACGGCGAGGACTCCGCGATCGTCTTCGGCTGGGTCCTCGCCTCCCACCAGATCGGCGCCGCCGCCGTCGCCTTCGCCGGCGGCGTCGCCCGCGACGTCTTCGGCTCCTACGACCCCGTCTGGTACGCCTCCGGCGCGCTGTGCGCGGCCGCCGCCCTCATGGCCCTGGTCATCCGCCGCCGCGCGGCATGATGGCCCCATGGGGAGAGGACGACCGTGGTTGTTATGGCTGACCCTGCTGCTGCCCGCGGCCGCGACACTCGCGGGCATCGGCACGTACACCCGAGTCCTGGGCCCGGAGGACCCGCCCAGGCCGTCCCGGGCGGACATGGCGGGACGGTACGAGGACGGGCACGGGGGTGAGGTGACGCTGCGGGCGGACGGGACGGCGGTGGTGAGCGGCATCGAGTACACCGCGTACGAGGACGCCTCCGTGAAGCGGTGCGAGGGCACGGGGACCTGGCCCTTCGAGGAGACCCTGCCTCGCTGGCACCACAAGGTACGGGTCTTCACCGCCTGCGGCTACTTCCAGCCCTGGGACGTCGACGGCCCCCCGTCCGCCCCCCGGATGACCCACTGGACGGAGCCCGGCTACCCGGGCGGCAGTCGCGTCCTCACCCGCCGCTGAACCGCCCGAAGTCCACGGGCTCCGCCAGCTCCTTGGCTGACGTCCCGGTCGCCGGGTGCGGCGGCGTGCCCGTGGGCGGTGGTGCGGGGGGATTCCCCGCAGGCGTCCACGCGGGCGCGCAGACCGGTGGCGAAGGTGCCGTGAGTCGATCCAGGCATCGTTGCGCTCCGCCCTTCCGTGCAGGACGCGTCCCGGACAAATGACCTGACGCTTAGTCAGATCACAGAACTGACGGTCAGCCGGGAATGGAGCGTCGGACGGGAAGCACGAAGGCCCCGCCGGGGGGCGGGGCCTTCGGCACCGGGGGGCGGGCGGTCAGTGCGCGGGAGCCTTCGACCTGCCGGGCTCACCCGGCTCCGGCGTCCCCGGCGTCTCCGGTTCCGGCTTCCCCGACTCCGGAGTCTCCGGCTTCGGCGTCCCCGACGTCCCCGGTTCCGACGTCCCCGGTTCCGACGTCCCCGGCTTCCGCTTCCGCTGCGTGCGCGCGATCCGCCGCGCGATCCGCTCCGCGTCCCGTGACAGCTCTCTCAGCATCCCGCTGATCGGGTTGGTGAACCCGGTGAAGTAGAGGCCCGGTGCCTGGCGCGGACTGCGGGGCCCGTGGGCCACGGGCCGGCCCCGGTCGTCGAGGACGCCGAGGTGGCCGACGAGGGGTTCGAGGGCGCGGCGGTAGCCGGTGGCGGCGATCACCGCGTCCGGGGCGATCCGGCTGCCGTCGGCGAGGACCACCTCGCGCCCGTCCAGGGCCTCGACCGCCGCGACCACTTCGACCTTCCCGGCCCGGATCGCCGCCACGAGCCCCACGTCCTGGACCGCGATGGCGCCCTCCCGGACGCGGGTGGCGAGGCCGGCGCTCGGGCGCGGCAGTCCGTACGCGGTGAGGTCCGGCGAGGCGAACCGGGCGAGGCCCCGGCCGAGCAGGTCCACGAGCCGGACCGGCAGCCGCCGGACGAGGATGCCGCTGCGCTGCGCGGGCCAGCCGGCCGTCGTGCGGCGGAGGATGTGCGGCGCGGTCCTGACGGCGATCCGGACCCGTGCGGCTCCGCCCTCGGCGAGGTCGGCGGCGATCTCGGCGCCGGTGTTGCCGATGCCGACGACGAGCACGTCCTTGCCCGCGTACGGCTCCGGGGCGCGGTACTCGCGGGCGTGGATCAGCTCGCCCTCGTAGGTGCCGAGGCCGGGCCACGCGGGCACCTTCGGAGTGTGGTTGAAGCCGGTGGCGACGACCACCGCCCGGCCGGTGAGCCGCCGTCCGCCGGTCGCGTGCAGCACCCAGGTCCCGGTGCCGTCCTCCGCCCGCTCGATCCGGTGCACCTCGACGCCGGTGACGACGTCCAGTTCGTGCTTCTCGGCGTACGCCTCCAGGTAGCGGACGAGGTCGGCGCGGGCGACCCAGCGGCCGTACGCGCGGGGGATCCGCAGTCCGGGCAGGCCGGAGAGGCGCCGGGTGGTGTGCAGCCGCAGCCGGTCGTAGTGGCCGCGCCAGGAGGTTCCGACGGATCCGGACTTCTCCAGGACCACGGCGCGGACGCCACGGGCGCGCAGGGTGGCGGCGACCGCGAGCCCGCCGGGGCCGGCGCCGATGACGTACACCGGTTCTTGGGGGGTGGTGGTGACCATGAGTGCTGAGCGTAATGACGTGTACACGCAGTGGGTCTCGGTCGAGAAGGGATTTCGGTTGCGAATCGGTCACGCGCCCCCGCCCCTTCCCGGCCCCTCCCGCGCTGCTGGAGCGAGGACGTCGACCGGGTCCGGGCGAGCGGCCGCGCCACGCTCTGCACGTGGTCCGTCGTCCACCGCAGCGACCTCCCGCCCTTCGGCGACCGGGTGCCCTGCGTGGCGGCCGTCGTCGACCTGGCGGAGGGCCCGCGCATGATGACGCGGGTCGTGGACGTGCCGGAGCGCGGGCTCCGCCCGGACATGGAGCTGACGGTCGCCTTCCGGACGGGCGAGGACGGCGTCGCCGTACCGGTCTTCACGGCACCCCCCTCCCGGTCCCCCTCCTGAGTACGCAAGAGCACGCGTACTCATCCCGCCTCCGCGTCCGGACGGCCCCGAGGAGCACGGGAGTTCATAGGATGAGACTCCGTCAGAGGCGACGTTCCGGCAGCGCGTCGGCGCCGACGGCGGGGAACGGGGGTGCCACGCATGGCGTGGGACGAGTGGGAGCAGCTCAAGGCCGGCGCGGCGCAGCGCGGCTCCGAGCAGATGCGGCTGAACCAGGCGGCCGCCGTGGACGGCGGCGGGTCCGGCACGTCCGCCGGGGACCTGAGGTCGGACAAGAAGGCCTGGGCGCGGGCGGGCCAGGGCGTGAAGGGCCTGAAGGAGGGCGTCGGCAAGGGACTGACGGCGCTGTCCGACGGCCAGGCCGGTCTGGGGGACGGCGCGAACGTCCAGAGCGCGGCGGCCCAGAAGGAGCTGTACGACTCCTGGAAGAAGTACCTCGGCGACGTGAACGGGCGGTGCGAGGCGCTCGGCGGGCTCCTGGAGGGCGCCGGCCACGACCTCGCCAAGTCCGACGAGGCGGTCCTGGCCGATCTGAACCGGCTCAAGGCGCGGTACGAGGACACCGAGGCCGTCGGCGGCCAGGCGAAGGGGAACTGACCGGACATGGACCTCGCGACGCTGAAGGCCTTCAAGCCGGCGGAGTACGAGCAGGCGGCGGACGGCTACCGGGCGGCCGGTGACATGGCGAGTGCCGCCAAGGACGCCCTCGACAACCGGATCTCCGCGGGCATGCGCAAGGACCGGCTGGAGGGCGAGGCGGCGAACGCCGCCCTGGCGGAGCTCAAGGAGCTGTCGAAGAACTTCCACTACGCGCAGACCGAGTGCGGCCTGGCGAGCACCGCCCTGAACGGCTTCGCCTTCGACATGGCGGCGGCGAAGCGGAGACTGGACACGGCCCTGGAGGACGCCGCCGCGGGCGGCTGCACGGTGAACCCCGACGGATCGGTGTCGTACCCGGCGGGCCGCAAGCCCGGCGAGGAGAAGGACGCCCCGGCCGGCACGGTCGGCGGGAGCGCCGGGGGCGGCGCGACGTCCGACGCGATCGAGCGCCAGGCGGCGAACGTCCACCCGAACCCCCACTACGGCAAGGCGATGGGGTACGCGAACCGGATCGCCGACGCCCTGAAGGAGGCCGCCGACGCGGACGCCAAGTGGGCGCCCCGGCTGCGCTCGCTGAAGGCCGACGACGACCTGAAGGTCTCCGACCGGGACTGGACCGACGCCCACGCGGACACCGGCGGCGTCCGCGAGGCGGGCAAGGGCTACCTCGACTCCCTGCCGGACGCCCCGAAGAGCGGGGACCCGAAGGAGAACGCGGCCTGGTGGAAGGGGCTGACGCCCGAGGAGCAGGCCGCCCACATGTCGCTGAACGCGGCGCAGGTCGGCGCCCTCGACGGGCTGCCCTCCGCCACCCGCGACGAGGCCAACCGCATCGTCCTCGCGGAGAAGCGGGCGGAGCTCCAGCTCCGCCTCGACGCGATCCCCCCGGAGCCGAAGAAGCTGATCATCGGGCCGAGGGCCGCGGTCCGGAACCCGGAGTGGACCGCGTGGAACGAGAAGTACGGCAAGGACCTCACGTTCCTGAAGGACAACCTCAAGGGCATCGACGCCATCCAGGCCCGCTTCGACGCGACCGGCAAGGACGGCCTCCCGGAGGCGTACCTGCTCGGCTACGACACCAAGGGCGGCGGGCGGGCCGTCGTCGCCAACGGCAACCCCGACGTCGCCGACCACACCGCCGTCTTCGTCCCCGGCACGTACACCAACATCACGGAGACCGAGAAGTACATCCACCACATGAGCGAGATGTGGAAGGAGACCAGCGCCAAGGTCCCCGGCCAGAACGTCTCGACCATCACCTGGATCGGCTACGACGCCCCGCAGAGCATCGTCCCGGAGGCGATGAAGGAGCACTACGCCCACACCGCGGCACCCGACCTGAACCGCTTCATGTCGGGCCTGGAGCACGTCCAGGGCGGCGACGACAAGAGCCACACCACGCTCATCGGCCACAGCTACGGGTCCACGGTCCTGGGCGCGGCCTCCAACGGCGGCGACCTGCGCACCGACGACATCATCGCGGTCGGCAGCCCCGGCATGCTCGTCGAGTACGCCAAGGAGCTCGACGTCGAGGAGGGCCACGTCTGGTCCCAGGCGGGCGGCTTCACCGACGACCAGGTGCCCCTCGGCGGCAAGTTCGCCGGCCTCGGCCGGAACTCCGACTGGTGGCAGGACCTGCTGCCGTTCGGCTCGATCTGGGGGCAGAACGTGCCCTCCGACGAGAGCTTCGGCGCCCATAGGATGGCCCACGACTCCGGTAGCCACACCGACTACTGGAGGGACGGCTCCCTGAGCATCCAGAACCAGGCATCGGTGGTCGCCGGGCAGTACGACAAGGTGCAACGTGACTGACATACGGAACGCGGTCGGCCGACGTGCCGTCTCCGGCCCGAGGGCGCTGGCCCTCGCGGCCGCCATCGCGTCGCTCGCGGCGCTGACTGTGGGGTGTTCGGACGTGAAGGAACTCGACTACACGCCGGTCCGGATGGACCCGGACCCGGCCCGCACGAAGGCGCGGGAGGTCTCCAGCCGCCTCCTGGAGCTGACCGGGATCAAGGGCAAGGTCACCGAACCGGGCCCGAGCGTCTCGCGCTGCTCCGAGTACGGCGAGGACCTGTTCTCCACCTCGCACCCCTGGTCCGTGTACGCCCTCACCGACGCCCAGGTCGACACCGGCATGGAGAACCTCCGCAAGAACCTCGGCGAGCACGGCTGGAAGATCACCAAGGACGGCAAGGCGAACTCCCAGGCCCAGGACCCGGAGATCTACGCCGAGAACAAGACCGAGCAGTTCGCCGTGCACGTCGTCGCGATGAAGGACGGAGGCAACCAGACCATGCTCAACTTCAAGGTCGTCTCCGCCTGCTACCGCGCGGCCTCCGCCGCCGACCTGGACGGCGAGTACTGACGGGCGGGGCCTACAGGGCCCCGATGTTGCGCCAGAGCTGGCTGGTGCCCGAGGACTGGCAGGGGTAGTTCATCACCGCGTAGCTGTTGGCCGTCAGGCACTGGTTGTCGCCCACGTTCTTCAGCTGCCGCCCGGCCGACGTGGAGGTGCCGAACCTCCAGTTCTGGTTGCTCGCGCCGTTGCAGGCGGCGAGGGAGGCGTCGATGGTGCGGGTGAACTGGAGGCACTTTCCGGACTTCCTGTTGACCAGGCGGAAGGTGCCGTTCCCGTTGGACTTGTACGTCCAGGAGTAGGTGACCGATTCGGGCTTGGTGCCGCACGCCGTCGTGGAGACGATGACGGCGTACCCCTGGTCGTTCTCCGCCAGGCAGTTGCCGCTCGTCCCGTTCTCCAGCGAGTACGTCCCCGAGGGCCCCGAGCCGCCCCCGCCGGAGGTCGGCGGGGGCTTGGGCGCGGTCGTGGTGGGGCGGGGCGCGGTGGTGGTCGAGCCGCCGGACCCGGACGAGCCGCCGGAGGTCGAGCCGCCGGAGGTCGAACCCCCCGAGGTGCCTCCGGACGTGGTGGAGGAGCCTCCCGAAGAGCCGCCGGACGACCCGTCCGAGGAGCCGCCAGAAGTCGACGTGCCGCCCCCGCCACCGGTGACCGTTCCGCCGCCGCCGCCGCCGTCGGCAGGCGGCTGCGGGGCGCCCGGCGGCGGGCTCCCCGGCGGTACGGAGGTCGCGGGCGCCGAGGACGGGGCGGACGCGGAACCGGACGGCTTCGCGGACGCGGACGGCTTCGCCCCGGGGACGGCCGCGGACGGCTGCGGCCCCGTCGGGGCGATGACGGCGGTGGGCGAGGCGGAGGCCCGGTCGTCCGCGCCCGCCTTGCCGATCTCGTACGGCCCCAGGGTCAGGGTCAGCGTCGTCCCGGTCGTGATGACGACGGGCACGGCCAGCATGACCAGCCGGTTGCGCCGCCGGGGCTCCTTGCCGCCCGCCGGCTTCCCGGCGAGCACGTACGCGGGGTCCGTCGCCGGCGTCTGCGGGGTCAGCGGCGCCGTGACCACGTCCTCCGAGGGGTCGGCGGCCTCCAGCTCGGCCAACGCCTCGGCGGTCGGCGCGCCCGCCGCGAAGGCGGTCCGCTCGGCGATCCGCGCCGTGACCGCCTCCGGCCACGCGACCCCCGCCGCGCGCGCGTCCGCGTGCCCGACGAGCTCGGTGGCCGTCGGCCGGTCCGCGGGGTCCTTGGCGAGACACGTGCGGACGAGGTCGGCGAGGTCCGGGTCGAGCTCCGGAAGCCGCCCGAAGTCCGGCTCCCCGTGCACCACCCGGTACAGCAGGTCGTGCCCGGACCCGTCCCCGAACGGCGGCCGCCCGTTCGCCGCGTACAGCACCAGGCTGCCGAGGGCGAAGACGTCCGCCGCGCCGGTCAGCGCCTTGTCCGCGACGGCCTGCTCGGGCGCCATGTAGGCGGGCGTCCCGATGATCATGCCGGTCTTCGTCAGCCGGCTCTGGTCGGCCGCGCGCGCCACGCCGAAGTCGATGAGCGACAGCCCGTCCCCGGTCAGCATCACGTTCGACGGCTTGAGGTCCCGGTGCACCATCTCCGCCGCGTGCACCGTCCGCAGCCCGGCCGCCGCCTCCCGCACCAGCCGCCACAGCGCCTCCGGCGGCAGCGGCCCGCCGTGGAGCCGCAGCGCGTCGTTGAGCGTCACGCCCGGGATGAACGCGGTCGCGAACCACGGCGGCTTCGCCAGCCGGTCGCTGGCCAGCAGCTTCGTGCTCGCCCCGGCGGGCAGCCGCGCCAGGTTGTCCAGCTCGTGCCCGAAGTGGCTGAGGAAGTCCGTGTCCTCCGCGAGCGAGGGCAGCACCCTCTTCACGGCCGCGTACGTCCCCGGGACCGCGCCCAGGTAGACGCGGCCCATCCCGCCGGAGCCGAGCACCCCGAGCAGGCGGAACGCGCCGATGCGGCGCGGGTCGCCCGCGTCGAGCGGTATCGCTCCGCTCCCGGCCAAATTAGAGTCGTTTTCCAATTCCCCCTGCATGGGCCACAGGGTAGCCCAGGGGGGTGACGGACTGAATCTCCGTCAAGGTCTTGTTACGGGGCCGTGGTTGAAGGTGTCCGGTGCGCGGTGACGCCGACGAACACGGCCCAGGCCGCCGGGGCGACGGCGAGCTGGGGGCCGTGGGGGACCTTGGAGTCACGGACGTGGACGAGGGCGGGGTGGGCGGCGACCTCGACGCAGTTGCCGCCCTCGCCGTCGCTGTAGCTGGACTTGCGCCAGTCGTAGGCGACCTCGATGCACTCGCCGCCGGAACCGCCGCTGTAGCTGCTCTTGAACCAGGCCAGATCTGCGGTACTCATAGCTCTCCCAGCAATTGCTTCAGGTGCTCCAGGGACTCCGGTGGCGTGAGTGCCTGTGCGCGCATGATTCCATACCGCTCCGCGTAGACGCGTGCCTCGTCGAGGCCGGTGAACAGGCGGGCGGTGCCGTAGCTTTCGGCGTACGCGACCTCCCGTTTTCCCTTCAGGGTCAGCAACGTGAACTGGCCTTCCAGGGCGGGGTGATCGGTCCGCTCGTTCGGCATGATCTGGAGGTGTACGTTCCGGAGATTGGCGACTTCGAGGAGGCATCGGATCTGTTCCCGGAAAGCGTCGCGACCGCCCATGGGGCGGTGCAGGACGCTCTCCTCGATGACGAAACTGACGGTCGGAGCGGGCCGCTTCTCGAAGAGGGCCTGGCGAGCCAATCGGTCGGCAAGCCGCTTTTCGATCTCCTCCTCCTCGTACAGCGGGCGATGGTGACGGAAGACCGCCTCCGCGTAGGCATGTGTCTGGAGAATGCCGGGCACAACCTGCGGCGCGTAGTAGTGCAGCGCAACGGCTACCGCCTCCGCAGCCGCGAAACTTCCGAACCACTCTGGATGTCGGGTCCGCGCCCGCGACAGGGCTTGCTCCGTGTCCTCCACCGCCGCCGTCAGCACCCCCGTCCCGCCCAGCGCGGCATCCGCCAGCATCAGAAACTCCGGCTGCGGGGTCCGTACGCCCCGCTCGATCGCGGAGATCAGGTCCTCGCTGCAGTGGGTGATCGAGGCGAGCTGCGCCTGGCTCAGGCCCGCGTTGGTCCGCAGCACCTTGATGATCTTCCCCAGCGCCTTGAACAAGTGCGCCGTACCGTCCGACTCGGAGGGCTTCTCCGGCCGCTCCTCGTGCTTCCCCGACATCCGTACCGCCCTCTTGGCGTACCCGTACAGTTACCCAGCGTCGTGGCGTCGCTGCTGTTCAGCGTAGGTCGCGGGCGCCACTCTCGGAGTCATGAAGCCCGAAATCACCACTCCAACAAGTGAGTACGCGCCGGAGTTCGCGCTCCGCCTGACGCCCACGCCCCGGGGCGCGCGCCTGGCCCGGCTGCTGGCGGCGCACCAGCTGCGGGCGTGGGGGCTGGCGGGGCCCGCGGCGGAGGCGGCGGAGCTCGTGGTGGCCGAGCTGGCGAACAACGCGGCGCAGCACGGACGGGTGCCGGGGCGGGACTTCGAGCTGCGGATGGAGCGCACGGGCGACCACGTGACGGTCGAGCTGTCGGACGCGCGCGGCGAGTGCCGGCCGTTACCGTCCCGGGAGCCGGACGAGGGTGGCTACGGGCTGCTGCTCGTGGCCACCCTCGCGACGGCGTGGGGCGTCAGGGACCGCACGGTCGGCAAGACGGTCTGGGCGACCGTCCCGCGTCGGTAGGGGTCAGGCGAAGAGGTTGAACTCCCGCCCGTTCTGGACGTAGTCCACGCTCTCCACGGCGCGGAACGGCGCCTGCCACGCGCCGGTGCCCCGGTAGAAGCCCGGCGACAGGGTGCCGTACTCCTGCCGGGTCGCGTACAGGTCGGGCTTGCCGTCCCGGTCGAGGTCGCCGGAGCCGATCAGGGCGTCGTAGCGCTGCCAGCCGCCGCCGATCTTCGTGCGCGGCGCGAAGGTGCCGTCGCCCTTGCCGAGGTAGAGCCAGAGGACGCCGTCCTTGTCGCGGGCGACGAGGTCGCCGGCGGCGGCGCCCGCGATGTTGCCGGTGGCGGTGAGCTGGTCGTAGACCTGCCAGCCGCCGCTGCCGATCAGCCGGCGGGCGGCGAAGGGCGCGGTCGTGGAGCCCGTGGCCCTGTACAGCCAGAGGCGGCCGGAGCGGTCGGTGGCGACGAGGTCGGGCCGGCCGTCGCCGGTGAGGTCGCTGCCGCCGGTCAGGTGGGCGTACGTCTGCCAGCCGCCGCCGATCTGGCGGCGGGCGGTGAAGGTGCCGTCGCCCTTGCCGAGGTACAGCCAGAGGACACCCGCGCGGTCGCGGGCGACGAGGTCGGGAGCGGCGGCCCCGGCGAGGTTGCCGGTGGCCTCGATCCGGTCGTAGACCTGCCAGCCGCCGCCGACGGGCGCGTCCGGGTTCTGGGTGGTGTCCTTCCAGCCCGGGTGGTGGTGGACGTCCTGGAGCCACAGCCGGCCGGAGGTGTCGCGGGCCAGGACGTCCGGCGAGCCGTCGCTGTCGTAGTCGTGCGCGCCGGTCTTGCGGGTGACCGTGAAGGACCCGGACTCCTTCAGAGTGGGGCCGATGCCGTTGAGCGGGGCCGCGCTGATCGTCCAGGTGTACGGGCCGGCCGAGGCGGCGGTCCAGAAGCCTTCGGTGCCCTGCCAGTCGAGCGTTCCGTCCCAGTAGAACCGCATCGTCCGCGGGTCCTCGCCCGGCGCCGGCTGGTCGATGTGCCGCGTGACCGACTCGCCCGTGCGGGTGTTGCGGAGGGTGACCCACATGTTGACGTTGGTCCGGCTGAGCTCCCATTCCATGGTGAGCTTGCCGCCGGTGCGGTCGAGGTCCACGGTCGTGGGGACGTTCTGCCGGAGCAGGGTGACCTGCGTCGGTTCGCCCGTCGCGGCGAGCTGCGTGGCGGCCGGAATGCCGTCCGGGCCGGGGGCGATCCGGTAGAGGCCCTCGCCGCCGGCCATGGTGCCGCCGAGGAAGGCGTGCGCGTCCCCCGCGGCGTCGATGTCCGACGCCGCGTGGTCGAGGATCCTGCGGGAGGGGCCGGTGACGGCGAGGTTCGAGACGGACAGGCTGAAGTACGAACTCTTCCTCTGGGACAGGAAACCGCCGGGCTCGAAGAACGCGATCCACGATCCGACCAGACCGATGTTCAGCCTGTTCGTCTCCTCCACCAGGGCGTAGTGCCGGATCTTCTGGGTGGCGCGGTCGAGGACGAGGACGGACACGCCGACGCCGCCGCCCCAGTCCTGGGTCCAGGCGACGTGACCGGCGGAGAGGGCGTAGTCGGACTTCTCGGTCCAGTCCCCCTCCCCGAACTGGTGGGACAAGGTGACGGCGGCGGAAGCGAGGTCCAGGACCGCCCAGTGGTGGGTGCGGGCCGTCCCCGTGCCGGTGGCGTACGCCACCATGGCCTCGCCGTCCGACGCCGCCACGACGGACAGGTCGTCCGCGTCCGCCGGAAGCCCGGTCGCCGCCCGGCGCTCCGGCCCGTCCGGACCCGGGGAGTAGAGGTCGAGGGGGCCGGTTTCCGCGCCATCGGTGCGGACGAAGAGGGTGGAGCCGACGGCCCCGGCGTACTGGCCCGAGGTCAGCGGCAGGGAGAAGAGCTCCTGGCCCGCCGCCATGTCCCGGAGCGTGACGGTGCCCTGTGCCCGGTCGACCACGACGTCCGAGTCGAGGGAGGCGGAGACGACGTGTCCGTCCGGGAAGGTCGTCACCGCCCCGTCCGACAGGCGGGTCCAGCGCTGGACGTCCGGATCGGCGGCGTCCCGGCTCAGGAACCCGGTCCGCCCCACCCCCGAGACGCTGTCGCCGGGCTTGAGGACGGGCGCGGTGGCGTCCGCCGTCGCCGCGGGCGCGGCGACGGGCAGGGAGCCGGTCCCGGTGGCGGCACCGGCCGGCAGGACGGCCGGACCGGCGGTGGCCATCAGGACGACGGCGACGACCGCGCCGAGACGGCGCCGGGCGGTGGATCTGGGATGGGTCACGGAGTCGTGCCTCTCGGGAGTGCGGAGGGAGTCCGGGTCAGGACATGAGGTCGTGCTCGTACTGGCTGCCGGAGGTCTGGTAACCCCGTTGGAAGGGGGTCTTCCAGGCGCCGGTGCCCTGGTGGACGAAGGTCTCGCCGAGGCGGTCCATGGCGACGAGGTCGTTGCGGCCGTCGTTGTTCATGTCCGCCGCGCCGGTGATGTCGGTGTACGCGTTCCAGCCGCCGCCGATCTTCGTGCGCGGCGCGAAGGTGCCGTCGCCCTTGCCGAGGTACAGCCAGAGGACGCCGGTGCGGTCGCGGGCGACCAGGTCCCCGGCGGCGCCGCCGGCGAGGTTGCCGGTGGCGGCGATCCGGTCGTAGGCCTGCCAGCCGCCGCCGATCCGCTTGCGGGTGGCGAAGGGCCGGGTCGCGCTGCCGGTGCCGGGGCGGTAGAGCCACAGGACCTCGCGGCCCGTCGCGTCGTCGGGGAAGGCGGCGAGCAGGGTGGAGCCGACCGCGCCCAGGACGTTGGCGCGGTACAGCCGGTTGTTGTCCACGGTCAGGACGACCGTGCCCGTCGTCATGTCCCGGACCTTCGTCGCCGTGCCGCTGTACGTCGACTCCGCGACGCTGTCCGCGCCCTGGATGTACGGGATGCGGGCGAACGGCAGCTCGGTGGTGGCCCCGGTGTCGAACCGGACCCAGCTGTACGTGTCCGCGTCGAGGTCACGGACCAGGTAGCCGGTGGTTCCGGCCCCGGCGACCGTCCCGGCGGGCAGGGGCAGGAGCTGCTCCTCGGCCGCCTCGGCGACGGCGGCCGGAAGCGCTCCGGCCGGGGCGGCGGGGGCCGCCAGTGCGGGGGCGGCCGAGCCCGTGGCGAGGACGACGGCGAGCGCGGTGGTGATCAGGCGGGACAAAGGGAACGTTCCTCCCCATGGGTGCGGGCGTGGCGCCACACGCCACGCCCGCATGACTCATGGAGAGATCGAAAGGTTGTACGCCCGCCTCAGAGGACGTTCACGTACTTCCCGTCGGCGTTGTACAGGTCCAGTTCCTCGGGGGTGCCGTAGGGGGCGTCCACGAGACCGGTGGTCGGGTAGTACCGGGAGCCGGCGGCGCCGATGCCGTACAGGTCCACCCGGCCGTCCCTGTTCTGGTCGCCGAGGCCGGCGAGGTGGGTGAACCGCTGCCAGCCGCCGCCGATCTGGCGGCGGGCGGTGAAGGTGCCGTCGCCCTTGCCGAGGTAGAGCCAGAGGACGCCGGAGGCGTCGCGGGCGAGGAGGTCGCCGCCGGTGGCTCCGGCGATGTTCCCGGGCGCGGTGATCTGGTTGTAGATCTGCCAGCCGCCGCCGATCTTCACGCGGGGCTTGAAGGGGGCGGTGGCGTTGCCGGTGGAGGCGTAGAACCACAGGACGCCGCTCGTGTCGGTGGCGAGGAGGTCGCCGCGTCCGTCGGCGTTGAGGTCCGAGCCGGCGGTGATCTTGTTGTAGACCTGCCAGCCGCCGCCGATCCTCGTACGCGGGAGGAACTTCCGGCCCTCGCCCTGGTGCAGCCAGAGCACGCCGTCCCCGTCACGCCCGACGACGTCGGGCGAGCCGGAGCCGCCGAGGTCGCCCGGGGCGGCCAGCAGCGCGTACGGGCTCCAGTCCGCGCCGGACAGCCCGATCGGGAACTCGTACCACGGATCCTTCGAGCCCGCCTGCTGCCGGCGCAGCATCTCGGTCTCGTACGCGGTCATCTGCCCGCTCGCGAACCGGACGAGGACGTCGGGGACGCCGTTGGCATCGTAGTCGCGCGGCGCCGGCGGCCGGTTGAGGGTGAACCCGCCCGTCCGTTCGACACGGTTCCCGGCCGCGTCGTAGGCGAGCATCCGCCAGGTGTACTCGCCGGCGAGGGGCGACATGCGGTCCGGCGTGTAGCCGGCCAGCTCGAAGCGGTGGCTGGAGGAGAGCACGTCGCTGGTAACAAGATCCCACATGTGAGTCTCGGTGGTGTGGGACAGCGTGAAGTCCTCGATCTTCACGGGCCGGTCGAACTCCCAGACCATGGGCGCCCGGTCGCCCGGCTCGTCGAAGTCGATGACCGTGGGCATCTCCTCGCGCGTCACGACGATGTCCCCGGCCGCCGCCTCCGCGGCCGTCGCGGGGGTGGGCGCGGGCGCGGCGACGGCCGCCGGGGTGGTGAGCAGCGTGCCGGTGACGGCTGCCGCGGTCAGGACGGCGGCGGCCAGGCGGCGCCGCGAGGTGGGTGCGATCACGTCGGTCCTTTCGATGATCAGGTGGAACGGGAGGAGGGGGCCCTCAGAAGACGTCCCCGGAACCGATCGCGGTCCGCTGGTGGTTCAGCGTGACGCCGGGCTTGAAGGGGGCGTCCACCAGGCCCGAGGTGGCGTAGTAGCGGCCCGCGGTGGCCCCGATGGCGTACAGGTCCACCCGGCCGTCCCCGTTCTTGTCGCCGAAGGGGGCGAGGTCGGTGAACTGCTGCCAGCCGCCGCCGACCTCGCGGCGGGCGGTGAAGGTGCCGTCGCCCTTGCCGAGGTAGAGCCAGAGGACGCCGGAGGCGTCGCGGGCGAGGAGGTCGCCGCCGGCGGCTCCGGCGATGTTCCCGGGCGCGGTCAGGAGGTTGTACTGCTGCCAGCCGCCGCCGATCTTCACGCGGGGCTTGAAGGGGGCGGTGGCGTCGCCGGTGGAGGCGTAGAACCACAGGACGCCGCTCGTGTCGGTGGCGAGGAGGTCGCCGCGTCCGTCGGCGTTGAGGTCCGAGCCGCCGGTGATCTTGTTGTAGACCTGCCAGCCGCCGCCGATCAGCGTGCGCGGCCGCAGCTTCTGGCCGTCACCCTTGTGCAGCCACAGCAGGCCGTCGCGGTCGCGGCCGACGATCGTCCGCTCGGAGGGCGAGGCCATCAGCGTGTACGTGTTCCAGCCGGTGTGCAGGACGGTCGGCTCCAGCGGCCGGTTCCACGCCTCGTGGATGCCGTGCAGCTGGTTGGTGTCGAACGCCTTCAGCGTGCCGTCGGTGTCCCGGACGAGGACGTCCGCGACACCGTTCTCGTCGTGGTCGCGGGCCACCGTCGGACGGTTGACCGTGAAGCTTCCGCTCAGCTCGACGCTCGGGCCGACGTCCTGCGTCTCGGTGGCCGTCAGCTTCCACGTGTACGCGCCGCTGTACAGACCCATGCCGTACAGGTCGGTGTTGCGCAGGCGGATGGAGAGCGTCGGGGACGCGGAGGTGGAGTAGGCGCCCTCGGTGTACTCGCGCCCGGTGGCGGTGTGGACCAGCGTGAGCCTTCCCGTCACCTCGTGGTTGAACGTCCACCGGAGTTCCTGGGAGCCGTACGGCTCGTCGAGCGCGAAGGCCTGGGGCACCTCCTGGCTCACCAGGGCGAGGTCCGGGAGGCGCCCGCTGCTCGCCACGAGCTGCGTGACGGGCTTGCCGTCCGCGCCGACCGTCACCCGGTAGACGCCCTCCTCGCGCGCGAGCGCGCCCTGCACCAGGAACGAGCCGTCGGGGCCGGGCTTCACCTCGTCGGCGCGGTCGAGGGCGTACAGGGTCTGGTCGCCGGTCAGCGAGTGGAGGGCGAGCGGCTTGCCCTTGCCCGCGCCGGTGCGGGTGTCGAGGAGCGCTATCCAGTCCTCCGAGAGGGCGGGCCGGGAGCGGTCGTTGCCCACCGGCAGGATCCGGGACCTGCCCGTCGCCACGTCGAGGAGGTGGAAGTGGCCGCCGTCGTCCGCGGGCGTCCAGTCGTACCAGGCGAGGTGGGTCCGCGACCCGGCGATGGCGTCGAAGCCCAGCACGCTGTTGTCGGAGGTGGCGGTGGCGATCACCTTGGCCGAGGCGATGTCCACCAGGTAGAGCTTGCTGTTGTCGCTGGTCACGGTGAACGTGTCCGCGTCGTCGAGGGGCATCCCGAAGGACATGGAACCCGTCGGAAGGCCGGTGACGCTTCGGCGGACGTCCTGGTCGCCGACCCTGTCCAGCAGGTAGGTGCCGTTCCAGTCGTGCATCACGAGCGTCGAGCCCGAGACGCCCAGGAGCGCGCCGGTGGCCTTCATGACGACGGGTTCGGCGTCCGAGCCCATGTCGCGCAGGACGACCGTGTCGCCGGGGCCCTCCTGGGCGATCGTGTCGGTCCCGGCGGAGCCGACGTACTCGCCACCGGTCAGCGGCGTGACGGTGCCGTCGTACGTCATCCAGGCGTACGGCGCCCCGGACACGCCCGTCTTGTACAGGAAGCCGGTCTTCCCGGCGCTGACGATCTCGCCCTCCTTCGGGAAGGGGGCGACGTCCTGGGCGGCCGCCGGGAGCGCGGTCGCCGGCGCGGCGGGCGGCGCCGCGACGGCCGCCGGGGCGGCCAGCAGGGTGCCGGACACGGCCGCGGCGGTGAGGACGGCGGCGGTGAGACGACGGTGGGAGACGCGGTGGTTCAACGTGGGCCTTTCGGTCGGGAGGGGGAGAGGGAGAGGGAACCGGCTTCGGATGACGGTCCCGAACGCGGCGTCGGACCGGCGGGCTCAGAAGAGGGTCTTGAAGCGGGTGGAGTCGGTGCGCAGCGGCAGGGTGTGCGCCGGCGCGAAGGGGCCGGTGGCCGTGGGGTCGCTCGCCACGACGACGTCGGCTCCGGGGGCGCCCCGGTGCTGCGTCGCGCCGTCCACCGGGAAGCCGGTCAGCCCGGCGCTCGTCACGTCGGGCTGCCGGGCGAAGGGGAAGGTCTCCTCCGCGGCCGTCTCCCGCGCGACCGCCGCGGTGGCGGTGCCCGGGACCGTGAGGGTACCGAGGGGCGTGGTGGCCAGGGCGACGGCGACGGCGGCGGTGAGCCGGAGCCGGGTGGTGCGGGCGCGGTGCACGGCGCGGGCCTCCTGGCGGGCGGGGTCCATCGGGTGCGGGTGAGGAACCCGCACCCGATAGACCCCCCGGAGGATCGAATGGTTGTACGTCGTACGTGTCGTGCACCCCGTCCGTTCACCGGAGCGGGGCGGAGAGCCCGCCGTCAGGCGAGGTGGTCGTACGCGTTCCCGGTGAAGACCGTGGTCGCCTTCTTCGTCACGAAGGGACGGGCGCGGTCGCCGGTTCCGCCGTAGAAGTAGACCTTCTTCTCGCGGGCGTCGTACGCGAACAGGTCGGCCTTGCCGTTGTGGTTGGCGTCGCCGCCCGCGACGAGCTCCGTGTACGCGTTCCAGCCGCCGCCGATCCGGGTGGGGGCGGTGAAGGTGCCGTCGCCCTTGCCGAGGTAGAGCCAGAGGACGCCGTCCTTGTCGCGGGCGACGAGGTCGCCGCCGGTCCCCCCGGCGAGGTCGCCGACGGCGGTGAGGTGGTTGAACTTCCCCCAGCCGCCGCCGATCCGGGTCTTCCCGGTGAAGGGCGCCGAGCTGTTCCCGGTGCCCTTGTAGTACCAGAGCACGCCCGCCTTGTCGGCGGCGAGCAGGTCGGCCCTGCCGTCGCCGTTCAGGTCGCTGCCGCCGGCGAGCTTGTCGTACACCTGCCAGCCGCCGCCGACCGAACGCCGCGCGCCCGTGCCGCCGTTGCCGTCGCCCGGGTAGTACCAGAGCACCCCGGCCCTGTCCCGGGCCACCAGTGTCTGCCCGCCGGCGCTCTCGATCCGGTCGTACGCCTGCCAGCCGCCGCCGATCCGCCGCGTCGGGGCGTTCAGCTCCCCCTTGTTCGTCATGACGGTGCTGTCGGTCCACAGGACCCCGGAGGCGTCACGGGCGAAGAAGTCCGGGTCGGCGTTGCGGTCGAAGTCGTGCTGCCCCTCGGCGCGTTCGACCGTGAAGCCGCCCGATACGGTGGCCGCCGTGCCGATGCCGTTCATCAGCGTGAAGGTGAAGGTGGCGGTGTAACGGCCGCCGGGGGCACCGGCGTAGCGGTCGGTACCCGCGTCGAGGTAGTGCTCCCAGTCGAAGGTGGCCCGGCCGGAGCACGGCTCCCACGGGTTCGGACGGGTCGCCGCGTTCCAGGTCTTCCGGAGCGTCTTCCCGGAGCTGTGCCGCAGCACCGCGTCGACCTTCACGTCACACCGGTTCACCGTGAAGGCGAACCGGGTGGGGGAACCGCCGGGGACGGCGTCCGGGCGGAGGGTCTCGCCCTGGTGCGGGAGGACGGTGGAGCCGGTGCGCACGCCGGTGGGCTCGCCGGTGGTCGCCTCCAGCACGGCCCGGGGCACGCCGTCGGCGCCGGGGACGATCCGGTAGACGCCCTCGCCGGCGGCGACGCTGCCGCCCCGGACCACCAGGCCCAGCGGGTTGGAGGCCTCGAAGGCCCTCGCGTCCTGGAAGTGGTCGAGCAGGCGGACCGCCGGGCCGACGGCGCCGGTGGCCGACACCTTGCGGGCGGTCAGGGCGTGGAGCTCCGAGGGGGCGTTCGTGTCGATGCCGCCGGGGCGGCCGGTCAGCAGCCAGTCGCCGGTCAGGGCCACCTGGAGGTCCTGGGTATCGGCGTACGGGCCGAGCGGCACGGAGGCGGACCTGCCGGTGGCCCGGTCCTGGACGACCGCCCAGGCGGTGCCGTCCGCCCGGCGCTCGGCCCACGCCATCCGCGTCTCGGAGAGCGCGAAGTTCTCCGCGCCGGGCGGGACGGGGTAGGTCCGCACGACCTTCGCGGCCGCCAGGTCCACGAGCGCCCAGACGAAGGCTCCGCCCGCGTCCTTGGTGCGGACCACGGCGTGGGAGTCCGTCGAGGCCTCCACCTCGGGGTACGCGTACGTCCCCGGGAGGCCGGCGACCGTCCGGGAGCCCTCGGCCGCCGTGTAGTACTGGACGGCGCCGGTCCTGGTCCGGGCGAGCAGGCCCTTGCCGGCGATCTTCAGGGGGGCGACGGCTTCGTACGTGGAGCCGTCCAGCTCCAGGGTGGTGGAGGTGCCCCCGGCCGCGTCGAGGAGGACGACGGCCTCGTCCTCGTACTTGACGACCGCTCCGACGTCCCCGGAGACCATGGGCAGGGAGTCCGTCGCGATGAAGTCGTACTCCTTCTTGGCGTTGTCCGCGTACCGCGTCCAGGTCAGCCTGCCGAAGGTGGGGTCCTGGCCGCCGTAGGAGCCCCCGTCGACCGAGAAGAAGCCCTTCTCTCCGCCGCCGAGGACCCAGTGGTCGGCGGGGATGGACGCCGGCTCGTCCGTCGCGGCCGCCGCGGCGGACCCGGCGGTCGGCGCGGCCGCGGCCGCGGGGGCTCCCGCCAGGGCGCCCGCGCCGAGGGTCACCGAGAGGACGGCGGCGACGGCGGGGCCGAGCCTGCGGCGGCGGGTGGTGTGAGTGGACGTCACGCATTCCTCCGGGAACGAGATCGGACGGTACGCACATCGGTGTGTACCGTCCGATAGGACTTCTGATCCCTCTATATGGTTGTAACAGCGCCGGGCGGTTTCCTGGAAGAAGGTCTTGAACCGGGTGGCGTCGGTGCGCAGCGGCAGCGTGTACACCGGTGCGAACGGCCGGGTCGTGCTGTTCGCGTCGCTGGAGTACGCGGAACCCCCCGGCCGACGAGGAGGTCTCCAGGAGGAGGGCGCCCGGCTGACGGGGTGGAGCTCCTCGGTGGTCTTGTCGACCCTCACGAGCGTGGACCCGACGACCTCGCGCAGCTCGTACGACGCGGGCGTGTCGATGACGACGGCGACGGCGGTGGTCAGCCGGAGCCGGGTGGTGCGGGATCGGGACACGGTCGCTGTCTCCTCGGGGCGTTGAGCGGCGGAACGCGTCAGGAGACGCTGGTGAACTTGGTGCCCTCGCCCGCGTAGAGGTTGGTCCTGGCGCGGGGGGTGAAGGGGGTGGTGACGCTGCCGGTCGACCGGTACACGTAGGTGCCGCCCGCCCCGTACGCGATCAGGTCCGGGCGCCCGTCGCTGTCGACGTCGCCGGCGCCGACGAGCTGGGAGTAGCCCTGCCAGCCGCCGCCGATCCGGGTGGGGGCGGTGAAGGTGCCGTCGCCCTTGCCGAGGTAGAGCCAGAGGACGCCGTTCCTGTCGCGGGCGACGAGGTCGCCGCCGGTGGCGCCGCCGATGAACGGAAAGGGTCGTACGGCGAGCCCGCCCCCGGCCGACGGCGGCCGAGCCCGCCCCCGGCCGAGACCGCCGGTCAGGTGACCAGGTTGTACGCGCCCCCGGAGAGGACCGTGCTCGTCCGGCGCGGCTTGAAGGGTTTCGCGCGGTCGCCGGTGCCGCCGTAGAAGTAGGTCTTCTTCTCGCGGGCGCTGTACGCGAAGAGGTCGCGGTTCCCGTCGTGGTCGGCGTCGCCGCCGCCCATGATCTGGGTGTACGTGTTCCACCCGCCGCCGATCCTCGTCCGCGCGGTGAAGGTGCCGTCGCCCTTGCCGAGGTAGAGCCAGAGGACGCCGTCCTTGTCACGGGCGACGAGGTCTCCGGCGGGGCCTCCGGCGATGTCGCCGACGGCGGTGATCTGGTTGTAGATCTGCCAGCCGCCGCCGACGTACCTGCGCTTCGCGAAGGCGTGGAGCCCGTGGTAGCTCGTCTTCTCGTAGGCCCAGAGGACGCCGGTCCTGTCCACGGCCAGCAGGTCGGGGTGGCTGCTGCCGAGGACGTCGCTGCCGCCGGCGAGGTGCTCGTAGACCTGCCAGCCGCCGCCGACCTTGCTGCGCAGGCCGCGCGCGGGGTTCGCGTAGTGCCAGAGGACGCCGTCCTTGTCACGGGCGACGACCTGCCAGTCCTGCACGTGCTCGACCTTGTCGAAGGCCTGCCAGCCGCCGCCGACCCTGGTCAGCGGCGCGTCGAGGTCCTGGTCCACGGGCATGACCGTGCTGTCGGTCCAGAGGACGCCGGCCGCGTCGCGGGCGAAGAAGTCCGGCGAGCTGTTGGCGTCGACGTCGTGGAAGTTGTCCTGCCGCTCGATGGCGAAGCTCTCGGTCTGCGACCACCGGAGCACGGGGCCCACGCCGCCGAGCGGGGTGGCGGTCAGCTGGACGGAGTAGGTGCCGTCGAAGGCCTCGATGTACTGTCCGCCGCCCAGCTGGTGGACGCGGTCCCAGTCGAGCTTGAGGTTGCCGTCCTTCGTGACCCAGGACTTGCGGAAGCTCTTGCCCGTCCGGCGGTTCGTGAGGGTGACCTCGACCCGCGCGTTCCCGTGGTTCAGCTTCCACGTGAACGGCATGGGGCCGTAGGTCTCCTCCACCCGGGCGAGCCGCCCGAAGACGTCGTACCGGGTCTGCCCGGTGAAGCTCTTCACGGCGAGCGCGGTGCCCTCCCCGGTGGTGGCGACCAGGGTGGCGGCGGGCCTGCCGGAGCCGTCGAGGGCGATGCGGTAGTTCCCCTCGCCGTTCTCGCCGGTGGCGACGCTGCCGCCGCGGACGAGGTGTCCGCCCTCGGGGACGAGGACCGTGCCGGTCGTGTGGTCGAGGAGGCGGAGGGTCTCGCCGGTCTTCACGTGCCGGGCGGTCAGCGCGTGGAGCGGCGACGGGGCGGCCGCCTCCATGCCGCCGGGGCGGGTGAAGGTGAGCCAGTCGCCGAGCAGCCCCAGGGTGACCCGCCGGCCCGTGCCGTCGCCGAGGGGGACGGAGGTGGAGGCCCCGGTGGTGATGTCGCGGACGACGGCCGTGGCGGCGTCGGTGGCCGCCTCGTACTCGACCCAGGCGATGCGGGACCCGGAGAGTGTGACGGAGGACTTGTCCGCCCGGGCGGGGATCGGCACGTCCGCGACGACGTCGGCGGTCCTGAGGTCGACGACCAGCCAGTTGGACCCGGAAGCGGACCCGGACCGGTGGATCTCCACGAGGGCGTGCGTGTTCGTGGCCCCCCGCATGACCGGGAACAGCCGCTGGGAGGGCATGTGCGTGACGAGGCGGGTGCCGTGCTCGGGAGTGTTCAGCTTGAGGCTGATGCCGTTCAGCTCGGTGCGCAGCTGGGTGAGCGCGCCGCCGGCCACGAGCCCGACGACGCCGTCGGTGGTGTCCTCCAGCGGCACGGTGTACGTGCCGCCCTTCGCCCCGTCGTAGATGTCGAGCTTCTTCTCGCCGGACACGGCGACGGCGGCCAGGTCGCCGGAGACGAAGGTCTTCGGGGTGTTGTTGTACGTGCTGGGCCACTCGATGTCGTGGGTGGCCCCGTCCGCGTACCGGGTCCAGCGGTAGTGGCTGACGTCGCCCTCGTCGAGCTCGGTGAAGAAGCCCTGCGCGCCGGCCGCCACGAGGGTGGAGCCCGCCTCGATCGGCGGGAGGGCGGCCGTCGTGGCCTCGGACGCCGTGGTGCCGGGTTCGGCCAGGGCGGCGGGAGCGGAGAGGACGCCCGCGCCGAGGGTCACGGCGAGGACGGTGGCGACGGCGGCGCCCAGACGGCGCGGCGAGCGTATGGAAGTCAAGGAGAGTCCCTCCGGGGAAGACACCGATCGGCCCGCACGCGGGTGCGTGCCGATCGGTTGGACCCCCGGGCGGGGCCGATGGTTGTACGGGCCGTCGGGAGGTTCGCGTCAGCCGCGCCGCTCCACCACCCCCCGCACGTACGCCGCCTGCCCCGCGTGCTGGAGGTCGTCCGCGATCACCGAGACCAGCCGGACGCCGAGGGTGACCGGCGGGTCCCAGGAGCTGTCGACGACCCGGTCCAGGTCCGCGTCGGTGACCGGGGCGAGGAGCGCGGCCGTCCGGTCGTGGACGGCGTCGTGGTAGCCGAGCAGCAGCTCCGCCGGAGCCCGTACGGCTCCGGCCTGCGCGGACGTCTGGCCGTAACCGGTCGCGGCCGGCGGGAACGGCAGGCCGAAGCGGTCCCGCCAGCCGTCGGAGCGCCACAGCTGCTCCGTCCCGAAGGCGCCCGCCAGGTGGTCGTCCTGGATGCGGGTGAGGTGCCAGACGAGCCAGGCGATCGAGTTGGCGTCCGGGTCGATCCGGGCGGCGAGGTCGTCCTCGCCGAGGCCCTCCACGGCCTCGTGGACGGCCTCCCGGATCCTGCCGAAGGAGTCGAGCAGCAGACCGGCACTGTTCATCACGCCCCCTTGGGGTCGCGCGCCTCCCGCCACCGGGCCAGCTCCGCCTCGACGTCGAAGGGCGTCAGGCGCAGCGGCGGTCCGGCCGGCGGGCGGCGCAGGGCTTCCGCGATCTTGGTGTTGATCTCGCCGAGGACCCGCCGGACCTGGGCCTCCGAGGCGGCCGCGGCGACGGCCTCGGCCGCCTCCTCGGCCTCCTTGCGGAGCCGGAGGGAGGGCGGCAGCGCCCCCATGCCCTCGCGGTGCATCTTCTGCTTGATCCACCACAGCTCGTCGTAGGGCGCGGCGTCGTCGGGGAGGGGCTTGCCGAAGCCGGAGAGGCGGCGGAACTCGCCGCGCTCGGCCGCCTCCCGGATCTGCTTGTCGACGAAGGACTCGAAGCTGACACCGGGCGGTTTCCGATCGGTCATGTGTCCAGCCTACGTACCGGGGCCGGGTCGCATGTGGGGAACGCCGTCTACTGCGGCGGCCGGTCTTCCGGCACCCTGTGGTCGGTCAACGCGCGTAAACCCTTGCCCCCTCACGTCCCGGAGGACGCATGCGTCACCTGCGTACGACGAAGACCACCGCCCGGTTCCCGGCCCGGTTCCCGGCCCGGTTCCCGGCCCGTGTCCCCGCCCTCGGCGCCCTGCTCGCCCTCCTCGCCGGGCTGCTCACGGTCCTCGGCACGGCCGGCACCGCCCACGCCGCGCCGCTCTTCAAGGCCCCGTTCCCGTGTGGCCAGAAATGGACGTACAGCCACCATGCGGCCGAGGTCCGCCAGGCCCTGGACTTCGTCCGCTCCGACGGCGGCGCCACCGCCGGCGCCCCCGTCCTGGCCTCGGCCTCCGGCACCGCCTACCGGTACGCGCAGCCCTCCGGCGCCGGGAACTACATCGTGGTCGACCACGGCGGCGGCTGGAAGACGTACTACTTCCACCTGGCCGCCTACTCGGTCGCGAACGGCGCCGCCGTCGCCCAGGGCCAGCAGATCGGCACCACCGGCTCCACCGGCAACAGCTCCGGCGCCCACATCCACTACGAGCAGCTCTACAACGGCGTCGGCCAGTCCATCGTGATCAACGGCGCCTCCCTCGCGCCCTACCCGGGCTCCTACGGCTCCAGGCACCTGACCAGCGACAACGGCTGCTCGGGCGGAGGCGGCGGAAAGTACTGGGTGGACACCTTCGCGAACGCCACCGGCTACGCCGCCGCCAACACGAACGACCCCCAGGGCGTCCTGAACGCGGGCACGAACTACGTCTACTGCAAGGTCTGGGGCCAGGAGATCCGCGACGCCTCGGGCAACTACAACCACTGGTGGCTCCGCACCGACCTGGACACCGTCCACGCCGGCAAGAACGGCTACGGCGCGTACGTGTCGGCGTACTACCTCTCCCGCTGGGGCAACGACGAGGCCCGCGACAACAACGGAACCGTCATCCCGAACTGCTGAGTCGTCCCGGAACGAAACGGGCAGGAGCCCCGCTCGTGCCGCACCTGCGGCACGAAACGGGCAGGAGCCCCGCTCGTGCCGCACCTGCGGCACGGAGCGGGGCTCCTTGGGTACTGCTCTAGAAGATCGAGATCGCCACTACGGCGTTCAGATCGTGGTGACGTTCTCCGCCTGCGGACCCTTCGGGCCCTGCGTGACGTCGAAGCTCACCTGCTGGTTCTCCTCAAGCGAACGGAAGCCGTTCGCGTTGATCGCGGAGTAGTGGACGAAGACATCCGGGCCGCCGCCTTCCTGGGCGATGAAGCCAAAGCCCTTTTCAGCGTTGAACCACTTGACGGTTCCGGTAGCCATGAGCCCTCCTATGGGCCAAAGGGTCGCCCTGCTCCAGAACCTGCAAACAAGTCTGAAAACTACAAAAGCCTGCGGGTCACATGCTCCGCAGGCTCTGTACTGCAAGGGAAACCAAACTGCAACTTGCGTCGAGCCTAGCACGCAGTGAGCGCGCAGCGATAGAGGGAAAGATCACGTCACTCTCATGTTTGATCCGGTCCTCGCACGCTGACGCGCCGACCCGATCCGTCCCGAAGTGCCCCGCCGATGTCCACCGTGCGAGACGGGGCTAGCCTCGCGATGTGGACAATGCGAACGAGAACGACGAGAGCCCGCGCAGCCGGCCCCGGGTCGGGCACATCCAGTTCCTGAACTGCCTGCCCCTCTACTGGGGCCTCGCCAGGACCGGGACGCTCCTCGATCTGGAGCTGACCAAGGACACCCCCGAGAAGCTGAGCGAGCGGCTCGTCCGGGGCGACCTGGACATCGGCCCCATCACCCTCGTCGAGTACCTCCGCCACGCCGACGAGCTCGTCGCCCTCCCCGACATCGCGGTCGGCTGCGACGGCCCCGTCATGTCCTGCGTGATCGTCTCCCAGCGCCCCCTGGAGGAGCTGGACGGCGCCCGCGTGGCCCTCGGCTCCACCTCCCGGACCTCGGTCCGGCTCGCCCAGCTGCTGCTCGGCGAGCGGTACGGGGTCGAGCCGGCGTACTACACCTGCCCGCCCGACCTGGGCCTGATGATGCAGGAGGCCGAGGCGGCGGTGCTCATCGGGGACGCCGCCCTGCGCGCCTCGCTGCACGACGCGCCCCGGCTCGGGCTCCAGGTCCACGACCTCGGGCTGATGTGGAAGGAGTGGACGGGGCTGCCCTTCGTCTTCGCCGTCTGGGCCGCCCGCAAGGACTATCTGGCGCGCGAGCCGGAGACCGTCCACGACGTCCACCGGGCCTTCCTCGCCTCCCGCGACCTCTCCCTCGACGAGGTCACCAAGGTGGCGGAGCAGGCCGCCCGCTGGGAGGCATTCGACGCCGAGCTCCTCGAGCGGTACTTCCGCACGCTCGACTTCCGGTTCGGCCCCGATCAACTCGCCGGAGTGCGCGAGTTCGCCCGCCGCACCGGACCCACGACCGGATTTCCGGCGGACGTCGCGGTCGATCTGCTCCCGCCGGAATAGGACCCCGGTCCGGGGCCCTCCGCCGCCCCGGCCAATTCACCCCCCGCAATTCCCGCCCGCGTCCGCGCCGCGCGTTCCCATTCACTCCCCGGCCCCTCCCCGGGAATCGCGCAATTGAACGTTCACTGGAAATTCACGCGGACCCGGACCCCGGCCCGGTCCCGCACCCCCGCTGGCGTACGCTGGGCCGGTCCGTCGACAAGCCTCCGAAAGGGACGAAACGGTGACCGAGAAGGCCGCGCTCCAGTCCGTTCTCGACCGCGCCGCCGCGGGCGGTCGCATCACCCCCGAGGAGGCGCTCGACCTGTACCGCTCGGCGCCGCTGCACGCGCTGGGCGCCGCCGCCGACGCCGTGCGCCGCCGCCGCTACGCCGGTACCGAGCACATCGCGACGTACATCATCGAGCGGAACATCAACTACACCAACGTCTGCGTCACCGCCTGCAAGTTCTGCGCCTTCTACGCGGCCCCCAAGGACACGAAGAAGGGCTGGACCCGCGACCTCGACGACATCCTGCGCCGCTGCGCGGAGACCGTCGAGCTCGGCGGCACCCAGATCATGTTCCAGGGCGGACACCACCCGGACTACGGCGTCGAGTACTACGAGCGGCACTTCTCGGCCATCAAGAAGGAGTTCCCGCAGCTCGTCATCCACTCCCTCGGCGCCTCCGAGGTCGAGCACATGGCGCGGATCTCCGGCGTCTCCGTCGAGGAGGCCGTCACCCGCATCCACGCCGCCGGCCTCGACTCCTTCGCCGGCGCCGGCGCCGAGCTCCTCCCCGAGCGGCCCCGCAAGGCCATCGCGCCGCTCAAGGAGTCCGGCGAGCGCTGGCTGGAGATCATGGAGATCGCCCACGGGCTGGGCGTCGAGTCGACCTCCACCATGCTCATGGGCACCGGCGAGACCAACGCCGAGCGGATCGAACACCTGCGGATGATCCGTGACACGCAGGACCGGACGGGTGGCTTCCGGGCCTTCATCCCCTACACGTACCAGCCCGAGAACAACCACCTCAAGGGCCGCACGCAGGCCACCCTCTTCGAGTACCTGCGCATGATCGCGATCGCCCGGATCTTCCTCGACAACGTCGCCCACATCCAGGGCTCCTGGCTGACCACCGGCAAGGAGGTCGGCCAGCTCTCCCTGCACTACGGCGCCGACGACCTCGGCTCGATCATGCTGGAGGAGAACGTCGTCTCCTCCGCCGGTGCCAGGCACCGCTCCAACCGCCTGGAGATCATCGACCTGATCCGCAAGGCCGGCCGCGTCCCCGCCCAGCGCTCCACCACCTACGAGCACCTCGCCGTCCACGACGACCCGGCGAACGACCCGGTCGACGACCGCGTCGCCTCCCACATCTCGTCCGTGGCGATCGAGGGCGGCACCGCCCACCCCGAGCTCAAGCTCCTCGACGCGAACTGAGGCCCTCCTTGCCCACCCTGCACGCCGCCGACGGGTCGCCGGAGACCGCCGTCCTCGTCGACGGCGCGCGGATCGCCGCCGTCGGCCCGTACGAGGAACTGGCCGAGCGGCACCAGGACGCCCGCCTCCGCCGCTGGCCGGGCATCCTGCTGCCCGGCCTGCTCAACCCGTACGCCCCCGAGCTCCTGGAGCGCACCTACCACCCGGACCCGCGCGAGGCCGACGCGTACGGCACCGCGCCGGTCACCGGCGAGCGGGCGGCGGAGATCCTCCGCTCCGACCCCGCCCGCCCCGGCGCCAGCGCCCGCCGGGGCGTCCAGCGGATGCTGGCCCACGGCACGGTCGCCGTCGCGGGGGAGCTGCGGTCACGGGCGGCCCAGGACGCGGTCCGCCGCGCCGGCCTGGCGATCGGCGAGCGCCCTCCGCGCCTCCCCGGCCCCCCGTCCCTCTCCCCGACCCCCCTCATCCTCCTCCCGCGCCTCGTCCCCGGCGCCCCCGCCCGCTTCGCCGTCTTCGACGTCCCCACCCCGGCCGAGCTGGTCCGCCGGGGCGCCTCGACCTGCGTCGCCACCGTCATCGACGGCCGCCTGGTCCACCGCGCCCGCTGACGTCCGGGAGCGGCGGGGGCGATGCCCGGTCAGCCGCCCACGACGGGCGGCGCCTCCTTCTCCTCCACCGGCCGCGCGTCCGCGTCCCGCACCACGTCGAGGAAGCGGGGATCCTCCGCGACGGCGAACAGCTGGCGCGGGGTCACGCGCGACGACGCGCCGTCGGGCTCCACAGAGATCCGCACCCGGCTCCCGCCGTACAGGAACCGCACGTACGCGGCCGACGTCCCCGGCCGCTCCGTCGCCATCGACCGCAGCTGCGCCTCGCGGTCCCCGTCGAAGACGACGGTCTCGCAGACGATCCTCGGGTCCGGCCTGTCCGGGCACGGGTCGAGGGCCTTCTCGTCGGTCGGCCGCACCGCCACGGTCAGGTGCAAGGGCGTGCCGTCGGCCGTGATCCGGTAGGCGGACACCTTGTCCTTGACCGGCCGGATCTCGGTGACGTACGCGGGCAGCAGTTCGTCGAGCAGTGCGGCCACGCGCTGCTGGTGGACCGCCCGGCGCTCCCGTTCGGCGGCGGACAGCCCGTCGGGGTTGTCGGGCGGCGGGACGCCCGGCGTCTCCTCCACGACCACCGGGGGATAGCTCGCGTCCGGGCGCGCGCTCACCTCCGGGCTCGCGCTCGCCGCCGGCGACGAGGGCGGGGCGGCCGGCATCGCGGGCGCCGGGCCGTTCCCCGGCAGCAGCGTGAGGCCGAGGGCCCCCGCGGTGACCACGCCGAACGCGGCCGTCGCGGTGGCGAACCGGGCCCTGGCGCGCCGCCTGCGCCCCTCGCGCACGGCGAGCGGCACGAGGTCGGGCAGCGGCGGAAGCTCCTCGGCCGCACGGTCCAGGGCGTCGCGGAGCGGAAAGGTCTCATCGGTGTCCACAGCGGACCTCGGCTTCCTGTGATCGAGAGCCCGGCGTCGGCCAGGCGTACGCGGAGACGGGCGAGGGAGCGCGAGCACTGGCTCTTCACGGTGGCCTCGCTGCACCGCAGCAGCGCGGCGACGGAGGCCACGCTCTGGTCGTCCCAGTAGCGCAGCACCACCATGGCCCGGGCCCGCGGCGGCAGTTCGGCGAGCGCGGCGAGCAGCGTCACCCGCAGCTCCGGATGGTCGGCGGCCGGCTCCGGCACGGTGCCGCCGGTGCGGGTGAGGAGGAGCAGGTCCCGCAGCCGCCTGCGGCGCTCGGCCAGGAAGGTCCGGGTCAGCACGGTCTTGGCGTAGGCGTGCGGATGCTCGGCCGCCCCCGCCTTCCGCAGTGCTGGTACAGCTTGGCCAGCGTGGTCCGGGTCAGGTCCCGCGCCTGCTCCGCGTCCCCGCAGAGCAGGTACGCCGTCCGGTACAGCCGCTGCTGCGCGGTCCGCGCGAACGCCTCGAACCCGGCGGCCGACCCCACGTCCGGGCCCCTGTCCGCGACCACGTCCGCTCCCGGGTCCCGTTCGGTCGTCAATGCCATCGCACCCCTGCTCTCCTCGCTGCCGTACGGCGCTTCCGACCCTCCTTGAGCACGCCCGGGGCCGAAAGGTTGAAGCGGTACGGGAGGAGATTCGGGCGGCTGCTTGAATGGGACGCGTGACCCGAGCCAATCTGGACAAACAGCCGCACGAAGTCGCCTCCATGTTCGACGACGTGGCGGCCAACTACGACCTCACCAACGACGTGCTGTCGCTCGGCCAGGACCGCCGGTGGCGCAAGGAGGTCGCGAAGGCGGTCGACGCGCGGCCCGCGCAGAAGATCCTCGACCTCGCCGCCGGCACCGCCACCTCCTCGCAGCCCTTCGCGCGGGCGGGCGCGTACGTCGTCCCGTGCGACTTCTCGCTCGGCATGCTGCGGGTCGGCAAGCAGCGGCACCCGTGGATGCCGTTCACGGCGGGCGACGGCACGAAGCTGCCCTTCCGGGACGACGTCTTCGACGCGGTGACGATCTCCTTCGGCCTGCGCAACATCCAGGACACCGAGCAGGCGCTGCGCGAGCTGTACCGCGTGACGAAGCCCGGCGGCCGCGTGGTGATCTCCGAGTTCTCCCACCCGACGTGGGCCCCGTTCCGCACGGTGTACGAGGAGTACCTGATGCGCGCGCTGCCGCCGGTGGCCCGCGCCGTCTCCTCCAACCCGGACGCGTACGTCTACCTCGCCGAGTCCATCCAGTCCTGGCCGGACCAGCCCACCCTCGCGGGCCTCCTCCAGAAGGCGGGCTGGTCCAAGGTCGCCTGGCGCGACCTCACCGGCGGCATCGTCGCCCTCCACCGCGGCTTCAAGCCCCAGTAACCCGCCGCCTCGCCCGCTCCCGTCGCGGTCCCAGGATCCCGCCGGGCGATGCCCACCCGCCGTCCCTGTGGGCAGGCGTCCCGCTGGGGCCCCTGGACGAAGTCCTCGGGGGAGGGACGGGCGGGCACAGGACGGCGCCCCGTTGCCGGGCCGAGGCTTCCCGCGCCTGAACCCGCACCACGAGCACGGCGCGCAGTCGGTGCGGGTTCAGGCACAGGAGCGGAGGCACCCGCGAACGGTGCCGTTCCGTTGTGTCCACCCTCCCCCGAGCTCTCGGCTTCGCTCGAGCAGGGGGACCCCCACCGCCCCAGCGGAACGATTGCCCGCAACGGAGCGGCGGCGCGTCGCCCGCGGGGGCGCAGGGGGTGGCCCCCCGGGTGCGGGCGGGTGGTCGTCCTAGACTTCGCTACGACCCTCTTCGCCGACCTTTCGGGAGATTCGCCGTGACCGAGAACCCCCTCTCCGAGCACAGCGCAGACGTGATCGTCGTCGGGGCGGGCCCGGCCGGCTCCACCACCGCGTACTACCTGGCGAAGGCCGGCCTCGACGTGCTGCTCCTGGAGAAGACGGCGTTCCCGCGCGAGAAGGTCTGCGGCGACGGCCTCACCCCGCGCGCCACCAAGCAGCTCGTCGCCATGGGCATCGACATCTCGGAAGAGGCCGGCTGGCTGCGGAACAAGGGCCTGCGGATCATCGGCGGCGGCGTCCGGCTCCAGCTCGACTGGCCCGACCTGGCCTCGTACCCGGACTACGGACTGGTCCGCAAGCGCGACGACTTCGACGAGATGCTGGCGCGCCAGGCGCAGAAGGCCGGCGCGCGGCTGTACGAGCGCTGCAACGTCGGCGCGCCGGTCGTCGACGAGCGCACGGGCCGCATCACCGGCGTCCACGCCAAGCTGGGCGAGGAGAAGACCGAGGTCACCTTCCACGCCCCGCTGGTCGTCGCCGCCGACGGCAACTCGACGCGCCTCTCCCTCGCGATGGGCCTGCACCGCCGCGAGGACCGCCCGATGGGCGTGGCCGTCCGCACGTACTTCACGACGCCGCGGCACGACGACGACTACCTGGAGTCGTGGCTGGAGCTGTGGGACAAGCGCGGCGCCGAGGACCGTCTCCTCCCCGGCTACGGCTGGATCTTCGGCATGGGCGACGGCACGTCCAACGTCGGTCTGGGCATCCTGAACTCCTCCTCGGCCTTCCGCGAGCTGGACTGGCGCGAGGTCCTGAAGGCCTGGTGCGCCTCGATGCCGGAGGACTGGGGCTTCACCCCGGACAACATGACGACGCCGATCCGCGGCGCCGCGCTCCCGATGGCGTTCAACCGCCAGCCGCACTACACGAAGGGCCTGTTGCTCGTCGGCGACGCGGGCGGCCTGGTCAACCCGTTCAACGGCGAGGGCATCGCCTACGCCATGGAGTCCGGCCAGATCGCCGCCGACGTGATCGTGCAGGCCCACGCCCGCGCGACCCCGGCCCAGCGCGAACTGGCCCTGCACAACTACCCGAAGATCCTGAAGGACACCTACGGCGGCTACTACACCCTGGGCCGCGCCTTCGTGAAGCTCATCGGCAACCCGAAGGTCATGAAGATCGCGACCCAGCGCGGCCTCACCCACCCGGTGCTGATGAAGTTCACGCTGAAGATGCTGGCGAACCTCACGGACCCGACGGGCGGGGACGCGATGGACCGCATCATCAACGGCCTGTCGAAGGTCGCCCCGAAGGCCTGACCGCTCGGCACGGCCTTCCGCACGGTACGACGAAGGGCCGTCGCTCCCCCGAGGAGTGACGGCCCTTTCGTACGGTTCCGATCGCGGGGATCAGAGGATGCGGACGGCGCCCGACGGCGTGTCCCAGTCCAGGGAGCGCTCGACGACGCCCGTGGACGGGTTCTGCGCGCCGACGTACTTGCCGCCGCCGACGTAGATGGCGACGTGGTACGAGCCGCTGCGGCTGCCCCAGTACAGGATGTCGCCCGGCTGGAGGTTGCTCAGGGAGACGGACGTGCCCATGCTCGACTGGGAGTACGAGATGCGCGGCAGGTCGATGCCGGCCTGGCGGTAGGCGGCCTGGACGAGGCCGGAGCAGTCCCAGGAGTTGGGGCCGGTGCCGCCGGAGACGTACGCGTCGCCGACCTGCGCCTTGGCGAAGGCGACGATCGCGGCGGCGGAGCCGGAGGCGACCTGGGTCGACTCGGACGCGGACGACGACGAGGACGACGAGGAGTCCGAGTCCGAGGAGTCCGACGCCGAGGTGGCGGTGATCCGGGTGCGGGCGGCGTCGCGGGAGGCGCGGGCCCGGGCCTCGGCGGCGCGGGCCTCGGCGGCGGCGCGCTCGGCCTCCGCCTTCGCCTCGGCCTCCTGGCGGGCCTTCTCGGCGCGCTCGGCCTCGGCCTTGCGGTCGGCCTCGGCCTTGGCCTTCTTGGCGTCCTTGGCGGCCTTCTCCAGGGCGGCGGCCTCCTGGGCCTCCAGGCTCTGGTCGAGGGCCTCCTGCTCGGAGGCCTCGGCGGAGGCGGCCACGGCGCTGGAGAGGTCGGTGCCGAGCGAGCCCAGCGTGGGCATCTCGATGGTCTCGGTCACCGGCTCGGCATTCGCCGGTCCGGCAGCACCGGCCACCGCGATGGTGCTGAGGACGCCACCGGCGACACCGGCGCGGAGCGCGAGCTTGGAGGCGCTGCGGCGGGGCTTCCGGTGGCTGGGTATGTGAGCGGTCTGGGACATGGGTACAACCGCTATCAGGGCTTCACGGTTCCCTTCAAGAAACGTGGGTTGCGCCACAGTTACGACCGGAACCCCTCAATCCGCTTCGCTGTCGCCCTTATTGACGCCGTAACGGGCAAATCGGGCGCGACTCATTGTGCCCTTGATCATGGGTTTTCAATGAGATGCCCGAATTGCCCTTCGCTTACCACCTCTTCACGCCGATGGCCAAGCCCTGTTCTTTTCGGCCTCGGGAGATGTGGCGCAGGTCACAGGGTCGTCTCGTGAACGCATGCACACGGAGTCGGGTCGTCCACTTCGGTCCCGCCGACCCCCTCGGACGGGCGACGTGGACGCCTATATCACCCGGATGCGTCCACAGCCAATTTGCTTGTACAGCCCATCTCTTGATAGGGCAACACCCCTCCGACCAGCGATTTCCGGTCCGAATGTCACACCTGGTGATCACCTGGGCGCTTCACGCGACAAGATCACTGCTCATCCGACTTCATGATCCTTCGTCAGGTGGTAGAGATCACAAATCCGTTGGCGACCCCCGTGTCGCAGATCACAGAGGGGCGGGCTTAAGATACGCGGACGTCGGGCTTGTGAACTGCCTCACATGGGGGCGATCTTTCGCGGACCCGACGGTGCGGTCCAACGGTCAAGGACGACTGGAAGGAGCGAGGAGCGTGAATGCGTACGCGCCCGTCCTCGTGCTCGGTGCCCTGGGTGCGGGGTTTGCGATCTTCTCCGTGGTCATGGCCACGCTGATCGGGCCAAAGCGGTACAACAGGGCAAAATTTGAGGCGTACGAGTGCGGCATCGAGCCGACGCCCACGCCCGCCGGAGGCGGTCGCTTCCCCATCAAGTACTACCTGACGGCGATGCTCTTCATCGTCTTCGACATCGAGATCGTCTTCCTCTACCCCTGGGCCGTCACCTTCGACGCCCTGGGGCTTTTCGGGCTCGTGGAGATGCTGCTCTTCGTGCTCACCGTCTTCGTCGCCTACGCCTACGTGTGGCGGCGCGGCGGCCTGGAATGGGACTGAGGGGCTGAGGAGCACCCATGGGACTCGAAGAGAAGCTGCCCAGCGGTTTTCTGCTGACCACCGTCGAGCAGGCCGCGGGCTGGGTCCGGAAGTCATCCGTCTTCCCCGCGACCTTCGGCCTCGCCTGCTGCGCCATCGAGATGATGACCACCGGCGCCGGCCGCTACGACCTCGCCCGCTTCGGCATGGAGGTCTTCCGCGGCTCCCCGCGCCAGGCCGACCTCATGATCGTCGCCGGCCGGGTCAGCCAGAAGATGGCTCCCGTCCTGCGACAGGTCTACGACCAGATGCCCAACCCCAAGTGGGTCATCTCCATGGGCGTCTGCGCCTCGTCGGGCGGCATGTTCAACAACTACGCCATCGTGCAGGGCGTCGACCACATCGTGCCGGTCGACATCTACCTGCCCGGCTGTCCGCCGCGCCCCGAGATGCTGATGGACGCGATCCTCAAGCTCCACCAGAAGATCCAGACGTCCAAGCTCGGCGTGAACGCCGAGGAGGCGGCCCGCGAGGCGGAGGAGGCGGCGCTCAAGGCGCTGCCGACCATCGAGATGAAGGGCCTGCTGAGGTGACCGACGCACGCGCGGCCACCGGGCCGCAGCCGACGACGAAAGCCGCGCCCTCGCGCCGCGCGGGCGGAGAAGGGAACGGGAGCACACGGTGAGCGACGAAACCCCGAACCCCGAGAAGGAGCTGTCCGAGCAGAACCTGCCCGGCCAGCGCGGCGAGCACGGGGAGGAGGTACGGGTCCAGCGCGGCATGTTCGGCGCGAACAACGGCGGCGACACCTCCGGCTACGGCGGCCTCGTCCGCTCCGTCCGCCTCCCCGGCCCCGCCGTCCGCCCCTACGGCGGCTGGTTCGACGAGGTCGCCGACGAACTCGAAGGCGCCCTGGAGGAGCAGGGGCTCGTCCCCGGGAACGCCATCGAGAAGACGGTCGTCGACCGCGGCGAGCTCACCTTCCACATCGAACGCGAGCACCTCGTCCGCGTGGCCCGCACCCTGCGCGACGACCCGGCGCTCCGCTTCGAGCTCTGCACCGGCGTCTCCGGCGTCCACTACCCGGGCGACAAGGGCCGCGAGCTGCACGCCGTCTACCACCTGCGCTCGCTCACCCACGGGCGGCTGATCCGCCTGGAGGTCTCGGCCCCCGACCACGACCCGCGGATCCCGTCCCTCGTCGCCGTCTACCCGACGAACGACTGGCACGAGCGCGAGACGTACGACTTCTTCGGCATCGTCTTCGACGGCCACCCCGCCCTCACCCGGATCATGATGCCGGACGACTGGCAGGGCCACCCGCAGCGCAAGGACTATCCGCTCGGCGGCATCGCCGTCGAGTACAAGGGCGCCCAGATCCCGGCTCCGGACCAGCGGAGGTCGTACTCGTGAACAGCACAGCATCCAGCCCCCGCGAAACCACCGAGGGATCCGTCTACACGGTCACCGGCGGAGACTGGGACGAGGTCGTCCGGTCCGCGGCCAAGGCCGACGACGAGCGGATCGTCGTCAACATGGGCCCGCAGCATCCCTCCACCCACGGCGTGCTGCGGCTCATCCTGGAGATCGACGGCGAGACCGTCACCGAGGCCCGCTGCGGCATCGGCTACCTCCACACCGGCATCGAGAAGAACCTCGAGTACCGGACCTGGACGCAGGGCACCACCTTCGTCACGCGCATGGACTACCTCACCTCGTTCTACAACGAGACGGCGTACTGCCTCGGCGTGGAGAAGCTGCTCGGCATCACCGACGACATCCCCGACCGGGCCAGCGTCATCCGGGTTCTCCTCATGGAGCTCAACCGGCTCTCCTCGCACCTGGTGTGCATCGCCACCGGCGGCATGGAGCTCGGCGCCACCACGATCATGATCTACGGCTTCCGGGACCGCGAGATGATCCTGGACCTGTACGAGCTGATCACCGGCCTGCGCATGAACCACGCCTACATCCGGCCCGGCGGCCTCGCCCAGGACCTCCCGCCCGGCGGCGTCGACGCCGTGCGTGAGTTCGTGAAGACCATGAAGAAGAACCTGCCGGAGTACGACAAGCTCGCCACCGGCAACCCCATCTTCAAGGCCCGCATGCAGGACGTCGGCTACCTCGACCTCACCGGCTGCATGGCCCTCGGCGCCACCGGACCGATCCTCCGGTCGGCGGGCCTCCCGCACGACCTGCGGAAGTCCGACCCGTACTGCGGCTACGAGAACTACGACTTCGAGGTCCCCACCGCCGACACCTGCGACTCCTACGGCCGCTTCCTCGTCCGCCTGGAGGAGATGCGCCAGTCGCTGCGGATCGTCGAACAGTGCCTCGACCGCCTGGAGCCCGGCCCGGTCATGGTCGGCGACAAGAAGATCGCCTGGCCCGCCCAGCTCGCCCTCGGCCCCGACGGCCTCGGCAACTCCCTCGACCACATCAAGAAGATCATGGGCACCTCCATGGAGGCCCTGATCCACCACTTCAAGCTGGTCACCGAGGGCTTCCGGGTCCCGGCCGGCCAGGCGTACGCGGCCGTCGAGTCCCCCAAGGGAGAGCTCGGCGTGCACGTGGTCTCCGACGGCGGCACCCGCCCCTTCCGCGTCCACTTCCGCGACCCGTCCTTCACCAACCTCCAGGCCATGGCCGCGATGTGCGAGGGCGGCCAGGTCGCCGACGTCATCGTGGCCGTCGCCTCCATCGACCCCGTGATGGGAGGCGTCGACCGATGACGGAGAACGTCAGCCTCGGGATGCCCCAGCTCCCCGCGGCCCCGTACCCGGCGGACGTCCACGCCCGTCTGACGGCGGACGCGAAGGCGATCATCGACCGCTACCCCGGCTCCCGCTCCGCGCTCCTGCCGATGCTGCACCTCGTGCAGTCGGAGGAGGGCCACGTGACCCGCACCGGCATGCAGTTCTGCGCCGACACGCTCGGCCTCACCACCGCCGAGGTCACCGCCGTCGCCACCTTCTACACCATGTACCGCCGCAGGCCGTCCGGCGACTACCAGGTCGGCGTCTGCACCAACACCCTCTGCGCGGTCATGGGCGGCGACGCCATCTTCGAGGAGCTCAAGGAGCACCTCGGCGTCGGCAACGGCGGGACCACCGACGACGGCGCGATCACCCTCGAACACATCGAGTGCAACGCGGCCTGCGACTACGCCCCCGTGGTGATGGTCAACTGGGAGTTCTTCGACAACCAGACCCCCGAGTCGGCCAAGAAGATGGTCGACGACCTCCGCGCGGGCCGCACCGTCGAACCCACCCGCGGCGCTCCCCTCTGCACCTTCAAGGAGACCGCCCGCATCCTCGCCGGCTTCCCCGACGAGCGCCCCGGCGCCGTCGCGGCCACCGGCGGCGCGGGGCCCGCCTCCCTCGTCGGCCTCCGGCTGGCCAAGGGCGAGACCCCGCAGCCCACCCGCATCGTCCACCCGCGCGGCGAAACAGCCGGTCAGGAGGGAGAGTGATGACCTTGGCCGCCGAGATCGACTCCAGCAGCCCCGAGAAGCTGCTCTCCCCGGTCCTCTCCGCCTTCTGGGACCAGCCCGACTCCTGGACCCTGGAGACGTACGAACGCCACGAGGGCTACCAGGGCCTCAGGCGCGCGCTCGCCATGAGCCCCGACGACCTCATCGCGTACGTGAAGGACTCCGGCCTCCGCGGACGCGGCGGCGCCGGCTTCCCCACCGGCATGAAGTGGCAGTTCATCCCGCAGGGCGACGGCAAGCCGCACTACCTCGTCGTCAACGCCGACGAGTCCGAGCCCGGCACCTGCAAGGACATCCCCCTCCTCTTCGCCAACCCGCACTCCCTCATCGAGGGCATCGTGATCGCCTGCTACGCGATCCGCTCCAGCCACGCCTTCATCTACCTGCGCGGCGAGGTCGTCCCCGTCCTGCGCCGCCTGCACGAGGCGGTCCGCGAGGCGTACCAGGCCGGCTACCTCGGCCGGAACGTCCTCGGCAGCGGGCTCGACGTCGAACTCACCGTGCACGCCGGCGCCGGCGCGTACATCTGCGGCGAGGAGACCGCTCTCCTCGACTCCCTCGAAGGCCGCCGCGGACAGCCCCGGCTCCGGCCCCCCTTCCCCGCCGTCGCCGGCCTCTACGCCTGCCCCACCGTGGTGAACAACGTCGAGTCCATCGCCTCCGTTCCCGCGATCCTCCAGCGCGGCAAGGAGTGGTTCACCTCGATGGGCAGCGAGAAGTCCCCCGGCTTCACGCTCTACTCGCTGAGCGGGCACGTCGCCTCGCCCGGCCAGTACGAGGCCCCCCTCGGCATCACCCTGCGCCAGCTCCTCGACATGAGCGGCGGCATGCGCCCCGGACACCGGCTCAAGTTCTGGACCCCCGGCGGCTCCTCCACCCCCATGTTCACCGACGAGCACCTCGACGTGCCGCTCGACTACGAGGGCGTCGGCGCCGCCGGCTCCATGCTCGGCACCAAGGCCCTCCAGTGCTTCGACGAGACCACCTGCGTCGTCCGGGCCGTCACCCGCTGGACCGAGTTCTACGCCCACGAGTCCTGCGGCAAGTGCACCCCCTGCCGCGAGGGCACCTACTGGCTCGTCCAGCTGCTCCGCGACATCGAGGCCGGCCGGGGCGTCCTGTCCGACCTCGACAAGCTGAACGACATCGCCGACAACATCAACGGCAAGTCGTTCTGCGCCCTCGGCGACGGCGCCGCCTCGCCGATCTTCTCCTCGCTGAAGTACTTCCGCGAGGAGTACGAGCAGCACATCACGGGCAAGGGCTGCCCCTTCGACCCGGCCAAGTCGACCGCCTGGGCGGACAACCACAAGGAGGTGACCGCATGACCGTCACCGCGTCCACCCCGGCGGGCGGCGGAAGCCCGGCCGTACCGCCGGAGGACCTCGTCACGCTGACCATCGACGGCGTCGAGATCTCCGTCCCCAAGGGGACCCTGGTCATCCGCGCCGCCGAACAGCTCGGCATCGAGATCCCCCGCTTCTGCGACCACCCCCTCCTCGACCCCGCCGGCGCCTGCCGCCAGTGCATCGTCGAGGTCGAGGGCCAGCGCAAGCCGATGGCCTCCTGCACCATCACCTGCACCGACGGCATGGTCGTCAGGTCGCAGCTGACGTCGCCGGTCGCCGAGAAGGCCCAGCACGGCGTGATGGAGCTGCTGCTCATCAACCACCCGCTGGACTGCCCGGTCTGCGACAAGGGCGGCGAGTGCCCCCTGCAGAACCAGGCCATGTCGCACGGACAGGCCGAGTCCCGCTTCGAGGGCGTCAAGCGGACCTACGAGAAGCCGGTCCCGATCTCCACCCAGGTGCTGCTCGACCGCGAGCGGTGCGTGCTCTGCGCCCGCTGCACCCGCTTCTCCAACCAGGTCGCCGGCGACCCGATGATCGAACTGATCGAGCGCGGCGCCCTCCAGCAGGTCGGCACCGGCGAGGGCGACCCCTTCGAGTCGTACTTCTCCGGCAACACCATCCAGATCTGCCCGGTCGGCGCCCTCACCTCGGCCGCCTACCGCTTCCGCTCCCGCCCCTTCGACCTGGTCTCCTCGCCGTCGGTGTGCGAGCACTGCGCCGGCGGCTGCGCCACCCGCACCGACCACCGGCGCGGCAAGGTCATGCGCCGCCTCGCGCAGAACGACCCCGAGGTCAACGAGGAGTGGATCTGCGACAAGGGCCGGTTCGGCTTCCGGTACGCGCAGCAGCGCGACCGCCTGACGACCCCCCTCGTCCGCAACGCCGACGGCGTCCTCGAACCGGCCTCCTGGCCCGAGGCCCTGGAGGCCGCCGCCCGCGGGCTCGTCCGCGGCCGCACCGGCGTCCTCGCCGGCGGCCGGCTCACCGTCGAGGACGCCTACGCCTACGCCAAGTTCGCCCGCGTCGCCCTCGACACCAACGACGTCGACTTCCGTGCCCGGATCCACTCCGGCGAGGAGGCCGACTTCCTCGCCTCGCACGTCGCCGGCCGCGGCCGGGACCTGGACGGTTCCGGCGTCACGTACGCCTCCCTCGAAGCCGCGCCGATGGTGCTGCTCGTCGGCCTGGAGTCCGAGGAGGAGGCCCCCGGCGTCTTCCTGCGGCTCCGCAAGGCCTGGCGCAAGCACGGGCAGAGGACGTACGCCGTCGCCAGCCACGCCACCCGCGGCCTGGAGAAGGCCGGCGGCACGCTGCTGCCCGCCGCCCCCGGCACCGAGACCGAGTGGCTCGACGCCCTCACCTCCCGGGTCGGCCTCGACTCCACCGGCTGGGCCGCCTCCGAGGCCCTCCGCGAGGCCGGCGCCGTCATCGCCGTCGGCGAGCGGCTCGCCGGAGTGCCCGGCGCGCTCACCGCCGCCCTGCGGGCCTCCGCCGCCACCGGCGCGCGGCTCGTGTGGATCCCGCGCCGGGCCGGCGAGCGCGGCGCCGTCGAGGCCGGGGCGCTGCCCAGCCTGCTGCCCGGCGGCCGGCCCGCCACCGACCCCCGCGCGCGCGAGGAGGTCGCCGCCGCCTGGGGCGTCCGCGAACTCCCGCACGGCTACGGCCGCGACACCGGCCAGATCGTCGAGGCGGCCGCCTCCGGCGAACTCGCCGCGCTCCTCGTCGGCGGCGTCGACGTCGACGACCTGCCCGACCCGCGGCGTGCGCGCGAGGCCCTCGAAGCGGCCTTCGTCGTCTCCCTCGAACTGCGCCCCGGCGCCGTCACCGAGCGCGCCGACGTCGTCCTGCCGGTCGCCGCGGTCGCCGAGAAGTCCGGCACCTTCCTCAACTGGGAGGGCAGGGCGCGGATGTTCGAGGCCGCGCTCAAGCCGGAGCAGATGACCCGCCCGCTCGCCCCCGGCGACGCGCGCGTGCTCCACATGCTCGCCGACGCCATGGACGCCCACCTCGCCCTGCCCGACCTGAAGGCGGCCCGGCGCGAGCTGGACCGGCTCGGCCGCCGCGCCGAGGACCGGGCCTCCGAGCCCACCGCCCACGCGGTCCCGGCCCCCCGGCCCGGCGACGGCGAGGCCGTCCTCGCCGGCCACCGGCTGCTCCTCGACCTCGGCCGCCTCCAGGAGGGCGACGAGGCGCTGGCCGGCACCCGCCACGCGGCCGTCGCCCGGCTCTCCGCCGGCACCGCCGCCGACACCGGCGTCAAGGACGGCGACCTCCTGGAGGTCACCGGCCCCGCGGGCTCCGTCACCTTCCCCCTCCAGGTCACCGAGATGCCCGACCGCGTCGTCTGGCTCCCGCTGAACTCCACCGGCCGCGGCGTCCTCGCCGACACCGGCGCCCACCCCGGCACCCTGGTCCGCATCGGCCCGGCCGCCCCTTCGACTTCGCCGGAGGTGCAGGCGTGAACACCCTCCTCGCCGCGGAGGACCTGTCCATGTTCGGGACGGACCCCTGGTGGCTCGTCGCGATCAAGGCCGTCTTCTGCTTCGCGTTCCTGATGGTGACCGTGCTCTTCTCCATCGTGTGGGAGCGCAAGGTCGTCGCCTGGATGCAGCTGCGCATCGGCCCCAACCGGCACGGCCCCTGGGGCCTCCTCCAGTCCCTCGCGGACGGCATCAAGCTGATGCTGAAGGAGGACGTGATCGTCAAGCGGGCCGACAAGGTCGTCTACGTCCTCGCCCCGATCGTCGCCGCCATCCCCGCCTTCATGGCGATCGCCGTGATCCCCTTCGGGCCGGCCGGCAACGAGGTGTCGATCCTCGGCCAGCGCACCACGATGCAGCTCACCGACCTGCCGATCGCGATGCTGTACATCCTCGCGGTCGCCTCCGTCGGCATCTACGGCATCGTCCTCGCCGGCTGGTCGTCGGGCTCGACGTACCCGCTCCTCGGCGGCCTCCGCTCCTGCGCGCAGATGATCTCGTACGAGATCGCCATGGGCGCCGCGTTCGCCTCCGTCTTCCTCTACTCCGGCTCCATGTCGACCTCGGCGATCGTCGAGGCCCAGCAGGACCGCTGGTTCGTCATCCTGCTGCCGGTGTCGTTCCTCATCTACATCGTGACGATGGTCGGCGAGACCAACCGCGCCCCCTTCGACATGCCGGAGTCCGAGGGCGACCTCGTCGGCGGCTTCAACACCGAGTACTCGTCCATCAAGTTCGCGATGTTCATGCTCGCCGAGTACGTGAACATGGTGACGGTCTCCGCCGTGTCGGTGACCCTCTTCCTCGGCGGCTGGCGGGCCCCGTACCCGATCAGCACCTTCTGGGAGGGCGCCAACCACGGCTGGTGGCCGATGCTCTGGTTCGTCCTCAAGGTGCAGCTGCTGCTCTTCTTCTTCATCTGGCTCCGCGGCACCCTGCCCCGCGTCCGCTACGACCAGCTGATGAAGCTCGGCTGGAAGGTGCTCATCCCGGTCTCCGTGGTCTGGCTGATGCTGGTCGCCACCGTCCGGGCGCTGCGCAACGAGAACATCGCCTTCACCAACATCGTGCTGTACGTGGCCGGTGCCGTCCTCGTGGTGCTGCTCCTCTCCTTCGTCGCCGACCTCTTCCGCGACCGGAAGAGGGAGGAGGCGGCGGGCACGGCCGAGCAGCCGGCCTTCGACCCGATGGCCGGCGGGTTCCCCGTACCGCCCAAGCCAGGACAGACCCTGCCGCCCGTGCCCCGGCGCAGGCCCCGCCACGAGCGGGACCTCGTTGTCAGTGGTGGCCCCGATACTGCTACCGAGAGTGACGAAAGGGGGACGGATCGTGTCTGACTTCCAGAATCCGGTGGCCGGCTTCGGCGTGACCTTCAAGGCCATGTTCAAGAAGCGGCTGACCGAGCAGTACCCCGAGCAGAAGAAGACGACGGCGCCCCGCTTCCACGGCCGGCACCAGCTCAACCGTCACCCGGACGGCCTGGAGAAGTGCGTCGGCTGCGAGCTGTGCGCCTGGGCCTGCCCCGCCGACGCCATCTACGTGGAGGGCGCGGACAACACGGACGAGGAGCGCTACTCGCCCGGCGAGCGGTACGGCCGCGTCTACCAGATCAACTACGCCCGCTGCATCCTGTGCGGGCTGTGCATCGAGGCGTGCCCGACGCGCGCGCTGACGATGACCAACGAGTTCGAACTGGCCGACTCCTCCCGCGAGAACCTGATCTACACCAAGGAGCAGCTCCTCGCGGGCCTCGACGAGCAGATGGTCGACACCCCGCACGCGATCTTCCCCGGCATGACCGAGCAGGACTACTACCGGGGCCTGGTCACCGAGGCCGCGCCCGGGACCGAGCGCCAGGTCGCCGTGTCCAAGGGCGAGGAACCGCAGGAGGCCGCGTCGACCACCGGCGAGAACGAGCCCGCGTCGGGGAAGGTGGTCGGCCGATGAGCGCGCTCGCCGCCTACGCCACCTCCACCGGCGAGGCGTTCCAGTTCTGGGTGCTCGGCACCGTCGCCGTCGTCGGCGCCCTGTGCACCATCCTCATGAGGAAGGCCGTGCACTCGGCGCTCTGCCTGGCCGGCACGATGATCGTCCTCGCGGTCTTCTACCTGGCCAACGGCGCGTACTTCCTCGGCATCGTGCAGATCGTCGTCTACACCGGCGCGATCATGATGCTCTTCCTCTTCGTCGTCATGCTGGTCGGCGTCACGGCCGCGGACTCGCTGAAGGAGACCATCAAGGGCCAGCGCTGGTGGGCCGCCGCCTGTGGCCTCGGCTTCGGCGTCCTGCTCTTCGCCGGGATCGGGAACGCGGCGCTGACCGAGTTCGCCGGCCTCGGCGCGGCCAACGCCGCCCACGGGGGGAACGTGGAGGGCCTCGCGGCCCTCATCTTCACCAAGTACGTCTTCGCCTTCGAGATCACCGGCGCCCTGCTGATCACCGCCTCCGTCGGCGCGATGCTCCTCACCCACCGGGAGCGCACCGAGCGGGCCAGGACCCAGCGCGAGCTGGCCGAGCAGCGCGTGCGCGAGGGCAAGCACCTGCCGCCGCTGCCCGCCCCCGGCGTCTACGCCCGGCACAACGCGGTGGACATCGCGGGCCTGCTGCCCGACGGCACCCCGTCCGAGCTCACCGTCATCTCGACCCTGCGCAAGCGGGGCCAGGTGCGGGACGTGTCGACGGAGGCGCTCGCAGACCTCAAGGCCCTGGAGCAGCGCTCCGCGGAGCGGCTCGGCCGCGACCGGGAAGAAGAGGAGGCCGGACGGTGAACCCCGTCAACTACCTGTACCTCGCCGCCCTGTTGTTCACCATCGGCGCGGTCGGGGTGCTGATCCGGCGGAACGCGATCGTGGTCTTCATGTGCGTGGAGCTGATGCTCAACGCCTGCAACCTCGCGTTCGTCACCTTCTCCCGCATGCACGGCAACCTCGACGGCCAGATCATCGCCTTCTTCACGATGGTCGTGGCCGCCGCGGAGGTCGTCGTCGGGCTCGCGATCATCGTGTCCGTCTTCCGATCCCGCCACTCGGCCTCGGTCGACGACGCCAGCCTGATGAAGCTGTGAGGGGCTGACCGTGGAAAATCTCATTGCGCTCCTCATCGGGGCACCTCTGCTCGGCGCGGCGGTCCTGCTGTGCGGCGGGCGCCGGCTCGACAGGGCCGGGCACTGGCTCGGCACGCTCCTCGCGGCCGTCTCCTTCGTCATCGGCCTCGCGCTCTTCGCCGACATGCTCGGCAAGGCCGCCGACGACCGGGCGATGCACCAGCACCTGTTCTCCTGGATCCCCGTCGAGGGCTTCCAGGCGGACATCGCCTTCCAGCTCGACCAGCTGTCGATGACCTTCGTCCTGCTGATCACCGGCGTGGGCACGCTCATCCACGTGTACTCGATCGGGTACATGGAGCACGACGAGCGGCGCCGCCGCTTCTTCGGCTACCTGAACCTGTTCGTCGCCGCGATGCTGCTGCTCGTCCTGGCGGACAACTACCTGCTGCTGTACTTCGGCTGGGAGGGCGTCGGCCTCGCCTCGTACCTCCTGATCGGCTTCTGGCAGCACAAGCCCAGCGCGGCGACCGCCGCGAAGAAGGCCTTCCTGGTCAACCGGGTCGGCGACATCGGCCTGTCGATCGCGATCATGCTGATGTTCACCACCTTCGGCACCTTCGCCTTCGGCCCCGTCCTGGAGTCGGCGGGGGAGACCGGCGAGGGCACGCTGACCGCGATCGGCCTGATGCTGCTCCTCGCGGCCTGCGGCAAGTCGGCCCAGGTGCCGCTGCAGTCCTGGCTCGGGGACGCGATGGAGGGCCCGACCCCGGTCTCGGCCCTCATCCACGCGGCCACCATGGTCACCGCCGGCGTCTACCTGATCGTCCGCTCCGCCGACATCTTCAACGCGGCCCCGGACGCGCAGCTCGTCGTCACCATCGTCGGCGCGGTCACGCTGCTCTTCGGTGCGATCGTCGGTTGCGCGAAGGACGACATCAAGAAGGCCCTCGCCGGATCCACGATGTCGCAGATCGGATACATGATCCTCGCGGCCGGACTCGGCCCGATCGGCTACGTCTTCGCGATCATGCACCTGGTGACGCACGGCTTCTTCAAGGCCGGCCTGTTCCTCGGCGCCGGTTCGGTCATGCACGGCATGAACGACGAGGTCGACATGCGGAAGTACGGCGGCCTCAGGAAGTACATGCCGGTCACCTTCGCCACCTTCGGCCTCGGCTACCTCGCCATCATCGGCTTCCCGGGCCTGTCCGGCTTCTTCTCCAAGGACAAGATCATCGAGGCGGCCTTCGCCAAGGGCGGCACCGAGGGCTGGATCCTCGGCGCGGTCACCCTGCTCGGCGCCGCCATCACCGCGTACTACATGACGCGCGTGATGCTGATGACCTTCTTCGGCGAGAAGCGCTGGCAGCCGGACGAGCACGGCCACGAGCCGCACCCGCACGAGTCCCCGAAGTCCATGACGGTCCCCATGATCCTGCTGGCCTTCGGCTCGGTCTTCGCGGGCGGGATCTTCGGCATCGGCGACCGGTTCGTGAACTGGCTGAAGCCCGTCACCGACTACGAGCACGGCCACCCGCCGATCAGCGCCATGGCCGTCACCTCGGCCACCGTCGCCGTCATGGTGATCGGCGTCGGCCTCGCGTACCTCCAGTACGGGCGCCGCCCGGTTCCGGTCGTCGCGCCGCGCGGCTCGCTGCTCACCCGGGCCGCCCGCCGCGACCTGCTCCAGGACGACTTCAACCACGCCGTCTTCGTCACCGGCGGCACCCACCTCACCCGCTCGCTGGTCTACGTCGACCACAGCCTGGTGGACGGCGTCGTCAACGGCACGGCGGCGGGCGTCGGCGGGCTCTCCGGCCGGCTGCGCAAGCTCCAGAACGGCCACGTCCGCTCGTACGCGGTCTCCATGTTCGGCGGTACGGCGGTCCTCATCGCCGCGACCCTGCTGATGAGGGCGGTGTAACTCCCATGTCCTTCCCGCTCCTGACGGCGACGGCAGCGGTGCCGGCGGTCGGTGCGATCCTCACCGCCGCCGTGCCCGCCGCCCGCCGCACCGCCGCCAAGTGGCTGGCGCTGCTCGTCTCGCTGGTCACGCTGGTGCTGGCCGGGATCGTCTTCGCCCGCTTCGAACCCGGCGGCGACCGCTACCAGCTCACCGAATCCCACTCCTGGATCAAGGACTTCGGGGTGCGGTACGAGCTCGGCGTCGACGGCATCGGGGTGGCGCTCATCGCCCTGACCGCGCTGCTCATCCCGTTCGTCATCCTGGCGGGCTGGCACGACGCCGACCCCCTGGAGACGCAGTCCAAGCGGTGGCGCCCGACCCAGGGCTTCTTCGCCCTGATCCTCATGGTCGAGGCGATGGTGATCCTCTCCTTCGAGGCCACCGACGTCTTCCTCTTCTACATCCTCTTCGAAGCCATGCTCATCCCGATGTACTTCCTCATCGGCGGCTTCGGCGACCGCGCGCACAGCGGCACCGACGAGAACGCGGCGGCGCAGCGCTCGTACGCGGCGGTCAAGTTCCTGCTGTACAACCTGGTCGGCGGCCTGATCATGCTGGCCGCGGTCATCGGCCTGTACGTGGTCGCGGGGAACTTCTCGCTCACGGAGATCGCCGAGGCGCGGGCGAACGGCTCGCTGGAGATGGCGTCCTCCACAGAGAAGTGGCTGTTCCTCGGCTTCTTCTTCGCCTTCGCGGTGAAGGCGCCGCTGTGGCCGCTGCACACCTGGCTGCCGAACGCGATGGGGGAGGCGACCGCCCCGGTCGCCGTCCTCATCACCGCGGTCGTCGACAAGGTCGGCACCTTCGCGATGCTCCGCTTCTGCCTCGGCCTCTTCCCCGAGGCGTCGAAGTGGGCGACGCCCGCGATCGTCGTCCTCGCCCTGATCAGCATCGTGTACGGGGCGCTGGTCGCGGTCGGCCAGCGGGACATCAAGCGGCTCGTCGCCTACGCGTCGATCTCCCACTTCGGCTTCATCATCCTGGGCATCTTCGCGATGACCAGCCAGGGCCAGTCGGGCGCCACGCTCTACATGGTCAACCACGGCATCTCGACCGCCGCCCTGATGCTCGTCGCCGGCTTCCTGATCTCCCGGCGCGGCTCGCGGCTCATCGCCGACTACGGCGGTGTCCAGAAGGTCGCCCCGGTCCTCGCCGGCACCTTCCTGATCGGCGGCCTCGCGACCCTGTCGCTGCCCGGACTCGCCCCGTTCGTCAGCGAGTTCCTGGTCCTGGTCGGCACCTTCGCCCGCTACCCGGTGGCCGGGATCGTCGCCACCACCGGCATCGTCCTCGCCGCGCTGTACGTCCTCGTCCTCTACCAGCGGACGATGACGGGCCCGGTGAAGGAGGAGGTGCGGTCGATGCCCGACCTGCGGCCGCGCGAGCTCGCCGTCGTCACCCCGCTGATCGCCCTGCTGCTCTTCCTCGGCGTCTTCCCGAAGCCGCTGACGGACGTCGTGAACCCGGCGGTCCGGCACACCATGTCGGACGTGCAGCGGACCGACCCCCAGCCCGAAGTCCCCGTCCAGACCGTGGAGGCGGCCAAGTGAACGCCCTCGCTGTCCACAACCTGTGGACGACGGCTGCCGAGCCGCTGAACAAGATCCCGGCACCGAAGATCGAGTACACCCAGCTCGCCCCGGTCCTGATCGTGGTCGGCGCGGCCGTCCTCGGGATCCTCGCCGAGGCCTTCGTGCCCCGCAAGGGCCGCTACCTCGCCCAGGTCTTCCTGTCGGTCCTGGCCCTCGCCGCCGCGTTCGCCGCGGTCGTCGGCCTCGCGGCCGGAGGCTACGGCACCACCAGGGCCGGCATCGCGGCCATGGGCGCCATCGCCGTCGACGGCCCCGCCCTCTTCCTGCAGGGCACCATTCTCCTCGCCTCGATCGTCGCGATCCTCACCTTCGCCGAGCGCAGGCTCGACCCGGCCGACCACGGCCACAAGGTCGACTCCTTCGCCGCCGAGGCGGCCGCCGTCCCCGGCGGCGACCACGAGAAGGCCGCCGTCAAGGCGGGCTTCACCACCACCGAGGTCTTCCCGCTCGCGCTCTTCGCGATCGCCGGCATGCTGGTCTTCCCGGCCGCCAACGACCTCCTGACCCTCTTCATCGCCCTGGAGGTCTTCTCCCTCCCGCTGTACCTGCTCTGCGCCGTAGCCCGCCGCAAGCGGCTGATGTCGCAGGAGGCGGCCGTCAAGTACTTCCTGCTCGGCGCCTTCTCCTCGGCCTTCCTGCTCTTCGGGATCGCCCTGCTCTACGGCTACGCGGGCTCCGTCTCGTACGCCACGATCGCGGACGTCGTCGACGGCGCGGTCACCTCGGTGAACCCGGCGCTCGCCGGCACCATGGGCAACGACGTCCTCCTCCTGATCGGCTTCGCCCTGCTCCTCATGGGCCTGCTGTTCAAGGTCGGCGCCGTCCCCTTCCACATGTGGACCCCGGACGTCTACCAGGGCGCCCCGACCCCGGTGACCGGCTTCATGGCCGCCGCCACCAAGGTCGCCGCCTTCGGCGCGCTGCTCCGGCTGCTGTACGTCGTCCTTCCCGGCCTCACCTGGGACTGGCGCCCGGTCATGTGGGGCGTCGCGATCGTCACGATGCTGGGCGGCGCGGTCGTCGCCATCACCCAGACGGACATCAAGCGCCTGCTGGCCTACTCCTCGATCGCCCACGCCGGCTTCCTGCTGGCGGGCGTCATCGCGGCCACGCCCAGCGGCATCTCGTCGGTCCTGTTCTACCTGGGCGCCTACTCCTTCGTGACGATCGGCGCGTTCGCCGTCGTCACGCTGGTGCGGGACGCGGGCGGCGAGGCCACCCACCTCTCCAAGTGGGCCGGACTGGGCCGCCGTTCGCCGCTGGTCGCGGCCGTCTTCGCGGTCTTCCTGCTCGCCTTCGCCGGCATCCCGCTGACCTCCGGGTTCTCCGGCAAGTTCGCGGTCTTCAAGGCGGCGGCGGAGGGCGGCGCGGGCGCGCTCGTCGTGGTCGGCGTCATCGCCTCGGCGGTGGCGGCCTTCTTCTACATCCGGGTGATCGTGCTGATGTTCTTCAGCGAGCCGAAGGCGGACGGCCCCACGGTCGCCGTGCCCTCGGCCCTGACCACCGTCACCATCGCGGCGGGCGTGGCCGTCACCCTGGTGCTCGGCCTCGCGCCGCAGTACTTCCTGGACCTGGCGAGCCAGGCGAGCGTCTTCGTACGCTGACCCCACACGGACGGGGCCCGGCTCGGGGGCGAGCCGGGCCCTTCCGCGTACCCGCTACTTCTCCGGGCAGGGGCCGCAGTGCACCCGGGGGTTGTACGGGGCGAAGACGCCGGCCGGGTTCTTCTTGTAGATCCAGGCGTGCAGGGAGTAGACCTCCCCGAGCCCCGGGATCGGGTCCGGCCCGTCGAAGTCCCGGTCGAAGGCGCGCGGCACCGGCTGCCCGGTGTCCGGCACGACCCACTCCAGGGCGACCAGCTCCCGCTTCCCGCTCCCGTGCTCCTCCGCGTAGATCACGGCCGCGGGCCGCGCCGGTTCGGTGGAGCCGATGTTGGCGGGGTTCACGTAGTGGTACCCCATCCCGCCGAGCCTCGCGTCGCTGGTGTCCTCGACGCACACGTCGGTGCGCCGGAACCCGTCGGCGATCGCCTTCTCCTCCGACCGGTACTTCTTCGTCGCCTCGTACGTCTTGTACAGGTCCGGATGCGGGAACCCGTGGTCGCCGCCCGCCACCGGGGCGACGGGCCCGGCCGAGACGGCCGGAGCGGCGGCCCCCAGGGCCAGCGCGACGGAAGCGGTGAGGGCGAAGGCGGCCCTGAGGGCCCGGGGACGTGCGGACATACGGATGTACTCCTCTGGAAGGGGGGAAGCGCCCACCGGGCGCCGGGTCCGGAGCCGGCTCCTCCCCGGAGCCCGCCGCAAGGAGCATCGAACGCCCGCCTCCCACCCGCACCCGGGGCTGGCCCAGCGGAGTGGACACGGGGGGTGACGCCCCCTCTCCGGCAACGGGGGAGTCCCCGGCCCCGGCGGATGCCGGGACCGGGGACTCCGTGTCGTGCGTGCGGGTGACGCTAGGCGAGGTTCTGGAACGGGGTCCAGCCGCCGGTGCCGACGAGCGTGCCCGCGCCCAGGGCGTTCGGGTAGAAGTACAGCTGCCCCCCACCCGTGGTCGCCCAGAGGTCCGAAGTGCCGTCCCTGTTGGCGTCGGGCACGGCGGTGAACAGCGGACGGTTCGTCGCGGTCCAGCCGGTGCCGATGACACTGGAGGTGGAGCCCGCGCCGAGGCCGCCGCCCTGGTTGTCGCTGCCCGGGTAGAGCTTCAGCTCGCCGTTGGTCCTGTGCCTCGCGAGGAGGTCGACCTTTCCGTCCTTGTTGAAGTCGCCGGGAGCGGCCAGGGAATAGCCGGTCCAGCCACCGGTGCCGATCAGCACGGGCGCCTTGACGTCGTCGAGCAGGGACGAGCCCGAACCGAAGTACAGCCACAGCTGGTCGCCCTGCTTGACGAGCAGGTCGGTGCGGCTGGGACGGTCGACGCCCGCTTCGATCTTTCCGTCGCCGTTGAGGTCGGTCGGACCGTCGACGTCGCCCAGGGCGACGATCTCGGTGGCGTCCTTCCAGTGGTTGTTGGCCGCGTACTTGGTCGTGAAGGTCTCCATGTCGAACTGGCAGGCCTTGGAGACGCCGTCGGCTTCCTCGCCGATGCGTGAACAGGCGTGTCCGAAGCCGTTGTTGGGGTAGACCCGGAGCTCCTTGCCCTCGTCGGTGGGGACCAGGGCCACGAGGTCCTCGTAGCCGTCGGCCGTCCAGTCGCCCCGGCGGGTGATGGAGGAGCCGCTGAAGTCCTGGTCAGAGGCGACCGCGTACGGGGCGTGGCGGCCGTTGCCCGTGCCGGCGTAGAACCAGAGGTCGCCGTCCGAGCGGATGCCGTAGAAGTCGGCGAGGCCGTCACCGTTGAGGTCACCGGGCTTGTCCGGGATGCCCGTGCCGTCGGCGTAGAACGGGTACCGGGTCGTGTCGGAGATGTTGCCGCCCGCGTCGATCGACCGCACGCTGAGGGTGTGCCGGCCCACACTCGGCGGGGTGAGGGGCAGGGCGAAGGTCACGTCGCCGGCCAGACCGTTGGTCATGCTGCGGACGGTGGGGTCCCAGTCGGTCCAGTACTCGATCTTGGGCTGGGTGCCGGCGTCCAGGGCGGTCACGTTGAACGTTCCCTGGGTGCGGGCCAGACCCGTCGTCTCGGGCCAGCCGTCGGTGCCGTTGGGGAACTGCGTCGAGCTGACCGTCGGGGCCTTGCTGGGCCGGGTGGCGTCGAAGTCGAAGCTGCAGGAGTCGGTCCAGGGGCTGGACAGCTCGCCGTCCTCGGCGCGCGCGAACCAGTAGAACTTGGCGGTCCCGGTCATGCCCGCGGCGGCCTGGAGCTCCTTCATCTTCTCCTTGGTCACGACGAGCTTGGCATTGCGACCGGAGACGACGTCGACCCTGACGTCGACCTTGGGGCCGGAGTCGTAGTGCCCGTAGGGCCACAGGACGAAGCGGGCCTTGACCATGCCACCGTCAGGGTCGGTGAACTTGCCCTGGAGGGTGATGTCGGTGTTGCCGATGATGGGGGTCCCCATGGACGGCAGGTTCGCCTGGCAGGCGGCGGTCCAGGTGTCCGGCGTGGTGTCGAGGGTCTCGGGCACCTTGGGGTACGTGTTGTACGTCGTGGTGAGTCTGGCCGTCCCGATGTCGAACTTCTTCCATGCCAGGACGTCGGTCTCGCTCGTGGCGCGGAGCCCGAGCGTGATGTTGGTCCACCGCTTGGTAGCGGCTTCCTTGGCGGCGGAGGTGGCGTCGAAGGCGATGTCCGAGCCGGTGCAGCCGACATACCCGTGCGATTCGTTGCGCGTGTCGAGCTTCCTGGCCCACATGGTGGAGTTGTCCGTGTTGGCCCACGTGGTCGCGGAGGAGATGCCTCCGGTGAGCCACAGCTCCACACTGCGGGCGGTGCACGAGTAGGACCAGACGTTCTTGATCCTGAACGTGGAGCCCTTGATCAGCTTCTTCGTGTTCCACAGGTTGTTGGAATCCATGCGGAAGAAGGAGCGTGCGAGCCCGTTGGTGAAGTCCTCGTACCCGACGCGGGCCAGGTTCGTGCCGACCGGGCCGTCCGGGTTGTGCCAGCCGGCTCCGCCGAAGTACGCCGTGTTGGGGGTGGCCTTGTAGACGAGGGCCCACTCTTCCCGCCCCCCGTGTGCGGAGTACTCGGGGTCGATGTAGACCGGGTAGGTGGTGTCCTTGCCCTTGAGGAGCGACTGGTCCGGGGCGAGGGTCATCGCCTTGCCGTCGAACGACACCTTCATCGTGGCCTGCTTGGCCCCGTCTCCCGGAGTGAAGGGCTCGCTCGGGGGCTTCGGCGCCGCCGCCCTGGCCGCCGCGGCGGGAGGGGCGGCGGATGAGCTGTCCCACATGCGCGGCGCGGGAGCGGTGAAGACCTCCTGGCCGGCCGGGTCGGTGGCTCGCATGTTGCCGTGGGCATCCTTGGCGACGGACAGCCCGTTTGCGCTCATGGCCATGCGGATCGACGCCAGGGCGGGGTTCGACGCGGCCTGGGGCGTCTTGACGACCAGGAGCTGGCTGAAGCCCGAGTTGCCCGCGCGCAGCTTGAGGTCGACTCCGGGGAGTACCTCGGGGTAGGTCGCCGTGTCGCCGTCGAGGCGGGGCTCGGGAAGGCTGTCCGTCCAGCTGAAAGCGAGCGAGCGGTTGCTGTGCGCCAGCGTGACCGCCGAGCCGGTGCCGCCCCCGGAGAAGGAGATGCCGGCCTTGGTGGCCTTGGTGGTGATCCGCCCGTCGGCCCCCTTGACCAGGGTCGTGTCGATGGGAACGAAGGTGTTGTCCTTCTCCGTCCACCGGGGCAGTACGTACCGCTCCTCGGTGAAGGTGCCGGACGGGTCGGCGAAGAGCTGCGACGTCTCCGTGCGCTGGGCGATGACCTCGACCCGGCGGCCCTTGTCCTGGGCCTCCTTGCTCGCCTTCTCCTCGGGGGACGGCTGCGGCGCGGCCGTCCTCCCGGGGTTCGCGCTCTCCGTGGCAGGTGTCGCGGCCCCCTGCGGCGACAGTGCCGTGCCGAGCAGTGCGGCCGCCGTGGCGGCCACGACGGCTGCGGAAACCGCCGATCTCTTTCTTGTTGTCTGATTTTCCATATTTTCCCCTCCCTTAATCAGTCGACCCGAACACTAGATCGTTCACGGCTCGTTGTCGGTCCAGGGAGGCCCGTGGTGAAGGGTTGGCTGGAAATGGCCAATGAAGCACTCCTCTTTCGGTTGATTGTCTGCCTCTGAAGCATTGATTCCAGGTGAACTTGACTGATCTCGGACCCTTTTCCGGCCAGGTGAATATTTCTCTGGCATGAAGTTGTTAGTTTCGGTCGGTTATTTACCTGCATGCCGCTGGCGTGCGTGAAATGGGTGGGGAAACCGCATATGAGTGGAATAAGAAAAACGCCGAAATCAAGACAAACTTTCGGGACGGTCTCCGTCCTGACCGCGGGGTTCCTGGCCGCTGGGTTGCTCGGGGGGCCCGTCGCCGCCGCAGCGGTCGCGTGGGAGCCGCAGAAGCCCAAGCAGCTCGACCCCATCGAGGTCGAGCCGGTGAAGGCGTCCGGGAAGGCGGCCAAGAAGAAGGCGTCGTCCGACACCGTCTGGACGGCGCCCGACGTGACCTGGCCGGCCGCCGCCACTGCGGAGCAGGGGCTGGGCCGGGCCTCCGTCCTGCTGTCGTCGGCGAAGGCGGGGGCCCCGGTGTCGCCGCTCGTCGATCCGGCGGTCTCCGGGGTCCGCGTCTGGAAGCAGAACGCGAAGAGCGGCGAGCGGACGCGCGTCCGCGTCCTGGGCCGTGACACGGCGAAGAAGCTCGGCGTCGAAGGCGTCGTGCTCACCGTCGCCCCCCTCCAGAAGGCGACCGGCGACGTCCAGGTCGAGCTCGACTACGACGCCTTCCGCAACGCCTACGGAGGCGACTGGGCCTCACGTCTGACGCTCAAGGCACTGCCCGCCTGCGCGCTGACGACTCCCGAGGCCAAGGGCTGCGGCAAGGCGACGACGCTGCCGACGCTCAACGACACCGAGACCGGGAAGCTCAGCGCCCCCGTCGCGCTGTCCGCCACGGCGGGCGAGGCCACCGTGCTCGCGGCCACGGCCGCGGCCGGCGGCGCCTCCGGAGACTTCCGGGCCACGTCCCTGTCGCCGTCCGCCTCCTGGTCCGCCGGCGGCAGCAGCGGCGGCTTCAGCTGGAACTACGACATCACCGTGCCCGACGTGCCCGGCGACGTCAGCCCCAAGCTGTCCCTCGGTTACAGCTCCCTGGCCATCGACGGCCGGACCGCCGGCACCAACAACCAGCCCGGCGGCATCGGCGACGGCTGGACCATGGAGCCCGGCTACATCGAGCGCCAGTACGTCTCCTGCACCACCGACTCCAGCGGCACCAACGGCACCGCGAAGATCGGCGACCTGTGCTGGAAGAAGGACAACGCCCTGCTGAACCTCGGCGGGCGCACCAGCCAGCTCGTCAAGGACAGCACCACCGGCGACTGGCACATGGAAGCCGACGACGGCACGACCATCGAGAAGGCGACCAACGCCGGCGCCGACAACTTCGGCGACAACAACGGTGACGACAACGGCGAGTACTGGAAGGTGACGACGCCGGACGGCACCCGGTACTACTTCGGCGCCAACCGGCTCGACACCTGGGTCTCCGGCAAGCCGGAGACCCGGTCCACCTGGACCGTCCCCGTCTTCGGCAACAACGCGGGCGAGCCCTGCTACCAGGCTACGTTCAAGGACGCCTGGTGCCAGCAGGCATGGCGCTGGAACCTCGACTACGTCGTGGACCCGCACGGCGACGCCATGACCTACTACTGGGGCGAGGAGGTCAACCACTACGGCCGCAACGTCAACTCCAGCACCGGAGCGTCCACGGCGACCGCCTACGACCGCAGCGGCTACCTGAAGCGCATCGAGTACGGCCTGCGTCAGACCGACCCCTACGCCCAGCCGTCCGCCAAGGTCGAGTTCACCAACACCGAGCGCTGCCTCACCGGCTGCACGACCTTCGACGCCACCAACGCGAAGAACTGGCCGGACGTCCCGTTCGACCAGTACTGCGCCTCCGGGACCGAGTGCAAGGACCGCTACTCGCCTTCCTTCTGGACCCGCATGAAGCTCTCCACCATCGCCACCTCCGTGTGGTCCGGCGGGGCGTGGAAGGCCGTCGACAGCTGGGCCCTGGCCCAGAACTTCCCGGCGACCGGTGACGGCGGCGCCCCGCCGCTCTGGCTCAAGTCGATCACCCGCACCGGTCACACCGGCACGGGCGCGGTCACGCTCCCCGCGGTCACCTTCAACGGCACGCCGATGCGCAACCGCGTGGAAGGCGCCACCACGGGCGGCGACCCCGACCCCGTGCCGGGCCTCTGGCGCTACCGCATCACCGCCGTCAACTCCGAGTCCGGCGGCACCATCGGCATCGGCTACACCGCGCCCGACTGCTCCGCGACCAGCGTCCCCTCGCCCGACGCGACGAACACCCGGCGCTGCTACCCGGTCAAGTGGTCACCGCCGGACGCGCCGGCCGACAACTACGAGCCGTACCTCGACTGGTTCCACGCCTACGCCGTCGACTTCATCCTGGAGGCCGACAACACCAGCGGGATGCCGGACAAGCGGACCCAGTACACGTACCCCGAGGGCATGGCCTGGGCCAAGGCGCAGGACGACGAGTTCACCGACGCCAAGCACCTCACCTACGGCGACCGCAAGGGCTACGGCCTGGTCCAGGTACGGGGCGGCGCCGCCCCCTACCCGAAGACCCTCAAGGAGTACCGCTACTTCCGGGGCATCCCGGGCGCGGCCGTGAAGGACAGCGAGGGACAGTCGGTCACCGACCACGCGGCCTTCGCCGGCATGACGCGAGAGGAGTCCACCTACAACGGCGACGGCGGCAAGCTGGAGACGACCAAGAGCTACACCCCGTGGGTGTCCTCCGCCACCGCGACCGAGAACCGAGCCGAGGGGCTCCCCGCCCGGCACGCGTACGTGACCGCCGGAGCGAAGGAGCGCACCCGTACGGCCGTCGGCCAGACATGGCGCGTCACCGAGACCCAGCGCACCTACGACGGCAACGGCAACGTGCTCACCGACTCCCGGCTCGGCGACACCGCCAAGTCCGGCGACGAGGAGTGCGTCACCACCAGCTACGCCCCCGGCGACATCCTCGGACTGCCGTCCGAGATCAAGACGGTGGCCAAGCCCTGTGGCGCCCCCACGGTGCTGCCCGCCGACCTGGTCTCCGTCGAGCGCCGCTACTACGACGGCGCGACCTCGCTCACCGCCGTCCCGACGAAGGGCGACGTCACCCGCCTCGACGAGCAGGACGCCGCGGGCACCGGTTACCTCACCACGGCGACCCACACCTACGACCAGCACGGCCGAGAGCTGACCGACACCGACGCCCTCGGGAACACCACGACGACGGCCTACACGCCGACGACGGGCATCCCGACGTCCCAGAAGGTCACCAACGCCCTCGGCCACGCCGCGACCACCACCTACGACCCGGTACGCGGGGTCGCGACGGCGGTCGTGGACGCCAACGGCAAGCGCACGGACGCCGTGCACGACGGCCTCGGGCGCGTCCTGAAGGTCTGGCAGCCGGGCTGGCCCAAGACCGGCAACGAGACCCAGCCCTCCGTCCAGTACGAGTACAAGATCTCCCGGACCGAGGCCAACGCGGTCACCACCAAGACGCTCAAGCAGGACGGCACCTACCGGGCCACGTACGCCCTGTACGACGGCCTGCTCCGGGAGCGGCAGACGCAGGCCCCGGCCTACGGCACCGCGCACACCGTCCTGACGGAGACCCGCTACGACACCCGCGGCTGGGTCTCGAAGAGCTTCGCGCCCTACTACGGCGAGGTCGCCCCGTCCGCGACGCTGTACACGGCCAAGGACGAGCACCAGGTCGACAACGCCACCATCAACACCTACGACGGTCTCGGCCGCGTCACCAAGGCGGAGTCGCTCTTCCGCGGCGACCTGAAGTGGCAGACCACGACCGCCTACGCGGGCGACCGGGTCACCGTCACCCCGCCGCAGGGCGGCACCGTCACCACGAAGGTGCTCGACGCCAGGGGGCGGACGACCCAGCTCATCGAGTACGCGGGCGCCGGGCAGACCGACCCCCGGACGACGACGTACACGTACGGCAAGTACGGCGAGCCCACCTCGGTCACCGACCCGGCGGGCAACACCTGGAGCTACACCTTCGACAGCCGCGGGCAGAAGACCGGGGTGAACGACCCCGACAAGGGTGCCGGCGTCCTCACCTACGACGCGCTGGGCCGGATCGTCACCGCCAAGGACGCCCGGAACACCACGCTGACCACGGTCTACGACAAGCTCGGCCGCAAGACCGAACTGAAGAACGGCACGACCACGCTCGCGAAGTGGACGTACGACACCCTCGCCAAGGGGCAGCTCACCAGCAGCAGCCGCTTCGTCGCGGGAGCCGAGTACAAGGAGCAGGTCGGCGGCTACAACGACCGGTACCAGCCCACGTCGAGCAGCCTCGTCGTCCCGGCCGCGGCCGGTGGCCTCGCCGGCACGTACACCTGGGGCTACGGCTATGACGAGAAGACCGGCGCCCCGCGGTGGACGGACAACCCGGCGGTCGGTGACATCCCCGCCGAGTCGGTCGTCACCGACTACAACGCCGAGGACCTGCCGTACCGGACCGTGCGCGGCGGCATCGTGCTCGTCGCCAACGTCCTGTACGACCAGTACAGCCGTCCCACCCGGACCGAGTTCAGCGACGTCCTGGACAAGAAGGTCTGGCGGGACCAGGCGTACGACCCCCACACCGGCCGCGTGATCGAGACGGTCACCGACCGGTTCCTCGCTCCGCAGCGCGTCAACCGGTCGCAGTACGCCTACGACCCGGCGGGCAACGTCACCAGCGTGACCAGCACCACCGGGCAGGACGCCACCGCGTCCGTCGACCGGCAGTGCTTCACCAACGACCAGCTCGGCCGGCTGACCGAGGCGTGGACGGGCAAGACCGACTGCGCCACGGCACCGAGCGCCACGAGCGTCGGCGGGCCGAACGCGTACTGGCTGACGTACGGCTACGACAAGATGGGCAACCGCACCGAGCAGCAGGACAAGCTCGGTTCGGTCACCACCGCGTACACCCACCCCGCCGGCGGCGAGACCCGTCCGCACGCGGTCCAGCAGGCCACCGTCACCGGCGGTGCCGACAACGGGCGCGTCAGCACCTTCGAATACGACGCGACCGGCAACACCACCAAGCGCACCATCGGCACCAAGGTGCAGGACCTCACCTGGGACGCCGAGGGCCACCTCGCCACCCTGGCCGAGGCCGGCAAGACCACCAGCTACGTCTACGACGCCGACGGCAGCCGACTCCTCACCAAGAACGGCGACGGCACGCAGGTGCTGACGCTGCCCAACGGCGACGAGCTGAAGCTGGCGGCGAACGGGACGACGAAGACCGGCACCCGGTACTACACCCACGGCGGCGAGACCGTCGCGGTCCGTACCGGCACGACCGTGTCCTACCTGGTCAACGACCACCAGGGCACGTCGATGACGGCGATCAACGCGAGCACGCTGGCGGTCACCCACCGCAAGCAGCTCCCCTTCGGCGAGCTGCGCACGGCCCAGTCGAACGCCTTCGGCCCCCGCGGCTTCGTCGGCGGCACCAACGACCCCACGGGCCTCACGCACCTCGGAGCCCGCGAGTACGACCCGACGCTGGGCCGCTTCCTCTCGGTCGACCCGGTCGTCGACTTCAACGACCCGGCCCAGATGAACGCGTACTCCTACGCCCACAACAACCCGCTCACCAAGTCCGACCCGACGGGCCTCCGCCCCGACGGCCCGGTGGGCGGCAACGGCGCCGCGGACTACTACTGGGCCCAGGAACGCGGCATGACGACGGGGTACTACACGCAGAAGGGCGGGCGGTACGTCTGGAACCAGAGCCCGCGCAAGGACCGGGAATCCCAGAAGAAGTACAGGGCATACCGTGCGGACCCCGCGAACTACAAGGTGTTCCACTGGGACGCCAAGAAGGATGCCAAGGCGAGGAAGGCCGCCGACGCCCGGAAGGCCAAGCGGGAAGCCGAGGCCGCGCAAGCGGCTGCGGAGGCGCAGAAAAAGAAGAACGGCATCCTCGACAACATCATGGAGGGCAACTGGTCAGCTGCCTGGGACCAGTCGAAATCAGGGCTCCACGACACCTTCGGCACCTGGGAGGGCTGGAAGAACCGAGTACTGCCGGCTGCCAGCTTCGGGGCCTGCATCGTGGTCTCGGCAGGCCTGTGCACCGTCGGGGGTCTCCTGGTCACAGGAGCTACCTTGGTCGGTGACGGCGTGACCACAGGGAGTTGGAACTGGGCCGCAGCCGGCAAGGGCGCCGGGTGGACTGTCCTGGGAGGGGGTGCGGGGCGGCTACTCGCGGGGAGCTGGAAAACCTCGGCCATCGTGAGCCGCACTCGCGTCAAGACCGTCTATCAGGCAGAGAACGTCACCATCTACGGGTATCGCAAGACGGTCGAATGGGGGGCCACGTCTGCGAACATGGGTCTCAACGCAGGTCTCTCCATGTCGTTCTGCGGCGTAGGGGCGTCGAGCCTGGGAAACGCGCCGATCGCCAAGGTCTGTTGATGCGAGGCCGGGAGAGGAGTGAGGCCAGTGAGTGTGGAACCGGTGGTGCTGAGGCGGAGCTCCTGGATGGCGATCTCCTGGGCCGTCGTCGCGGGACTGGGGATCGGCATGATCGTGGCCGTGTACCGGGTGACCGAGGTGAACGGCTTTCGGATGGGCTGGCAGGGGATTCCGGCCTTCCTGGCGCTTGCCGGGGCCATCGGCAGGGTCGCGAACTGCAAGGTGATCCTGGATGAGCAGGGGCTCACGGTGGTGAATCCGTTCCGTACCCATCGCCTCCCGAAGCCGGCGGTCAAAGATGTTTCGGTTGACGAGGGAGGGACACTGGAGATTCACCTGGAGGGGGGCCGGGTCGTCTCGGCATTCGCCTTCGGGGGTTCGGTCGTCGATCACTTCATGGGGTCGAGTGCAAAGGCACAGCGAAGGATCGACGTATGGCTGAAACCCACTCGGCCGGGCATGCATTCCGAGGACTCCGGCGCTGCGAACGTGCGGGATGCCCTTCCTCGGATCACCTGGACGCGATGCGAAAGCGCTGATGCGTCCCTCGCCCTGTGTGTTGTGCTGACGATCTCTGGTGCGATCTGGATGGCTCTCACCGGAAACTGACGCCGATAGCGGCGCGTGGGCCCCTCTTCCCGTGGGCCCCAGTGGGAAAGCCCCGCAGGACTCGGCGAATTCCGGGGGTCGTTGCAACACGTGGTGAGTTGATCAAGCCGCGAGTAGCTTAGCGAGACGCTCGGCTGGGGTTTCCCAGCCGAGCGTTTTGCGTGGCCGGCTGTTGAGTTCGGCGATGACGGCGGCCGGGTGCTCGGGGGTGTGGACGGACAGGTCGGTGGCCTTGGGAAAGTACTGCCGGAGCAGGCCGTTGATGTTCTCGTTCGAGCCGCGCTGCCAGGGGCTGGCCGGGTCGCAGAAGTAGACCGGGATGTCGGTGGCGATGGTGAACGCCTTGTGGGCGGCCATTTCCGTGCCCTGGTCCCAGGTCAGGGATCGCTTCAAGTGCGGCGGGAGCGACCGGACAACCTCGACCAGGGCGTCACGGGTGCTGGATGCGCTGTGGTCCTTGGGGAGTGGTGCCAGCAGCACGTAGCGGATGGAGCGCTCGACGAGCGTGGCGATGGCCGACTTGCCTTCCTTGCCGATGATCAGGCCGCCCTCCCAGTGGCCGGGGACGGCCCGGTCGGCGACCTCGGGAGGCCGCTCGCTGATCATGACCATGTCCCGGATGCGCTGCTGGCGCTTGCAGGACTGCCGGTGCGGCCGGCGCATAGTCCGTCCGGTGCGCAGGGCACGGGCCAGTTCGCGGCGGAGTTCTCCGCGGCCCTGGACGTAGAGGGCCTGGTAGATCGTCTCGTGAACCACGAGCATCTCCGGCCGGTCGGGGAAGGCGGACCGCAGAGCCTGACAGATCTGCTCGGGGCTCCAGCGCAGGGCGAGGTGGTGCTGGATGAAGTCGCGCAGCTCGGGGTTCTGCCCGATCTTCCCGGTCTTCGGACGTGGGCGACGTTCCTCGGCACGTCGCTGAGCAGCATGCGGCCGGTAGGTCCATTCCTTGCCCCGCCAGAGTGCTCCGTTGCGGCGTATCTCCCGGCTGATGGTGGACGGGCTGCGGACCAGCTCAGCGGCTATCTGCCGGACGCAGGCGGTCGGCGATGTGAATGCGGTCGGCCTCGCGGAGGTAGCGCGAGGGCTCGGACGTCGGGGCCTGAACGGTGATGGGAGGTTTCGGCTTCCCCGTCGGAGGAGAGTGCCAGCCGTTACGCCACCGCTTGCCGGTCCGCGGGTTAATACCGGCGATCCGGCTGGCCTCTCGATTGTTGTAGCCCTGCTGCATGAGCTGGAGATGTACCTCCCGCTCACGCAGCAGACGGCCACCGCCCCCAGGTTCCCGGTTCTCCCGGATCTTGAAGTCCATCGCACCCCTTGAACTGGGGTGTTGCGACGACCGCTAGAACGGAAGCTCCCTGCGGGGCTTTCGTGCCGTTGGGCTGGTCTGATGCGTCCTCGTCTGACCTGCGCCCGTGTCATCGTGGACTCTGGAGTAATGGTCTGTACCTGTTGGGGGGATTCCGTGCGCGGGACCACCGTCTTACCCGGGGAGCCCTGTGAAGCGCCCCGGGACGGGGAGCCGCCGGTGCACCGGCTGGAGGTGCGGTTGCCCGATCGGGTGCCGTTCGCGGCCGGGGGGTTCGATGCGATGGGGCCCATGTCGCGGGCCGACTATCCGCACCGGCACACCTTCTACGAGATCGTGCACGTCGTGGCGGGGACGGGCGTGCACGTCATCGACGCCGAGCGGTACGACGTGCGGCCGCCGCAGCTCGGGGTGATCCTTCCCGGGCAGGTGCACCGGTGGGAGGGGGTGCGGGGGCTCGACGGGTCGCTCGTGCTGTTCACGCCGGAGTTCCTGGTGGGCGGGGCGGAGGACGAGGAGCTGCTGCGGCGACTGGGGGAGCGGCCCTGGGTGGACCTCGACGCCGGCGCGCACGAGCGGACCTCGTTGTTGATGGGGGAGTTGGCGGAGGAGTACCGGGGCGGGGACGACGGGTTCGCGGGGGTGCTGCGGTCGTTGCTGCACGTGCTGCTCGTGCGGGCCGCGCGGGTGCCCGGCGGGCGGGTCGTGGTGCCGCCGCGAGGGGTCGCCGGGGAGTTCCTGCGGATCGTGGCCGACGCCGGGGGCGGCGGGCTGTCCGTGCGGGAGTGCGCCGGGCGGATCGGGGTCACGCCGGGGCACCTCAACGAGGTCGTGCGGGCCGCCACCGGGCGGACGCCCGCCGCGCTGCTGCGGGAGGCGCGGGCGCGGGAGGCGCAGCGGCTGCTGATCGCCACGGGACTCTCCGTGCGGCAGGTGGGGGCCCGGGTGGGGTTCGAGGATCCCGCCTACTTCTGCCGGTTCTTCCGGCGGGAGGTGGGGGTGAGTCCGGGGGGCTTTCGAAAACACCACGAGCGCCCTGTTCCGTCCATCGAAGCGGACGCCCCGCCCCCCTAGGTTCGTGCCGATCCCAGACCCCACCTGAGGAGCCAGGCACATGGACAGCGAGAGCAAGACCAGTACCGGGCACGTCACCCGCAAGACCGTGCTGCGGGCGGCGCTCGCGGCCGGCATGGCCGCGCCGGCCGTGCTCATGGGAGTCCCGGCGCTCGCCCGGACGCTGAGCGGGAGCGAGGCGGCCCTCGACCTCACCCCGGAGTGCGACGACGGCGACGACCTGACCGTGCCGCAGATGGAGGGGCCCTACTTCAAGCCCAACTCCCCGCTGCGGAGCGCCCTGAAGGACGGACCGGGGACGCCGCTGACCGTCAGCGGCTACGTGTTCGGGCGGGCCTGCCGGCCGGTGTCCGGCGTGCTGCTCGACTTCTGGCAGGCCGACGCCAACGGGGCGTACGACAACACCGGGTTCAAGTTCCGCGGGCACCAGTTCACCGGCGCCGACGGGTCGTTCAAGCTCACCACGATCGTCCCCGGCCTCTACCCGGGCCGCACCCGGCACCTCCACGTCAAGGTGCAGGCGCCCGGGCGGCCGATCCTCACCACCCAGCTGTACTTCCCGAACGAGCCCCGCAACAACACCGACAGCATCTTCGACCCGCGGCTGCTCATGACCGTCCGGGACGCGGGCGGCGGGCGGGAGGCCGCCTTCGACTTCGTCATCGACGTGCCGCAGAACCCGGGTCCGACGCCGACGGCCACGCCCACCACCGCCCCGCCCGGCGGCACGTGGACCGCCGGGCGGTCGTACGCCGCCGGGGACCGGGTCACGTACGGCGGCGTGGGCTACGTCTGTCTCCAGGCCCACACCGCCATGGCCGGCTGGGAGCCGCCGAACGTGCCCGCCCTCTGGCGGATCGGCTAGCTACGCCACCGCGGGGGCGATCCGGCCCCGGACCTCGCCCAGGCCCACCCGGGTGCCGTCCGGGCCGGGCGCCCACGCGGTCAGCACGACCTCGTCGCCGTCCTCCAGGAACGTCCGCTTGCCGCCGGAGAGTTCGAGGGCGTCGCGGCCGTTCCAGGTGAGTTCGAGGAGCGAGCCGCGCTGGTTCACCTCGGGGCCGGAGACCGTGCCGGAGCCGTACAGGTCACCGGTGCGCAGGGAGGCGCCGTTCACCGTCATGTGCGCGAGCTGCTGCGCGGCCGTCCAGTACATGGTGGAGAACGGCGGCTCGGCCACCACCTCGCCGTTGATCTCGACGGTGATCCGCACGTCGTAGCCGCCGGGCTCGTCCTCCGCCGCGTCGTCCAGGTACGGCAGGAGGGGGAAGTCCCGGGCCGGCGGCGCGACACGGGCCGCGTCCAGGGCCTCCAGGGGCGTCACCCACGCCGACACCGAGGTCTGGAACGACTTGCCGAGGAACGGGCCGAGCGGCACGTACTCCCACGCCTGCACGTCCCGCGCCGACCAGTCGTTCAGCAGCGTCAGGCCGAAGACGTGGTCCCGGAAGGCGGAGAGCGGCACCGGGGTGCCGAGCTCCGACGGGGTGCCGACGAGGAAGCCGACCTCCGCCTCGATGTCCAGCTTCACCGACGGGCCGAAGACCGGCGCCGCGTCGGCGGGCGTCTTCCGCTGCCCGCAGGGGCGCACCACGTCCGTGCCCGAGACGACGACCGTGCCCGCGCGGCCGTGGTAACCGATCGGCAGGTGCTTCCAGTTGGGCGTCAGCGGGTCGCCGTCCGGGCGGAACATCCGGCCCACGTTGGTGGCGTGGTGCTCGCTCGCGTAGAAGTCCACGTAGTCCGCGACCTCGTACGGCAGGTGCAGCGTCACCGCGTCGAGCGGGTGGAGCAGCGGCTCGATGTCGGGGCGGTGGGCCGGGACCGTCACCCAGGCGGTCAGCGCGCGGCGCACGTCCCGCCAGGCGGTCCGGCCGGCGGCGAGCAGCGGGCCGAGGCCCGGCCGGTCGAGCAGGGAGGCGAACGGCGACCCCAGCGCGTGTGCCGCGGCCCCGGCGTCCAGCACGTACCCGCCGATCCGGACGCCGAGCCGGCGCCGGCCCGGCTCGTCGCCGGTGGAGAAGACGCCGTACGGGAGGTTGTGCGGGCCGAAGGGATCGCCCTCGGCCAGGTCGAGCGGGCTGTGCTCGGACATCGGTACGTGCCTCACTTTCCAGCTGGGTATACGGGACACGTTACGACGAGGGCGGACGCGACGGCAGTGTCCGATGGCCGGTGTTCACCGTCCGGCTGGAGGGGCATCCACCGCTGGATACCGGATATATGGCGGCAGAACGCATCACGAGCGGGGCGCGGCTTCCGGGGGCTCCGCCGTGTGCGGACGCTCGGCTCCCGGCCACACGACCGGCGCTCCTCCGGCGGGAGCCGCCGGGCGTTCCATGCGTACCGGACCGGGAGGGAACACCGCACTGCCCGGACCGACCATGTCGCCGCCCGCCACGTACCGGTGCAGCCACTCCGCGAATCCCATGCGGTACTCGTGGAAGTCCTGCTCGTCACCGTCGCAGGTGAGGATCCTCCAGCCGTCCGCCTGCCCGCCCTTCGCGGCGAACACGTACTCGCCGCGGTCGGTGGTGGCGAGCGGGACCATTCCCGCCCTTCCACCGAACCGGGGGCCGGTCTCCTCGAAGCCCGGACAGGCGACGTCCTCGTCCCACGAGGTGTCCCGGAAGGCCCGCATGGTCTGCTCCGTCCACGGGGCGAGGTCCTCCGAGGGGTGGAGGAGGTAGAGGTGCCGGTTCGCCTGGGCGGGGGCGTAGGCCTCCACGATCCTCTTGCAGTCGTCGGGGAGGGCGACACCGAGGCCCGCCTCCAGGCGCCGCCACGCCGCGTCGGAGTCGGCGTGGGCCGGGCTCGGCTCGCCCAGCACGGCGAACACGGCTTCCAGGTGCTGCATGACCGGATGCCTTCCTGTTGTCACGGGCAGGGGGAGGGTACGGGACGGAGCGGGGCCGGGCGGCGGGCGCGGATGACATGGATCACAGAGAAACCGGCCGGGAAGAGGGCAACTGTCCGGGTGCGGGCGGTTTGTTCCAGGCGACGTGTCCGCACCGCTTCCGAGCTGGGGAAACGGGCCTGTCGCCGGGTCCGTCCGGGTCCTACGATCACGGTGGTGGCGCCCCCGCGTGAGGACTTCCGCGGGCGCGCACCCCCCTTTCTCTCTTCTCCTGACCAGGAAAAGGTCCGCCCGTGAAGATTCGCCGCATGCTCGCGACCGCCGTCGCCGCCGCCGTCACCACGCCCGTCGTGCTCCTCTCCGCCGGGCCCGCCTTCGCGGAGACCCCGAAGCCGACCCAGCCGGCCACGGCCCAGGACGAGGCCCCGGACGGGCCCGAGGAGGACGACTTCGCCGAGTACGAGAAGCTCATCGAGGCCGTCGCGACGGCCGAGGCGAAGCTGGAGTCCCTCAAGGCCGAGCGCAAGGCGCTCGTCGCAGACCTCAACGCCGGCAACATCGACCCGGCCGTCAAGGCCGAGTACGAGGCCGCCAAGCTGGCGTACGACGGGGCGAAGACCGCCCGCGGGGCCGCCGACACCGCGCTCACCGAGGCGCAGGCGGACCTCGACGCGGTCCTCGCGGACCCGAACGCCACGGCCGAGGCCAAGGCCGCCGCCGAGCAGGCCGTCACCGCCGCCAAGGAGACCGCCGCGTCCGCCCTCACCGCCGAGACGGACGCCAAGACGCGCTTCGACGCGGCCGCCACGGCCCGGGACGACGCCCGGGTGGCGCTCGCCCGGCAGATCAGCCTGCTGGACCCGAAGATCGAGGCCGCCGAGCAGGAGCTCGCCGACGCCGAGGCGGCCCTGGAGGCGTACGAGGGCGCGGACTGCGTCGAGGACCGCTCCGTCGTCTCCACCCTCACGGGCCCCAAGACCATCACCATCGGTTCCAGCGCCGACTTCTCCCTCACCGTCGAGAACACCTCCGACCGTGACCTCGACTCGGTGCGCTCCTACCTCTTCGCCGCGCACGTGCCGGAGTCCTGGGAGGACATCCTGGACGAGGAGGACCCCGACTTCGGCCAGTACTTCTCCATCGACTGGAAGTCCGCCGCCAACCCGAAGTGGACCGAGCTCGACTTCGAGGACGAGGCCATCGAGCTGGGCGCGATCGCCAAGGGCGGCAAGGCCGACGTCACCCTGCGTCTGACCGTGGACGCGGACGCCCCCGCGGGCGAGGGCATCTCCTTCACCACCGCCGAGTACGAGAACGGCGACGGCTCCTGCGGCATCAGCGAGCAGTACGCGAAGGCCTCCTTCGACATCGTCGAGCCGAAGGGGGAGCCGACGCCGCAGCCGACGGCGGAGCCGACGCAGCAGCCCACCGCGACCCCGTCCCCGTCGACCTCCACCCCCGCCCCCGCGCCGTCCTCGAACGGTGCCGCCCCGCAGGGCGGCCGGGGCGGCGAGCTCGCCGAGACCGGCTCGTCCGACGTCCTGCCGCAGCTCGGCATGGCGGCCGGTGCCGCCCTCGTGCTCGGCGCGGGTGCCGTGTTCGTGGCGCGTCGCCGGAAGGCCGACGCCTAGGAATCCCCGCGATCCCCCGTACGGTCCCGGCCTCAGCCGGCCGTGCGGGGGATCCGCTTTTCCCCGGTGCGGTGGAAGACGTCGGCGTCGCGGAGGGCGAGCCGTTCGGGGCGGGCCTCCTCGGGGGCCTCCAGGGGCTTCGGGGGCGACGTCGCAGAGCCGGGCGGCGATCTGGCCGGTCGGCGCGGGCGTCATGAGGCGGAGGGCGACGCGGGGGCGGCCGAGGATCTCGATCGGCTCGCCGTCGGCGAGCTCGGTGGTGTCGCACTCGTCGCCGGGCAGGCCCCCGCTGTTGCCGTGGCCACGGACGTCGACCCGTACGGAGGCGTAGCCGTGGACCGCGCACCAGGGGCGGCGCTGCCGGTCGCGGGGCGCGGTCCGGTCGGTGAGCCGGTGGGGCGGTACTCCAGGAGGGCGGGGACGGGCTCGTCGGTGACCGGCCGCCACGCGCGCGTACAGCGGGGTCCCGTCCGGCATCGGGGCGCGGAGGTCCTCGTGCCGGGTCTCGTGCGGGAAGCCGGTACGGATCTTCGTCATCGGGCGCTCACCTCAGTGGGCGGGGCGCGTCGTGCGGCGCGGTCCCCGGGGGTGCCCGAGGGAGGCGCCGTCGTCCTCGGGGGGCGGCCGCTCGCCGTTCGCGTCGGTGCCGATCGTTGTTCGGGACAAAACGGCTACTCGTGATCGTATGAGCTGATACCGAACATACCGGGGGTGACGGGAAGGCGCCCACGGTGATCGAAACGTGACCGGATACGCTGGCTTGAGTGAATGGACCGACACATCGACAATCCCCGTCGGCGGCGTACGGTCCGGAGCGTCAAGGACCAGCGTCAGCAGACGTCAGCAGACAGGAGATCCCCTCGTGACCGTCGTCGGGCCGTTCGGTCTTAGCGTGCGGGACCAGGCTCTCGAGGCCGATGTCCAGACGGGGTTGGCGGCCGTCGAGGCCGGCCTCCTCGACGCCACCAAGAGCGATGTCCCCTTCATCACCGAGGCCGCCCAGCACCTGGTGCTCGCCGGCGGCAAGCGGTTCCGGCCGTTGCTCGTGATGCTCGCCGCCCAGTTCGGCGACCCCCACGCGCCCGGCGTCGTGCCCGCGGCCGTCGTCGTGGAGCTCACCCATCTGGCCACGCTCTACCACGACGACGTCATGGACGAGGCGGCCGTGCGCCGGGGCGTGCCCAGCGCGAACAGCCGCTGGGGCAACTCGCTCGCCGTCCTCACGGGTGACTTCCTCTTCGCCCGCGCCTCGCACACCCTCGCGGACCTCGGCCCGGAGGCCGTACGGATCCAGGCCGAGGCGTTCGAGCGGCTCGTCACCGGCCAGATCCTGGAGACCGCGGGTCCCGTCGACGGCCGCGACCCCGTCGACCACTACCTCGACGTCCTCGGCGGCAAGACGGGCTCCCTCGTCGCCGTCTCCTGCCGCTTCGGCGCGATGATGTCCGGCGCCGACGAGTCGGTCGTCGACATCCTCACCCAGTACGGCGAGCGGCTCGGCGTCGCCTTCCAGCTCGCCGACGACGTCCTCGACATCGCCTCCGAGGGCCACGAGTCCGGCAAGACCCCCGGCACCGACCTCCGCGAGGGCGTCCCCACCCTCCCCGTCCTGCGCCTGCGGGCCACCGCGGCCGCCCACGGCCGCCCCGAGGACCTGGAGCTCGTCGCCCTGATCGACGGCGACCTCACCGACGACGACCGGCACGCCGAGGTGCTCCGGCGGCTCCGTCTCCACCCCGCCCTGGAGCAGGCCCGCCGGGACACCGTGCGGTACGCGGAGGAGGCCAGGGCCATGCTGGCGCCGCTGCCCGACGGCTACGCGAAGTCGGCCCTGAGGGAGCTGTGCGACGCGGTGGTGCACCGGGCGGGCTGACCCGCGAGGTCACCGGGGGAAAGGAAGCCGCCCATGATCGGCGTGGTCGTCGTGGACGACGAACCACTGGTCCGCTCCGGCCTGCGCGCGATCCTCGGTTCCGCCGCGGACATCGGCGTCGTGGCCGACTGCGGTGGCGCGGAGGCGGTCGCGGTGGTCGAACGGCACCGCCCCCAGGTGGTCCTGCTCGACATCCGTATGCCCGACGTGGACGGGCTGACCGTGCTGGCACGCCTCGCCGCCGTGTCACCGCCGCCGGCGGTCGCCATGCTGACGACCTTCGACGCCGGTGAGTACGTCGATCGGGCCCTGCGCAGCGGGGCGGCGGGATTCCTGATGAAGAACACGTCCCCCGAGCAGCTGGTGCACGCCGTACGGGTGCTCGCCGGCGGCGGGCGGGTGCTCGGACCCGAGGCGGCCGGCCCCGTCATCGGCGGGTACCTGGCCTCGGCGCCGGCGGACGACGCGGCACGGCTGGTGGCGGGCCTGACCGAGCGCGAACGCCAGGTCCTCGCCCTGGTCGGCCACGGGATGTCCAACCGGGAGATCGCCGCGACGCTCCACCTGGCCCACGGCACCGTCAAGGACCACGTCAGCGCCATGCTGACGAAGCTCGGCGGTGTCAACCGGGTCCAGGCCGCCGTCGTCGCCGAACGCGCGGGCATGATCGCCGGGCGCGGCGCCGCACCCCGGCGGTGAGGGGCGGCATGAGGGCGCGGGCGTACGTCCCCGGGCCCCGTACGCGTCGGAAGGCGACCGCCGCCGTCGGAGCGCCGCTTCCCGCCGCCGACGTAGCGTCGCCCCCCGCCGCCGACGCAGGCCGTTCCCGGCTCTCCGTCGCCGGGCGACTGCGGCGTCTGGGGCCGGCGGCCCTTCCCGTCGGTGTCGCCGTGGTGGACGGACTGGCCGTCAACGGTCCCCACGACGGGCCGGGGCTGTGGCTCGCGCTCGCCGCCGCGGGCGCCCTCGTGGTGCGCCACCGCCTGCCCGAGGTGGCGCTGACCGTCGGACTCCCGGGCCTCTACCTCGGCCATCTGGCCTTCGCCCCGCTGATCGCCCTCTACTGCGTGGCTTCCGTGCGCCGGGGAACGCTCGGGGGTGTGGTCGGCGCGGCCCTGGTGGCACTGGCCCAGTTCCTCCCGCACCCGCCCGGCGACCTGCTGCTGCTCGGCCTCGACCGGGAGACGCTGCTGGCCGCGCTCGACTCCTGCGCATTCGGTGCTGGGGCCTTCGTCCTGGGCCGCTCGGCGCGGCAGCGGCGGGACCGGCTGCGCGAGGCGGCCGAGAGCCGCGAACGCGAGCACCGGTTGCTGACCGAACGCGTCCTGGCGGCCGAACGGGCCCGGCTGGCCAGGGAGATGCACGACGTCGTCGCCCACAAGGTCAGCCTGATCAGCCTGCAGGCCGGGGCCCTCCAGGTCACTGCCCTCCCGGACGCGCCCGCGACCTTGGAGACCGCGCGGGTCATCCGCGAACTGTCGGTCGCCACGCTGACCGAACTCCAGCACCTGCTCGGGGTGTTGCGAACGGCGGGGGGCGAGGCCGGGGAACTGGTCCCACAGCCTCGCCTGGCCGACCTGCGGGCGCTGGCCGAGGCCGGCGCCCCGCAGGTCGGACTCCGGGTCGGAGAGCTCCCGGACGGGCTGCCCGAGGCCGTCGACCGCGCCGTCTACCGCACGGTCCAGGAGGCGCTCACCAACGTCCGCAAGCACGCCCCCGGAGCCGACGCCGACGTCCACGTGTGGTCGGACACCGATGCCCTGCACGTCGCGGTGCGCAACACCGCGCCCGACCGGGCGGCCGCCCCTCTCGGGCTGCCCGACGGCGGGCACGGTCTGATGGGCCTGCGGGAACGGGCGCAGTTGCTCGGCGGCACGTTCGCCGCGGGCCCGCTCCCCGGCGGAGGGTTCCTGGTCCGCGCCAGCTTCCCCGTGCCCCCGGCCCGGACGCCGCCGCGGGCCTAGGAGGCGCCGAGGAGTTCGGCGGGGAGGGCGGCCCGGGCGCCGACGACCTCGACGCCGAGCAGCCGCCCCGACGCGTCGAAGTCGAGGTGCAGGTCCGCCGCACCGCCCGGCACCTCGACGGTGACCTGCTGGACGGCGGCCCCGTCCGCGATGTGCGCGACGAGCGAGACGTACGCGGTGTCGTTCTCCTGGTCGTACTCGATGTGCATGGTTTCGCTCCCTGGGGTCTCGGATCAGTTGCGGCCGACGGAGACGACGTTCCCCTTGTTGTTGACCACGACCCAGATCTTTCCGCTGGTGTACTTCCAGGTGCCCGCCGACTTGCCCCGCGACTTCTTCCCGTGCTTCACGGCGTTCGCGATCATCTGCTCGCTGATGCCCCGCTGCGCCATGCGCTGCGCCGCGTGCTTGGAGATGCTCTTGACGCCGCTGGTCAGCAGCAGGCGCCCGGCGACGATGGCGAGGGGGATGAACCACGCGGGGTCGGCCACGACCGGGTAGGCGGTGTTCGGCCCGGTGCGGATCGTCTGGACGAGGGCGCCGCCCTCGACGCGGTAGTCGGTGGGTACGGCCTCCCCGGCGGCGTCCTTCGCCCACGGTGCGTCGAAGGTCCCCAGGTGCTCCCCGCCCCGGCTGACCAGGACGCTGCCGTCCTCCAGCTGCTCGGTCTCCGCGTCGGCGGGCAGGTCGAGCGGGAATCGGTACTCGGTGGGGGCGTCCGCGTCCCGGAGGGTGATCAGGGTGCGCACGCCGTCCCGGTTGGGCTGGACGGCGAGGTCGAAGTCCTCCTTCACGTCCGCGTACACCACGGTGCCGTGGGCGCCGGTCGCGGCACGGACGTCGGTGGCGCCGGGCAGGCCGAGCCGGACGATGTCGCCGCCGTAGGCGGACTCCACCGCACCGGACGCCGTGGCGGGTACGAGGATGCGAGCGGCGTGCGCGTCCGCGGGCACCTCGACGCGGGTGGCGCCGTCACCCAGGGCGGTTCCCGGGACGAGGTCGGCGGTGCCGGTGACGCGCTCCACCGTCTCGGCCGCCCGGGCGACGCGGTCGGCCGAGGGCACGCCGGTGTCCGCCTGGGCGAACGCGGTGGTCATCAGCACGGATCCGGCGGTGCAGCCCGCCACGAGTATCCGGGCCAGGGTCCGGTGGCGGGGGGACGATCCGTTCATGGTGCGAGGCATGTGCGTCCTTGCTGACGGCCCGGTACGGGCCCGTGGTGAACAATGGCGCCCTCAGCCTGGCGAGCGGCGCCCGCCGGCGGTATCCGCCCCTCGGCGTGACCCGTCCCCGCCGACCGGCGGGGTGGGCGGCCCCGGGGACGTCATCCCGTCCCTAGGGGATGTCATCCCGAAGGGGTACGCGAGGTTGATTCCCCGGGCTGACGATTTCCGGCGCCCGTCCTGGTGAGATGGAGTCATCGAGAGACAGTCCGCCAGGGCACGGAGGGATCACAGACCATGGCAGCACAGCGCAAGGCAAGCAGGTACGTCGTCCCGGTCGCGGTGGCCGGCATCGCCGCCGCGACCATCGGACTCGTCCCGGCGCTCGCCGCGTCCGGTGACCCGGACCTGCCGGAGATCACCGCCCAGCAGCTCGTCGAGAAGATCGCCGCCTCGGACACCCAGACCCTGTCCGGCACCTTCAAGATCTCCACGGACCTGGGCCTGCCGGCCTTCGACGGCCTGCTCGGCGGGCTCGCGGACGGCATGGCCTCCGGCGCCGGCGAGGGCTCCGGCTCGGCCGAGGGCACGGCGGACCCGTCCGCGCAGCTCACCAAGCTGGTCTCCGGCACGCACACCCTGAAGATCGCCGCCGACGGGCCCGAGCGCCAGAAGCTGACGCTGCTCGACGGCAAGGAGCAGTACAGCCTGATCCACGACGGCGACGACGTGTGGGCGTACGACTCCCGCTCGAACACGGTCCTCCACGAGAAGGCCGACGCGGGTGCGGAGGAGGACGGCGGCCGGGCCCCCGAGAAGGAGCTCCCGGCCTCCCCGAAGGAGCTCGCCGACGAGGTCCTGAAGGCCGCCGGGGACACCACCTCGATCACGGTCGGCGGCACGGCGAACGTCGCGGGCCGCGACGCGTACCGGCTCGTCGTCGAGCCGAAGCAGCAGGGCTCGACGGTCGACTCGATCACCATCGCGGTGGACGCGGCCACCGGGACCCCGCTGAAGTTCACCCTCGACTCCACGAGCGGCGGCAAGCCGGTCGTCGACGCGGGCTTCACGAAGGTCGACTTCGGCAGGCCGGCGGCCTCGGAGTTCGACTTCACCGTCCCGAAGGGCGCGAAGGTCACCGAGGGCGACCAGCTGGAGAAGGAGTTCGGCGAGGGCCGCGGCGACCACGGCAAGGCCCCGGAGGACCTGGAGAAGGCCCTCGGCGACTTCGGCCTCGGCGGCGCCGACGCGAACGGCCCCGAGGTCATCGGCGAGGGCTGGACCGCCATCGCCGTCTTCGACTCCGGCGCGCCGGCGCCGAAGACGGAGGAGGCGCCGAAGGAGGTCCAGGGCTTCCTGGACTCGCTCGGCGACAAGGTGAGCGGGAAGTTCGGCTCCGGCACCGTCTTCAAGACCAAGATCGTCAACGCGCTGATGACGGACGACGGCAAGGTCTACGTCGGCGCGGTGACGCCGCAGGCGCTGGTGGACGCCGCCGACGCCGCGAAGTAGCACGGACGTTGGTGCCCCGGGTGGGTCGGGAGCGTGTCACCGGCCCACCCGGGTGGCTTCGTGTCGCCTCCCCGCCTACGGGAAGGTCAGCTTGAACCCGTTGACGTAGCCGACGTCGGCGGACGCCACGTCCTGCGCGCGCAGCTTCCACACGCCGTTGGCGACCTCGCTGGAGGCGTTCACGGTGTAGGTCTGCTGGATGTTGTCGGCGCTGCCGCCACTCCGGTTGTGCAGGTTGTAGACCGTGCCGTCGGGCGCGACGAGGTCGACGACCAGGTCACCGCGGTAGGGGTGGACGATGTCCACGCCGACGGCGAGGGCGGCCGGCGCGTTGCCCGCGACGCCGGAGACGGTCACGGAGGAGGTCACCGCGGCGCCGTTGTCCGGGATGGAGACGTCGGCGGTGTTCTCGAAGACCGTGCCGGTGGGCGGCGTGCTGGTGCCGGAAAGGGTCCAGATCGCGTGCGCGATGGCGTCGCTGTTGCGGTCCAGGGCCGTGTCGTTGATGTTCGCCGTGGTGTCGCAGGAGGAGTGGTAGCAGCGGTCGAAGGCCGTGGCCGTACCGCCCCACTTGGACACCTGGGCGCTGGTCTTCACCCGGCTGGCGCCGGTGAAGAGGCCGCCGACGGGGATGCCGACGTTCTTGAAGGACGCGTGGTCGGAGCGGCCGTCGCCCTCGGTCTCGATCTCGGTCGGGACGCCGATCCCGGCGAAGTAGTTCTTGAAGGTCGCCTCGATCGCCGGGTCGTCGTCGTAGACGAAGTAGCCCGGGTTCGGCGAGCCGATCATGTCGAAGTTGAGGTAGCCCTTGAGCTTCGCGCGCTCGGTGGTGGCGAGGTTGTTCACGTAGTACTTCGACCCGACGAGGCCGAGCTCCTCCGCGCCCCACCAGCCGAAGCGCAGGTGCTTGGAGGGCTGGTAGCCGGAGCGGGCGACGGCGAGCGCGGTCTCCAGGATCGCGGCGGAACCGGAGCCGTTGTCGTTGATGCCGGGGCCCGAGGAGACCGAGTCGAGGTGCGAGCCGGCCATGACGACCTGGTTCGGGTCGCCGCCCGGCCAGTCGGCTATCAGGTTGTAGCCGGTGCTGCCGTTGTACGTGAACTGCTGGACGGTCGTGGTGTATCCGGCCGCGTCCAGCTTCGCCTTCACGAAGTCGATGGAGGCCTTGTAGCCGGGCCGTCCGTGCCCGCGGTTGCCGCCGTTGGCGGTCGCGATGGACTGGAGGTCGGTCAAGTGCTGCTTGACGTTGGCGACCGGGATGTCCGGGGCGGCGGTGGCGCCGGCGGGTGCGGCGGTGGCCGGGGCGGCGCCGGCGAGGGCGCCCAGGACCAGGGCGGAGGAGCCGGCCAGGGCGGCCAGTCTCACGGAGAGCTTCATGTGGGGGCTCCGGATTCCGAACGGGGATGGGACGGAACGTGCGAGCGCCTCGCGCCGTGGGTGACGCGAGGCGTTGGAGCTGTACGGGTGGCACGCGCGGGGCGCAGGGGTGTGTCGGGGATCCCTACGGCCGGTGTGCGTTGCTGAATGCTCAGTGACATGACGATGTCCCGTCAAGACCTGATTCCGGTCAGGGGTGTTCGCTGAACGGACGCCTCGGGGCGGCGACTCGGCGGACGCATTCCCTCCGGCGGATGCCCGGCGGATGCCGCCCGTGTGCGGTGGCTCGGCGGACGTACTCCCTCCGGTGGGGCGCCCGGCGGACGCCGTCCGCGTGCGCGCTGGGGAGGTGCTTGCCGCGGTGGTTCGGGCGGTGGACGTCTTCCGGGGGTGTCCGCCGGACGTACTCCCTCCGGCCCGCCGGGCTCGGATCGGTTCTCGCGTGCCGTCCGGGCTCGGAGTCGGGTTCTCGCGTGCCGTCCGGCAGGATCGTCAGGCGCTCCCGGGGCGGGGCGTGGGCGGAACGGCGGGTACCGCCCGCCGCGCCGGCGGGCCGGGCCCGCTCACTCCTCCGTGAGCAGGGCCACGGTCGTGCGCACGGACGCGTCGGGATCGTCCGCGAGCAGCGCGAGCACAGCGGTGGCGGCAGGCGTGCCGCACGCGACGAGCCCTTCGGCGGCGGCCTCGCGGACGGCGGGGGAGGGGTCGCGGCCGAGGACGGTGAGGAGGAGGGCGGCGGCCTCGGTACGCCGGTGGGCGACGGCCTCGGCGACGCTCACCCGGACGGCGGTCTCGGCGTCCCCCGCCAGCTCGGCCAGCAGCCGGTCCGCCCCGGGCGTCGACCAGGGGGCCACCGCCCGCGCGAGTTCCTGCCGGATGCCGGCGTCCGGGTGGGCCGCGAGCGGCGCGAGCCGCTCCACCGGCCCGCGCCGGCGGAGCCCGTACCAGCGGAGCGTGTCCCGCAGCGCGACCGTGTCCGCCCGCGCCTCGGCCCGGTCGAGGCGGGCGAGGAGGACGCGCGAGGCGGGCGCGGGCCCGTCCATCGGGTGCGGCCGCCGCTCCCGCAGCCGCCGGGACCCGTACGCGCCGGGCTGGACGCACCCCGCGCACACGCACGGCGCGACCCCGTGCGCCCCGGGGAAGTGCCGCCACCCGGCGACCTGCCGCACCGCCCGCACCTGCCGCACCTCGCCCCGCGCGACGGCCCGGGGCAGGAACACCTCCCACCCGAGCGCCCCGTCCCCCAACTCCCGTATCCGCCGGACGGCTTCGGCCGCGGTGACGTCCTCCCGGCTTCGCCCGTACCGCCCCACCGCCACCGGCTCCCCGTCCGGCAGCCGCACCTGCACGGCGACGATCCCCCGGGGGCCGGGTCGACGCGCCAGCTCCCGCAGCCACTGGTGCGTCAGCGCGTACGAGGGGAGCACCGGGAAGAGGTGGACGCCGCCCCGCTCGCCCCCGGCCTTGATCCCGCTCCGCCGGATCGCCGCCGCGCGGGCGGCGGGCGTCAGGTGCACGAAGGTCGCCATGCGGCGATGCTAGTGCCGTGCCCTGGAGGACCTTCCGGACGTCCGGCCGGGGTGGAGCGATCGGGCGGAGCGCGTGGGCGGAGCGGCGGAACCGACCGCGCCTGTGCGGTATCTGAGCGGGCATGTGGGAGTTCCTGTTCTTCGTCCTGGTCTTCGGGCCCTTCCTGGCGCCGTGTGTCGTGCTGTGCACCGCCGTCCCGCTCGCCTGGAGGGCCTGTACCCGGCGGCCGGTCCTGTCCGGGCGGCTTCCCCGCTTCACCACCTGTGTCCTGGCGGCGGTTCTGGGCGGCGCGGGGGCGTACGGCGCCTACTCGTGGGGTGTGATGTCGGGGTTCCACGTCCTGGACCCGGACCAGATGTGCGCGTCGAAGGGAGCCCGGGGGGACCACGTGGTGACGCGATGGACGTTGCCGCTCAGCACGCGGTGCGTCACGTCGGACGGCGCCGGAACCGAGCTGGTGCCGGACTGGGTGAACCCCGTGATCTTCATGGGCCTTGCGCTTCTGCTGGTGGCGCTCGTCGCCGGAACCCTCGCGAAGGCACGGGGACGTCGCGCCGTCGAGTCAGGACCGGCGGCCCGCCCCCGGCCCTCCGACGCCGGCTCTCCGTTCTGACGCACCTCGCCGTCCTGGGCGGTTCCGCCGCCGTCCTGTGCTTCGTGGAGATCCACTGGCGGGCGGGGGGGAAACCCCGACCACCGGGCCGCCGACCCGACACCGTGACCGGTCGGACCGGCCTAGGCGGCGGCCGCGGCCGTGCTCGCGCACGCGCGGCACCGGCCCGGTTCCGGCGCGCGGAAGGCGCGGTCGCAGTCGTCGCAGTTCTGGAAGGGGTCGGGGGGCGGCGGGGCGACGGGCCCGGCGGGGAGGGGCGGCGGCACGAGCGCCGCCAGCCGGTACGCCAGGAGCCCCGCCGGATGCGCGAGGTCGTGGGGGAGGTCGGCGCAGAGCGTACGGCTCACCGCCTCGGGATGCGCCCCGCGCTCCAGCCACTCGGTCACCCCCGGCGCGAGCCGCCGCACGTCCCGCTCCGACAGCAGCAACCGGGGCTCCCGCCCCCGCAGCCCGGCGAGGAGCGCGGCGGCGGCGCGGTGCCGCTCGGGAAGGAGTGACCGCGTCGGTGCGGCTGCCGTTGGGACCGACAGCCGCTCAAGGGCTTTTGGGGCCGGAGGCTCCTCCTGGGCCTGGGGGACCTCGGGTGCCTCTGGTTCCTCCTGGATCTCCGGGGTCTCTTCGGCCTCCGGAGTCTCCCGTACGGCACGGGGCTCAGCCCCCGGCCGGTTGTACGAGATCGTGCGCGGGATGAACCGCCCGTCCGGCAGCCGCTCCCGGGTCCGCGAGAGGAAGCCGGCCGCCTCCAGCTCCCGCAGGGCCGCCGCGATCTTCATCTCGCTCAGCCCCTTGGTACGGGCGGCGAGCGCCTTGATCCCGACGGACGCACCGGCGGGCAGCGACTGGATGATGACGGCGAGCCCGACCGCCGGGATCGTCAGATCCGGGTGCTGGGCGAGGTCGTTGCTGATGACGACGTAGCGGCTGGTGAGCCGGACGTTGCGGTGAATGAGCCCACGGTCGTGCGGGCGCGCGTTAGGGTGCACGGAAGCCATCGGGAAGAGGTCTACTTCCTCGTTGGTCAGGCCCTCGGCCGGGATGCCAGTCCCGCCGGGGGCCGTCGCATTTCAAGTGGAGTGGTGGCTGGAGCATATGCCACGCAACCCGCCCCGAATCCAGCCCAGTTGCCACAGATCACCCAGGAGAGTGACGGGGCTCCGGCGGGGAGGCTGGAGGGGTTGGGTAGGGCTTTCCCCGGGATTTTCTTTTTACGTCGCGCACCGCCGCGACGCGAGCCCCCACGACGCGGGAAAGCCCTCACGGCAGGGGGAGTTCGGCCCAGACGGTCTTCTGCGGAGCGGGCCCCTGCCGCACTCCCCACCCCCGGGCCAGCGCCCCGACGAGCAGGAGCCCGCGTCCGCTCTCGGCGTCGGGGGAGGCCTCCTCGGGACGGGGCACGTCGTCACCCCGCGTGTCCGTCACCTCGACCCGCACCACCGCGCCGGTCGCGACGACCCGCACCCTGAAATCCCTCCCCGGCACGTGCCCGTGCGTCACCGCGTTGTTCGCCAGCTCGGCCACGACCTGCTCCACCGCCTCGACCATGTGCTCCAGCCCCCAGGAACGCAGCTGCTCGCCGGCGAGCAGCCTGGCCAACCGCGCCCCTCTGGGCGTCGAGGAAAGCTGAAGGGTGAAGTGGCGTGCGGTCGCCATGAGTTGGCTGCTTTCGGGGTTCATGCGACCAAGCGTGAGGGGCGGTGCCTACGCTGCGCACCAGAAACGCCCTTACGTACGGTTACTGTCCAGGGACTGTCCCGTCTTGTCTCGACTGTCTCGGGCCGCGCTCCGGGTAGAGGGCCGCCACAAGGAGGTGGGCACGCATGAGCGTGGACGAGGTGGACGGTGTCGTCGTCGAGGACGCGGGCTGGGAGGTGGACCCCGGCGACGAGCCCGGGAAGGCCGTCCTGGCCACGGTCGGTCGCCATCTCAAGACGTGGCGCGAGGCGAAAGGGCTGAGCGCGGCGGAGTTGGGCGAGCGGACGGGTTACGGCGAGGACATGATCCGCAAGCTGGAGCGGGGTGACCGGATCCCGAGGCCGGAGTTCCTGGACAAGGCGGACGAGGTCCTTGGCGCGGATGGGCTCCTTGCGGACATGAAGCAGGACACCTCGGAGATCCGCTACCCGAAGCCGATCCGGGACCTTGCGAAGCTGGAGAGGCGGGCGGTCGAGTTCTGCATGTACACGAACTTTGACGTTCATGGACTGCTACAGACGGACGAGTTCTCACAGGCGATGATGCGGACCTGGCGTCCGGCGTACACCCCCGAACAGCTGGAGCGGTACTCCGTAGCGCGCGAGGGTCGCCGTGCGGTGCTGCGGAAGGTCCCGGCGCCCGAGTTCAGCTTTGTGCAGGAAGAGGTGTCGCTGAGGAGGCCCGTCGGCGGGAGAATGGTGCTGCGTCGTCAGCTGGAGCACCTGCTGGAGGTGAGCGAGTTGCCTCATGTTTCGCTCCAAGTGATGCCGACCGGGTGCGCCGACCATCCCGGAACGAGCGGAGTGATCGAGATCCTGAAGTTCGGGGACGGTACGGCGGTGGGGCGTATGGACGCCGACTTCGGCGGCCGCCCGGTGTCCGACCCGAAACGCCTCCGGCTCCTGGACCTGCGCTATGGCATCATCCGATCCATGGCCCTCACTCCAGCGGAGTCGCGGGACTTCATCGAACAGCTGCTGGGAGAGACATGATCGGCGCGCCCGAACTGGATTGGTTCAAGAGCAGCTACAGCAACGGTGGCAACGGCGAAACGTGCGTCGAAGTCGCCACCACTCCCGGCACCGTCCACGTCCGCGACTCCAAGAACACCGAGGGCCCTCGTCTCGCGTTCGGCCCGGCCGCGTGGGCCGGGTTCGTGGCGTACAGCTCGGAGAAGTAGCGACGTAACCGAAACGGTTCGACCGTTCCGTACGGGAAGGCGTCGCCGCGCTGGGGGTCGACCCCGCCTTCGTCCCGGAGCCCTGAGGCTCTCCCGGCCCGGTCAGCGGGTGGCTGCCCGCGCGGCCCGTTCCACCTGCGCGTAGTGGGCGTCGCGGGCAGCCGCGTCGCGGTCGGTGGCGTGCTGGGCCGTCAGGCCCGTGACGCCGTCGAGGCGTTCGCGGAGGATGTCCGCGTGACCGGTGTGGCGGCTCGTCTCGGTGAGCATGTGGACCAGGACGGTGGAGAGCCGCACGTCGGGGCGGGGCCACCAGGGGACGTGGCCGGGGGCGTCGAGGGGGAGCGCGGTGATCGTCGCGTCGGCGTGGGCCCAGGCGCGGCGGTAGCGGTCGACGATCTCGTCGCGCGTCTCGTGCTCGGTCGCCCACAGGTCGGTGCCGTGCGTCGCGGGGTCGTCCCAGCGGGGGAGGGGCTCGGGGAAGGGGCGGTCGAAGACCATGCCGAAGTACGAGGACTCCAGCAGCGCCAGGTGCTTGACCAGGCCGAGGAGATTGGTGCCCGTCGGGGTCAGGGGGCGGCGGACGTCGTACTCGCCGAGGCCGTCGAGCTTCCAGAGCAGCGCCTCGCGCACCCTCCGGAGACCGTTGTGGAGGTGATCCTTCGCGAAGTCCTCGATCATGACGTGAGCCTGGCAGGCACGGGCCGGAGCCACAAGCCCCGGCCCTACCAGGGCAGGGGCTCGCCGTCCCGGAAGAAGCCGCCGGTGGGGCCGGAGTCGGGCAGGGTGGCGGCCCGGACGATGCCGGTGGCGCCCTGGTCGACGGGGGCGCCGCCCGGGCCGCCCATGTCGGTGGCGATCCAGCCCGGACAGACGGCGTTGACCAGGATCCGCTCGGCGCGCAGTTCGTCCGCGAGCTTGCGGGTCAGGGCGTTGAGGGCGGCCTTCGAGACGCCGTAGGCGGGCGTGCCGCCGGACATGTCCGCCAGGGAGCCGGATTCGCTGGAGACGTTCACCACGCGGGCGTGGGACGAACGCCGGAGCAGCGGCAGGAACTCCTGCGTGGTCCGCCAGGCGCCGAAGAGGTTGGTCTCCAGGGTCCGGCGGACCTCGTCGAGGTCGACGGAGACGGCCCTGCGGGCCGTGTCGTAGTTGACGGCCGCGTTGTTCACGAGGACGTCGAGGCGCCCGAACTCCTCCTCCACGCGCCGCGCGAGGGCCCGGACGGAATCCGCGTCGGTGACGTCCAGCCGGCACGGCACCAGCGTGCCGGACACGCCGGGGGCCGGCTCGGCGGCGGCCCGTTCGGCGTCCTCCAAGCGGCGTGCGGACAGCAGGACCGTGTGCCCGAGTCCGGCGAGCCGGCGTGCGGTCTCCCGGCCGATGCCCCTGTTGCCGCCCGTGACCAGCGATACCGGCGCAGCCGTGCTCATGCCCGCTCCCCTCCGGCGGACGATCCGCCGTCGGGAAGCACGCTATGCCGTCGCCCGGCGCGGGGGGATCGGGCCCGGGGCGGAGACGGGACGGGCCTTCGGACGTACCCCGGAGGTCAGAGCGGGCGCCCCCTCCGGAGGCCGGAGCGGGCGTGCCCCGGGAGCGAGGGCGGGCGTACCCCCGGAGTCGGCGCGGGCGCCCCGGAAGTCAGAGCGGGCGTACCGCCTCGGCCTGCGGGCCCTTGTTGCCCTGGGTCACCTCGAACTCGACGCGCTGGTTCTCGTCGAGGGACTTGTAGCCGTCGGTCTGGATCGCGGAGTAGTGGACGAACACGTCCGCGCCACCGCCGTCCGTCGCGATGAAGCCGTACCCCTTCTCCGCGTTGAACCACTTCACGGTCCCCTGCTGCGGCATCCCCGACGCTCCTTCTTCCGGTCGCGCCCGCGGTGCCGATCACCGCGGACGGAGCGTGTCTCCCCACCCGCGGGAGCGCTTACACCTCCGCCGGCCCGCGGCCCGCACGCGTGGACGGGGCTTGTACGGACCGGAGTTGGCCGACGGGAGGGTGGTGGCGGCATGTCGCCGAGCCGGAGCGAGGCCCCCGCCCTACTCCCAGGTCGCCGTGTCCGGGTCGATGCCGTGGGCACGGGCACTCGCGTCCACGATCCCGCTGAACCAGGCCGCCAGGCCCGGGCGGACGCCGTCGTAGTGCGCGGCGAAGCCCGGATCCGACGCGTACATGCGGGCGAGGCAGACCTGCATCCTCCTCGTCAGCGGGAAGTAGGCGGCGAAGACGGCGCGGTGGCGGTCGACGAGGGCGTTCGCCTCCCGGCTTCCCGGCGTGACGCCCGCGTCCAGGGCTGCCGCGAGGTCGCGGTCCAGGGCGGCCGTCGCGTCGTGGACGGCCTGCCACTCCTCGGGGGTGCGGTCCGCCGCACGCTCGGCGTACTGCCGCCACTGCGGGGTGTCCCCGTACCGCTCCCGGGCCTTCACCGGGCCCTCCGGGTCCCAGTCCGGGCCGAAGATCGCGGCCTGCTGCTCGGCGGTCAGCAGCAGGCCCCGCTCGTGCGCCTCGATCATCCGGTCCAGGCCCGCGCCGAGCCGCCGGAGCCGTTCGACGCGCTCCGCGACCTGCGCGCGCTGGGCGCGCAGCGCGGCGGGGACGTCGGTGCCGGCGTCGTCCAGGACGGCCCGGATCCGGTCAAGGCCGAGACCGAGCTCGCGGTAGACGACGACGCGGTGCAGACGTTCGAGGTCGGCGGCGGTGTAGAGCCGGTACCCGGCGCCCGTACGCAGCGAGGGCCGGGCCAATCCGATCTCGTCCCAGTGGTGCAGCGCGCGGACGGTGACGCCGAGGCGCGCGGAGACCTGGCCGACGGTGAGGCCGTCGGTGTCGGTGTCGTTCCCGGTGCCGGCGGCGACGCCAGTGGTGGTGGCGTCAGGGGCGTCGGTGTGCGCGGCGGACGGCGGGTCAGTGTCGGGCATGCTCCTCATTCTCGTCGGGGTGGGGGGTAGTGGCCGGCCCGGTGATGCCGATCTCGGCGAGGTTCCGCGCCTCCTGACTGGCGGGGTCGTACGGCTTCGCGGCCGTGAGGACGATCCGCGCCCTCTCCGGAGTGATCACCTCGACGTCGCGGGTGTTCCAGGGGGTGTCCCGGGGGCTGTCCTCCGACACGGAGTCGGGGCGGACCGCCCGGCAGGCGTCGACGATCCCGTCGATCTGGCCGAGCACGCACGAGAAGCCGACGCTCATCGCCGGGGCCCCGGCCGGGACGGAGCCCGCCGCGACGAGCAGGACGTCCTGGAACGCCCAGCGGCGCAGGTGCACCAGGACGCCGGGGACGGAGAACAGCTCGAAGAAGCCGAGGCCGCGGGTCCAGAAGTCCACGGAGGCGGCCAGGTCGGCGGTGGGGACGGTGACGAAGGCGGGCATGCCGTAGATGCCGCGGAAGGGCTCCGGCGGCACGGCGTCGGGGCCGGGGGCGGGGACGGGGCTGACCTCGAAGGCGTCGTAGTGGCCGACGCCGTCGGCGTGGTTGTCGCTCATGACCGTCAGCCTTCAGCCTCACGTCGCGTGAGGGTCAAGTCCTGGTTCTCCGGGCCCGGGGCCCGCCGGTGTGGTTGGCTGCCGGGATGACTCAGGACCTGGAGACCATGACGTTCGATTCGGCCGAGGCGTTCGAGGCGTGGCTCGCCGAGCACCACTCCGTCCGGCCCGGCATCTGGCTCAGGATCCGCAAGAAGACGCCCGGAGTCGTCGCCCTGGACTACGCCCAGGCGCTCGACGTGGCGCTCTGCTACGGCTGGATCGACGGGCAGAAGGCGAAGCTCGACGACGTGTGGTGGCTCCAGCGGTTCACCCCGCGCACGCGCACCAGCAGGTGGTCCAAGATCAACCGGGACAAGGTGGCGGCCCTGATCGCGCAGGGCCGGATGCGACCGCCCGGGCAGGCCGAGATCGACCGCGCGAAGGCGGACGGCCGCTGGGAGGCGGCGTACGACAGCCCGAAGGCCGCCACGGTGCCGGACGACCTCGCCGCGGCCCTCGCGGCCGAGCCGGCCGCGGCGGCCTTCTTCGAGACGCTCGACGGCCGGAACCGGTACGCCGTCCTGTACCGGATCCAGGACGCCAAACGGGCCGAGACCCGGGCGCGCCGGATCGCGACGTACGTGGCGATGCTGGCGAAGGGGGAGAAGCTCCACCCGTGACGCCCGGCGCCGGCCGGTTGTCGGAGGGGGCGCGTAACGTGCCCGCGGTCGGGACCGACACCACGCGCTCCCGCTCCCGCTCTCGTACTCCCGCTCCCGTACTTGCTCCCGCTCTCGTACTCGCTCCCGTACTCGCGCTCGGAAGGATCTCCGTGGACGTACTGCTCGTCGCCGGTCTGTGGCTCGACGCGTCCGCCTGGGACGACGTCGTCCCCGAACTCGCCGCCCTCGGCCACCGGGCCGTGCCGGTCGCCCTCCCGGGGCAGGGGGACGGCGACGGGTCCGCGACCCTCGCGGACCAGCGGGCCGCGGTGCTCGCCGCGGTCGACGCGGCGGAGGGGAAACCGCTGGTCGTGGGGCACTCGGCGGCGGCGACCCTGGCCTGGCTGGCCGCCGACGCACGGCCGGGGAAGGTGGGCGGGGTCGCGCTGGTCGGCGGCTTCCCGGCCCCCGACGGGCGGGCGTACGCCGACTTCTTCCCGGTCGTGGACGGCGTCGTGCCCTTCCCCGGCTGGGGCCCCTTCGAAGGCCCGGACGCGGCCGACCTGGACGAGCGGGCCCGGGAGCGGATCGCGTCCACCGCCGTACCCGTGCCCGAGGCGGTCGCCAGGGGGGTCGTGCGCCTCACCGACGAGCGCCGCTTCGACGTGCCCGTCGCCCTCGTCTGCCCCGAGTTCACCCCCGCCCAGGCGCGGGAGTGGATCGCCGCGGGCGAGAGCCCCGAACTCGCCCGCGCCCGCCGCCTCACCTGCCTCGACCTCGACTCGGGGCACTGGCCGATGGCCACCCGCCCACGCGAACTGGCCGCGGTGCTCGCGGAGTCCGGTCGCCACCTGCTCGCGGGGGCCTGACGGCGCTCAGTCCGCCGTCACGCCCCAGTAGCCGATCTCCGACGGCTCCCCGTCCTCGTACAGGACCGTGCAGTTGCCCTGGGCGCGGTCGGGGTAGAGCTCGTGGTCGGCGGCCAGGGCGGCCTCCCACCGCTCGCGGGTGGGGCGGCCGTCCGGGCACCAGGCGCGGATCTCGTCCGGCGTCAACGGCCGCATGTACGGCCCCCATTCCGTGAAGTCGGCGGCGACCGTGTGGACCTGGTCCAGGACCGAGCAGGTGCCGCCGGTCAGGACGTACTCCACCCAGTCCTGGCTCTCCCACAGCTCCGCGATCGTGCGGCCCGTGAAGCCGTGGTCGTCCTTCGCCAGCTCCTCGTCCTGCGCCCGCCGGAACGCGACCGCCAGGTCGGCGTCGTACGGGCCCGTCTGCCACCATCCGTTGCCACCCATGCCCTCCGCCCCTTCCCCCTGTGGGTATTCCTCTGAGGATCTTCCTTCCGGTGGGGAGCGTAGGGCCCGGGTGCGACAACCTAGGCTGCTGCGCGTGGACATAGACCTCGGCAACGGAATCCTCGGCGCCGTCCTCGGCGTCGTCTTCGCCACCCTGTTCCAGCAGTCGGCCCAGAACCTCTGGTTCAAGGCGCGGCGCCGCGCCGCGGGGAAGGTGCGGAGCCTGACGTACCGGCCCGAACACGGCGGCGCCTGGAGCACGTTCTCGATCGGGCCGCTACACACCTCCGCGCTGATCGTCGAAGGCGACGGGGAGCGTCCGATCGCGCCTGGGTCCGTCCACGTGCAGGTGCTCGACGGCGCGGTCGAGCTGCCCGCCGAACTGGCGCCCTGGCGGGCCGAGATCGAGGCCGAGGAGACGCGGGCCGCCGCGGCCGGCGAGCGGCGGCCGGTCTGGAACGGGGAGCGGTACGCGGTCGAGTCCGTCGAGGTGACCCGTACGCCCCTCGACGAGGCCCCCGAGGTGCACCTGCGGCTGCGGCCCACCGACTACTACACCTTCCTCGCCGCCCAGCAGCTCGACCGGCGGCTGCCCGACGGCTCGACCCCGCGCGGACGCTGGCTGGACCCCGACGCGCCGCTGACCGCGCCCGCCTTCCTCCAGTGCAGCTTCGGCGTGAACGTCGCCGTCGTCACCGCCGACGACCTGCTGGTGGTCAGCCGGCGCGGGGACCGGGTCAGGACCGCGCCCGGCCTGTGGAACTCCTCCGTGAACGAGGGCCTCGCCCGGAACATCGACTCCTCCGGCCGTCACGCGCCCGACCTGCACGCGGTCGCCCGGCGCGGCATGCGCGAGGAACTCGCCCTGGATCCGCGCGAGTACACGCTCGCGCTGCTCGCGTTCGTGCTCGACGTCGAGAGCCGGATGTGGAGCGCCCACTTCACCGCACGGCTGACCGGCCTGACGGGCGAGGAGCTGCGGGCCCGCACGAGCCGGGGCGTCGCGGACCGCTGGGAGCACACCGCCATGGAGTACGTGCCGTTCCGCACGGCCGACGTGGTCCGCCACCTCCTCGCGCCGGAGCGGCGCCACCGCTGGGCCCCGCTCGCGCCCGCCCTCTTCCACCTCGCGCTCGTCCACGCCCACGGCCGCGCGTCGGTGGAACGGGCGGAGGCGGCGGTGGTACGGCGTCTTTAGCGGCAGGCCGTCGCCGCCGCCGTCGTCGTGCCGGGACGCCTTCGCGTCGCCGTCGCCGGGAGCGGGGGCGGACCGTACGCTGGAGCGCATGGCATGCCGCATCAGTGAGTTGATCCTCGAATGCGCCGACCCCGAACGGCTCGCCGCGTTCTGGAGCGAGGTCCTCGGGTACGTCGAGATCGGCCGGGAGGACGACGGAAGCATCGAGATCGGGCCGCCCGGCGTCGGCTTCGGCGGACCGCAGCCGACCCTCGTCCTCAGCCCGAACAGCGCACCCCGCGCCGAGAAGCTCCGCCTCCACATCGACGTCAACCCGACCGACCGCGACCAGGACGCCGAACTGGAACGGCTGCTCGCCCTCGGCGCGAAGCCGGCGGACGTCGGGCAGACGGGCGAGGAGAACTGGCACGTCCTGGAGGACCCGGAGGGCAACGTCTTCTGCCTCCTGCACCGGCGCATCGACCCGGCCTAGGGGTCCGAATGCCGCCAGCGGCACGGGGACGGCGGAGTGAGGCTGGGCACATGAACCACTACACACCGCGGGCCGTCGAGCCCGCCGTCCTCGCCGAGCTCCGGTCCGTCGACGACGCCGGGCGCCCCTGCGTCCCGTACACGGCGGAGGAGGGCGGCGAACCGCTGCGCTGCTGCCTGCGCCGCGCCCGCCCCGGCGAGCGGGTCGCCCTCGTCGCGTACGCCCCGCTGCGGCGGTGGGCGGCCGCCACCGGGGCGGCGCCGGGGGCGTACGACGAGGTGGGACCGGTGTTCGTCCACGCGAAGGAGTGCGAGGGCTTCGACGCGAACGGGGAGGCGTACCCCTTCGAGCGGGCGGGCGCGCTGCGGACGGTGCGGCGGTACGGGGCGGACGGCCGGATCCGCGGCGGGCGGCTCGTCGAACTTCCCGGCCTGGAAGAGGCGTTCGACCAAGCCTTCGCGGATCCGGCGGTCGCGCTGGTGCACGTGCGGGCGGTGGAGTACGGCTGCTTCCACTTCGAGGTGCGACGCGACTAGCGCTCTGTCGCCGCTGCCCCCGCTGCTACTGCACGCAGAACTCGTTGCCCTCGGGGTCGGTCATCACCACCCACGAGCCGCCCTGCTCCGCCACCCGCCGCCGCACGGCGGCGCCGAGCTTCACCAGGCGCTCCACCTGGGCGTCGCGCGCGTCGGGGCCGGCGTGCACGTCGAGGTGGAGGCGGTTCTTCACGGTCTTCTCCTCGGGGACCCGCTGGAAGAGGATCCGGCGGCCGAGACCGGCGCCGTTCTCCTCCGACAGCGGGTCGTCCGGGTGCCGTACGGCGGCGAGGTCGTGCCACCCGAGGCGCTGCTCCGGCGTGCCGGGGCGCACGGTCAGGGTCGCCTCGGGCGGTACGGCCCCGATGGCGAGCAGCTTTGCCACGAGGGCGCTGTGGTCCTCCTCGACGTAGCCGAGGGCGGCGGCCCAGAAGGCGGCCTGCGCGTGCGGGTCACGCGCGTCGATCACGACTTTCCAGTGCAGCGGTTCCGTCGGTTCCATCCTCCACGTATACCGCGCGCCACCGACACCAGGCCGTCGTCCGGGCGCGCTCGTCGCCCTCGCCACCCTCGCCGCCCTCCGTGCCCGCCGCCGCGAGCCGGCCGGGTCCGCGCGGGAGGTGCTGGTCCGAGCCCCGGCCGGGCCCGTACGGGAAAGGCCCCGCCCGAGTCGTCGGGCGGGGCCTTCGGCCGGAAGCGGAAGCGGGAGCGTACGACGGGTCAGCCGCGGGGCTCCCGGGCCGTGACCGGGGCCGTCGCCGTCGCCGCCTCCTCCGCCAGCCGCTCCGCCGCCGACGCCGCGGCGCGGGTGACGGCCGCGCGGCTGCGGCGGGCGGTGCGGAGGGCGTCCCAGGTGAGGAGCGTCAGGGCCAGCCAGACCAGCGAGAAGCCCGCCCAGCGCTCGGCCGGCATGGCCTCGTGGAAGTACGCGACGCCGAGGAGGAACTGGAAGGTCGGGGCCAGGTACTGCAGCAGGCCCAGCGTGGAGAGCGGGAGCCGGATCGCCGCCGCGCCGAAGCAGACCAGCGGGATCGCGGTGACGACGCCGGTCGACGCGAGGAGCGCCATGTGCCCGGCGCCCTCCGTGCCGAAGGCCAGCTCGGAGCGCGAGCCGAGGAGGACCAGGTAGCCGAGGGCCGGCAGGAAGAGGACGGCGGTCTCGGCCGCCAGGGACTCCAGGCCGCCGATGTTCACCTGCTTCTTCACCAGGCCGTAGACGGCGAAGGAGACGGCGAGGACGAGGGAGATCCACGGCGGGCGGCCGTAGCCGGCCGCCAGGACGAGCACGGCGGCGAAGCCGATGCCGACGGCCGCCCACTGGGCGGGGCGGAGGCGTTCCTTCAGGACGAGGACGCCGAGCGCGATCGTCACGAGCGGGTTGATGAAGTAGCCGAGCGAGGCCTCGACGACGTGGCCGTTGTTGACCGACCAGATGTACAGGCCCCAGTTCACCGTGATGACGGTCGCGGCGATCGTCAGCAGGCCGAGCTTGCGCGGGTCGGCGAGCAGCTCCTTCATCCAGCCCCAGCGGCGCAGCGCCAGCAGGGCGAGGCCGACGAAGGCGAAGGACCACACCATCCGGTGGGCCAGGATCTCGCCCGCGCTCGCGGGCTTGAGCAGGGGCCAGTAGAGGGGGACCAGGCCCCAGATCGCGTACGCGGCGACGCCGTACGCGAGACCGGCGCGGTTCTCGCCGCCCGCGGCGCCCGCGGCGACCGTCTCCGCCGCCCCGCCACCGGCCCCCTCGGCCGTCCCGTCGGCCGTCGCACCGGTCCCGCCGGTCCCGGTGACCGTGCTTCTTCCCCAGCCCATGGATGCCTCCCGCCCTGCGCCGCGCTGTTCCGACGACGGTAGCGCCGCACGGGGCACGCTGTCATGTGTGTACCGCTATACGGTCATGACCTTGAGCGCCTCGGCGACCGTCGTGCCGATCGGGGTGGTCGGGCGGCTGATCAGCCGCGCCAGGTCGCCGGTCCGGACGGCCAGCGCGCCCCGCCCGATCGCCTCGTCCACGTCGACGAGGATCGCCGCGAAGGGCTCCGGGACCCCGGCGCCGGTCAGGATCTCCAGGTGGGTTTCCGCCGGCACGTCCGTGTACGCGATCGGCCGCCCGCTGCGGGCGGCGATCTCCGCCGCGTACTCGGCGAGCGACCAGGCCTCGTCGCCGCTCAGCTCGTACGCGCGGTTCAGGTGCCGCCCGTGCTCCTCGTCGGGGCCGGTCAGCACCGCCGCCGCGGCGGCCGCGTAGTCGGCGCGGGTGGCGGAGGCGATCCGGCCCTCGCCGGCGTTGCCGACGACGGCGCCGTGGGCGAGGACGGGGGCGAGGTTGTCGGTGTAGTTCTCGCTGTACCAGCCGTTCCGCAGGAACGTGTACGGCAGGCCGGAGGCCAGGATCAGCTCCTCCGTCGCCTTGTGCTCCGCCGCCAGGTCGAAGTCGGCCCCGGGCCCGCCCAGGACGCCGGTGTACGCGAGCTGGGCCACGCCCGCCGCCTTGGCCGCGTCGATCACGGCGGCGTGCTGCGGCACCCGCTGCCCGACCTCGCTGCCGGAGATCAGCAGCACCCGGTCGCCCGCCTCGAAGGCGCCGGCCAGCGTCTCCGGCCGGCTGTAGTCCGCGATCCGCAGCTCGACGCCGCGGTCCGCGAGGTCGGCGGCCTTCTCCTTGTTCCGCACGACGGCGGCGACGGCCCCGGCGGGGACGGCCGGGTCGGCGAGGAGGGCGTCGACGACGAGACGGCCGAGCTGTCCGGTGGCTCCGGTGACGACGATGCGCATGGGAATTCCTTCGGGGAGGGATGCGGGAGGGACGAACACACTCACCGTACGTCTGGCACTAACCAATCGAAAGTACCCACTTTGAAGTAAGGTACTGGCATGAAGGTGAGCACCGAGGTCGCGGTCAAGCCCCTGCTGGCGGACGTGGACGGCGCCATGTGCCCGTCCCGGCTCGTCCTGGAGCACGTCACCAGCCGCTGGGGCGTCCTCGTCCTGATGGCGCTCCTGGAGCGCTCGTACCGCTTCAGCGAACTGCGGCGCAGGATCGGCGGCGTCAGCGAGAAGATGCTCACGCAGACCCTCCAGACCCTGGAGCGGGACGGCTTCGTCCACCGCGACGCCAAGCCCGTCATCCCGCCCCGCGTCGACTACACCCTCACCCCCCTCGGCGAGGACGCCGCCGGACGGATCACGGCCCTCGCCCTCTGGACCGAGTCCCTCGTCCCCGACGTCGAGGCCGCCCGCGCCCGCTACGACGAGGCCCGCGGCCGATGACGCCGCCGCGCCCGTCGGGCGGTACGCGGCCGAGGTGATCGAGAAGGACGTCCCCCGCCGCCCCGGCCGCTTCCGGGAGGCCGGCGAGGAGGGGCGGGAACCCGTCGAGGCCCCCGACGGGCCGAGGGGCGCGGCCGGTGACCCGGCCGCGCCCCTCGGGAGATCCGTGACCGGCCGTCAGCCGACCACCGTCCAGGTGTCGTTGCCCGCGAGGAGCCGCCCGAGGTCACCCTCGCCCTGCTGCTCCACGGCCCTGTCCAGCTGGTCGGCCATCAGGGTGTCGTAGACCGGGCGTTCCACCGACCGGAAGACGCCGATGGGCGTCTGGTGGAGGGTGTCGGGGTCGGCGAGGCGGGAGAGGGCGAAGGCGGTCGTCGGGGAGGCGGCGTGCGCGTCGTGGACGAGGATCCGCGACTCGTTCTCCGGGGTGACCGCGACGACCTCCAGGTCGCCGGTGGCGGGGTCGCGGACGACGCCCTTGCCGTGCTCGGCGCCGAAGCGGATCGGCTGCCCGTGCTCCAGGCGGATGACGGCCTCCGCGGCCCGGTCCTTGTCCTTGAGGACCTCGAAGGCGCCGTCGTTGAAGATGTTGCAGTTCTGGTAGATCTCCACCAGCGCCGTGCCGTCGTGGTCGGCGGCCTGCCGCAGCACCTCGGTGAGGTGCTTGCGGTCGGAGTCGACCGTCCGGGCCACGAAGGACGCCTCCGCGCCGAGGGCCAGCGACACCGGGTTGAAGGGGGCGTCGAGGGAACCCATCGGGGTCGACTTGGTGATCTTGCCGACCTCGGAGGTGGGGGAGTACTGGCCCTTGGTGAGTCCGTAGATCCGGTTGTTGAAGAGCAGGATCTTCAGGTTCACGTTGCGGCGCAGGGCGTGGATGAGGTGGTTGCCGCCGATCGACAGCGCGTCGCCGTCGCCGGTCACCACCCACACCGACAGGTCGCGGCGGGAGGTCGCCAGGCCGGTGGCGATGGCCGGGGCGCGGCCGTGGATGGAGTGCATCCCGTAGGTGTTCATGTAGTACGGGAAGCGGGACGAGCAGCCGATGCCCGAGACGAAGACGATGTTCTCCTTCGCCAGGCCGAGCTCGGGCATGAAGCCCTGGACGGCGGCGAGCACGGCGTAGTCGCCGCACCCCGGGCACCAGCGGACCTCCTGGTCCGACTTGAAGTCCTTCATGGACTGGGCGGCCTCGGCCTTGGGCACCAGACTCAGCAGGTTCTCAGGCATCGATGGCCTCCTTGAGCGCGGCGGCGAGCTGCTCGGCCTTGAACGGCATGCCGTTGACCTGGTTGTGGCTGCGGGCGTCGACGAGGTACTTCGCGCGGATCAGGGTGGCGAGCTGCCCGAGGTTCATCTCGGGGATCACGACCTTGTCGTACCGCTTCAGGACCTCGCCGAGGTTCTTCGGGAAGGGGTTGAGGTGGCGCAGGTGGGCCTGCGCGATGTGGCCGCCCTCGCGGCGGATGCGGCGTACGGCGGCGGTGATCGGGCCGTACGTCGAGCCCCAGCCGAGGACCAGGGTCCGGGCGCCGTCCGGGTCGTCGGCCTCGATGTCGGGGACGTCGACGCCGTCGACCTTGGCCTGGCGGGTGCGGACCATGAAGTCGTGGTTGGCGGGGTCGTACGAGATGTTGCCGGTGCCGTCCTGCTTCTCGATGCCGCCGATGCGGTGTTCGAGGCCGGGGGTGCCGGGGACGGCCCAGGGGCGGGCCAGGGTCTCCGGGTCGCGCTTGTACGGCCAGAAGACCTCGGTGCCGTCGGCCTGGGTGTGGTTCGGGCCGGTGGCGAAGGCCGTGCGCAGGTCGGGCAGCGCGTCGACGTCGGGGATCCGCCAGGGCTCGGAGCCGTTGGCGAGGTAGCCGTCGGAGAGCAGGAGGACCGGGGTGCGGTACGCGAGAGCGATCCGGGCCGCCTCCAGGGCGGCGTCGAAGCAGTCGGCCGGGGTCCTCGGGGCCACGACCGGCACCGGCGCCTCGCCGTTGCGCCCGTACATGGCCTGGAGCAGGTCGGCCTGCTCGGTCTTGGTGGGGAGGCCGGTGGACGGGCCGCCGCGCTGGATGTCGACGATGAGGAGCGGCAGCTCCAGGGAGACCGCGAGGCCGATCGTCTCGGACTTCAGGGCCACGCCCGGGCCGGAGGTGGTGGTGACGGCGAGCGAGCCGCCGAAGGCGGCGCCGAGGGCGGCGCCGATGCCGGCGATCTCGTCCTCGGCCTGGAAGGTCCGCACGCCGAAGTTCTTGTGCTTCGACAGCTCGTGCAGGATGTCGGAGGCCGGGGTGATCGGGTAGGAGCCCAGGTAGAGCGGCAGCTCCGCCTGGCGGCTCGCGGCGATCAGGCCGTAGGACAGGGCGAGGTTCCCGGAGATGTTCCGGTAGGTGCCGGTGGGGAACGCGCGGGTCGCGGGGGCGACCTCGTAGGAGACGGCGAAGTCCTCGGTGGTCTCGCCGAAGTTCCAGCCGGCCCGGAAGGCGGCCACGTTCGCCTCGGCGATCTGCGGCTTCTTCGCGAACTTCTGCCGGAGGAAGTTCTCCGTGCCCTCGGTCGGCCGGTGGTACATCCAGGAGAGCAGTCCGAGCGCGAACATGTTCTTGCTCCGCTCGGCCTCTTTCCGGGACAGCCCGAACTCCTTGAGCGCCTCGATGGTCAGCGTCGTCAGCGGCACGGGGTGGACCCGGTAGCCGTCGAGCGAGCCGTCCTCCAGGGGGCTCTGCGCGTACCCGACCTTGGCCATGGCCCGCTTCGCGAACTCGTCCGTGTTCACGATGACCTCGCCGCCGCGCGGCACGTCGGCGATGTTCGCCTTCAGCGCGGCGGGGTTCATCGCGACCAGCACGTTCGGCGCGTCGCCGGGGGTCAGGATGTCGTGGTCGGCGAAGTGCAGCTGGAAGGACGAGACGCCCGGCAGGGTGCCGGCGGGCGCCCGGATCTCGGCCGGGAAGTTCGGCAGGGTGGAGAGGTCGTTCCCGAAGGACGCCGTCTCCGAGGTGAACCGGTCACCCGTGAGCTGCATGCCGTCACCGGAGTCACCCGCGAACCGGATGATCACCCGGTCGAGTCGGCGGACTTCCTTCTCGGCGCCGTCACGGCCCTCCACGGGGGCGCTGCGCTGCTCCCCGAGCAAGGCTTCACCGGCCTCGCTACTGACCTGGCTGGTCACTTACTGGACCTCCCTAGCGGCAAGCGGGACTCTGCGGCCCACCCTACGACGGTGAGGTGCGCCTTCCCGGGACTTCTCACATGGTGGGCCTCTGCTTGAGATGCCCTTTCGCCGTACATTGTCCTGTTGTGCACCTACCCGGATTGCACCGGAACGCGGTATTCCGCCTCGTTCTTTCCTCCTAGGTCCGCCCTAGGTCCCCACGAGGTCCGCTCCAGATCCGGACAGGCGTCCGGAACGGTCGCATCCGACAGGGTGACGGACGGACGGGGTCCGGGAACGGGAGACCGGCTCGGAGTCCGGGAAGGCGGGCGGCTCACGACCTGAGGTACGTCAGCACCGCCAGGACCCGGCGGTGGTCGCCCTCGCTCGGCGAGAGGCCCAGCTTCAGGAAGATGTTGCCGATGTGCTTCTCCACCGCGCCGTCGCTCACGACCAGCTGCTTCGCGATCGCCGAGTTCGTCCGCCCCTCCGCCATCAGACCCAGGACCTCCCGCTCGCGCGGGGTCAGATGGGCCAGGACGTCCTGCTGCCGGCTGCGGCCGAGCAGCTGCTGCACCACCTCCGGGTCCAGGGCCGTACCGCCCTCCGCGACCCGCACCACCGCCTCGGTGAACTCGCGCACCTCCGCGACCCGGTCCTTCAGCAGGTAGCCCACGCCCCGCGTGGAACCGGCCAGGAGTTCGGTGGCGTACTGCTCCTCCACGTACTGCGACAGCACGAGCACGGCCAGCTCCGGGTACTCCGCCCGCAGCCGCACCGCCGCCCGCACCCCCTCGTCCGTGTGCGTCGGCGGCATCCGCACGTCCGCCACCACCACGTCCGGCAGCGCGCCCGCGTCTGCGAGCTCCGCCACCGTCTTCACCAGCGCCTCGCCGTCCCCGACCCCCGCGACGACCTCGTGCCCCCGGTCCGTGAGCAGCCGCGTCAGCCCCTCGCGCAACAGCACCGAATCCTCGGCGATGACCACCCGCACCCGGTCCGCCACCTCTCCCACGCCCACGTCCGCCGCCCCCAGTCCCTGCGATAGCCCTGCGATACCCGATCACGCGGCCCGGTCGGCGCCGCGTGATCAAGCATCGCAGGAAAGCCCCCGCCGGGGCGCGGGACCGGGACACGGAACCGGGGTCGCGGCCCCGGGCGTTCCGGACCCCTCAGGCGCGCCAGGGGAGCTCGGCCGTCACCGTCGTCGGACCGCCCCCGGGCGAATCCACCGCGAGGACGCCGTCCACCGCCCGCAGCCGCTCCGCGAGCCCCGCGAGGCCCTGTCCGCGCGCGGGGTCCGCGCCGCCGACGCCGTCGTCCCGCACCTGGAGCATCAGCCGCGCGCCCGACCGCCACACGTCCACCGAGGCCCGCCGCGCCCGCGCGTGCCGGGTCACGTTCTCCAGGAGCTCCGTCACCGTGAAGTAGGCGAGGCCCTCGATCGCCGCCACCGGCCGCCCCGGCAGGTCCACCGTCACCGACACCGGCACCGCGCAGCGGGCCGCCACCGACGACAGCGCCGCGTCCAGGCCCCGGTCGGTCAGGACCGCCGGGTGGATGCCCCGCGCCAGGTCCCGCAGCTCCTTCAGCGCCAGCTTCACCTCGCCGTGCGCCTCGTCCACCAGCACCGCCGCCGCCCCCGGGTCGCGGGCCAGCGTCTCCCGGGCGAGGCCCAGGTCCATCGCCAGCGACGCCAGCCGCGCCTGCGGCCCGTCGTGCAGGTCCCGCTCGATCCGCCGCAGGTCCGCCGCCGCCGTGTCCACGGCCGCGCCCCGGTCCGACTCCAGCTCCGTCACCCGCTCCGCCAGCCGCCCCGGCCCCAGCAGCCCCGCCGCCAGGACCCGGTCCACCGCCGTCAGCCCCCGCACCACCGGCGGCCACGCCAGTACGAACAGCAACCCGATCCCGCAGGTGACGGCGATCTCGAAGGGCGAGTCCAGGTACAGGGCGTGGGTCTCGTCCCCGTACAGCTGGATGCCGTCCTGCCCGAGGTACGCCGGGAAGACCCACCGCCACAGCGGATACGTGAACAGCCCCCAGCCCCACGCGAAGAACGTCAGCGACACGGAGAACGAGAACACCGCCCACGGGAAGTGCGCGATCCCGTACAGCAGGTGCCGCCACGAGGCCCCCGACCGCAGGGACGCGGCCATCCACGAGAACGCCCCGCCCGTCCGCCCCCGCACCGGCTCCGGCGCGGCCACGTGCGCCCCGAGCAGCCCCCGCACCCGCGCCCGCTCCACCGCGCCGAACGCCCGGCTCACGGTCAGCGAGGCGGCCAGCACCGGCACCCCGAGGAAGGTGATCAGGAGCCCCAGGCCCGCGGAGGTGAGGGCGACGGCGAGCGAGAACCACAGCACGCTCAGCGGCAGCCCCACCAGGGTGAAGAGGAACCCGCGCCAAGTCCGCCCCTGGAAGGGCGCCCGGAGCGCGGCGGGAACGAGGCTCGAATCCATGGGGAGGTCCTTCTACTCGTCACTGGGTACGCGACCAGGGTTCCGTCCGGGACCCCCTCGGCACCATGAGGCGGGTCGGCGTCTCCGCAGGGGGGATATCCCTACCGGCGGGAGACGGGGGAGACGGGGGAGCCAGGGAGTCAGAGGGGGGCAGGGAGTCGGGGGGCAGGGAGCCAGGGGGGCAGGGGCGAGGGCGACCGGAGACCGGAGACCGGGCCGTCAGGCGGCCGTCATGCCCACCGGCCCCAGAGACCCCACTGGGCCTACAGACCCCACTGGGCCTACAGACCCCACTGGGCCTACAGACCCCACTGGGCCCACAGACCCCACAGATCCCACTGGCCCCACCGGCCCTGCCGACCCCACCAGACCCGTCAGGCCTGCCGCGTCCGCCACGGCAGCTCCGCCGTGACCGTCGTCGGGCCGCCCTCGGGGGAGTCCACGACCAGCAGGCCGTCCACCGCGCCGAGGCGTTCCGCCAGGCCCGCCAGGCCCGTGCCGGCGCCGTCGAGACGCGCGCCGCCGACGCCGTCGTCCCGCACCTGGAGCAGCAGGCGGTCCTTCGCCCGCCACGCCTCCACCGAGGCCGCGCGGGCCTTCGCGTGCTTGGACACGTTCTGCAGCAGCTCCGAGACGGTGAAGTACGCGATCCCCTCGATCGCCTCCGCGGGCCGCTCCGGCAGGTCCACCGTCACCGTCGCCGGCACCGTGCACCGGCCCGCGAGCGACGACAGCGCCGCGCCGAGCCCCCGGTCGGTCAGGACCGCCGGGTGGATGCCCCGCGCCAGGTCCCGCAGCTCCTGGAGGGCCAGCTTCACCTCGCCGTGCGCCTCCGCGACCATCTCGGCCGCCGCCTCCGGGTCCTCGTGGAGCTTCTCCTTCGCGAGCCCGAGCCCCATCGCGAGGGCCACGAGGCGCGCCTGCGCCCCGTCGTGCAGGTCCCGCTCGATCCGCCGCAGGTCGGCCGCCGCCGTGTCCACGACCACGCCCCGGTCCGACTCCAGTTCGGCGATCCGCCGCTCCAGCTCGTCCGAGGGCGAAAGCAGCCCCCGCACCATGCCCCGGTCCGCCGCCGCCAGGCCCCGCGCGATGAACGGCAGCACCGGCCACAGCGCCACCAGCGACACCAGGACGACGGAGAAGGTGACGATCCCCCACGGCAGCCGCATCAGCCCGTACAGCTGCGTCCGCCACGCCACCGGGTCCTTGAGCCGCGTCCACAGCCACGGCACCGCGCCGCCCGGCCGCGGCAGCGGCGAGGGCTCCGCCACGTCCGCGTCGAGGAGCGCCCGCGCCCGGGCCCGCTCGGACCGGCCGATCCCCCGCGCGCCCGACAGGCCGACCGCCAGCAGCGGCAGGCCGATCACGGTGACGGACAGGGCGACCCCGACGGCGACCGTGGTGACGGCGTAGACGAAGCCGACGAGGGCGGTGGGGAGGTTGAGCAGCAGGAAGGAGATCTCCTTCCAGGTCTCCTTCCCGTACGCGGTCCGCCGCCGCGCGGGCGGGTCCCCGGCCGCGACGGCGGGGGCGGAAGGGCTCGGGTGATCAGCGGTCATGCCCCCAGCCTGCCGTCCCCCGCCCGCCGCGGGCCATGGGGGAGGTGGGTGTCGGCCAGGGGGGATAACCCCACCCGCACCTGCTTACGCTGCTTTTAGCAGGGCCTAGACTCGCGTCGGTGAATTCGGCCAGGAAACCGGCGAGGGACCGAGAGGGGCGGCGGACGTGCGGGAACCGACCGTAGTCGCGGCGGGATATTTCGATACGTACTCCGTCGTCGGCCTGCTCGCCGTCGTCGGCGTGCTCTTCGTGGCGGTCGCCTTCGGCGCCGGCCGGCTGCTCCGGCCCGTCGTGCCGACCCCGGAGAAACTCCTCACCTACGAGTGCGGCGTCGACCCGGTGGGGGAGGGCTGGGCCCACACCCAGGTCCGCTACTACGTGTACGCCTTCCTCTACGTCATCTTCGCCGTCGACTCGATCTTCCTCTTCCCGTGGGCGACGGTCTTCGCCGCGCCCGGCTACGGCGCCACCACCCTCGTCGAGATGTTCGTCTTCCTCGGCTTCCTGGCTGTCGGGCTGCTCTACGCGTACAAGAAGGGCGTCCTGGCATGGACGTAACACCCGACACCACTCCCGGGGGCGGCCCCGTCCCCCTGCCGGCACCGAAGCTCGGCACGCTCTCCCGCCTGGCCCCCGAGCCCATGAAGGTGGTCCTGAACTGGGGCCGTCGCTACAGCCTCTGGGTCTTCAACTTCGGCCTCGCCTGCTGCGCGATCGAGTTCATCGCCGCGTCCATGGCCCGGCACGACTTCATCCGGCTCGGCGTGATCCCCTTCGCGCCCGGCCCCCGCCAGGCCGACCTGATGATCGTCTCCGGCACGGTCACGGACAAGATGGCCCCGGCCGTGAAGCGGCTCTACGAGCAGATGCCCGAGCCGAAGTACGTGATCTCCTTCGGCGCCTGCTCGAACTGCGGCGGCCCGTACTGGGACTCGTACTCCGTGACCAAGGGCGTCGACCAGATCATCCCGGTCGACGTGTACGTCCCCGGCTGCCCGCCCCGGCCCGAGGCGCTGCTCCAGGGCATCCTCAAGCTCCAGGAGAAGATCGCCCGCGAGAGCCTGGGGGAGCGGTACGGCACGACGGCACGGCCCTCGGTGTCCCAGCTCACCAGCCCGCTGGTCCCCCCGCCGCCGGGAGGCGACGACCGATGAACCGCTACGACTCCCTTCCCGAAGCCGTGACGGACCTGTTCGGCGACGAGGCGGCGGCGGAGCGGGCGTACGACCTGCTGACCGTCGACGTCCCCGTCACGGAGTGGCTCGACGCGCTGCGGACCGCCCGGGACGAGCTGGGCTGCACCTACTTCGACTGGCTGAGCGCGGTGGACGAGCCGGGCACGGGCTTCCGCGTCTGCGCGCACGTCGTGGCCCTCGGGGCCGGCGCCCCGCGGCGCCTGCTCCTGCGCACGACCGTGCCCCACGAGGCCGCGGCCCTCCCCACCGCCATCGGCGTGTACGCGGGCGCGGCCTGGCACGAGCGCGAGACGCACGAGATGTTCGGCGTCGTCTTCGAGGGCCACCCGAACCTCACGCCGCTCCTCCTCCCCGAGAACTTCGAGGGCCACCCCCTCCGCAAGGACTTCGTCCTCGCCGCCCGGGTCGCCAAGGCGTGGCCCGGCGCGAAGGAGCCGGGCGAGTCGCACGACGGCGGCCCCAAGCGCCGCCAGATGCTCCCGCCCGGAGTCCCCGACCCCAACGAGTGGGGCCCCCTCAAGGGCCAGCTCCCCCCGGCCCCCGAGCGCCCCGCCCGGGGCGCCGCCGCCGACCGCCCCCGCCGCACCCGCACCACCGCGGAGGGCTCGGCCACCCAGGACGCCCCGGTCCGCCGCACCCGCACGGCATCGGCGGGCTCCGCGAGCCAGACCGCCCCGGCGGCGCCCGCGACCCCGGACGCCCCCGAGGCGGGCGCCCGCCCGCCCCGCCGTACCCGCTCCGCCTCGGAGGGCTCCGCGAGCCAGCAGGCCGCGCCGGCCCCGCGCCGCACGCGCAGCGCGAGCCAGGGCTCGGCGAGCCGGCAGACGCCGGCGGCCCCGCCGGAGGCCGGGGAGGCCCCGGCGGCCGCCTCGCCGCCCCCGCGCACCCGCGGCTCCGACGCCCCCTGGCACCACGCCGTCCCGGCGTTCGACGAGCCGTCGAAACCGACCGCCCCGGAAGGCGAGCCCCCGACCACCGGGCCCGCCCCGGACGCGAAGCCCGGCACCGAGCCCGCGCCCGGCGCGAAGCCCGGCACCGAGCCCGCCCCGGACACGAAGCCCGCGCCCGACGGCGAGCCCGCCCCGGAAAGCGAGCTCCCGGCCGCCGAACCCGCCCCGGACACGAAGCCCGGCACCGAGCCGGAGTCCGGCACCGACACCCACCCCGACCCCGACCCCGCCGGAGGCGATCCGCGTGACTGACGCACTCGATGTCGCCGTGCGGCTGCTGCTCGTCTTCGTCGCGTTCCTCGTGCTGCCGCTCGTCGTCGGGCAGACCGAGCACAAGGTGATGGCGCACATGCAGGGGCGGCTCGGCCCCATGTACGCCGGCGGTTTCCACGGCTGGGCCCAGCTCGTCGCCGACGGCGTGAAGTTCGCGCAGAAGGAGGACGTCGTCCCGAAGGACGCCGACCGGCGGGTCTTCCAGCTCGCGCCGGCCGTCGCCCTCCTCCCGTACCTGCTCGTGCTCGTCGCGATCCCGGTCGCACCGGGCTCCGTCGGCGCCGTCGTCGACGCGGGGATCTTCTTCGCGCTCGCCGTCATGGGCGTCGGCGTGCTCGGCAGCCTGATGGCCGGCTGGGCGTCCGCGAACAAGTTCTCGCTGCTCGGCGGCCTGCGCACGGCCGCGCAGCTGCTCGCGTACGAGCTGCCGATGCTGCTCGCCGCCGCGTCCGTCGCGATGGCCGCCGGCACCGTCTCCCTCACCGGCGTCCTCGACGCCTTCGCGTGGTGGTGGGTGCCGTGGCAGATCGTCGGCGCGCTCGTCTTCTTCGTCGCGGGCCTCGCCGAGCTCCAGCGCCCGCCGTTCGACATGCCGGTCGCCGACTCGGAGATCATCTTCGGCGCGTACACCGAGTACACCGGTCTCCGCTTCGCGCTCTTCCTGCTCGCCGAGTACGCCGGCATCGTCGTCCTCTGCGCCCTCACCACCGTCCTCTTCCTCGGCGGCTGGCACGGCCCCTGGGGCGACGACGGCCTCGGCTGGCTCTGGACCCTCCTGAAGACCGCCGTCCTGGCCTTCGTCGTGATCTGGCTGCGGGTCTCCTACCCGCGCCTGCGCGAGGACCAGCTCCAGAAGCTCGCCTGGACGGTCCTCGTCCCGCTCGCCCTCGCGCAGATCGCGCTCACCGGCATCGTGAAGGTGGCGATCAACTAGATGTCCCCGAAGATCCCCGGCTCCGGCCTCGCCAAGGGCCTCGCCGTCACCCTCCGCACGATGACCCGGAAGACGGTCACCGCGCAGTACCCGGACGCGCAGCCCGAGCTGCCGCCCCGCTCGCGCGGGGTGATCGCGCTGTTCGAGGAGAACTGCACGGTCTGCATGCTGTGCGCCCGCGAGTGCCCCGACTGGTGCATCTACATCGACTCCCACAAGGAGACGGTCCCGGCCGCCGCCCCCGGCGGCCGCGAGCGCAGCCGGAACGTCCTCGACCGCTTCGCCATCGACTTCTCCCTCTGCATGTACTGCGGGATCTGCATCGAGGTGTGCCCCTTCGACGCCCTCTTCTGGTCGCCGGAGTTCGAGTACGCCGAGACGGACATCCTGGAGCTGACCCACGAGCGCGACAAGCTCCGCGCGTGGATGTGGACGGTCCCCGAGCCGCCCGCGCTCGACCCGGGGGCCGAGGAGCCCAAGGAGATCGCCGCCGCCCGCAAGGCCGCCGAGAAGGCGGCCGCCGCCGCGGCCCAGGCAGCCGCCGACGCCCAGGCCGACGCCCCGCAGCAGGAGGGCCCGCAGTGATCCTCGCCGCCCCGCCGGCCCACCCCGGCTTCCTCTCGCCCACCGGCGTCGAGGTCGCCTTCCTCCTGGTCGGCCTCGTCACCCTCGGCGCCGCCGTCGTCTCCGTCACCACGAAGCAGCTCGTGCACGCCGCGCTCTGGCTCGTGGTCGCGCTCGGCGGCCTCGCCGTCGAGTACCTCCTGCTGACCGCCGAGTTCATCGCCTGGGTCCAGGTCCTGATCTACGTCGGCTCCGTCGTCGTCCTGCTGCTCTTCGGGCTCATGCTCACCAGGGCGCCCATCGGCCGCTCACCGGACGCCGACTCGGGCAACAGGCCCGTCGCCCTCGCCGTCGCCGCGGCCGCCGCCGCGGCGCTCGTCTGGGTGGTCTGGGACGCCTTCCGCAAGAGCTGGATCGACCTGGAGGGACCCGCCCAGGGGTCCACCGGAGTGACCGGCGAGATCCTCTTCCGGCACTGGGTGCTGCCCTTCGAGGCGCTCTCGGTGCTGCTGCTCGCCGCCCTGGTCGGCGCCATCGTCCTGTCCCGCAAGAAGCCGGAAGGGGAGCGGGACTGATGCACCTCGCCTACCCCGCCGTCCTCGCCGCGCTCCTCTTCTGCGTCGGCCTGTACGGCGTCCTCGCCCGCCGCAACGCGATCCTGGTCCTGATGTCGGTCGAGCTGATGCTCAACGCCGTCAACCTCAACCTGGTCGCCTTCGACGTCTGGCTCCGCGACGCCCTCCACGCCGGCCAGGCCCTCACCCTCTTCACCATCGCCATCGCCGCCGCCGAGATCGGCATCGGCCTCGCGATCGTCCTGATGGTGTACCGCAACCGCGGCACGGCCGACGTCGACCGCCTCCGCGACACGGCGGAGTCCCCCGAGACCCCCGAGAGCCCGGAAAGCACCGCCGAGAAGGCCGAGGCCGCCGCGTGACCACCACGACCCTCGCCGCCCTCGTCCCCGTCCTGCCCTTCCTCGGCGCCGCTGCCGGACTCGCCCTGGGCCGCACCGCGCCCGGCTTCGTCCGGCCGCTCGCCGTCCTCCCCACGCTCGCCGCCGCCGTCCTCGCCGTCCTCGTCGCCGTCCGCCAGGGCGGGAACACGGTGATCGAGGCCGCCACCGAGCTGACGCCCACCGGCTCCGTGCCGATCACCCTGGGCCTCCACATCGACGGCTTCGCCGCCCTCGTCGCCGTCCTCGTCGGCGTGGTCGCGAGCTGCGTGCAGATCTACTCGACCGGCTACCTCCGCGAGGACCCGCGCTACCCCTCGTACGCGGCCCTCGTCTCCCTCTTCACCGCCGCGATGCTCCTCGTCGTCTACTCGGGCGACCTGATGGTCCTCCTGGTCGGCTGGGAGATCATGGGCATCTGCTCGTACTTCCTCGTCGGGCACTACTGGGAGACCCCCGAGGCGCGCTCCGCCTCCCTGAAGGCCTTCCTCGTCACCAAGCTCGGCGACGTCCCGTTCCTCTTCGGGCTCTTCGCGCTCGCCGCCGACGCCGGCACCTTCCGCATCGACGGCATCCTGTCCACCGTCGCGAGCGGCGGCCTCGACCACCCCACCCTGGTGGCCCTGCTGCTCCTCGCCGGCGTCGCCGGCAAGTCCGCGCAGTTCCCGCTGCACACCTGGCTGCCCGACGCCATGGCCGGCCCGACGCCGGTCTCCGCGCTCATCCACGCGGCCACCATGGTCGCCGCCGGCGTCTACTTCGTCGCCCGGCTGCTCCCGGTGTTCGCCGCCTCCGCCGCCGCGCTGACCGTGCTCGCCGTGATGGCGGCCGTCACCATGGTCGGCTCGGCGCTCGCCGCCCTCGCCCAGGACGACATCAAGCGGGTCCTCGCCTACTCGACGATCGGCCAGCTCGGCTACATGGCCGGCGCGCTCGCCGTCGGCGACCGGGGCGCCGCGGTCTTCCACCTCCTGTCGCACGCCGCCTTCAAGGCGCTGCTCTTCCTCGCCGCCGGCGCGGTCATCCACGCCGCCGGCACCAACTCGCTCACCGCCATGTCCCGGATGGGCGGCCTGGCGAAGCGGATCCCCGACGCGTACTGGACGATGACCGTCGCCCTCCTCGCGCTCGCCGCGATCCCGCCGTTCGCCGGCTTCTTCTCCAAGGAGGCCGTCCTGGTCGCCGCCGAGCACACCGCGCTCGGCGACCGGCCCGGCGTCCCCGCCGGCGCCGGCTGGACCGTCCTCGTCGCGGGCCTGCTGACGGCCCTCCTCACCGCCGCGTACGCGCTCCGCCTCTGGCTCCGGACCTTCCGCGGCCGCGGCGCCGAAGCCCCCCATCACGGGCGTCAGCCGATCGCGATGACCTCCGTCCTCTGGGTCCTCGCCGTCCCCTCCCTCGGCTTCGGCCTGAGCGCGCTCGTCCTCGACGACTGGTTCGACGGCGAGAGCCTCCTCCCGACCCTCACCACCGCCGTCCTCGGCACCGGCCTCGCCGTCGCCGGCGGCGCCGTGACGTACGCCGTCTGGCGGACCGTCGCCGCCAGGGCCGTACCCCCGATGGCCACCCCGCACGTCGCCCACCCGGACGCCGACGCCGGTCTCGTCGAGGCCGAGGCGCTGCGCCTGCCGCACCCCGCCGAGGACCCGGCCGACCCCGGCCGCGTCCTCCTCGGCCCGCTGCACGGACCGGCCGCCGACGGCTTCCACCTGGACGCCCTCTACCGGACGGTGTTCGTCCGCCCGGTGGTCGGCGCCGCGTCCCTGGTCCGCTTCCTGGACCGCGAGGTCGTCGACACCTACGTGAGCGGCGCCGCGAACACCGCCAAGGGCCTCGGATGGCTCGTCCGCCGCGCCCAGACAGGCAACGTGCAGACCTACCTGAGCGCCCTGCTCGCCGGCTCCGTCGTCCTGGCGATCGCCGCCGTCGCCCTCGCCAACGCCTTCGCCGGAGCGTGAGCCGTGATCGATATCAGCGAATCCGTGATGCAGTTCCTCCTCGCGTTCATCGTCGCGGCCCCGCTCCTGGGCGCCGCCGCCGCGCTCCTGCCCGCCCCGCCCGGACTGAAGGGGAAGTCGCCCGACCAGGCGGTGCTCCGCCACGGCGTCACCGTCACCGGCGCGATCCTCCTCGCCGCGCTCGCCCTCGCCGCCGGCTTCGACCACGACGACCCGTCGAGGATGCAGGCGACCACGGACGTCAGCTGGATCAGGGCCCTCGACGTGCGGATCCACCTCGGCGTCGACGGCATCTCGCTCCCCCTCCTGGTGCTGACCGCGCTGCTGACCTTCCTCTGCGCGCTGCACTCGTACTTCAAGCCGCCCGCGGGCCCGTCCCCGAAGGCCTTCGTCGCGCTGCTGCTGGTCCTGGAGGCCGGCACCCTCGCCACCTTCGCCGTCCTCGACCTGGTCCTCTTCTTCCTCGCCTTCGAGATGGTCCTGGTCCCGATGTACTTCCTCATCGCCCGCTGGGGCGGCGAGGGCCGGCGGGCCGCCGCCGGGAAGTTCATCCTCTACACGCTGCTCGGCTCCGTCGTCATGCTGCTCGGCCTGCTCCTCGTCGGAATAAAGGGCGGCACCTTCGACATGGTGGCGCTCGCCGCCGACAACGGCCGCGGACTGACCACGTCGGTGCAGGTCACCGCCGTCCTCGCGATCGGCGTCGGGCTCGCCGTGAAGACCCCGATGTGGCCGCTGCACTCCTGGCTGCCGGACGCCCACACCGCCGCCCCCACGGTCGGCTCGGTCCTCCTCGCCGGCGTGCTCCTCAAGATGGGCACGTACGGCTTCGTCCGCATCGCGCTGCCCGTCGCCCCCGACGGCATGCGCACCCTCGCCCCCTACCTGGCCGCCTTCGCCGCCGTCGGCATCGTCTACGGCTCCCTCGCCTGCCTCGCCCTGGCGCGGCCCGGCGCCAAGGGCGACCTCAAGCGCCTGATCGCGTACTCATCCGTCGGCCACATGGGCTTCGTCCTCCTCGGCATCGCCACCCTGACCCCCACCGGCGTCAACGGCGCCCTCTTCGCCAACATCGCCCACGGCCTCGTCACCGGCCTGCTGTTCTTCCTCGTCGGCGCGGTGAAGGACCGGTACGGCACCGCCGACCTCGACACCCTCGCCGGGGCCACCGGCGCCGCCCTCTACGGCCGCGCCCCCCGCCTCGGCGCCCTCCTCGCCTTCGCCGCCGTCGCCTCCCTCGGCCTCCCGGGCCTGGCCGGCTTCTGGGGCGAGATGCTCGCCCTCTTCGCCGCCTTCGACCCGGCCGAGGGGCTCAGCCGCCCCGCGTACCTCGTCTTCATGGTCCTCGGCGGCCTCGGCACCCTGCTCACCGCCGCGTACCTGCTGATCGTGGTCCGCCGCGTCTGCATGGGTGGCCCGCGCCCGGCCGGCGAGCCCGAGCTCGCCGACGTCCGGGCGTACGAGCTGGCCGCCTGGACCCCCCTCGTCGCCCTCACCGTCCTCGCCGGACTCTGGCCCGCGGTCCTCCTCGGCCTCACCGACCCGGCCGTCCAGCAGCTCCTCGCGGGAGGCACCCAGTGATGACCGCCGACGCCTCGCTCGTCCAGTCCGTCGACTGGGCGACGATCGCGCCCCCCACCCTCACCGCCCTGGTCGCGCTCGGCGTCCTCGTCGCCGACCTCTTCGTGCCCGCCGCGCGCAAGCAACTCCTCGGGTGGATCTCCCTCGCCGGCCTCGCCGCCGCCCTCCTCCTGCTCCTGCCGCTGCGCGCCGGCGACCGCGCCACCTTCTGCCTCACCCCCGGCGCCCAGACCGCCGGCCACGTCCAGACCACCGGGTGCAGCTACACCGCCGACCACTTCACGCTGGTCGTCCAGCTCCTGGTGCTCGGCGGCGCCCTGGTCGCCGCCCTGCTCTCGCTGCCCGCCACCCGGGAGAAGCTCCCGGCCGGCGAGTACTGGTTCCTGCTGCTGTCCTCCGCCGCGGGCGCCGCCCTGCTGCCCGCCGCCCGCGACCTCGCCACCCTCGTGGTCGCCCTGGAAGTGGCCTCGCTGCCCGCCTTCGCGCTCGTCGGCCTCAAGCGCGGCGACCGCCGCTCCGGCGAGGCCGCCCTCAAGTTCTTCCTCTCCTCGGTGACCGCCACCGCCGTCACCCTCCTCGGCGTGAGCTTCGTCTACGCCGCCACCGGCACCCTCCACCTCACCGAGATCGCCGCCCGCCTCGGCGAGGTCCCCGGCCCCTTCCACACCCTCGTCCAGACCGGCGTCGCCCTCACCCTCGTCGGCTTCGCCTTCAAGATCGCCGCCGTCCCCTTCCACTTCTGGGTCCCCGACACCTACAGCGGCGCCCCGCTGCCCGTCGCCGCCTACCTGTCGGTCGTCGGCAAGGCCGTCGGCTTCACCGGCCTCATCCTGGTGACGGTCGTCGCCTTCCCCTCGTACGCCGACGTCTGGGGCCCGGCCCTGGCGGTCCTCGCCGCCCTCACCATGACGGCCGGCAACGTCGCCGCCCTCCGGCAGGACCCCACCCGCGAGCGGAGCGCCGTCCGGCTGCTCGCCTGGTCCTCCGTCGCCCAGGCCGGCTACCTGCTGGTGCCGATAGGAGCCGCCGCGTACTCCAGCGACGAGCAGGTCGGCGCCACCGTCGCGTACGCCCTCATGTACGCCGCCGTGAACCTCGGCGCCTTCGCGGTCGTCGCCCTCGTCGCCCGTACGCACCCCGGCAAGCGGATCACCGACCACGCCGGGCTGTACGCCACCAGCCCCGCCGCCGCCCTCGCGCTCGCCTTCTTCCTCCTGAACCTGGCCGGTCTGCCCCCGGGTATCATCGGCCTCTTCGCCAAGGTGACCGTCTTCTCGTCGGCCGTCGACGCGGGCCTCGGCTGGCTGGCCGTCGTCATGGGCGTCAACGTCGTCATCGGCCTCGCGTACTACCTGCGGTGGACGGCCCTGCTGTTCCGCACGCCGGAGCACGCCCCGGAGAAGCCCGGGAGGACCGCGCACCGGGCCCCCGCGCCCGTCACCCTGGCGATCGCGCTGACCGCCGCCGTCGGAGCCGTCCTGTCGGGCTACCCGCAGTTCGTCCTCCGCTACGCGACGACCAGCCTCTTCTGACCCCCACGCACCCCCCCACTAGGAGCAACACCCCGTGCTGAACGGATTCAAGGACTTCATCCTCCGCGGGAACGTCGTCTCGATGGCCATCGGCCTCGCCGTCGGCTCGGCGTTCACGGCCGTCGTCACCGGCTTCAGCAAGGCGTTCATCACCCCGCTCATCGGCCTCGCCACCGGCTCCGTCGGCGACTTCAGCGAGGCGAGGTTCAGCATCGGCAAGACCGTCTTCCCGTACGGCCTCGCCATCGCCGCCACCATCGCCTTCGCCATCACCGCCCTCGTCCTCTACTTCCTCTTCGTCGTCCCCATGGCGAAGGTCCAGGAGAGGTTCGCGAAGGAAGAGGCCGCCGACCCCAAGTCCGAGAAGCGCGACTGCCCCCGCTGCTACGCGGAGATCCCGGCCATCGCCTCCCGCTGCGCCCACTGCACCAGCGAGGTCGAGCCGGTCGCCGACGCCCTCGTCAAGGCGGGCCTCGCCCCGGGCGCCGACAAGGTCCCCGCCGCGCGCTGATTCGGCCGGGATCACCCGGACGGCGCAACCCCTCCCCGGTGCGGCCGGGGGAACCGCAGCCTCCCGCCTGGCGTTGACCAGTACGTGAGGGTCCACTGGACCGGGGGTCCTCCCCCGACGAAGTCCGGGGAGGACCACGAAGCAAAGGGTTCCCCTGCCGCACCACTTGGAGGGCGTACCGTGCACCGCCGGCACAACGGGCTGAGGACCGCCGTACTCCTCGGAGGGCTCTCCGCCCTCATCATCGTCATCGGCAGCTTCTTCGGCCGTACGGGCCTGATCGTCGGACTCGTCGTCGCGATCGGCACCAACGCGTACGCGTACTGGAACAGCGACAAGCTGGCGCTGCGGGCCATGCGCGCCCGCCCGGTCAGCGAATTCGAGGCCCCCGCGCTCTACCGGATGGTCAGGGAGCTCTCCACCCAGGCCCGCCAGCCGATGCCGCGCCTCTACATCTCGCCGACCCAGGCGCCCAACGCCTTCGCCACCGGCCGCAACCCGCGCAACGCCGCCGTCTGCTGCACCGAAGGCATCCTCTCCCTGCTCGACGAGCGCGAGCTCCGCGGCGTCATCGGCCACGAGCTGAGCCACGTCTACAACCGGGACATCCTCATCTCCTCGGTCGCCGGAGCCCTCGCCTCCGTCGTGATGTTCCTCGTCAACTTCGCCTGGCTGATCCCGGTCGGCCGCTCCAGCGACGACGACGGCCCCGGCCTCCTCGGCTACCTGATGGTCCTCGTCCTCGGCCCGGTCGCCGCCTCCATCATCCAGCTGGCCATCTCCCGCTCCCGCGAGTACGAGGCCGACGCCTCCGGCGCCCAGCTCACCGGCGACCCGCTCGCCCTCGCCGACGCCCTCCGGAAGCTCGAAGCGGGCACCAAGCAGCTCCCGCTGCCGCCCGAACCGCGCATCGAGACCGCGAGCCACATGATGATCGCGAACCCCTTCCGCCCGGGTAAGGGACTCTCCAAGATGTTCTCGACCCACCCGCCCATGGCCGAGCGGATCGCCCGGCTCGAAGAGATGGCAGGTCCCCGCCCGTGAAGACCGTCCTCAACGTCATATGGCTCGTCCTCTCCGGCTTCTGGCTCTTCCTCGGCTACCTCCTCGCCGGCCTCGTCCTCTGCATCACGATCATCGGCATCCCCTTCGGCCTCGCCGCCTTCCGCGTCGGCCTCTACGCCCTCTGGCCCTTCGGCCGCACCGTCGTCGACAAGCCCGGCGCCGGTGCCGCCTCCTGCGTCGGCAACGTCCTGTGGCTGGTCCTCGCCGGCTGGTGGCTCGCCCTCGGCCACGTCGTCACCGGCGTCGCGCTCTGCGTCACGATCATCGGCATCCCGCTCGGCATCGCGAACTTCAAGCTCATCCCCGTCTCGCTGCTGCCCCTCGGCAAGGACATCGTCCCCACCGACCAGGCGTACGGCGGCCAGGTGCCCGGGCAGCAGCAGTACGGTCGCCCGGGCTTCTGAGACCGGCCGCGCCGTGCAGAACCCGCGCTACGCCCTGCTCTCCGGCCTCTACGCCGTCGCCCTCTGCCACGACGTCAGGGGCCTCTACGGGGACGCCGTCCCGCCGCCGCGCGCCCGCCACGAGCTGCGCGGCTGCGAGCCGCGCGGCGAACTGGCCCGGGCCGTCACCCAGGCCATCGTCGAAGGCACCGCCCCGCTCGGCACCCTCGACGTCGAGACCCACGACGGCGCCTGGCGGCTCACCGCCGTCCGCGTCGTCGGCGCCCGCGGCGACGTCGTCACCGTCGAGTCCGCGGGCACGCCCCGCCGCCTGCACGGCGCGGCCGGCGCCGTTCCCTGCGGCAACCTCGTACGGGTCTCACCGGAGCCCCCGGCCGAGCTCACCCACGGGGAGGTCACCTTCCTCGGCTGCTCCCCGCGCGGCGCCCTCCGCGACGCCCTCGCCACGGGCGCCCGGGAGTTCGAGGCCGTCCGCTACCAGGTCCTCGACGGGATGGCGGCCTCGCAGCACGAGGCCGAGGCCGGCCGGGTCACCGGCGTGGGCGCCTCCCGCCACCACCACGGACTCGTGGACCTGAGCGTCGCCTTCCCCCGCTCCGGCCTGCTGCCCCACCAGCACCGCGAGGTCTGGGACCTCTTCCACGGGTACGCGCCGCCGTCCGAGCCCGGCACCTGGCGCCGCTTCGGCGGCACCGCCCGCGCCGAATGGCTGAACCAGGCCGCCCGCCGCGCCCACCGGGCCTCCCAGCCCGCCCCCGGAAACACCTATGAACTCGACGGCCGCGGGATCACCGACGCGGACGCCTTCCTCTGCGCCCTCGGCGAGGCCGTCCTCGGCCCCGGCCACGCCTTCCCGACCGGCTCCCCCCGCGCCCTCGGCGAGGAGCTCTCCGGCTGCACCCTGATCTGGCGGCGCGCCGACATCGCCCGCGCCTGCCTCGGCGTCACCCCGCTCCTCACCGTCCCCCGCCCGGCCACCTTCCAGGAATGGGTCGACGGCCTCAGGGCCGAGGGGGTCCGGGTCGTCCTCGACTGACCGCGTACGCCACCACACCGGCCGCCAGCACCCCGGAACCGGCGAGGACCGACCCCAGCGGCAGCGCCCCCGCCAGCGCCGCGCAGCCGGCGAGCCCCAGCACCGCCAGGAACCGGTCCCGGCGGCCCAGCGTCCACGCCGAGGCGTTCGCGATCCCGTAGTAGACGAGCACGCCGAACGACGAGAAGCCGATCGCGCCCCGCACGTCCGCCGTCGCCGCCGCCACGGCCACCACCGCGCCCACCACGAGCTCCGCCCGGTGCGGCACCCGGAAGCGGGGGTGCACCACGGCGAGCCCGGCCGGCAGATAGCCGTCCCTGGCCATCGCCAGCGTCGTCCGGGACACCCCGAGGATCAGCGAGAGCAGCGAGCCGAGCGCCGCCACGGCCGCGCCGGCCGTGACCACCGGCACCAGCCAGGAGGAGCCCGCCGCCCGCACCGCGTCGGCGAGCGGCGCGGCCGAGTCGGCCAGCGCGAGCGGCCCGAGGGCCAGCAGCACCCCCACCGCGACCAGCGCGTACACGCCGAGCGCGATGCCGAGCGCGAGCGGCACCGCGCGGGGGATCGTCCGGGCCGGATCGCGCACCTCCTCGCCGAGCGTGGCGATCCGCGCGTACCCCGCGAACGCGAAGAAGAGCAAACCCGCGGCCTGGAGCACCCCGCCCGCCGTGACCTCCCCGCCGAGCCCGAAGCGCCCGTCGGGGGCGCCCGCGAAGGAGGCCGTGACGACCGCCGCGAGCACCGCGAGCACCCCGGCCACGATCACCCGCGCCAGCAGCGCCGACTTCTGCACGCCTCCGTAGTTGACGGCCGTCAGGGCCACCACGGCGGCCACCGCCACCGCGTGCGCCTGGTCCGGCCACAGATAGGCGCCGACGGTCAGCGCCATCGCTGCGCAGGAGGCCGTCTTGCCCACCACGAAGGCCCAGCCGGCCAGATACCCCCAGAAGGGCCCGAGCCGTTCGCGACCGTACACATAGGTGCCGCCGGACTCCGGATACAGGGCGGCGAGCCGGGCCGAGGCCATCGCGTTGCAGTACGCGACGACCGCGGCGAGCCCCAGCGCGACGAGCAGCCCGGCGGAGGTCCCGGCCGCACCGGCCGCGGGCCCGAGGGCGACGAAGATCCCGGCGCCGACCATGGCGCCGAGACCGATGACGACGGCGTCCAGGACGCCGAGGGACCGGCGCAGTGGTGCGCTCACGAGCGACCTGTCTCCCGCAGAGTGAGGTTGAGCCGCCCGGTGAGCCCGAGCGACGGGTCGGCGGTGCCGGGAAACACCCTCGGCACACCGTGGTACGCCCAGCGCGATTCCCGCCCGAAGACGAACAGGTCCCCGGACGCCAGTTCCACATCGTTCCACGGCCGCCCGCGCCCCTCGGCGTTGCCCAGCCGGAAGACGCAGCGGTCCCCGAGGCTCAGCGACACCACCGGCGCCCCGGACCGCTCCTCCTTGTCCTGGTGCATCCCCATCCGGGCGCCGTCCCCGTAGAAGTTCACCAGCGCGGTGTCCGGCGCGAAACCGCCGTCGTCCCCGTACGCCTCGGCCACCGCCGCCCGCCCCAGCGCGACCAGCCACTCCGGCAGTTCGACGGCGACGGCGTCGAGGTACCGGTACGGCACCCACTGCCGGCCCAGGCACAGCGACCGCACCGACATCACGCCCCCGCCGGGCAGCACGGTGTGCCGGTACGCCAGCGGCCCGCGCCCGAACTCCCGGCAGGCGGCGACCATGGCGCGCTGCCGCTCGACCGGCAGCCAGCCCGGCACGTGCACCGCCCCGGGCGCGATCTCGGCCCGCTCGCGCGGAAACAGCCCCTCGGTCACCCGAGGGCCCCCTCCAGCGCGAGCAGCGCCCGCTTCCGCTCCAGACCGGCCGCGTACCCGCGCAGGCTCCCGTCCGCGCCGATCACCCGGTGGCAGGGCCGCACCACGAGCAGCGGATTGCGCCCGATCGCCGTGCCCACCGCCCGCACCCCGGCCCCGCCGGCCCCGACCCGCCGCCCGATCTCCCCGTAGCCGACGGTCTCCCCGTACGGGATCTCCTCCAGGGCCGCCCAGACCCGCCGCTGGAACTCCGTCCCGGCGTCCGCGGCCAGCGGCACCTCGAACCGCTCCCGCCGCCCGGCGAAGTACTCCTCCAGCTGCGCCGCGACCTCCGCGAAGGCCTCCTGGTCGCGTACCCAGCCGTCCCCGACCGCGACCGCCCCCTTCTGCTCGGGCAGCGAGAGCGACCGCAGCGCGAGACGGCCCCCCGTCGAGAGCCGCCCGGTCAGCAGCATCTCGCCCAGGGGGCCGCCGGCGTACGCGTACACGGTGATGTCGTCCATGACTCCAGTGTGCGAGCCCCGCCGACCCGTCGACCGGCGGCTTTCGGACACGTACCTACCGGTAGTTCACGAACTGGATCGCGAAGTCGAAGTCCTTGCCCTTGAGCAGCGCCTGCACCGCCTGGAGGTCGTCACGGCTCTTCGAGCTGACCCGCAGCTCGTCGCCCTGCACCTGCGCCTTGACGCCCTTGGGGCCCTCGTCGCGGATGGTCTTCGCGACCTTCTTCGCGTTCTCCTGCGAGATGCCCTCGGTGACCGACGCGAAGAGCTTGTACTCCTTGCCGGACAGCTGCGGCTCGCCCTCGACGTCCAGCGACTTCAGCGAGATGCCCCGCTTGATCAGCTTGGACTGGAAGATGTCGAGGATCGCCATCACGCGCTCCTCGCCGTTCGCCTGCATCAGGATCTTCTCGCCCGACCAGGAGATCGAGGCGTTGGTTCCCTTGAAGTCGTAGCGCTGGGAGATCTCCTTCACGGCCTGGTTGAGGGCGTTGTCGACCTCCTGCCGCTCGACCTTGGAGACGATGTCGAAACTGGAGTCGGCCATGACTCGTGGCTCCTTGCTCGGATGCTGTGGGGTACCCCCAAAGCCTAGGGGGTGACCCGCCGCCCGAACCGCTGATCAATCCGGTGGCGAACCACCCCCGGGGATCAGGTATCGTTTACGTCGTTGCCACGGAGCACCGCCGAAAAGCGGGAAACCAAGGCGACGGATCCCATGGCGGTGTGCCCGAGTGGCCAATGGGAGCGGACTGTAAATCCGTCGGCTTAGCCTACCCAGGTTCGAATCCTGGCGCCGCCACGCGATACGAGAAGGTCCCCGGTGTTCGCACCGGGGACCTTCTCCGTTTCCGGGGGGAGATGCGGTCGGGGGGTCAGTTGCCGGCCACGTCCTTCACCGCGACCACGACCGGGGTCGAGCCCGAGACGAGTTCCAGGGTCAGGCCGGCCGTGCCGGGGGAGTCCACCAGCTCGGCCAGGACCGCCGCCACGTCGTCCCGGGGGACCGGGCCGCGGCCCGTGCGGGCCTCCAGGCGGACCAGGCCCGTGCCGGCGTCGTCGGTGAGCATGCCGGGACGCAGGACCGTCCAGTCCAGGCCCGGACGGGACCGGACCGCGTCGTCCGCCGCGCCCTTCGCCCGCAGGTAGACGTCGAAGACCTCGTCGCCCGCGTGCCCGGCGTCCGCGCCCATCGACGAGACGACCACGAAGCGCCGGACGCCCGCCCGCTCCGCCGCGTCCGCGAGCAGGACCGCCGCGTCCCGGTCCACCGTGTCCTTGCGGGCCGCCCCGCTGCCCGGGCCCGCGCCCGCCGCGAAGACGGCCGCGTCCGCGCCCCGCAGGACCTCCGCGACCTCCTCCACCGACGCCGACTCCAGGTCGAGCACGACGGGCTCCGCGCCCGCCGCCCGCAGGTCCTCCGCCTGCTCCGGGCGGCGGATCAGCCCGACCGCCTCGTGTCCGCCCGCCGAGAGCAGCCGCTCCAGGCGCAGGGCGATCCGTCCGTGTCCTCCAGCGATGACGATGCGCATGCTCCGACCGTACGACTCAGCGGGCCGCCGGGCCTCCCGGATCGGTCCGCGCCTGCCGCGGCAGGTCCAGCGCCGCCGCCGAGTCGCAGTACTCCCGCACCGCGCTCGTCCGCGCCACCACCCGCCCCCGGTGCACCACGATCCGGCTGTACGCCGGCGACAGCACGCCCGCGAGCCGTTCGCCCCGCACCGCGAGCAGCTCCGCCGGGAAACCCGCCTCCACCCGCACCTCCGGAAGGCCCATCGCCTCCCGCGCCCGCGCGCTCACCGCCCCGTACGCCTCCGCCGGCTCCAGGCCCTCCAGGGAGGCCAGCAGGAAGGCCGCCTCCAGCGGGTCGCCGCGCCCCACCGGGTTCGCCGCGTCCCGCAGCGCCCCGCCGCCCGCCGCGAGCCGCACCCCCGCCGACCGCAGCAGCCGCACCGGGGCCGTGCCCCGCCGCTCGGTCCCCGCGCAGCCGCCCTGCGGCAGGCACATCACCGTCACGCCCGCCGCCGCGAGCCGGTCCGCCGCCCGGCCCGCCACGTCCTCCGGCAGCCGCGCGAGGCCCGCGCACGGGCCGATGGTCACTCCGGGCCGCAGCCCGCCGGCCATCGCCGCGAGGCGCGCGAGCCGCGCCGGGTCGTCCCCGTCCGTGTGCAGGTCCACCGGCACCCCGTGCTCGGCCGCCACCGTCAGGACCGCCTCCACGTACCCCGCCGGGTCCGGGTCCAGGTCCGGGCAGCCGCCCACCACCCCGGCGCCCATCTTCACCGCGTCCCGCAGCAGCGCGAGCCCGTCCGCGCCCGCCGCCCCGGTCAGCAGCCGCGGCACCGCCACCGCCGAGAGGTCCACGAGGCCGCGCAGCGACCGCCGCGCCTGGAGCACGGCCTCCAGGGGCCCGAGCGCGTGCACGTCGCCGATCCGCACGTGGGCCCGCAGCGCGGTCGCCCCGTGCCCGAGCTGGAGCAGCGCCGCCTCGGTGGCCCGCCGCTGCACCTCGTCGGGGGCGTACGAGACCGGGCCGGCGGTGTCGGCGGAGAGGGCCGTGTCGGCGTGGGCGTGCGGTTCGGCCGGCGCGGGCAGCAGCAGATAGCCGGCCAGGTCCACCCGGGCGCCCGCCGTGCTCAGGCTCCCGGCGGTGCCGACGGCCTCGATCCGGCCGCGGACGAGGCGCACGTCCACGGTCCGCCCGTCGGTCAGCCGGGCGTTCGACAGCAGGAGCGAGCTCGTGTCCTCGGTCGCCGCGCCGCCCGCGTCGTCGGAAGGCGGGCGGGGCTGCTTGCTGTCGGCCGACATCGGGCTCCTCACCAAGTCACCAAGATCGAGATCACGCAGCGTGGGGCAGAGCCTAGGGGCGGGCACGGCCGCCTTCGAGGAGGAGCGCAATAGTCGTACCGATGAGTCCACGAGTGGCGTACGAGGCGGGTGCGAGCCCCTCCCGGGCGGCCGGGGGAAACGGATTTGGGTGATGGGCGAAGGACCGTGTAATGTCTTCCTCGCTCGCCCCAATAGCTCAGTCGGCAGAGCGTCTCCATGGTAAGGAGAAGGTCTACGGTTCGATTCCGTATTGGGGCTCTGGTGAAGGGAATCCCGCCTTCGGGCGGGATGACCGACATCAAAGCGGTGTAGCTCAGTCGGTAGAGCAAGCGGCTCATAATCGCTGTGTCACCGGTTCAAGTCCGGTCACCGCTACACACAGTAGCCGATTGCGGGGTCGGTCCTGCGATCGGCTACTCTTTCATGTCCCCTACGTTCCGGCGTGGGGGGTGCGACCCATCCATTCCCAATCCGTCCGTCAAGGAGCACTCACGTGGCTGCCACCGACGTCCGCCCGAAGATCACGCTGGCCTGCGTGGAGTGCAAGGAGCGGAACTACATCACCAAGAAGAACCGGCGCAACAACCCGGACCGTCTTGAGATGAAGAAGCACTGCCCCCGCTGCAACTCGCACACCGCGCACCGCGAGACGCGCTAATCAGGCTCGTTCACGAGGCCGCCCCCCTCTCAGGGGGCGGCCTCGTGGCGTTTTTCGCAACAGATCCAGCAGGAGGTATCGAGGCCATGGCGCTCGACCAGTCCTTCGTGGGGCGGACCTATCCGCCCACCCCGGCCTACGAGGTCGGCCGCGAGAAGATCCGCGAATTCGCCGAGGCGATCGGTGACGCGAATCCCGCGTACACCGACGCGGAAGCGGCCAAGGAACTCGGCCACCCCGATGTGATCGCGCCGCCGACCTTCGTGTTCGCCATCACGTTCAAGGCCGCCGGCCAGGTCATCGAGGACCCGCAGCTCGGCCTCGACTACAGCCGCGTCGTCCACGGCGACCAGAAGTTCGCCTACACCCGGCCCGTCCGCGCCGGCGACCGCCTCTCGGTCACCTCCACCATCGAGGCGATCAAGTCGCTGGCCGGCAACGACATCCTGGACATCCGCGGCGAGGTCCACGACGAGACCGGCGAGCACGTCGTCACCGCCTGGACCAAGCTCGTCTCCCGCGCCCCCGAGGAGGCCTGACCATGACCGCGAAGATCGCCTACGACGAGGTCGAGGTCGGCACCGAGCTGCCCGCGGGGACCTTCCCCGTGACCCGCGCCACCCTCGTCCGGTACGCCGGCGCCTCCGGGGACTTCAACCCCATCCACTGGAACGAGAAGTTCGCGGTGGAGGTCGGCCTCCCCGACGTCATCGCCCACGGCATGTTCACCATGGCCGAGGCCATCCGCGTCGTCACCGACTGGGCCGGCGACCCCGCCGCCGTCGTCGAGTACGGCGTCCGCTTCACCAAGCCCGTCGTCGTCCCGAACGACGGCGTCGGCGCCGTGATCGAGGTCTCCGCGAAGGTCGCCGCCAAGCTGGACGACCGGCAGGTGCGGGTGGACCTCACGGCCACCAGCGCGGGCCAGAAGGTCCTGGGCATGAGCCGGGCGGTCGTCCGGCTGGCGTGACGGTGACGGCTGGCTTTTCTGTGCGCCAGTTTGGCGCACAGAAAAGCCAGCCCCCGTACCCTTGTGCCCGTGCAGCAGCTCAAGGACGCCCCCCTCGCCCCCCTGACCACCTTCCGGCTCGGCGGCCCCGCCGCCCGGCTCGTCACGGCCACCACCGACGACGAGGTGATCGCGGCGGTCCGCGAGGCCGACGCGTCCGGGACGCCGCTGCTCGTCGTCGGCGGCGGCTCCAACCTGGTCATCGGGGACAAGGGCTTCGACGGCACCGCGCTGCACATCGCCACCACCGGCTTCTCCCTCGACGGGACCCGCCTGGAGCTCGCCGCGGGCGAGGTCTGGACGGACGCGGTCGCCCGGACCGTGGAGGCCGGGCTCGCCGGCGTCGAGTGCCTGGCCGGCATCCCCGGCTCGGCCGGTGCCACCCCGATCCAGAACGTCGGCGCGTACGGGCAGGACGTCTCCGCCACCATCAGCGAGGTCGTCGCGTACGACCGCCGGGCCGAGGAGACGGTCACCCTCACGAACGCCGAGTGCGCCTTCTCGTACCGGCACAGCCTCTTCAAGGAGCACCCGGAGCGGTACGTCGTGCTGCGGGTCCGCTTCGAGCTCGAGGACGCCGACGGGCTCTCCTCCCCGATCGCGTACCCGGAGACCGCCCGCGCCCTCGGCGTCGAGGCGGGCGACCGCGTCCCGCTCGCACGCGCGCGCGAGACCGTCCTGAAGCTCCGCGCCGGCAAGGGCATGGTCCTCGACCCCGAGGACCACGACACCTGGTCCGCCGGCTCCTTCTTCACCAACCCGATCCTCACGGCGGGGGAGTACGAGGCCTTCCTCGCGCGCGTGGCCGAGCGCCTCGGCCCCGACGCCGCCGCGCCCGCCTACCCGGCCGGCGACGGCCGCACCAAGACCTCCGCCGCCTGGCTCATCGACAAGGCCGGCTTCACCAAGGGGTACGGTTCCGGCCCCGCCCGCATCTCCACCAAGCACACCCTCGCCCTGACGAACCGCGGCGAGGCCACCACCGAGGACCTCCTGGCCCTCGCCCGCGAGGTCGTCGCCGGTGTCCGCGCCGCCTTCGGCATCACCCTCGTCAACGAACCGGTCATGGTCGGCGTCGAGCTCTAGGACCCCTCGGGCCCTAGTAGGCGACGCCCACGCCCCGGCGGACCGTCGACGGGTCGGCGAGGACCGCCAGCATCGCGTGGGCCACGTCCGCGCGGGCCAGGGTGCGGCCCCTGGGCGGGGTGCCGCCGACGACCGTGCGGTAGCGGCCGGTGAGCGGCCTGTCGGTCAGCCTGGGCGGCCGGACCGAGGTCCAGTCGGCGGCGCTCGCCGCCAGTTCGGACTCCATGACCCGCAGGTCGGCGTAGACGTCCTTCAGGACGTTGCCGACGACCGCCAGGACGGCCTTGTCCAGCAGGCCGTCGCCCTCCGCGGCGGGGCCCACCGGGGCCGCGCTGACCACGACGAGCCGCCGCACGCCCTCCGCGTCCATCGCCGCGAGCACCGGCCGCGTGAGCCGGGCCGCGACGCCGGAGGCCGCGTCCGCGCGGTTGCGGGCGCCCAGGCCCGAGAGGACCGCGTCCCGGCCCGCCACCGCGCCGCGCAGGGCCCCGGCGTCGGCGAGGTCGCTGCGGAAGACCTCCAGGCGCTCGCCGGTGACGGTGAACCGCGCGGGGTCCCGGACGACCGCCGTCACCTCGTGACCCGCGTCCAGCGCCTGCCGGACGACCTCCCGGCCCACACCACCGGTCGCACCGAAGACGGTGAGCTTCATGACGCCCTCCCACACTGGTAAGTGAGTACTCACTCACCTCAGGGTGGGTGGATACTCGCCTACGCGTCAAGAGTGAGTGGAGGACGCATGGAACAGAAGCCGACCCGGGTCCGGATCGTCGACGCCGCGCGCGACCTCATGGGCACCGTGGGGCTCGCCCGCACCACCACCAAGGAGATCGCCCGGGCCGCGGGCTGCTCGGAGGCCGCGCTCTACAAGCACTTCGCGAGCAAGGAGCAGCTCTTCCTCACCGTCCTCACGGAACGGCTCCCGCGGCTCGGCGGCCTCCTGGAGGCGCTCGCCGCCGACCCCGGCGGACGCACGGTCGAGGAGAACCTCACCGAGGTCGCCCGGCAGGCCGCCCGCTTCTACGAGCACTCCTTCCCGATCGCCGCCTCGCTCTACGCCGAGCCCCGGCTCAAGGCCCGCCACGACGCCGCCGTCCGGGAGCTCGGCGCCGGCCCGCACCGGCCGATCGAGGGGCTCACCGCCTATCTGCGGGCCGAGCAGCGGCACGGCCGCATCGGCCCGGACGCCGACCCGAGGGCCGCCGCCGCGCTCCTCCTGGGCGCCTGCGCGCAGCGGGCCTTCGCCTACGACGCGCTGCCGGAGGGGGAGCAGCCCCCGCCCGTCGAGGACTTCGCCCGCGCGATCGCCCGCACCCTGATGCGGGGACTCAGCTAGCCAGCCAGTCGTCGATCCCCGCCAGGAGCGACTTCCGGACGTCCTCCGGGGCCGCCGAGCCGCGGACCGACTGGCGGGCCAGCTCCGCCAGCTCCGGGTCCGTGAATCCGTGGTGCCGGCGGGCGAGCTCGTACTGGGCGGCCAGCCGGGAGCCGAAGAGGAGCGGGTCGTCGGCGCCGAGGGCCAGCGGGACGCCCGCCTCGAAGAGGGTGCGCAGGGGGACGTCCTCGTGCTTCTCGTAGACGCCGAGGGCCACGTTCGAGGCGGGGCACACCTCGCAGGTCACGCCCCGCTCGGCGAGCTTGCGCAGCAGCCGCTCGTCCTCCGCCGCCCGTACGCCGTGCCCGACGCGGGACGCCCGCAGGTCGTCCAGGCAGTCGCGGACGGAGGAGGGGCCGGTCAGCTCACCGCCGTGCGGGGCCGCCAGGAGCCCGCCCTCGCGGGCGATCGCGAAGGCCCGGTCGAAGTCGCGGGCCATGCCCCGGCGCTCGTCGTTGGAGAGCCCGAAGCCGACCACGCCCCGGTCCGCGTACCGCACCGCGAGCCGGGCCAGCGTGCGGGCCTCCAGCGGGTGCTTCATGCGGTTCGCGGCCACCAGGACCCGCATCCCGAGGCCGGTCTCCCGGGAGGCGGCGTCGACCGCGTCCAGGATGACCTCCAGGGCCGGGATGAGGCCGCCCAGGTGGGGCGCGTACGAGGTCGGGTCGACCTGGATCTCCAGCCACCCGGAACCGTCCCGGACGTCCTCCTGCGCCGCCTCCCGCACCAGCCGCTGGATGTCCTCGGGGGCGCGCAGGCAGGAGCGGGCGATGTCGTACAGGCGCTGGAAGCGGAACCAGCCGCGCTCGTCGGTCGCCCGGAGCTGAGGGGGCGTGCCGCCCTTCAGCGCCTCCGGGAGGTGCACCCCGTACTTGTCGGCCAGTTCGAGGAGGGTCGAGGGCCGCATCGAACCGGTGAAGTGCAGGTGCAGGTGGGCCTTGGGCAGGGTGCTGAGGTCGCGGGGGTGCTCCATTGCCCGATCCTGCCTTACCCGAATGGCGGTATGCACGGCGATTCCCCGATCGATACCCGCCCGAACGCAAAAACGGGCCCCGGTTCCGCCGGAACCGGGGCCCGTCTCGTACGGCCTGCTCAGTCGCGGGCCTCGGCCAGCAGCTTCTGCATGCGGGACACGCCCTCCACCAGGTCCTCGTCGCCGAGCGCGTACGACAGGCGCAGGTAGCCGGGGGTGCCGAAGGCCTCGCCCGGGACGACCGCGACCTCGGCCTCGTCCAGGATCAGCGCGGCCAGCTCGACGGAGGTCTGCGGGCGCTTGCCGCGGATCTCCTTGCCGAGGAGCCCCTTCACCGACGGGTACACGTAGAACGCGCCCTCCGGGGTCGGGCAGACGACGCCCTCGATCTCGTTGAGCATCCGCACGATGGTCTGGCGGCGGCGGTCGAAGGCCCGGCCCATCTCCTCGACGGCGTCCAGGTTCCCGGAGACGGCGGCGAGCGCGGCCACCTGGGCCACGTTGGAGACGTTGGAGGTGGCGTGCGACTGCAGGTTCGTCGCGGCCTTCACGACGTCCTTCGGGCCGATGATCCACCCCACGCGCCAGCCGGTCATCGCGTAGGTCTTCGCGACGCCGTTGACCACGATGCACTTGTCGCGCAGCTCCGGCAGGACCGCCGGCAGCGAGGCGGCGGTGGCGCCGCCGTACACCAGGTGCTCGTAGATCTCGTCGGTGAGGACCCACAGGCCGTGCTCGACGGCCCAGCGGCCGATCGCCTCGGTCTCGGCCTCGCTGTAGACGGCGCCGGTCGGGTTCGACGGGGAGACGAAGAGGACGACCTTCGTCTTCTCCGTGCGGGCCGCCTCCAGCTGCTCCACCGAGACGCGGTAGCCGGTGGTCTCGTCGGCGACGACCTCCACCGGGACGCCGCCGGCGAGGCGGATCGACTCCGGGTAGGTGGTCCAGTACGGCGCCGGGACGATGACCTCGTCGCCCGGGTCGAGGATCGCGGCGAAGGCCTCGTAGATCGCCTGCTTGCCGCCGTTGGTCACCAGGACCTGGGAGGCGTCCACCTCGTAGCCGGAGTCGCGGAGCGTCTTGGCGGCGATCGCGGTCTTCAGCTCGGGCAGGCCGCCGGCCGGCGTGTAGCGGTGGAACTTCGGGTTCTTGCAGGCCTCGACGGCCGCGTCGACGATGTAGTCCGGGGTCGGGAAGTCGGGCTCTCCGGCGCCGAAGCCGATCACCGGGCGCCCGGCGGCCTTGAGTGCCTTGGCCTTGGCGTCGACGGCGAGGGTGGCGGACTCGGAGATCGCACCGATCCGGGCGGAGACCCGACGCTCGGTGGGAGGGGTAGCAGCGCTCATGCGGCCATCGTCCCAGACCGTTTCCCGGCCCGGCACACAGGTTTCAGGGAGCGGACAGGAGCGGTCGATACCGGTCGCGGAGAGGCCCTCGGGCAGGTCGGCGCGGTTCCTGTTCGACGTGAGGCCCCAAGACCACGTACACTCACTCCTCGTTGGCCCGCAGCCACCCCGTCACACATGGGGTAGGTTGGGGGACACCGCAAAGGGTCGTAGCTCAATTGGTAGAGCACCGGTCTCCAAAACCGGCGGTTGGGGGTTCAAGTCCCTCCGGCCCTGCTACACACACCGCCAGGCTGTGTGCGCATGTACGTCTTCATTGCATTGTCGTGCGGCTCCACCCGGGCGCGGCACGGCCACGACCCGGAATCAGGTGAGAGATCGTGACGGACGCCGTTGGCTCCATCGACATGCCTGATGCCGAAGACGCCGAGTCGAAGAAGAAGGGCCGCAAGGGCGGCAAGCGCGGGAAGAAGGGCCCCCTGGGCCGTCTCGCCGTCTTCTACCGGCAGATCATCGCCGAGCTCCGCAAGGTCGTCTGGCCGACGCGTAGTCAGCTCACCTCGTACACCACGGTCGTCATCATCTTCGTGGTCGTGATGATCGGCCTGGTGACCGTGATTGACTTGGGCTTCCAGGAAGCAGTCAAGTACGTCTTCGGCTGACTTTTTGTTCCACCCCATCTGTATCGCAGGAAGAAGCAGCCACCGTGTCTGACGCGAACCTGAACGACGCCTTCGAGTCCGAGTCCGTCGAGGACGAGCTGGACATCGTCGAGGCCGCCGACGAGGACGAGGACCTGGACGAGGCTGCGGACGCCGCGGCGGGCGACGTCGAGGACGACGCGGACGACACCGAGGACGCCGAGGACGCGGACGAGGAGTCCGTCGACGAGGACGCCGACGACTCCGAGGCCGATGCGGCCGACGACGTCGAGGCCGAGGTCGAGACCGAGGAGGAGGCCGAGCCGGCCGCCCCCGTCGACCCCGTCGCCGCCCTCCGCGAGGAGCTGCGCACCCTGCCCGGCGAGTGGTACGTCATCCACACCTACGCGGGCTACGAGAAGCGCGTGAAGGCCAACCTGGAGCAGCGCGCCGTCTCGCTCAACGTCGAGGACTTCATCTACCAGGCCGAGGTGCCCGAGGAAGAGATCGTCCAGATCAAGGGCGGCGAGCGGAAGAACGTCAAGCAGAACAAGCTCCCCGGCTACGTCCTCGTCCGCATGGACCTGACGAACGAGTCCTGGGGCGTCGTCCGCAACACGCCCGGCGTCACCGGCTTCGTGGGCAACGCCTACGACCCGTACCCGCTGACCCTGGACGAGATCGTCAAGATGCTCGCCCCCGAGGCCGAGGAGAAGGCCGCCCGCGAGGCCGCCGAGGCCGAGGGCAAGCCGGCTCCGGCCCGCAAGCTGGAGGTCCAGGTCCTCGACTTCGAGGTCGGCGACTCGGTCACCGTCACCGACGGCCCCTTCGCCACCCTCCAGGCCACGATCAACGAGATCAACCCGGACTCGAAGAAGGTCAAGGGCCTCGTCGAGATCTTCGGTCGCGAGACCCCGGTCGAGCTCAGCTTCGACCAGATCCAGAAGAACTGACGACACAAGTTTCCGGACAGGTCAGAGGGGCTGCCACAGCCCCTCTGACCTGCTCGGTTTTTGGACGCACAGCCATACCCGTTATCGTTGTGCGGTATGCCTCCATCCGGATGACCGGACGGATCGGCTGAAAACTCTCACTAGGACCCGGAGAGAGCTATGCCTCCCAAGAAGAAGAAGGTCACGGGGCTTATCAAGCTCCAGATCAACGCCGGTGCGGCCAACCCGGCCCCGCCGGTCGGCCCCGCGCTCGGCCAGCACGGCGTCAACATCATGGAGTTCTGCAAGGCCTACAACGCCGCGACCGAGTCGCAGCGTGGCTGGGTGATCCCGGTGGAGATCACGGTCTACGAGGACCGTTCCTTCACCTTCATCACCAAGACCCCGCCGGCCGCGAAGATGATCCTCAAGGCCGCGGGCGTGGAGAAGGGCTCCGGCGAGCCGCACAAGACCAAGGTCGCCAAGATCACCGAGGCGCAGGTCCGCGAGATCGCCACCACCAAGATGCCCGACCTCAACGCGAACGACCTGGACGCCGCGTCGAAGATCATCGCCGGCACCGCCCGCTCCATGGGCATCACGGTCGAGGGCTGATCACCCCCCCTCGTGACCTCAGTGGTAGGGCCAAGCGCTGGCCCGCACCACGACTCCAAACCTGAACACACCAGGAGTAGAAGTGAAGCGCAGCAAGTCCCTCCGGGCTGCCGACGCCAAGATCGACCGGGAGAAGCTCTACGCCCCGCTCGAGGCCGTGCGTCTCGCCAAGGAGACCTCCACCACCAAGTTCGACGGCACCGTCGAGGTGGCCTTCCGTCTGGGCGTCGACCCGCGCAAGGCCGACCAGATGGTCCGTGGCACCGTGAACCTTCCGCACGGCACCGGCAAGACCGCCCGGGTCCTGGTCTTCGCGACCGGTGAGCGTGCCGAGGCCGCGGTCGCCGCGGGCGCCGACATCGTCGGCTCCGACGAGCTGATCGACGAGATCGCCAAGGGCCAGCGCCTGAACGAGTTCGACGCCGTGGTCGCCACCCCGGACCTCATGGGCAAGGTCGGCCGCCTCGGCCGCGTGCTCGGTCCGCGTGGTCTCATGCCGAACCCGAAGACCGGCACCGTGACCCCCGATGTCGCCAAGGCTGTCAACGACATCAAGGGCGGCAAGATCGAGTTCCGCGTCGACAAGCACTCGAACCTGCACTTCATCATCGGCAAGACGTCCTTCGACGACACGCAGCTGGTGGAGAACTACGGCGCGGCCCTGGAGGAGATCCTCCGCCTGAAGCCGTCCGCCGCCAAGGGCCGCTACATCAAGAAGGCCGCCATCAGCACCACGATGGGCCCCGGCATCCCGGTCGACGGCAACCGCACCCGCAACCTCCTCGTCGAGGAGGACCCGGCCGCGGTCTGAGCCCTTCCGGCTTAGGCGCAGTCCGTCCTGAAGCCGCCCCCCGTTCCTCTCCGGAGGAACGGGGGGCGGCTTTATTTGCGTCTCCTCCTGTCGTAGCCGTCGGATACGGTTCAAGAGAACGCAAAGACGATGATCACGAAGATCTAGGGGTGGGGAACACCTATGAGCAAGTCCACCTGGAAGCGCGCGGGCGTCGCGACCCTCTCCGCGGCGGCCCTCGTCGCGGGCCTGGCCGGCTGTGACGACGGCGACGCGAAGGCGGTCGGCAAGGCCCTCGGCGACCCGCTGCAGGCCCTGACGGCGGCGTACGAGAAGACCTCGGCCGCGAAGTCCGCCAAGATCCAGATGACCATGAGCATCGAGGGCGTCGGCGCCGAGTCCGGCACCATGGAGATGACCGGCGTCCAGGGCTGGGCCCCGGCGTCGATGGACATCACCATGAAGGGCTCCATGCTGAGCGCGGGCAACCCCGACGCGCCCGAGCAGATGCGCATGGTCATGCTCGACAACGTCATGTACATGGACATGGGCGAGAAGCAGGCCGCCGAGATGGACGGCAAGCGCTGGATGAAGCTGGACCTCAAGGCCGCGGCCGCGGAGTCCGGCGACAAGGCCCTCCAGAAGCAGATGACCGGCGGCCTGGACAACATGAACCAGGACCCGTCCCAGCAGCTCGCCCTGCTGCTCGACTCCCCGGACCTCAAGCACGTCGGTGCCGAGAAGGTCAACGGCATGGAGACCGAGCACTACAAGGGCACGCTCACCTTCGAGCAGATGCTGGCGGCGAACGAGTCCTCGAAGCTCCTCTCCAAGGAGGAGCACGACAAGCTCATCGAGAACGTGAAGAAGACCGGCCTCAAGGGCTACGAGACCGAGGTCTGGGTCAACAAGGACGGCTACCCGGCCCGTATGGACATCGGCATGGAGATGGCCGAGGGCAAGGTGCGGATCCGCGCCGACTACAGCGACTACGGCACCCAGAGCGCCGTCGAGGCCCCGCCGGCGAGCGAGACCGTCGACCTCTTCAAGATGCTCCAGGAGGCCGGCGCCGGCGAGGGCGCCCAGGGCTGATCCGCCCTGGATTTGCCCTTGGATCGGGACATCACGTACTCTTCCACAGAAGCCAAAGACCGCTGGTCGTTGCTGTGCCCTTACCGGGTGCGGTGGCCGAAGGATCCGTTGACGACGGACGACCCGCGCAGGTGACTGTGGAGAGTTCCCGGATGTTCCATCCGGTCGAGCTGAGCCCCGTGCGCCTGCGCCCGGGGCGTTTTCGTTTGTTCAGCCCCTTCTGAGCGGTCCTCATCACCCGGAAGGAGGCGAACGCACTATGCCGACGCCCAACAAGGCTGCATCGGTGGCCGAGCTCACGGACCAGTTCCGCAGCTCCAACGCCGCCGTGCTGACCGAGTACCGGGGTCTCACCGTGGCGCAGCTCAAGACGCTGCGTCGCTCGCTCGGTGAGAACGCCCAGTACGCCGTGGTGAAGAACACGCTGACCAAGATTGCGGCCAACGAGGCCGGGATCACCGCACTGGACGAGCACTTCGCTGGTCCGACCGCGGTCGCCTTCGTCACCGGTGACCCGGTGGAGTCGGCGAAGGCCCTGCGTGACTTCGCCAAGGAGAACCCGAACCTCATCATCAAGGCCGGTGTCCTTGACGGTAAGGCTCTCTCCGCCGACGACATCAAGAAGCTTGCGGACCTCGAGTCCCGCGAGGTTCTGCTCAGCAAGCTGGCCGGCGCCTTCAAGGGCAAGCAGTCTCAGGCTGCTCAGCTCTTCCAGGCTCTGCCGTCGAAGCTCGTCCGCACCGTGGACGCGCTCCGTGCCAAGCAGGCCGAGCAGGGCGGTGCCGAGTAATTCGGCTCGCGCATTGATCCGCGCCGCGTAGTGCGCGGGTCGTAGCGGGCCGTTACGCCCGCCTCTATAGACACATCGGCACCTGCCGAATTAGTGGAAGGATCGCCCATCATGGCGAAGCTCTCTCAGGACGACCTCCTCGCCCAGTTCGAGGAGATGACCCTCATCGAGCTCTCCGAGTTCGTGAAGGCCTTCGAGGAGAAGTTCGACGTCACCGCCGCCGCGGCCGTCGCCGTTGCCGCCCCCGCCGCCGGTGGTGGCGACGCTGCCGGTGCCGCCGAGGAGCAGGACGAGTTCGACGTCATCCTCGAGGGTGCCGGCGACAAGAAGATCCAGGTCATCAAGGTCGTGCGCGAGCTCACCTCCCTGGGCCTCAAGGAGGCCAAGGACCTCGTCGACGGCACCCCGAAGCCGGTCCTCGAGAAGGTCGCGAAGGACGCCGCCGAGAAGGCCGCCGAGGCCCTCAAGGGTGCCGGCGCCACCGTCACGGTCAAGTAAGGCCGTTTCGGCTCGCTGAGCTGACTCTCGCCCCCGTGTAACGCGGAGGCACCGAAAGGCGATCATCCATCTGGGTGGTCGCCTTTCGGCGTTCCCGGGACCCGCGTGGCGGGGGTCCTCAGGGCCGCTGGAAGCGGAGTATGGTGATCTTCGCCGTGCGCCGCTCGCGGGCGGGGGCCTTGACGAACGGCACGCCGCGCGCAATTCTCAGGACGCGTCGTCACAACGATCCGATTCCGAGGCATGGATCGACGACCGAACGGGCAGTATCGAGGTGCGCCGCACGGCGCGAGTACCGCGGAGTTGAGAGCAACGAGGGTCGCGAGGAAGTCGCCCTGGACATCAGTGGGCCAAGTGGCTACACTGTCCCTTTGCGCTGCCTGTTAGCTGCCTCCTGCCCGTCACCAGGGGCATACCTTCGCATCAGCTTCGTGGACCGACCCCGTCTGACCTGGCCTTTTAGCCACTTCAGGAAACGTCTGCCGTGAAGCGTTGCTGGGGACCGGTACGCGCGTAGTGAGTCCGAGCCCTCGGAAGGACCCCCTCTTGGCCGCCTCGCGCAACGCCTCGAACAACATGAACAACGCCGCCAGCACCGCCCCGCTGCGCATCTCCTTCGCAAAGATCAAGGAGCCCCTCGAGGTTCCGAACCTCCTCGCGCTGCAGACCGAGAGCTTTGACTGGCTGCTCGGCAACGCCGCCTGGAAGGCTCGCGTCGAGGCCGCCCTCGAGTCGGGACAGGACGTCCCCACGAAGTCCGGTCTGGAGGAGATCTTCGAGGAGATCTCCCCGATCGAGGACTTCTCCGGGTCGATGTCGCTGACCTTCCGCGACCACCGCTTCGAGCCGCCGAAGAACTCGATCGACGAGTGCAAGGACCGTGACTTCACGTACGGCGCCCCGCTCTTCGTCACCGCCGAGTTCACCAACAACGAGACCGGCGAGATCAAGTCCCAGACGGTCTTCATGGGCGACTTCCCGCTCATGACGAACAAGGGCACCTTCGTCATCAACGGCACCGAGCGTGTCGTCGTCTCGCAGCTCGTCCGCTCGCCGGGCGTCTACTTCGACTCCTCCATCGACAAGACGTCCGACAAGGACATCTTCTCCGCCAAGATCATCCCGTCCCGGGGCGCCTGGCTGGAGATGGAGATCGACAAGCGCGACCTCGTCGGCGTCCGCATCGACCGCAAGCGCAAGCAGTCGGTCACCGTCCTCCTGAAGGCCCTCGGCTGGACCACCGAGCAGATCCTCCAGGAGTTCGGCGAGTACGAGTCCATGCGCGCCACCCTGGAGAAGGACCACACCCAGGGCCAGGACGACGCGCTGCTCGACATCTACCGCAAGCTCCGTCCGGGCGAGCCGCCGACCCGCGAGGCCGCGCAGACGCTGCTCGAGAACCTGTACTTCAACCCCAAGCGCTACGACCTGGCCAAGGTCGGCCGCTACAAGGTCAACAAGAAGCTGGGCGCCGACGCTCCGCTGGACGCCGGGATCCTGACCGTCGAGGACATCATCGCGACGATCAAGTACCTGGTGAAGCTGCACGCCGGCGAGACCGAGACCGTCGGTGACAGCGGCGCGTCGATCGTCGTCGAGACCGACGACATCGACCACTTCGGCAACCGCCGTCTGCGCAACGTCGGCGAGCTCATCCAGAACCAGGTCCGCACGGGTCTGGCTCGTATGGAGCGCGTCGTGCGCGAGCGCATGACCACCCAGGACGTCGAGGCGATCACGCCGCAGACCCTGATCAACATCCGGCCGGTCGTCGCCTCCATCAAGGAGTTCTTCGGCACCAGCCAGCTGTCCCAGTTCATGGACCAGAACAACCCGCTCTCGGGTCTGACGCACAAGCGTCGTCTGTCCGCGCTGGGCCCCGGTGGTCTCTCCCGCGAGCGGGCCGGCTTCGAGGTCCGAGACGTGCACCCGTCCCACTACGGACGCATGTGCCCGATCGAGACCCCCGAAGGCCCGAACATCGGTCTGATCGGTTCGCTCGCCTCGTACGGCCGCGTCAACGCGTTCGGCTTCATCGAGACGCCGTACCGCAAGGTCGTCGACGGCCAGGTCACCGACGAGGTCGACTACGTCACCGCCGACGAGGAGGACCGGTTCGTCATCGCGCAGGCCAACGCCGCGCTCGACGACGACCTGCGCTTCACCGAGAACCGCGTCCTGGTCCGCAAGCGTGGCGGCGAGGTCGACTACGTCGAGCCGTCGGACGTGGACTACATGGACGTCTCGCCGCGCCAGATGGTGTCGGTCGCGACCGCCATGATCCCCTTCCTCGAGCACGACGACGCCAACCGTGCCCTCATGGGCGCGAACATGATGCGCCAGGCCGTCCCGCTCATCAAGGCGGAGGCCCCGCTCGTCGGCACCGGCATGGAGTACCGCTGCGCCACCGACGCCGGCGACGTCCTCAAGGCCGAGAAGTCCGGCGTCGTCCAGGAGCTGTCGGCCGACTACATCACGGTCGCCAACGACGACGGCACGTACAACACGTACCGCCTGCACAAGTTCTCCCGGTCGAACCAGGGCACCTCCGTCAACCAGAAGGTCGTCGTCGCCGAGGGCGACCACGTCATCGAGGGCCAGGTCCTCGCCGACGGTCCCGCCACCGAAGACGGCGAGATGGCGCTCGGCAAGAACCTCCTCGTGGCGTTCATGCCGTGGGAGGGCCACAACTACGAGGACGCGATCATCCTGTCGCAGCGCCTCGTGCAGGACGACGTCCTCTCCTCGATCCACATCGAGGAGCACGAGGTCGACGCCCGTGACACCAAGCTCGGCCCCGAGGAGATCACCCGGGACATCCCGAACGTCTCCGAGGAGGTCCTCGCCGACCTCGACGAGCGCGGCATCATCCGCATCGGTGCCGAGGTCGTCGCCGGCGACATCCTGGTCGGCAAGGTCACGCCCAAGGGCGAGACCGAGCTCACCCCGGAGGAGCGCCTGCTCCGCGCGATCTTCGGCGAGAAGGCCCGCGAGGTCCGTGACACCTCCCTGAAGGTCCCGCACGGCGAGACCGGCAAGATCATCGGTGTCCGCGTCTTCGACCGCGAGGAGGGGGACGAGCTTCCCCCGGGCGTGAACCAGCTGGTCCGCGTCTACGTCGCCCAGAAGCGCAAGATCACCGACGGTGACAAGCTCGCCGGCCGCCACGGCAACAAGGGTGTCATCTCCAAGATCCTCCCGATCGAGGACATGCCCTTCCTGGAGGACGGCACCCCGGTCGACATCATCCTCAACCCGCTGGGCGTCCCGTCCCGAATGAACCCGGGACAGGTCCTGGAGATCCACCTCGGCTGGCTCGCCAGCCGCGGCTGGGACGTCTCCGGCCTCGCGGACGAGTGGGCGCAGCGCCTCCAGGCCATCGGCGCCGACCAGGTCGCCCCCGGCACCAACGTCGCGACCCCGGTCTTCGACGGTGCCCGTGAGGACGAGCTCGCCGGTCTGCTCCAGCACACCATCCCGAACCGCGACGGCGAGCGCATGGTGCTCCCGACCGGTAAGGCGCGCCTGTTCGACGGCCGCTCCGGCGAGCCGTTCCCGGACCCGATCTCGGTCGGGTACATGTACATCCTCAAGCTGCACCACCTGGTCGACGACAAGCTGCACGCGCGTTCGACCGGCCCGTACTCGATGATCACCCAGCAGCCGCTGGGTGGTAAGGCCCAGTTCGGTGGCCAGCGCTTCGGTGAGATGGAGGTGTGGGCGCTGGAGGCTTACGGCGCCGCGTACGCCCTCCAGGAGCTGCTGACGATCAAGTCCGACGACGTGACCGGCCGCGTGAAGGTCTACGAGGCCATCGTCAAGGGCGAGAACATCCCTGAGCCCGGCATCCCCGAGTCCTTCAAGGTGCTCATCAAGGAGATGCAGTCCCTGTGCCTCAACGTGGAGGTGCTGTCCTCGGACGGCATGTCCATCGAGATGCGCGACACCGACGAGGACGTCTTCCGCGCAGCGGAGGAGCTCGGCATCGACCTGTCCCGGCGCGAGCCGAGCAGCGTCGAAGAGGTCTGACGGGAGTCCGGCGGACCTTGAGTGATCAAGGTCCGCCGGCCCCAGGACCCCCGTATCAGACCCCACAGCCTTACAACCCTGAGAGGGATTGACGCATAGTGCTCGACGTCAACTTCTTCGACGAGCTCCGGATCGGTCTGGCCACCGCTGACGACATCCGTCAGTGGAGCCACGGCGAGGTCAAGAAGCCGGAGACCATCAACTACCGCACCCTGAAGCCCGAGAAGGACGGACTCTTCTGCGAGAAGATCTTCGGTCCGACCCGGGACTGGGAGTGCTACTGCGGCAAGTACAAGCGTGTCCGCTTCAAGGGCATCATCTGTGAGCGGTGTGGCGTCGAGGTCACCCGCGCCAAGGTGCGCCGTGAGCGGATGGGCCACATCGAGCTGGCCGCTCCCGTCACCCACATCTGGTACTTCAAGGGCGTCCCGTCGCGCCTCGGGTACCTGCTCGACCTCGCCCCGAAGGACCTGGAGAAGGTCATCTACTTCGCGGCGTACATGATCACCTTCGTCGACGAGGAGCGCCGCACGCGCGACCTGCCGTCGCTGGAGGCCCACGTCTCCGTCGAGCGCCAGCAGATCGAGCAGCGCCGCGACTCCGACCTGGAGAACCGCGCCAAGAAGCTCGAGTCCGACCTGGCCGAGCTGGAGGCCGAGGGCGCCAAGGCCGACGTGCGCCGCAAGGTGCGCGAGGGTGCCGAGCGCGAGATGAAGCAGCTGCGCGACCGCGCGCAGCGCGAGATCGACCGTCTGGACGAGGTCTGGTCCCGCTTCAAGAACCTCAAGGTCCAGGACCTGGAGGGCGACGAGCTCCTCTACCGCGAGCTGCGTGACCGCTTCGGCACGTACTTCGACGGCTCGATGGGTGCCGCGGCGCTGCAGAAGCGCCTGGAGTCCTTCGACCTGGAGGAGGAGGCGGAGAAGCTCCGCGAGATCATCCGCACCGGCAAGGGCCAGAAGAAGACCCGTGCGCTCAAGCGCCTCAAGGTCGTCTCCGCGTTCCTGCAGACCGCGAACAGCCCCAAGGGCATGGTTCTCGACTGCGTGCCGGTCATCCCGCCGGACCTCCGTCCGATGGTGCAGCTGGACGGTGGCCGCTTCGCGACCTCCGACCTGAACGACCTGTACCGCCGTGTGATCAACCGCAACAACCGTCTGAAGCGTCTGCTCGACCTCGGTGCCCCCGAGATCATCGTGAACAACGAGAAGCGGATGCTCCAGGAGGCGGTCGACGCCCTCTTCGACAACGGCCGTCGCGGTCGCCCGGTGACGGGCCCCGGCAACCGTCCGCTGAAGTCCCTCAGCGACATGCTGAAGGGCAAGCAGGGTCGTTTCCGTCAGAACCTGCTCGGCAAGCGTGTCGACTACTCGGCGCGTTCCGTCATCGTCGTCGGCCCGCAGCTCAAGCTGCACCAGTGCGGTCTGCCGAAGGCCATGGCCCTGGAGCTCTTCAAGCCGTTCGTGATGAAGCGCCTGGTGGACCTGAACCACGCGCAGAACATCAAGTCGGCCAAGCGGATGGTCGAGCGCGGCCGCACGGTCGTGTACGACGTCCTCGAAGAGGTCATCGCCGAGCACCCGGTCCTGCTGAACCGTGCGCCCACGCTGCACCGCCTCGGCATCCAGGCCTTCGAGCCGCAGCTGGTCGAGGGCAAGGCCATCCAGATCCACCCGCTCGTCTGCACCGCGTTCAACGCGGACTTCGACGGTGACCAGATGGCCGTGCACCTGCCGCTCTCCGCGGAGGCGCAGGCCGAGGCCCGCATCCTGATGCTGTCCTCGAACAACATCCTCAAGCCCGCCGACGGCCGCCCGGTGACGATGCCGACCCAGGACATGGTCCTCGGTCTGTTCTTCCTCACCACCGACGGCGAGCTGCGTGACGTCAAGGGCGAGGGCCGCGCGTTCGGCTCCACGGCCGAGGCGATCATGGCGTTCGACGCCGGCGAGCTGTCGCTGCAGTCGCAGATCGACATCCGCTTCCCGATCGGCACCGTTCCGCCGCGCGGCTGGGTCCCCCCGGTCGCGGAGGAGGGCGAGCCGGAGTGGCAGACGGGTGACTCGTTCCGTCTGAAGACGACGCTGGGCCGCGCGCTCTTCAACGAGCTGCTGCCCGAGGACTACCCGTTCGTCGACTACTCGGTGGGCAAGAAGCAGCTCTCCGAGATCGTCAACGACCTGGCGGAGCGCTACCCCAAGGTCATCGTGGCGGCGACGCTCGACAACCTGAAGGCGGCCGGCTTCCACTGGGCGACCCGTTCGGGCGTCACCGTGGCCATCTCCGACGTCGTCGTGCCCGAGGCCAAGAAGGCCATCGTCAAGGGCTACGAGGAGCAGGACGAGAAGGTCCAGAAGCAGTACGAGCGCGGTCTCATCACCAAGGAAGAGCGCACTCAGGAGCTCATCGCGATCTGGACCAAGGCGACCAACGAGGTCGCCGAGGCGATGAACGCGAACTTCCCCAAGACGAACCCCATCTTCATGATGGTTGACTCGGGTGCCCGAGGAAACATGATGCAGATGCGGCAGATCGCCGGTATGCGTGGTCTGGTGTCGAACGCCAAGAACGAGACCATCCCGCGTCCGATCAAGGCGTCCTTCCGCGAGGGCCTGTCCGTCCTCGAGTACTTCATCTCGACGCACGGTGCCCGTAAGGGTCTGGCCGACACCGCCCTGCGTACCGCCGACTCGGGTTACCTGACCCGTCGTCTGGTGGACGTCTCGCAGGACGTCATCATCCGCGAGGAGGACTGTGGCACCGAGCGCGGTCTGAAGCTGCGGATCGCGGCCAAGGACGAGGCCGGTGTCCTGCGGAAGACGGACGACGTCGAGACCTCCGTGTACGCGCGGATGCTCGCCGAGGACGTCGTCGTGGACGGCAAGGTCATCGCGCCGGCCAACGTCGACCTGGGTGACGTGCTCATCGACGCCCTGGTCAACGCGGGCGTCGAGGAGGTCAAGACCCGCTCGGTCCTGACCTGTGAGTCCGCCGTCGGCACCTGTGCCTTCTGCTACGGCCGCTCGCTGGCCACCGGCAAGCTGGTCGACATCGGTGAGGCGGTCGGCATCATCGCCGCCCAGTCCATCGGTGAGCCCGGTACCCAGCTGACGATGCGTACCTTCCACACCGGTGGTGTGGCCGGTGACGACATCACCCAGGGTCTGCCGCGTGTCGTCGAGCTCTTCGAGGCGCGTCAGCCGAAGGGTGTCGCCCCGATCTCCGAGGCGGCCGGTCGCGTCCGCATCGAGGAGACCGAGAAGACCAAGAAGATCGTCGTCACCCCGGACGACGGCACCGACGAGACGGCCTACCCGATCTCGAAGCGTGCCCGTCTGCTCGTGGGCGAGGGCGACCACGTCGAGGTGGGCCAGAAGCTCACCGTGGGTGCCACCAACCCGCACGACGTGCTCCGGATCCTCGGTCAGCGCGCGGTCCAGGTCCACCTGGTCGGCGAAGTCCAGAAGGTCTACAACTCGCAGGGCGTGTCGATCCACGACAAGCACATCGAGATCATCATCCGGCAGATGCTCCGCCGCGTGACGATCATCGAGTCCGGCGACGCGGAGCTCCTCCCGGGCGAGCTGGTCGAGCGCTCGAAGTTCGAGCAGGAGAACCGTCGTGTGGTCACCGAGGGCGGTCACCCCGCCTCCGGCCGTCCGCAGCTGATGGGTATCACCAAGGCCTCGCTGGCCACGGAGTCCTGGCTGTCGGCCGCCTCCTTCCAGGAGACGACCCGAGTCCTGACGGACGCGGCGATCAACGCCAAGTCCGACAGCCTCATCGGCCTCAAGGAGAACGTGATCATCGGTAAGCTCATCCCGGCCGGTACGGGCCTGTCCCGCTACCGCAACATCCGGGTCGAGCCGACCGAGGAGGCCAAGGCGGCGATGTACTCGTCCGTCGGCTACGACGACCTCGACTACTCGCCGTTCGGCACCGGCTCCGGCCAGGCCGTTCCGCTGGAGGACTACGACTACGGTCCGTACAACCAGTAAGCGAGTCGCTTGACCGAAGGGCGGCCACCCCGTGCGCGGGGTGGCCGCCCTTCGGGCTTCCGGCGCCCAGGGCGCCCGGGGCCCGGGCCCGGCGCCCTGGGCCCGGCTTCCGTGGCACCGGCCCCCGGTAGGTTGGCCCTTCCAGACCCCCGAGGAGCCGCCCGTGCCCGCCCCCCGCCCCCGCCTGCTCTACGTCACCGACCTCGCCTACCCGGCCCGCGGACGCCGTTACTGCGACGAGGACATCGACCTCACCGCCCGGCTCCGAGCCTCCTTCGACCTGGCGCTCTGCCACCCGCGTGACGCCGCCGCCCTCATGGGGGCCTTCGACGCCGTCGTCGTCCGCAACAGCGGCCCGGTCCTCCACCACCAGGAGGCGTACGACCACTTCCGGGAGCGCGCCACCGCCCTCGGCACCCGCGTCTACAACCCGCTCCACGGGCGCGGAGACATGGCCGGCAAGCAGTACCTCGTCGACCTCACCGCGGCCGGGTACCCGGTCATCCCCACGGTCGACCGCGCCGAGGACCTGAAGCGCCTCCCCGAGGCCGGGGAGTACGCGGTCAAGCCGAAGGCCGGCGCCGATTCGATAGGTCTGCGCTTCCTGCCGTACGAGGAGCTGTCCGGCCTCACGGTGGACGGCGACCTCCTGGTCCAGCCGCGGATCGACTTCGCGTACGAGGTCTCCTTCGTCTTCGTCGACGACGTCTTCCAGTACGCGCTGTACGCCCCCGATCCCGAGCGCCGCTGGGTCCTGGAGCCGTACGAGCCCACCGGGGCGGACCTCGCCTTCGCCCGCCGTTTCGTCGAGTGGAACACCCTCGACCACGGCGTCCAGCGCGTCGACGCCTGCCGTACCCGGGCGGGGGAGCTGCTCCTGGTCGAGTTGGAGGACCTCAATCCGTACCTCTCGCTCGACCGGGTCGGCGAGCCCGTCCGCGTCCGCTTCACCGAGTCCCTGACCCGCTCGCTTCGTGGCTTCCTGGCGGCCTGACGAGCTTGGTTGACAGTGGGGCGGAAATGTGCCTCATGAGGGGCGGGGTAAGATCCAACCGGCGTCCGGACCGGCGGCATGGGCTTTTCTTTTGACCGCAGTCCGTGCGATAGGTACGCTCATGCCTTGTGCCTGGGGTGTGCCTGGGCTCCTGTGCGTGTCCACAACCGCACGGTGAGTCCGAGAACGGCCACCGTGATCCGCGCCTCTCCGCGCTCTGCGGAAGGTCCACCGGGTCCGACACGCCCGACCGCGTGGGTCGGTGAATGTTCCAGGTTAGTAGTACTTACGGCACACAGAAACCGGAGAAGTAGTGCCTACGATCCAGCAGCTGGTCCGGAAGGGCCGGCAGGACAAGGTCGAGAAGAACAAGACGCCCGCTCTCGAGGGTTCGCCCCAGCGCCGTGGCGTCTGCACGCGTGTGTTCACGACCACCCCGAAGAAGCCGAACTCGGCCCTCCGTAAGGTCGCGCGTGTGCGTCTGACCAGCGGCATCGAGGTCACGGCCTACATCCCGGGTGAGGGACACAACCTGCAGGAGCACTCCATCGTGCTCGTGCGCGGCGGCCGTGTGAAGGACCTGCCTGGTGTTCGTTACAAGATCATCCGCGGCTCCCTCGACACCCAGGGTGTCAAGAACCGCAAGCAGGCCCGCAGCCGCTACGGCGCCAAGAAGGAGAAGTAAGAATGCCTCGTAAGGGCCCCGCCCCGAAGCGCCCGGTCATCATCGACCCGGTCTACGGTTCTCCTCTTGTCACGTCGCTGATCAACAAGATCCTGCTCGACGGCAAGCGCTCCACCGCTGAGCGCATCGTCTACGGCGCCATGGAGGGCCTGCGCGAGAAGACCGGTGCTGACCCGGTCGTCACGCTGAAGCGCGCCCTCGAGAACGTCAAGCCGGCTCTCGAGGTCAAGTCCCGCCGTGTCGGTGGCGCCACCTACCAGGTGCCGATCGAGGTCAAGCCCGGTCGTGCCTCCACCCTCGCGCTGCGCTGGCTCGTCGGCTACTCCCGCGCCCGCCGCGAGAAGACCATGACCGAGCGCCTCATGAACGAGCTCCTGGACGCCTCGAACGGCCTGGGTGCTTCGGTCAAGAAGCGCGAGGACACGCACAAGATGGCCGAGTCCAACAAGGCCTTCGCGCACTACCGCTGGTAGTCGCAACCCCCATCGAGACCGAGAGAAGACTGAAGCCTTATGGCTACCACTTCGCTTGACCTGGCCAAGGTGCGCAACATCGGCATCATGGCCCACATCGACGCGGGCAAGACGACCACCACCGAGCGGATCCTGTTCTACACCGGCGTTTCGTACAAGATCGGTGAGGTCCACGACGGCGCTGCCACGATGGACTGGATGGAGCAGGAGCAGGAGCGTGGCATCACGATCACGTCCGCTGCCACCACCTGCCACTGGCCGCTCGAGAACGTCGACCACACGATCAACATCATCGACACGCCGGGCCACGTCGACTTCACCGTCGAGGTGGAGCGTTCGCTGCGCGTGCTCGACGGTGCTGTCACCGTGTTCGACGGCGTGGCCGGCGTCGAGCCCCAGTCCGAGACCGTCTGGCGTCAGGCGGACCGCTACGGCGTTCCGCGCATCTGCTTCGTCAACAAGCTCGACCGCACGGGTGCCGACTTCTTCCGCTGCGTCGAGATGATCGTGGGCCGCCTCGGCGCCACCCCGATCGTCATGCAGCTCCCGATCGGTGCCGAGGCCGACTTCCAGGGCGTCATCGACCTCGTGAAGATGAAGGCCCTCGTCTGGTCCGCCGAGGCGACCAAGGGCGAGATGTACGACGTCGTCGACATCCCGGCCGACAAGCAGGAGCTCGCCGACGAGTGGCGCGCCAAGCTCGTCGAGGCCGTCGCCGAGAACGACGAGGAGCTCATGGAGCTCTTCCTCGAGGGCGAGGAGCCCACCGAGGAGCAGCTCTACACCGCGATCCGTCGCATCACCATCGCCTCCGGCAAGGGCGGCGACACCACGGTCACCCCGGTGTTCTGTGGCACCGCGTTCAAGAACAAGGGCGTCCAGCCCCTGCTCGACGCCGTCGTCCGCTACCTGCCGTCGCCCCTCGACGTCGAGGCCATCGAGGGCCAGGACGTCAAGGACGCCGAGGTCGTCGTCAAGCGCAAGCCGTCCGACGACGAGCCGCTGGCCGCCCTCGCGTTCAAGATCGCGAGCGACCCGCACCTGGGCAAGCTCACCTTCGTCCGGATCTACTCCGGTCGCCTGGAGGCCGGCACCGCGGTGCTGAACTCCGTCAAGGGCAAGAAGGAGCGCATCGGCAAGATCTACCGCATGCACGCGAACAAGCGTGAGGAGATCGACTCGGTGGGCGCCGGCGACATCGTCGCCGTCATGGGCCTGAAGCAGACCACCACCGGTGAGACGCTGTGCGACGAGAAGAACCCGGTCATCCTGGAGTCCATGGACTTCCCGGCGCCGGTCATCCAGGTCGCGATCGAGCCCAAGTCCAAGGGTGACCAGGAGAAGCTGGGTGTCGCCATCCAGCGTCTCGCGGAGGAGGACCCCTCCTTCCAGGTGCACTCGGACGAGGAGACCGGCCAGACCATCATCGGTGGCATGGGCGAGCTCCACCTCGACATCCTCGTCGACCGCATGCGTCGCGAGTTCAAGGTCGAGGCCAACGTCGGCAAGCCGCAGGTCGCGTACCGCGAGACGATCCGCAAGGCCGTCGAGCGCGTGGACTACACCCACAAGAAGCAGACCGGTGGTACCGGTCAGTTCGCCAAGGTGCAGATCGCGATCGAGCCCATCGAGGGCGGCGAGGCGTCGTACGAGTTCGTGAACAAGGTCACCGGTGGCCGCATCCCGAAGGAGTACATCCCTTCGGTCGACGCGGGTGCGCAGGAGGCCATGCAGTTCGGCATCCTGGCCGGCTACGAGATGACGGGCGTCCGCGTCATTCTTCTCGACGGTGCCTACCACGAGGTCGACTCCTCCGAGCTCGCGTTCAAGATCGCCGGTTCGCAGGCCTTCAAGGAGGCCGCGCGCAAGGCTTCTCCCGTGCTCCTTGAGCCGATGATGGCCGTCGAGGTCACCACGCCCGAGGACTACATGGGTGAGGTCATCGGCGACATCAACTCCCGCCGTGGCCAGATCCAGGCCATGGAGGAGCGGGCCGGTGCCCGCGTCGTGAAGGGCCTCGTGCCCCTCTCGGAGATGTTCGGCTACGTCGGCGACCTGCGCAGCAAGACGTCCGGCCGTGCCAGCTACTCCATGCAGTTCGACTCCTACGCCGAGGTTCCGCGGAACGTCGCCGAGGAGATCATCGCGAAGGCCAAGGGCGAGTAACGCACCGCGTTCAACGCACCGCGTCCACACGCTTTAGGCTTGTCACCGACCGATGGGGGGCCGTCCCGACAGGGACACCCCCTGTCGGCCGGCACCCCAGCAAAGATCACCTGGCGCCGATGAAGCAAGGCGTTCAGAACCACTCCAGGAGGACCCCAGTGGCGAAGGCGAAGTTCGAGCGGACTAAGCCGCACGTCAACATCGGCACCATCGGTCACATCGACCACGGTAAGACGACCCTCACGGCCGCCATTACCAAGGTGCTGCACGACGCGTACCCGGACCTGAACGAGGCCTCGGCCTTCGACCAGATCGACAAGGCTCCCGAGGAGCGCCAGCGCGGTATCACGATCTCGATCGCGCACGTCGAGTACCAGACCGAGTCGCGTCACTACGCCCACGTCGACTGCCCCGGTCACGCGGACTACATCAAGAACATGATCACGGGTGCCGCGCAGATGGACGGCGCCATCCTCGTGGTCGCCGCCACCGACGGCCCGATGCCGCAGACCAAGGAGCACGTGCTCCTGGCCCGCCAGGTCGGCGTTCCGTACATCGTCGTCGCCCTGAACAAGGCCGACATGGTGGACGACGAGGAGATCCTGGAGCTCGTCGAGCTCGAGGTCCGTGAGCTCCTCTCCGAGTACGAGTTCCCGGGCGACGACCTGCCGGTCGTCCGCGTCTCGGCGCTCAAGGCGCTCGAGGGCGACAAGGAGTGGGGCGAGAAGCTCCTCGGCCTCATGAAGGCCGTGGACGAGTCCATCCCGCAGCCCGAGCGTGACGTCGACAAGCCGTTCCTGATGCCGATCGAGGACGTCTTCACGATCACCGGTCGTGGCACCGTCGTCACCGGCCGCATCGAGCGTGGTGTCCTCAAGGTCAACGAGACCGTCGACATCATCGGCATCAAGACCGAGAAGACCACCACCACGGTCACCGGCATCGAGATGTTCCGCAAGCTCCTCGACGAGGGCCAGGCCGGTGAGAACGTCGGTCTGCTCCTCCGTGGCATCAAGCGCGAGGACGTCGAGCGCGGCCAGGTCATCATCAAGCCGGGCTCGGTCACGCCGCACACCTCCTTCGAGGCCCAGGCGTACATCCTGTCGAAGGACGAGGGTGGCCGTCACACCCCGTTCTTCAACAACTACCGCCCGCAGTTCTACTTCCGTACCACGGACGTGACCGGCGTCGTGACCCTCCCCGAGGGCACCGAGATGGTCATGCCGGGCGACAACACCTCCATGTCCGTCGAGCTGATCCAGCCCGTCGCCATGGAGGAGGGCCTCAAGTTCGCCATCCGTGAGGGTGGCCGGACCGTCGGCGCCGGCCAGGTCGTCAAGATCAACGCCTGATCTTGAACTGACCTGGTAGCTCGTACGAGCTGCTAGCAGTGGGGAAGGCCCCGCACCGCGAGGTGCGGGGCCTTCTCGCGTTCCCGGCCGACTCCTACGGCCGCCAGGACCAGGGCCGGCCGTCCGGGCCGAGTCCCACCACCGTCACCCCGCCGGCGCCCACGTGCAGCGCGGCCGCCACCGCCGGCGGCCCCTCCGTCCGGGTGCGCAGCCGTCCGCCGTACCGGACGCACGCCCTGCCCTCCCCGTCCGTGCCGAGCAGCACCGTGCCGAGCGCCGCCGAGCGCGCCGCCGCCACCGCCCCGTGGCCGTCCAGCCCCGCGTCGCCGCCGTCCGGGCCGGTCAGCCGCGCCGAGGCCGGCGCCCGGAACCAGAGCCCGCCGCCCGCGCTCGCCACCGTCGAACCCGACAGCGGCAGCGCGCCCGGCGCCTCCCGGCCGTCCACCCAGTGGCGTACGGACTCCCGCCCCGCCGCGTACACATGGGTCCGGCCCGCCGCGTCCGCCGAGACGCCGAGACCGTCCTGCACCACCGCGTCCCCCGGCAGCGCCCGCCACGGCCCCCAGCCGCCGTCCGGCTCGCGGACCCGCTCGGCGACGCCCCGCGCCGCGTTCCGCAGGTACAGCCGGACCCGGCCGTCCGGGGCCGCCACCGCCACCGGCACGCCGAGCCGGCGGCTGCGGTCCGCCCCCGCGTCCGGGGCGCCGAGGCCGCGCCACGCGAGGAACGGGCCGCCGGGGGAGCGCTGCTCCAGGAGGACCACCTCCCGCCGGTTCGGCCCGCCGCGGCCCTCCAGGGCCGCGAACCGCACCCCGAGGAGCAGCACCCGCCCGTCCGGCAGCACCGCGGAACCGAGCCCCGGCGCCAGCGGGCCGCCGCCCAGGTCCTCGGGACCGTCCCACACCCCCGGCGCGGCCTCCCGCCACCGCACCGCCCGCAGCCCCAGCACCCCGTACGCGACGAGCCGGCCGTCCGGCTCCGGGGCGAGCGCGAGGCCGGGACCCGGCCAGCGGCGGTGGGTGGAGCGGACCCAGCCCTTGCGGTTGGTCAGCGGCCGGTCGCCGCCGACGCCGTAGTCGCCGCATCCCGAGGGGTTCCCGCACGCCCAGGACGGATCGCCGCCGTACGGCACCAGCCGGGCCGCCTTCTCCGCCAGCACGTCCGGCGGCAGGTTCTTCGGCCAGTGGCGGTTGTAGTAGCCGCGGAAGGCGGCCGCCGCGAAGAGCGGGACCGGCGCCCCGGCCCGTATCTCCTCCGCCACCCAGCGCACCAGGGCCGACCAGGCGAAACAGGCCGCCGCCGTGTGGTCCCCGTGGTCGGAGTGGCCCGGCTGCTCGGAGTCCCGCCGACGGACCGCCTCGGGGCTCGGCTGGACGTCCGGGTCCGGGTCGAGGGTGTGCACCACGGTGGGCCGGTAGCGGCGCAGCAGCCCGGTCAGCGCCGCGACCAGGCCCTCGTGGTCGTACGACCCCGGGCGCGCGACCGGCGAGCCCGCCGAGCGGTGCGCGGACAGCTCCAGGCCCCGGTCCTCCCACAGCGCCGGCAGCGCCATGTACCGGCGCGGGGTGTGCATCGGCAGGTCGAGGTGGACCAGCTCGACCCGGCGCCCGCCGTGCGCGAGCACCGCCCGTTCGGCCGTCCGGCCGCCGCCCAGGGCCAGCGCCTCGCGCCGCCACGGGGTGAAGAGCGGCAGGCCGATGGCCCGGGCGTAGCTCTGCCGCAGGCCCTGGCGGCGGGCGGAGGAGTACGCGGCCCGGTCCGGCGGGGTCCTCGGCATGCCCTTGATCCGGTTGACGCCGGTGTGCTCGCCGGCCGTCACGTAGACGGAGACCAGCGGCACCCCGGCGTCGAGGAGCCGCTGCGCGTCCGGGTTCATGAAGTACAGGTCGTCGTCCGGGTGCGCCACGATCTGGAGCAGCAGCGCGCGGCGCGGCTCCCCGCCGGCGAAGGGCTTTCCCGGCGCCGGGTCCGCGGCCGGGGAGGCCCGGCTCGGGGCGGGTACGGAGCAGCCCGCGGTGACCGCCGCCGTCACGGCGGCGGTCAGGAGCGTGCGGCGGGACGGTCGGTGCACGGCGGAAGGCCCTTTCCCCCGAGGTCGGTCCCTGGCTAGACGGCCGGAGCGGGGCCGGGGTTGCCCGCCGCCGCGGGCGCCTCCCGGGGGACCGCCGCCGTCTCGCATCCCGGACGGTCCCGAATGCTTACTGGTGCGTGCATTCACCTGGATGTAACACTGCGCCCGGCGGCGGTCCCACAGGTGCGGGGGCGCGCGAGGACGCCGCCCGTCAACGCTCGGCAACGGCGCCGAGCTCCGCACCGCTTCCCTGGCGCGCACCGCCGTGCCAGAAGGGGGTACTCCGTGCCGTCCCGTCCCACCGCCGAGACCACCGCCGGCAGCGCCCGCTCCGCGCTCGACGCCCTGCGCGCCGAGATCGAGCACCGCAACCCGGCGCAGCCCGAGTTCCACCAGGCCGTCCACGAGGTCCTCGACAGCCTCGCGCCGGTGCTCGCCGCCCGCCCCGAGTACGCCGAGCCCGGGCTCCTGGAGCGGCTCGTCGAGCCCGAGCGGCAGATCCTCTTCCGGGTCCCGTGGCAGGACGACCGGGGCCGCGTGCGGGTGAACCGCGGCTTCCGCGTCGAGTTCAACAGCGCCCTCGGTCCCTACAAGGGCGGGCTGCGCTTCCACCCGTCGGTGAACCTCGGCATCGTCAAGTTCCTCGGCTTCGAGCAGATCTT
>NZ_BMTV01000012.1 GCF_014649855.1 Streptomyces roseolus | reverse complement strand
TTCGGCCAGTACCGGCGCATCACCAACCGCTGGGAGGCCGGCGTCCTCACCGGCAAGGGCACCGGCTGGGGCGGCTCCGCGATCCGGCCGGAGGCCACCGGTTACGGCAGCGTGCTCTTCGCCGCGGCGATGCTGCGCGAGCGCGGCGAGGACCTGGAGGGCCGGACCGCGGTCGTCTCCGGCTCCGGCAACGTCGCCCTGTACACGATCGAGAAGCTCCTCGCGCTCGGCGCGAACCCGGTGACCTGCTCCGACTCCAGCGGCTACGTCTACGACGACAAGGGCATCGACCTGGCCCTGCTGAAGCAGATCAAGGAGGCCGAGCGCGGCCGGGTCGCCGACTACGCCGAGCGGCGCGGAGCCTCCGCCCGCTTCGTGCCGGGCGGCCGCGTCTGGGAGGTCCCCGCGGACGTCGCCCTCCCCTCCGCCACCCAGAACGAGCTCGACGAGAACGACGCGGCGGCCCTGATCCGCAACGGCGTCAAGGCCGTCGCCGAGGGCGCCAACATGCCGACCACCGCCGAGGCCGTCCACCTCCTCCAGCGGGCCGGCGTCGCCTTCGGCCCCGGCAAGGCGGCCAACGCGGGCGGGGTCGCGGTCAGCGCCCTGGAGATGGCGCAGAACCACTCCCGTACGTCCTGGTCGGCGGCCCGCGTCGAGGAGGAGCTGGCGGGAGTCATGGAGGACATCCACCGCACCTGCGTCGAGACCGCCGAACGCTACGGCGCCCCCGGCGACTACGTCACGGGCGCCAACATCGCGGGCTTCGAGCGGGTCGCGGACGCGATGCTCGCGCAGGGCGTGATCTGACGCGCGCGCCGGGAGGGATCTTCTTCCGAAGATCTTTCCCGGCGATGTCGAGACCGTCCCGGCGGCTCCGACCGTAGGGTGACAGCGCGCCGCAGGGGCGCGCGGGGACGGGGAGGACACCCGGGATGAAGTACGTCGCGATGATCTACGGCAACCAGGCCAAGTGGGACGCGTTCCCGGCCGAGGCCTGGCCGGAGGCGATCGCCCGCCAGGAGGCCTTCAACCGCCGGTACCGCGAGACCGGCGAACTCCTCGGCGCCTACGGCCTCGCCGACGCGGCCGCCGCCCAGCTGGTCCGCCGCGAGTCCGGCGTCCCCGCCGTCACCGACGGCCCCTACCTGGAGACCAAGGAGTACCTGGCCAGCTTCTACCTCCTCGACTGCGACTCCCTGGAGCGCGCCCAGCAGATCGCCGCCGACATGCCCTTCGCGGACACCGACCCGGTCGAACTCTGGCCCGTCCTCCACGAGTCCACGGCGGACGTGTGAGCACCCGCCCCACCACCCCGTCCCCCGACGACCGCCCGCCCCGCCTCCCGGCCGGCGACGGGCCGACCGGCACGGATCCGGCGGAGGCCGGTGTGCCGACGGAGGCCGGTGTGCCGGCGGGCGGGGGCGGGGCCCGCGTCGAGGACGTCCTGCGGGCGTGCGCGCCGCGGGTCCTCGGCGCGCTCGTGCGGCGGCACGGGGACTTCTACGGGTGCGAGGACGCCGTGCAGGAGGCCCTGATCGCCGCGGCGCGGCAGTGGCCGGAGCAGGGGGTGCCCGAGCGGCCGGGGCCCTGGCTGCTGACCGTCGCCCACCGGAAGTACGTGGACCAGGTGCGCAGCGAGGCCGCCCGCCGGCGGCGCGAGGACACCGTGGCCCTGGCCACCCCGGCGGCGGCGCTGCTCGCGCCCGCCGCCGACGAGGCGGCGGAGGGGGCCGCGGACGACTCGCTCGCGCTGCTCTTCCTCTGCTGCCACCGGGACCTGTCGCCGTCCAGCCGGATCGCGCTCACCCTGCGGGCGGTCGGCGGCCTCACCACCGCGCAGATCGCCGCCGCGTTCCTGGTGCCGGAGGCGACGATGGCGCAGCGCATCAGCCGCGCCAAGCAGACCGTCCGCGCCGCGGGCGACGTGCTCGCGCTGCCCGGGGGCGAGGACCGCACGGCCCGGCTCGCCGAGGTCCGGCACGTGCTGTACCTCGTCTTCAACGAGGGGTACACGGCCAGCGGCGGCGAGGAGCTGACCGCGCCCGAACTCTCCACGGAGGCCATCCGGCTCGCCCGCCTGCTGCACCGGCTCGTCCCCGACGACGCCGAGACCGCCGGCCTGCTGGCCCTGATGCTGCTCACGGACGCCCGCCGCCCCGCCCGCACGGGCCCGCACGGCGAGCTCGTCCCGCTGGCGGACCAGGACCGCAGCCGCTGGGACGCGGCCCTGGTCGCGGAGGGCGTCGCCCTGATCAGCCGCGCCCTCCCGCGCGGCCGGGTGGGCCCGTACCAGCTCCAGGCGGCGATCGCGGCCGTCCACGACGAGGCGGAGTCCGCGGACGCCACCGACTGGCCGCAGATCCTCGCCCTGTACGACCTCCTGGAGCAGGCGGCGCCGAACCCCATGGTCACCTTGAACCGGGCGGTCGCGGTCGCCATGGTCCGAGGACCCGAGGCCGGGCTCGCCCTCCTCGACGCCCTCGCCGCCGACAAGCGCCTCGCCCGCCACCACCGGCTCCTCGCCACCCGCGCGCACCTGCTCGAGCTGACGGGCGACCGGGCCGCGGCGGCGGAGTCGTACCGCGAGGCCGCCCGCCGCACCACCAGCGCGCCGGAGCGCAGGCACCTCACGGAGCGGGCCCGGCGGCTGGGCTGAGGCCCGTACGGCCTACGCGGCGTCGAACAGCTCCCCGGCGGAGGCGACGGCGACCGAGCGGTCGAGGAGGCGGCCGAGCTCGTCGGGATCGGTCACGGCGGTGACCCGCCCGGCGACGGCCTCGGGGACGTCGATCCCGCGCGCCCGGAGGACACGGAGCACGGCCTCGGCGAGACCTTCCGCCCGGCCCTCGGCCTCGCCCTCGGCCTTGCCTTTCAGGTACGTCTCCTCGACGAGGGTGCCCCGTCCGGGGAAGAAGGTGCCCACGGTCCGCATCAGGTGCCTCCAGGTCTTCCTGGCCGGGGTGTCTCCCAGCCCGATCTCCAGCAGTTCCGAGCAGTACGCGACCGAGTCGGGCTCAGCCGTCGCCAGCGCCTGTGCCAGCCCCTCCAGGGTCGAGGAGCAGTCCGGATCGCGGGCGTGCGCCATGGCGGAGAAGACCGCCAGGGCGAGGCTCCGCCGGACCTCCTCGGGGTCGGTGATGACGGGCACGTTGTCGGGCCCGAGGACGAGCGGGTGCGTCCGCAGCGCGGTCCAGCCGTCGACGCCGGTCACGAAGGGGCCGGCGGCCCAGCGAGCGGTGGCGCGGTCCTGGCAGACGACGAGCAGCAGGGCGGGGATGTCGTACTTCGCTCTCAGGTGGGCGAGGTGGTACGTCCAGCTCGACGCCCTCTCCGGGTCCCGGCGCCCCTGTGCCTCGATCGCGAGCAGGAAGCCGGGCCCTTCGGAGGGGCTGATCCGCAGCACGCTGTCGACCCGGGGCGAAGGCGTCAGCACCTCGACCGCGGCCGTCGGCGGCAGCCGCAGCCCGAGCACCCGGAAGACGGGGGAGAGGAGCTCCGGCCGGTCCTGGAAGATCCGGTGGGACGCTTCGTGGGAGGAAGTGACCATGGGCGGCAACGTAGGGCCGCCGAACCGGGTCGGAATATGCCTTCGGGATATGACCACCCCGGAGGGTGAAGCCGGCGCGCCGCGGGCCCCGCGCGCCCCCTGCGTGTACCCGTACGTGACGTGGGGTACAGTCTTCGACCCCGATTGGCGGCCCGCCCTGGCCGTATGGCAGACTAGCGGGGTTGCTCGGTTGAGTGCCGATGCTGCGCGCCTCCCGCCGGGAGGACCGGAAGCGAGTCCCACAGTACTCGTCGTCCCTGATCAGGGGCGGACGTACGGGAATCTTCCGGGAAGCGTCAGCGGGGTACCAGCCAGGCGCCCGGTGGGTGTTCACCCCCGTCCCGCGGTCTTCGGCCCGCACCCCCTTGGTTGGGAAATCCTTCGGGAGATCTTCGTAGAGGGAGTGCGACACGCCCGACCGCGTGGGTCGGAGGAAGGACGCGAACCGACCGGGTTCCAGGGCGTTAACAAAGAGACAGGACTACGAAGTAGCCATGGCGGGACAGAAGATCCGCATCCGGCTCAAGGCCTACGACCACGAGGTCATCGACTCCTCGGCGAAGAAGATCGTCGAGACGGTGACGCGCACTGGTGCGTCGGTCGCGGGCCCGGTGCCGCTGCCCACTGAGAAGAACGTGTACTGCGTCATCAAGTCGCCGCACAAGTACAAGGACTCGCGCGAGCACTTCGAGATGCGCACGCACAAGCGCCTCATCGACATCCTCGACCCCACGCCGAAGACGGTTGACTCGCTGATGCGTCTCGACCTCCCGGCTGGCGTCGACATCGAGATCAAGCTCTGAGGTGACGCGCGAGATGGCTAAGAACATCAAGGGCATCCTGGGCGAGAAGCTCGGCATGACGCAGGTCTGGGACGAGAACAACCGGGTCGTCCCGGTGACCGTCGTCAAGGCCGGCCCCAATGTCGTGACCCAGGTGCGTACGAACGACGTCGACGGTTACGAGTCGGTCCAGATCGCCTTCGGCGAGATCGACCCGCGCAAGGTGAACAAGCCCCTCAAGGGCCACTTCGCCAAGGCCGACGTCACCCCGCGCCGTCACCTCGTCGAGATCCGTACCGCTGACGCCAGCGAGTACACCCTCGGCCAGGAGATCACCGCCGAGGTCTTCGAGGCGGGCATCAAGGTCGACGTGACCGGCAAGAGCAAGGGCAAGGGCTTCGCCGGTGTCATGAAGCGCCACAACTTCCGTGGTGGCAAGGCCTCCCACGGTGCCCACCGCGTGCACCGCAAGCCCGGTTCGATCGGTGGCTGCGCCACCCCGGGCCGCGTCTTCAAGGGCATGCGCATGGCCGGCCGCATGGGCAACGAGCGCGTGACCACCCAGAACCTGACCGTTCACGCCGTTGACGCGGAGAAGGGCCTGCTGCTCATCAAGGGCGCGGTTCCTGGTCCGAACGGCGGCCTCGTCCTGGTCCGCACCGCGGCCAAGGGGGCCTGAGGATATGAGCACCATTGACATTCTGTCGCCCGCGGGCGACAAGGCGGGGACCATCGAGCTCCCGGCCGAGATCTTCGACGCCAAGGTCAGCGTCCCGCTGATCCACCAGGTCGTCGTCGCGCAGCTGGCCGCTGCCCGTCAGGGCACGCACAAGACCAAGACGCGTGGCGAGGTCCGCGGTGGTGGCAAGAAGCCTTACCGCCAGAAGGGCACCGGCCGCGCCCGTCAGGGTTCGACCCGCGCCCCGCAGTTCGCCGGTGGTGGCGTCGTGCACGGTCCCGTGCCGCGTGACTACTCGCAGCGGACCCCGAAGAAGATGAAGGCCGCCGCCCTCCGCGGTGCCCTCTCCGACCGGGCGAACCACTCCCGCATCCACGTCGTCACCGGCGTGGTCGAGGGTGACGTCTCCACCAAGGCCGCCAAGACGCTGTTCGGCAAGATCTCGGAGCGCAAGAACCTGCTCCTGATCGCCGAGCGCGCCGACGAGGCCGCGTGGCTGTCCGCCCGCAACCTGCCCCAGGTGCACATCCTGGAGCCGGGCCAGCTGAACACGTACGACGTGATGCGATCCGACGACGTGGTCTTCACCCAGGCCGCCTTCGAGTCCTTCGTGTCTGGCCCCAAGGCCGACGACAACGAGGGGAACGAAGCCTGATGGCCGAGATCACCAGCAAGACCTTCACGGACCCGCGCGACGTCCTCGTCAAGCCGGTCGTCTCCGAGAAGAGCTACGCCCTGCTCGACGAGAACAAGTACACGTTCATCGTCGCGCCCGGCTCCAACAAGACCCAGATCAAGCAGGCCGTCGAGGCGGTCTTCTCGGTCAAGGTCACCGGGGTCAACACGATCAACCGCCAGGGCAAGCGCAAGCGCACCCGCACCGGTTTCGGCAAGCGCGCCAACACCAAGCGCGCCATCGTGACCCTTGCTGAGGGCAACCGAATCGACATCTTCGGCGGCCCGACCGCCTGACGGCGGTCGAGTCGTCCGATATCGGACGAGGACTGAGAAATGGGTATCCGCAAGTACAAGCCGACTACGCCGGGCCGTCGTGGCTCCTCCGTAGCCGACTTCGTCGAGATCACGCGGTCCACGCCGGAGAAGTCGCTGGTCCGCCCCCTGCACAGCAAGGGCGGCCGTAACAACACCGGTCGTGTGACCGTCCGTCACCAGGGCGGTGGCCACAAGCGCGCCTACCGCGTGATCGACTTCCGTCGTCACGACAAGGACGGCGTGCCGGCCAAGGTCGCTCACATCGAGTACGACCCCAACCGCACCGCTCGCATCGCGCTGCTGCACTACGCGGACGGCGAGAAGCGCTACATCATCGCCCCGCGCGGCCTCGCGCAGGGTGACCGGGTGGAGAACGGCCCCACGGCCGACATCAAGCCCGGCAACAACCTGGCCCTCCGCAACATCCCGGTCGGTACCACGATCCACGCGATCGAGCTCCGTCCCGGCGGTGGCGCCAAGTTCGCCCGCTCCGCGGGTGCCTCCGTGCAGCTGCTGGCGAAGGAGGGCACCATGGCCCACCTCCGCATGCCGTCCGGCGAGATCCGTCTTGTCGACGCCCGCTGCCGCGCCACGATCGGCGAGGTCGGCAACGCCGAGCAGTCGAACATCAACTGGGGCAAGGCCGGCCGCAAGCGCTGGCTGGGCGTCCGCCCGACCGTTCGCGGTGTGGCGATGAACCCGGTTGACCACCCGCACGGTGGTGGTGAGGGCAAGACCTCCGGTGGTCGTCACCCGGTCTCTCCGTGGGGTCAGAAGGAGGGTCGTACTCGTTCGCCGAAGAAGGCTTCGAACAAGTACATCGTCCGCCGCCGCAAGACGAACAAGAAGCGCTAGGAGCGGGTTTAGATGCCGCGCAGTCTCAAGAAGGGACCCTTCGTCGACGGCCACCTCATCAAGAAGGTGGACGCTCAGAACGAGGCCGGTACCAAGAACGTCATCAAGACCTGGTCCCGTCGCTCCATGATCATCCCGGCGATGCTCGGGCACACGATCGCGGTGCACAACGGCAAGACCCACGTCCCGGTGTTCGTCACCGAGTCGATGGTCGGGCACAAGCTCGGCGAGTTCTCGCCGACGCGTACCTTCCGGGGTCACGTCAAGGAAGACCGGAAGTCGAAGCGCCGCTAGTAGCGGATCGCATTCAGACACGTAAGTAACTGAAGGGACAACCATGGAAGCCAGGGCCCAGGCGCGGTACATCCGCGTCACGCCCATGAAGGCCCGCCGCGTGGTGGACCTGATCCGTGGCATGGATGCCACGGAGGCTCAGGCTGTTCTGCGATTCGCTCCGCAGGCAGCCTCCGTGCCGGTCGGCAAGGTGCTCGACAGCGCCATCGCCAACGCCGCGCACAACTACGACCACACGGACGCCAACTCGCTGTTCATCAGCGAGGCGTACGTCGACGAGGGTCCGACCCTGAAGCGGTTCCGTCCGCGCGCCCAGGGCCGTGCCTACCGGATCCGCAAGCGGACCAGCCACATCACCGTGGTCGTCAGCAGCAAGGAAGGAACCCGGTAATGGGCCAGAAGGTTAACCCGCATGGGTTCCGGCTCGGCATCACCACGGACTTCAAGTCCCGCTGGTACGCCGACAAGCTGTACAAGGACTACGTCAAGGAAGACGTCGCCATCCGTCGGATGCTGACGTCCGGCATGGAGCGCGCCGGCATCTCGAAGGTGGAGATCGAGCGCACCCGTGACCGCGTCCGCGTGGACATCCACACCGCTCGTCCGGGCATTGTCATCGGTCGCCGTGGCGCCGAGGCCGACAAGATCCGCGGCCAGCTGGAAAAGCTGACCGGCAAGCAGGTCCAGCTGAACATCCTCGAGGTCAAGAACCCCGAGGTCGACGCTCAGCTCGTGGCCCAGGCCGTCGCCGAGCAGCTCTCCTCCCGCGTCTCCTTCCGTCGGGCCATGCGCAAGAGCATGCAGTCCGCCATGAAGGCCGGCGCCAAGGGCATCAAGATCCAGTGTGGTGGCCGTCTCGGCGGCGCCGAGATGTCCCGCTCGGAGTTCTACCGCGAGGGTCGTGTGCCGCTGCACACGCTCCGCGCGAACGTCGAGTACGGCTTCTTCGAGGCCAAGACGACCTTCGGCCGCATCGGCGTGAAGGTCTGGATCTACAAGGGCGACGTCAAGAACATCGCCGAGGTCCGCGCCGAGAACGCCGCCGCCCGCGCCGGCAACCGTCCGGCCCGTGGCGGTGCTGACCGCCCGGCCGGCCGCGGTGGCCGCGGTGGCGAGCGTGGCGGTCGCGGTCGCAAGCCGCAGTCGGCTCCCGCTGCCGAGGCCCCCAAGGCCGAGGCCGCCGCCGCTCCGGCTGCTGAGAGCACCGGAACGGAGGCCTGACCGAAATGCTGATCCCCCGTAGGGTCAAGCACCGCAAGCAGCACCACCCGAAGCGCAATGGCATGTCCAAGGGTGGCACGCAGGTTGCGTTCGGCGAGTACGGCATTCAGGCCCTCACCCCGGCCTACGTGACCAACCGCCAGATCGAGGCCGCGCGTATCGCGATGACCCGCCACATCAAGCGTGGCGGCAAGGTCTGGATCAACATCTACCCGGACCGCCCGCTGACGAAGAAGCCTGCCGAGACCCGCATGGGTTCCGGTAAGGGTTCGCCGGAGTGGTGGATCGCGAACGTCAAGCCCGGTCGGGTGATGTTCGAGCTGTCCTACCCGAACGAGAAGATCGCGCGTGAGGCTCTGACTCGTGCGGCTCACAAGCTGCCGATGAAGTGCAAGATCGTTAAGCGCGAGGCAGGTGAGCTGTGATGTCGGCCGGTACCAAGGCGTCCGAGCTGCGCGAGCTGGGCAACGAGGAGCTTGTGGCCAAGCTCCGCGAGGCCAAGGAAGAGCTGTTCAACCTCCGCTTCCAGGCGGCGACGGGCCAGCTCGAGAACCACGGCCGTCTTCGGGCGGTCCGTAAGGACATCGCCCGGATCTACACCCTCATGCGAGAGCGTGAGCTCGGCATTGAGACGGTGGAGAACGCCTGATGAGCGAGAACAACGTGACTGAGAAGACCGAGCGCAACGCTCGCAAGGTCCGCGAGGGCCTGGTCGTCAGCGACAAGATGGACAAGACCGTCGTCGTCGCCGTCGAGGACCGCGTCAAGCACGCGCTGTACGGCAAGGTCATCCGCCGTACGAACAAGCTCAAGGCTCACGACGAGCAGAACGCTGCCGGCATCGGCGACCGCGTCCTCCTGATGGAGACCCGGAAGCTGTCGTCGACGAAGCACTGGCGCGTCGTCGAGATCCTCGAGAAGGCCAAGTAATCCCTCCTAGGGGGACCCCCTAGGAACAGTTCCGCCAGGCTCGGTGGGGGCCGCTGACCAGTGGCCCCCGCCGGGAACCGGCAGACAATCAGGAGATAGACGTGATCCAGCAGGAGTCGCGACTTCGCGTCGCCGACAACACTGGTGCCAAGGAGATCCTTTGCATCCGTGTTCTCGGTGGCTCGGGTCGCCGCTACGCGGGCATCGGTGACGTCATCGTCGCCACCGTCAAGGACGCGATCCCCGGTGGCAACGTGAAGAAGGGTGACGTCGTCAAGGCGGTCATCGTTCGCACCGTCAAGGAGCGTCGTCGTCAGGACGGCTCGTACATCCGCTTCGACGAGAACGCCGCCGTCATTCTGAAGAACGACGGCGACCCTCGCGGCACCCGTATCTTCGGCCCGGTGGGCCGTGAGCTGCGCGAGAAGAAGTTCATGAAGATCATCTCGCTCGCGCCGGAGGTGCTGTAAGCATGAAGATCAAGAAGGGCGACCTGGTCCAGGTCATCACCGGTAAGGACAAGGGCAAGCAGGGCAAGGTCATCGCGGCCTACCCCGCCGAGTCCCGCGTCCTCGTCGAGGGTGTCAACCGGGTCAAGAAGCACACGAAGGCCGGCCCGAACCAGGCCGGCGGCATCGTGACCACCGAGGCTCCGGTCCACGTCTCCAACGTCCAGCTGGTCGTGGAGAAGGACGGCAAGAAGGTCGTCACGCGTGTCGGTTTCCGCTTCGACGACGAGGGCAACAAGATCCGCGTTGCCAAGCGGACGGGTGAGGACATCTGATGGCTACCACCACTCCGCGTCTCAAGACGAAGTACCGCGAGGAGATCGCGGGCAAGCTGCGTGACGAGTTCAAGTACGAGAACGTCATGCAGATCCCCGGCCTCGTGAAGATCGTGGTCAACATGGGTGTCGGCGACGCCGCCCGTGACTCGAAGCTGATCGAGGGCGCGATCCGCGACCTCACCACGATCACCGGTCAGAAGCCGGCCGTCACCAAGGCCCGCAAGTCCATCGCGCAGTTCAAGCTGCGCGAGGGCCAGCCGATCGGTGCCCACGTCACCCTCCGCGGTGACCGCATGTGGGAGTTCCTGGACCGCACCCTGTCGCTCGCGCTGCCGCGCATCCGCGACTTCCGTGGCCTGTCCCCGAAGCAGTTCGACGGCCGCGGCAACTACACCTTCGGTCTCACGGAGCAGGTCATGTTCCACGAGATCGACCAGGACAAGATCGACCGTACCCGGGGTATGGACATCACCGTGGTGACCACGGCGACCAACGACGACGAGGGCCGTGCCCTTCTGCGTCACCTCGGCTTCCCGTTCAAGGAGGCGTAAGCGAGATGGCGAAGAAGGCTCTCATCGCGAAGGCTGCCCGCAAGCCCAAGTTCGGTGTGCGCGCGTACACCCGCTGCCAGCGCTGCGGTCGCCCCCACTCCGTGTACCGCAAGTTCGGCCTGTGCCGCGTGTGCCTCCGTGAGATGGCTCACCGTGGCGAGCTGCCGGGCGTGACCAAGAGCTCCTGGTAATTCCCCTTCGCCCTCTGGGCGTTGGTGAATGACCGGAGTCTCTCGGTAGGCATTGGGCTGGCGGAGGCCCGACCCGACATGCCGTAGGCTTGAAGGGTTGGGCGTCCGCCGCCCTTACGACTTACTACGCCGTAGGTCCACCGCACCGCACCCGCCCCGTCTCGGATCGGGGAGAGGGATGGTGCACCAGGAAACCCCGGCGAGAGAGGCCGAAGGCCAATTCATGACCATGACTGATCCGATCGCAGACATGCTCACGCGTCTGCGTAACGCGAACTCGGCGTACCACGACTCCGTGACGATGCCGCACAGCAAGATCAAGTCGCACATCGCGGAAATCCTCCAGCAGGAGGGCTTCATCACCGGCTGGAAGGTCGAGGACGCCGAGGTCGGTAAGAACCTCGTCATCGACCTCAAGTTCGGTCCGAACCGTGAGCGCTCCATCGCGGGCATCAAGCGGATCTCGAAGCCGGGCCTCCGGGTTTACGCGAAGTCCACCAACCTGCCGAAGGTCCTCGGCGGCCTGGGCGTGGCGATCATCTCCACGTCCCACGGTCTCCTGACCGGCCAGCAGGCGCAGAAGAAGGGCGTGGGTGGGGAAGTCCTCGCCTACGTCTGGTAGTCGGGAACGGAGGAATAGCAATGTCGCGAATCGGCAAGCTCCCCATCACGGTTCCCGCCGGCGTGGACGTCACCATCGAGGGCCGCACGGTCACGGTGAAGGGTTCCAAGGGCACCCTGAGCCACACCGTCGCCGCGCCGATCGAGATCGTTAAGGGCGAGGACGGCGTTCTGAACGTCACCCGTCCGAACGACGAGCGTCAGAACAAGGCCCTCCACGGCCTGTCCCGCACGCTGGTGGCCAACATGATCACCGGTGTGACCCAGGGGTACGTCAAGGCGCTCGAGATCAGCGGTGTCGGTTACCGCGTGGCCGCGAAGGGCTCCGGCCTGGAGTTCCAGCTCGGCTACAGCCACCCGATCCTGGTGGAGGCCCCCGAGGGCATCTCCTTCAAGGTCGAGTCGCCGACCAAGTTCTCGGTCGAGGGCATCGACAAGCAGAAGGTCGGCGAAGTCGCCGCGAACATCCGCAAGCTGCGGAAGCCCGACCCGTACAAGGCCAAGGGCGTCAAGTACGCGGGCGAGGTCATCCGCCGCAAGGTCGGAAAGGCTGGTAAGTAAGCCATGGCATACGGTGTCAAGATCGCCAAGGGCGACGCTTACAAGCGCGCCGCGAAGGCGCGCCGTCACCTGCGCATCCGTAAGAACGTGTCGGGTACGGCGGAGCGTCCGCGCCTCGTCGTGACGCGTTCGAACCGCGGTATCACCGCGCAGGTCATCGACGACCTCAAGGGTCACACCGTCGCGTCGGCGTCCCACCTGGACGCTTCGATCCGCGGTGGCGAGGGCTCGAAGTCCTCGCAGGCCCAGCAGGTCGGCGCCCTGGTCGCCGAGCGCGCCAAGGCCGCCGGTGTCGAGGCCGTCGTGTTCGACCGTGGTGGCAACAGGTACGCCGGGCGCATTGCCGCTCTGGCTGACGCCGCCCGCGAAGCCGGGCTGAAGTTCTAAGCCCCGGTTCCGGGACTAACGGACGTAACAGAGAGAGGTATTCCAATGGCTGGACCCCAGCGCCGCGGTAGCGGTGCCGGTGGCGGCGAGCGGCGGGACCGGAAGGGCCGCGACGGTGGCGCTGCCGCCGCCGAGAAGACCGCGTACGTTGAGCGCGTAGTCGCGATCAACCGCGTCGCCAAGGTTGTCAAGGGTGGTCGTCGCTTCAGCTTCACCGCGCTCGTCGTGGTGGGTGACGGTGACGGCACCGTGGGTGTCGGTTACGGCAAGGCCAAGGAGGTGCCGGCCGCCATCGCCAAGGGTGTTGAGGAGGCCAAGAAGCACTTCTTCAAGGTCCCCCGCATCCAGGGCACCATCCCCCACCCGATCCAGGGCGAGAAGGCTGCGGGCGTCGTCCTGCTCAAGCCGGCTTCCCCCGGTACCGGTGTGATCGCCGGTGGCCCGGTGCGCGCGGTTCTCGAGTGCGCCGGCGTCCACGACATCCTGTCGAAGTCGCTCGGCTCCGACAACGCGATCAACATCGTGCACGCGACCGTGGAGGCCCTGAAGGGCCTGCAGCGTCCCGAGGAGATCGCGGCTCGCCGTGGTCTGCCCCTCGAGGACGTCGCCCCCGCGGCTCTGCTTCGTGCGCGTGCGGGAGCGGGTGCGTAATGGCTCGCCTCAAGATCACGCAGACGAAGTCGTACATCGGCAGCAAGCAGAACCACCGCGACACGCTGCGTTCGCTCGGGCTCAAGCGCCTGAACGACGTGGTCGTCAAGGAGGACCGCCCCGAGTTCCGCGGCATGGTGCACACCGTCCGCCACCTCGTGACGGTTGAGGAGGTCGACTGATCATGGCGGAGAACAACCCGCTCAAGATCCACAACCTCCGTCCCGCCCCGGGCGCCAAGACCGCGAAGACCCGTGTGGGTCGCGGTGAGGCGTCGAAGGGTAAGACGGCCGGTCGTGGTACCAAGGGCACCAAGGCCCGCTACCAGGTTCCGGAGCGCTTCGAGGGTGGGCAGATGCCCCTCCACATGCGTCTCCCGAAGCTCAAGGGCTTCAAGAACCCGTTCCGCACCGAGTACCAGGTCGTGAACCTGGACAAGCTGGCCGCGCTCTACCCGCAGGGTGGCGAGGTCACGGTGGCCGACCTGGTCGCCAAGGGTGCCGTTCGCAAGAACCAGCTCGTCAAGGTCCTGGGCCAGGGCGAGGTCTCCGTGGCGCTGCAGGTGACGGTCGACGCCGTCTCCGGCTCCGCCAAGGAGAAGATCGCCGCCGCCGGCGGCACCGTCACCGAGCTCGTCTGAGACGACTCGATGGCCTGAACATCCGACCGGGGATGCCTCCCAAAAGGGGCATCCCCGGTTGGTCGTTCCTAGGGGGGCATGGTCGCCGGTAAGGTGGCGTGCACCGTCCATGCTCATGCGGTATAGACCGCCGGGGCCGGGACCGAACCACCCAGTCATTGTCGAATCACAAAACCGTCACCTCTGACGCATAGCGCGGGGGTCGCAGGAGGCACCGTGCTCACCGGCTTCGCCCGGGCGTTCAAGACGCCCGACCTGCGCAAGAAGCTGCTCTTCACGCTGGCGATCATCGTGCTGTACCGCCTCGGGGCCCACATCCCCGTCCCCGGCGTCAGCTACGAGGCCGTCCAGATGTGCGTGGACCAGGCGAGCGAGGGCAACAACAGCCTGTTCGGCCTGGTGAACATGTTCAGTGGCGGCGCACTGCTGCAGATCACCATCTTCGCGCTCGGCATCATGCCGTACATCACGGCGAGCATCATCCTGCAGCTGCTCACCGTCGTGATCCCGCGACTGGAAGCCCTCAAGAAGGAGGGCCAGAGCGGTACGGCGAAGATCACGCAGTACACCCGTTACCTGACGATCGCCCTGGCGATCCTCCAGGGCACGGGCCTCGTGGCCACCGCCAAGAGCGGCGCCCTGTTCAGCGGCTGCAACGTCGCGAACCAGGTCGTCCCGGACCCGTCGATCTTCACCATCGCCACCATGGTCATCACCATGACCGCGGGCACCGCCATCGTCATGTGGCTCGGTGAGCTCATCACCGACCGCGGCATCGGCAACGGCATGTCGATCCTCATGTTCATCTCGATCGCCGCCGGCTTCCCGGGCGCCCTCTGGGCCATCAAGGAGAGCGGCAAGCTCGCCCAGGGCTGGATCGAGTTCGGCACCGTCATCCTCATCGGCTTCGTGATGGTGGCCCTCGTGGTCTTCGTCGAGCAGGCGCAGCGCCGCATCCCGGTGCAGTACGCGAAGCGCATGATCGGCCGCAGGTCGTACGGCGGTACGTCCACTTACATCCCGTTGAAGGTGAACCAGGCAGGTGTGATTCCTGTCATCTTCGCCTCGTCGCTGCTCTACATCCCGGCGCTGGTCGCGCAGTTCTCCAGCTCCACCGCGGGCTGGAAGACCTGGATCGAAGCCCACTTCGTCAAGGGTGACCACCCCTACTACATCGCGACGTACTTCCTCCTGATCGTGTTCTTCGCCTTCTTCTACGTGGCGATCTCGTTCAACCCCGAGGAAGTCGCGGACAACATGAAGAAGTATGGTGGCTTCATCCCGGGTATCCGGGCTGGTCGACCTACTGCCGAGTACCTGAGCTACGTGCTCAACCGGATCACTTGGCCGGGCTCGCTGTACTTGGGTCTGATCGCTCTTGTGCCGACGATGGCGTTGGCAGGCTTCGGCGGTGCCAATGCCAACTTCCCCTTCGGTGGGACGAGCATCCTCATCATCGTGGGTGTCGGGCTGGAGACCGTGAAGCAGATCGAGAGCCAGCTCCAGCAGCGCAATTACGAAGGGTTCCTCCGCTGATGCGAATCGTCCTCGTCGGACCGCCCGGGGCCGGCAAGGGAACGCAGGCCGCGTTCCTCGCCAAGAACCTGGACATCCCGCACATCTCCACCGGCGATCTGTTCCGTGCCAACATCTCGCAGGGCACGGCGCTGGGCCTGGAGGCGAAGGGTTACATGGACCGGGGCGAGCTCGTCCCGGACGAGGTGACCATCGGGATGGCCAAGGACCGCATGGAGCAGGCGGACGCCGCGAACGGCTTCCTGCTCGACGGTTTCCCGCGCAACGTGGCTCAGGCCGAGGCCCTGGATGTCGTCCTGAAGGCCGACGACATGCAGCTGGACGCGGTTCTGGACCTCGAGGTCCCCGAGGACGAGGTCGTGAAGCGGATCGCGGGTCGCCGCATCTGCCGCAACGACTCCTCGCACGTCTTCCACGTGGAGTACAACGCCCCGAAGACCGCGGGCGTCTGCGACACCTGTGGGGGCGAGCTCTACCAGCGCGCGGACGACTCCGAGGAGACCGTCCGCACCCGGCTGGAGGTCTACCACACGCAGACCGAGCCGATCATCGACTACTACCGGGCGCAGAACCTGGTCGTGACGATCTCGGCGCTCGGCAAGGTGGACGAGGTCACGGCGCGTGCGATGGACGCGCTGAAGAAGTAACCCCACGCTCACGCGGTACGGCCGCGGTGCCCCTGACGGGCGCCGCGGCCGTATCGTTGTTCTGTCCCCGTACGCGCAAGGAAAGGCCCCCGTCACGATGGTGCAGATCAAGACCCCCGAGCAGATCGCGAAGATGCGCGAGGCGGGGCTGGTCGTCGCCGCCATCCACGCGGCGACGCGCGAGGCGGCCGTGCCGGGCGCCACGACGAAGGACCTGGACGAGGTCGCGCGCAAGGTGATCGCCGACCACGGGGCGAAGTCGAACTTCCTCGGGTACGGCGGCTTCCCCGCGACCATCTGCACCTCGGTCAACGAGGTCGTGGTCCACGGCATCCCCGACGAGAAGACCGTCCTCAAGGACGGCGACATCATCTCGATCGACGCCGGCGCGATCGTCGACGGCTGGCACGGCGACGCGGCGTACACCGCCTTCGTCGGCACCGGTCACGCCCCGGAGCTGATCGAGCTCTCCCGGGTGACCGAGGAGTCGATGTGGGCCGGCATCGCCGCGATGCGGGTGGGCGGGCGCCTGGTCGACATCTCGAAGGCGATCGAGTCGTACATCAAGCGCCAGCCGCGGCCGGCCGTGGGCGACCACAGCCTGGGGAAGTACGGCATCGTCGAGGACTACGGCGGCCACGGCATCGGCACCGAGATGCACATGGACCCGCACCTGCTGAACTACGTCTCCCGCAAGCGCGGCAAGGGCCCGAAGCTGGTCCCCGGCCTCTGCCTGGCCATCGAGCCCATGGTCTCCCTCGGCACGCCGCACACGGAGGTCCTCGCGGACGACTGGACGGTCGTCTCCACCGACGGCACCTGGTCCTCCCACTGGGAGCACAGCGTCGCCCTCACGGAGGAGGGCCCCCTGGTCCTGACCGCGGTCGACGGCGGCAAGGCGAAGCTGGCGGAGCTGGGCGTCACGGCCGCCCCGGACCCGCTGGCCTGACCGCCGGCCCGGAACCGTCGCCGCGTGGCGTCGGCGCCGGGCGCGCCCCGTCCCGGCGGACGGCGTCCGCCGCAGCGGCGCGAAGCTTGCGAGGCGCCCCGCGCCGAGCCCGCGAGCGGCGCGTGAGGCAGGGCTGCCCCGCTGGCGTGACCGCCCGGCCCGGAACCGTCGCCGCGTGGCGTCGGCGCCGGGCGCGCTCCGTTCCGGCGGAGTAATGATCTTCGGCGTTGGGCAAACTCCCCGGATTCGTCTTTTCCAGGGGCCTGACGTAGACTGATGCGTCGGCTCTCGTGTACCCGTGTGTCCGCACCGGGGAATGGGAGTCGATCAAGGTAGCCGATTCGAAAGGCGAAGCGTGGCCAAGAAGCAAGGTGCCATCGAGATCGAGGGCACCGTGATCGAGTCCCTCCCGAACGCCATGTTCAAGGTGGAACTCCAGAACGGTCACAAGGTCCTCGCGCACATCTCCGGCAAGATGCGCATGCACTACATCCGCATCCTCCCGGACGACCGGGTCGTCGTGGAGCTGTCTCCGTACGACCTGACGCGTGGCCGGATCGTCTACCGATACAAGTAGATCTTGCCCGCACCCGCCTTCCGTGCGGGTGGTGGCACTGACCCGGAGAACCTCACATCCCATGAAGGTCAAGCCGAGCGTCAAGAAGATCTGCGACAAGTGCAAGGTGATCCGCCGTCACGGCCGGGTCATGGTCATCTGCGACAACCTGCGCCACAAGCAGCGCCAGGGCTGACGCACGCCGACCGACCTGCAATTTCGCAGTTCTTCGCGCGACGCATAGCAACACGTACATACGCAGAGCCCGTCCGGCCGTGATCCACGGTTGACGGCACCTCCGGCGGGGGCCGGGGACCCGACCTGTACCTCATACGGCAGCCGGGAACGGTTCTGCGGCAGACCCCCGAGAACACAGGAGCCATTGAATGGCACGCGTTTCCGGTGTTGACATCCCGCGCGAAAAGCGTGTGGTGGTCGCACTCACCTACGTCTTCGGCATCGGGCGTACCCGGTCCGAGGAGATCCTCGCCGCGACCGGCGTGAACCCGTCCACCCGTGTCCGCGACCTTGCCGAGGAAGACCTCGTCAAGATCCGCGAGTACGTGGACGCCAACCTCCAGACCGAGGGTGACCTCCGCCGCGAGATCGCCGCCGACATCCGCCGCAAGGTCGAGATCGGCTGCTACCAGGGCCTCCGCCACCGTCGTGGCCTGCCCGTCCGCGGTCAGCGCACCAGCACGAACGCTCGTACCCGCAAGGGCCCGCGTCGCGCCATCGCCGGCAAGAAGAAGCCGGGCAAGAAGTAGTCCTCAGCGGACGCTTGACCAAGCGGTCTTCGCTGTAGGACCGACCACCTCCCGTAGGAGTAAGAGATGCCCCCCAAGGGACGTCAGGGCGCTGCCAAGAAGGTGCGCCGCAAGGAAAAGAAGAACGTCGCTCACGGCCACGCGCACATCAAGAGCACGTTCAACAACACGATCGTCTCGATCACGGACCCCTCGGGCAACGTGATCTCCTGGGCCTCCGCCGGCCACGTCGGCTTCAAGGGCTCGCGCAAGTCCACCCCCTTCGCCGCGCAGATGGCCGCCGAGTCGGCCGCCCGCCGCGCGCAGGAGCACGGCATGCGCAAGGTCGACGTCTTCGTCAAGGGTCCCGGCTCCGGCCGTGAGACCGCGATCCGCTCCCTCCAGGCCACCGGCCTCGAGGTCGGCTCGATCCAGGACGTCACCCCCACGCCGCACAACGGCTGCCGTCCCCCCAAGCGCCGCCGCGTCTGACGCGTCGCCTGCTTGACCTGGGCTTCCGGGCGGTGCGTCCCCTTTCGGGGGCGTACCGCCCGTACCCTTGTAGCTGTAACACCACCGGGTGCCGCCCGGTGGCTGTCGGGCGTCAAATAGTGGGCGTCCACGACTGAAGGAATCACAGACATGCTTATCGCTCAGCGTCCTTCGCTGACCGAAGAGGTCGTCGACGAGTTCCGCTCCCGGTTCGTCATCGAGCCGCTGGAGCCGGGCTTCGGCTACACCCTCGGCAACTCGCTCCGCCGCACCCTCCTCTCCTCGATCCCGGGCGCCGCTGTCACCAGCATCCGGATCGACGGCGTCCTGCACGAGTTCACCACCGTGCCGGGCGTCAAGGAGGACGTCACCGACCTCATCCTCAACATCAAGCAGCTGGTCGTCTCCTCGGAGCACGACGAGCCGGTCGTGATGTACCTGCGCAAGCAGGGTCCGGGTCTGGTCACCGCCGCCGACATCGCGCCCCCGGCCGGTGTCGAGGTGCACAACCCCGACCTCGTCCTGGCGACCCTGAACGCCAAGGGCAAGCTGGAGATGGAGCTGACCGTCGAGCGCGGTCGCGGCTACGTCTCCGCCGTCCAGAACAAGCAGGTGGGCCAGGAGATCGGCCGCATCCCGGTCGACTCCATCTACTCGCCGGTCCTCAAGGTCACCTACAAGGTCGAGGCGACCCGAGTCGAGCAGCGCACCGACTTCGACAAGCTCATCGTCGACGTCGAGACCAAGCAGGCCATGCGCCCGCGCGACGCCATGGCGTCCGCCGGCAAGACCCTGGTCGAGCTGTTCGGTCTCGCCCGCGAGCTGAACATCGACGCCGAGGGCATCGACATGGGCCCGTCCCCGACGGACGCCGCCCTGGCCGCCGACCTCGCGCTGCCGATCGAGGAGCTGGAGCTCACCGTCCGCTCCTACAACTGCCTCAAGCGCGAGGGCATCCACTCCGTGGGTGAGCTCGTGGCGCGCTCCGAGGCCGACCTGCTCGACATCCGCAACTTCGGTGCGAAGTCGATCGACGAGGTCAAGGCGAAGCTGGCCGGCATGGGCCTGGCCCTCAAGGACAGCCCGCCCGGATTCGACCCGACCGCCGCCGCGGACGCCTTCGGCGCCGACGACGACGCGGACGCGGGCTTCGTCGAGACCGAGCAGTACTAAGAGCTCGGGCCTCACGGTCCGTACTCGGGTGCGGGTGAGTTGTGCTCGACCGCGCAGTTCCCCGCGCCCCTTCCCGGGGCGCGAGCCCCGGTCTCCGACAGGTAACCGCCTGCTCGGATACTGACACCGGTACCTCATACGGCCGGTGCAGATCACAAGGAGAAACACCATGCCGCGTCCCGCGAAGGGTGCCCGCCTCGGCGGTTCCGCCGCTCACGAGAAGCTGCTGCTCGCCAACCTGGCGAAGTCGCTGTTCGAGCACGGCCGCATCACGACGACCGAGGCCAAGGCCCGCCGTCTGCGTCCCGTCGCCGAGCGCCTGATCACCAAGGCGAAGAAGGGCGACATCCACAACCGTCGCCTGGTGCTGCAGACGATCACCGACAAGGGCATCGTCCACACCCTCTTCACCGAGATCGCCCCGCGCTACTCGGAGCGTCCGGGTGGCTACACCCGCATCACCAAGATCGGCAACCGTCGTGGCGACAACGCCCCGATGGCCGTGATCGAGCTGGTCGAGGGCGAGATCGCCAAGAAGGCGACCGTCGCCGAGGCCGAGGCCGCCACCAAGCGCGCCGTCAAGGAGGCCGACGAGGCCGCCGCCGTCGAGGCGACCGAGGACGAGGCGAAGGACGCGTAAGCGTTCCCGCGACGTTTCTCGCGGACGGGCCCGTACCCCCTGGGGTGCGGGCCCGTTCCCGTGTGTCTGAGAGGATTTTCTGGTGAGTGATGACGTGCAGCCCGGGTTCGTACGGGTACGGCTCGACCTTTCGTACGACGGCCGGGACTTCTCCGGGTGGGCCAAGCAGGCCCGCGGGCAGCGGACGGTGCAGGGCGAGATCGAGGACGCGCTGAAGACCGTGACGCGGTCCCCGGAGACGTTCGAGCTGACCGTCGCGGGCCGCACCGACGCCGGGGTGCACGCGCGCGGCCAGGTCGCCCACGTGGACCTGCCGGAGGGGCTGTGGCAGGAGCACCGCGAGAAGCTGCTGCGGCGGCTCGCGGGACGGCTCCCGCACGACGTCCGGGTCTGGAGCGTGGCCGAGGCCCCCGCGGGCTTCAACGCCCGTTTCTCGGCGGTCTGGCGGCGGTACGCCTACCGGGTCACCGACCACCCCGGCGGCGTCGACCCGCTGCTGCGCGGGCACGTCCTGTGGCACGACTGGACGCTCGACATGGACGCCATGAACGAGGCGGCGGCCGCGCTCGTCGGCGAGCACGACTTCGCCGCGTACTGCAAGAAGCGCGAGGGCGCGACGACCATCCGCACCCTCCAGGAACTGCGCTGGGAGCGGCGGCCCGACGGGATCATGGAGGCCACGGTCAAGGCCGACGCCTTCTGCCACAACATGGTCCGCTCGCTGGTCGGTGCGCTGCTCTTCGTCGGCGACGGGCACCGGCCGGTGGAGTGGCCGGGGAAGGTGCTGGCCGCCGGCGTGCGGGACTCCGCCGTCCACGTCGTACGCCCGCACGGCCTCACCCTCGAGGAGGTCGGCTACCCGGCCGACGACCAGCTGGCCGCGCGCAGCCGCGAGGCCCGCAACAAGCGGACCCTGCCGGGCGTCGCCGGCTGCTGCTGAGGCCGCCGGGCCGGGTCGATCAGCGCGGCGGGGCCGAGGCGGCGGCCGCCGCCTTCGCCTGGCTCTTGCCGCGGGCGTAGATCTGGTTGAAGACGAAGGTGCCGAGGTCGTCGCTGGCCTGGAAGACCGGCTTGTCCTTGGTGGTGACCTTCTTGCCGTTCGTGAAGCCGGCCTGGGTGAAGTAGGCGTAGCGGCCGACCGAGTTGGCGCGGCGCAGGCAGACGGTGGCGTGGCAGAAGGTGCCGACGCCCTTGCCGGCGAGCGGCGCGATGCCGCCGGTGGCCTGCTTCTTCGCGGCCAGGGCCGCCTTCTCGGAGGGGAAGACGGCCACGCCGACGGTGATCGCCACGCCGTCCTTGACGTAGGTGGCGCGCAGCACGCGCTCGCAGCCGTTCTTCTGCAGGACCGGGCCGAGCCCGCCGGTGGTGACCGAGGCGCAGTTCTTCGACGCCGAGGTCGCGCCCTTCTTGTACGGGCGGCCGAACATGGTGAGCTTCGTGCCGGGGAAGAGGCCCTCGGCGGTCAGCGGCGCCGTGTCCTTCTTCGGGTCGGTGATGTAGTCCTTCGGGTCCGGCGGGGGCGGCGGGGCCACGGAGGAGAAGGTCGGCGCCGGGGTGGGGGAGGCCGTCGCGGTGACGGGGCCCGTGGGGGTCGGGTCGCCGTTCTTGGCCTCGTCGTTCTTCTTGTTCGTGACGACGACGGCGGTCGCGACGAGCGCGCCCACGGCCAGGGTGGCGACGACGCCGCCGGCGATCAGCAGCCTGCGCTTGCGCCGGCTGCCGGCCTCGGAGGCCTCCGCGAGGGCGCCCCAGTCAGGGGTGCCGTCGCCGGGCCCGCCCGGTCCGCCCGGCCCGCCCGGGAACGGGTCCTGCGGCGGCGGGTAGCCGTACCCGTGCGGCTGCTGCGGTGGCTGCTGCTGTCCGTAGGCCGGTCCCGGCTGCTGCTGCGGCGGGTACCCGTACCCCTGCTGCCGTCCGTACCCCTGCTGCCCCTGTCGCTGCGGCTCCTGCGGCCACTGCGGTCCCCCAAAGCTCATGCCGCGCATCCTAAACCGCTTGGGAGAAGCGGACGCGGGCGGTGACAATGCACCTCATGGGACATGTCGAGGCCGCGCATCTGGAGTACTACCTTCCCGACGGGAGGGTCCTGCTCGGGGACGCCTCCTTCCGGGTGGGGGAGGGGGCCGTCGTCGCCCTCGTCGGGGCCAACGGCGCCGGCAAGACCACCCTCCTGCGGATGATCGCGGGAGACCTCCAGCCGCACGGCGGCTCCGTCACCGTCAGCGGCGGGCTCGGCGTGATGCCGCAGTTCATCGGCTCCGTACGGGACGAGTCGACCGTCCGCGACCTGCTGGTCTCCGTGGCGCACCCGCGGATCCGGGAGGCCGCGAAGGCCGTCGACGAGGCCGAGCACCTGATCATGACCGTCGACGACGGGGCCGCGCAGATGAAGTACGCGCAGGCCCTCGCCGACTGGGCCGAGGTGCAGGGCTACGAGGCCGAGACGCTGTGGGACATCTGCACCATGGCCGCGCTCGGCGTGCCGTACGACAAGGCGCAGTTCCGGCAGGTGCGGACGCTCTCCGGCGGCGAGCAGAAGCGGCTGGTCCTGGAGTCGCTGCTGCGCGGCACCGACGAGGTGCTGCTCCTCGACGAGCCGGACAACTACCTGGACGTCCCCGGCAAGCGCTGGCTGGAGGAGCGGCTGCGGGAGACCCGCAAGACCGTGCTCTTCATCTCCCACGACCGGGAGCTGCTCTCCCGGGCCGCGCAGAAGATCATCGCGGTGGAGCCCGGCGCGGCCGGCTCCGACGTGTGGGTGCACGGCGGCGGCTTCGACACCTTCCACGAGGCGCGGCGGGAGCGGTTCGCCCGCTTCGAGGAGCTGAAGCGGCGCTGGGAGGAGAAGCACGCGCAGCTGAAGAAGCTGGTCGTCAACCTGCGGCAGGCGGCGGCGGTCAGCCACGAGATGGCGTCGCGGTACGCGGCGGCGCAGACCCGGCTGCGGAAGTTCGAGGAGGCGGGCCCGCCGCCGGAGCCGCCGCGCGAGCAGGACATCCGGATGCGGCTGCGCGGCGGCCGTACCGGCGTCCGCGCCGTGACCTGCGAGAACCTCGAGCTCACCGGGCTGATGAAGCCCTTCTCGCTGGAGATCTTCTACGGGGAGCGGGTCGCCGTCCTGGGCTCGAACGGCTCCGGGAAGTCGCACTTCCTGCGGCTGCTCGCCGGGGACGGGTCGGTGGCGCACACGGGCCTGTGGAAGCTGGGCGCGCGGGTCGTCCCCGGGCACTTCGCGCAGACCCACGCCCACCCCGAGCTCGCCGGGCGGCCGCTCGTCGACATCCTGTGGACGGAGCACGCCAAGGACCGGGGCGCGGCGATGTCGATGCTGCGGCGGTACGAGCTGGAGCGCCAGGGCGACCAGTCCTTCGACAAGCTCTCCGGCGGCCAGCAGGCCCGCTTCCAGATCCTGCTCCTGGAGCTGGCCGGCACGACCGCGCTGCTCCTCGACGAGCCGACGGACAATCTGGACCTGGAGTCCGCGGAGGCCCTCCAGGACGGCCTGGAGTCGTACGAGGGCACGGTCCTGGCCGTCACCCACGACCGCTGGTTCGCCAAGAGCTTCGACCGCTACCTGGTCTTCGGCTCGGACGGCGTCGTGCGGGAGACGAGCGAGCCGGTGTGGGACGAGCGGAGGGTCGAGCGGGCGCGGTGACCCGGGGCGGTCGGCGGGGCGGGGCGGTCCGGGCGGTCGGCGTGGCCGGCACGCCGGACGGGCCCGCCCGCCGTCGGCGGACGGAGTCCGGCGCGGCCGGCCGAAGCCGGGGCCCCGGGGGCCGAGCCGTGCGGGGGCGGTGCGGGACGAGGCGGGGGCCCCGTCCGAGCGGAGTCGAGGACCTGGCGGAGGGTCGAGGGGCCCGCTGAGCGGGGGCCCGCGGCATTTTGACCCGCCGGGGGTGGCGCGGGTACTGTTGCCGTTTGTTATGCGTATTGGCTTCGTCGTTCTCACGCGGAGGGGCCTTGCGCAGGTTCCCTGGAGCAGTTACCAGTGGCTCGCATACGGGCGATGACCCGGCAGTGCAGGCCCCAGCTGCATGATCGCTTCAGGTGTGTCTGGACTCCATCCACTGAAGAAGCGAAGGCTACGAAGTGCGTACGTACAGCCCCAAGCCCGGCGATGTCACTCGCCAGTGGCACATCATCGACGCGCAGGACATCGTCCTGGGCCGTCTGGCGACCACGGCCGCGAACCTCCTGCGAGGCAAGCACAAGCCGGTCTACGCCCCCCACATGGACATGGGCGACTTCGTCATCATCATCAACGCCGACAAGGTCCACCTGTCCGGCAACAAGAAGACCCAGAAGATGGCGTACCGCCACTCCGGCTTCCCGGGTGGTCTGCGCTCGGTCCGTTACGACGAGCTGCTCGACAAGAACCCCGAGAAGGCCGTCGAGAAGGCCATCAAGGGCATGATCCCGAAGAACACGCTGGGCCGCCAGATGCTCTCGAAGCTGAAGGTCTACGCGGGCGAGAACCACCCGCACGCCGCCCAGCAGCCGGTTCCGTACGAGATCACCCAGGTCGCGCAGTAATTCCGGCCACACCCCCTAAGAACGAAAGAAATCTGAGGAGCATCGTGGCCGAGACCACCCCCGAGACCCCCGTCGACGAGTTCGAGGGCGTCGAGGAGTACACCACCGAGACCGAGATCGTCGAGGGTGACTACACCTCCGAGTCCCTCGCGTCCCGCTTCGGCGACCCGCAGCCGGCCGCCGGCCTGGGCCGTCGCAAGAACGCCATCGCCCGCGTCCGGATCGTCCCGGGCACCGGCAAGTGGAAGATCAACGGGCGCACGCTCGAGGACTACTTCCCGAACAAGGTCCACCAGCAGGAAGTCAACGAGCCCTTCAAGGTGCTCGAGCTCGACAACCGCTACGACGTCATCGCCCGCATCGCGGGTGGCGGTGTCTCCGGCCAGGCCGGCGCCCTGCGCCTCGGCGTGGCCCGTGCCCTGAACGAGGCCGACGTCGAGAACAACCGCCCGGCGCTGAAGAAGGCCGGCTTCCTCTCCCGTGACGACCGCGCGGTCGAGCGGAAGAAGGCCGGTCTCAAGAAGGCCCGCAAGGCCCCGCAGTACAGCAAGCGTTAATCGCCTGCCCGCACTGCTTGTACGTACGCCCCGGCGCACTGCGCGTGCCGTCGGGGCGTGCGTTTTTTCTTAACCTTTTTCACCTTCCAGTCTTTTGGGCACGCATTTTCGGAGGACAGCTGTGGGACGACTCTTCGGCACCGACGGCGTACGCGGCGTAGCCAACGCCGACCTGACGGCGGAGCTCGCGCTCGGCCTGTCGGTCGCGGCGGCGCACGTGCTCGCCGAAGCGGGGACCTTCGAGGGCCATCGGCCGACGGCCGTGGTCGGACGGGACCCGCGGGCGTCCGGAGAGTTCCTGGAGGCCGCGGTCGTCGCCGGTCTCGCCAGCGCCGGTGTCGACGTGCTGCGCGTCGGCGTCCTGCCGACCCCGGCCGTCGCCCACCTCACCGGCGTCCTCGGCGCCGACCTCGGCGTGATGCTCTCCGCCAGCCACAACGCCATGCCCGACAACGGCATCAAGTTCTTCGCCCGCGGCGGCCACAAGCTCGCCGACGACCTGGAGGACAAGATCGAGGCCGTCTACGAGGAGCACCGCACCGGCGCCCCCTGGGACCGCCCGACCGGGGCCGGCGTCGGCCGCGTCCGCGACTACACCGAGGGCTTCGAGACCTACGTCGCCCACCTCCTCGGCGTGCTGCCCAACCGCCTCGACGGCCTGAAGATCGTCCTCGACGAGGCCCACGGCGCCGCCGCCCGCGTCTCGCCCGAGGCCTTCAGCCGCGCCGGCGCCCAGGTCGTCACCATCGGCGCGAGCCCCGACGGCCTCAACATCAACGACGGCTGCGGTTCCACCCACCTGGAGCTCCTCAAGGCCGCCGTCGTCGAGCACGGCGCCGACCTCGGCATCGCCCACGACGGCGACGCCGACCGCTGCCTCGCCGTCGACCACACCGGCGCGGAGGTGGACGGCGACCAGATCCTCGCCGTGCTCGCCCTCGCCATGCGCGAGGCCGGCACCCTGCGCGGCGACACCGTCGTCGCCACCGTCATGTCCAACCTGGGCTTCAAGCTCGCCATGGAGCGCGAGGGACTCACCCTCCTCCAGACCGCGGTCGGCGACCGCTACGTCCTGGAGTCCATGAAGGAGCACGGCTACGCCCTCGGCGGCGAGCAGTCCGGGCACGTCATCGTGCTCGACCACGCCACCACCGGCGACGGCACCCTCACCGGCCTCATGCTGGCCGCCCGGGTCGCCGCCACCGGCAAGTCCCTCGCCGAGCTGGCCTCCGTCATGGAGCGGCTGCCGCAGATCCTGATCAACGTCAAGGACGTCGACAAGTCCCGCGTCGCCACCTCCGGCGAGCTCGCCGCCGCCGTCACCGACGCCGAGCACGAGCTGGGCTCCACCGGCCGGGTGCTGCTCCGCTCCTCCGGCACGGAGCCGCTGGTCCGCGTCATGGTCGAGGCCGCCGACATCGAGCAGGCCCGCTCGGTCGCGCAGCGCCTCGCCGACGTCGTGAAGTCCGCGCTGGGCTAGGCCGTACGGGTGAGGACAGGCGAAGGGCCCCGCGCACTCCGGTGCGGCGGGGCCCTTCGCCGTACCCCCGGCTTCAGCCCTTCCGCAGCCGGCGCCTGAGCTTGCCGCGCTGGGTGTCCCACAGCCACTTCTGCACGAACAGCGTCAGGGTCCCCGCCAGCATGATCCCCAGCAGGTTGAGCAGCAGCTGCTCGACCGAGCCCCAGGTCTGGCCGACCTCGCCGTAGCTGAGCGCCACCGCCGCGTTCGCCGCCGCCGGGACGGTCGTCACCGAGATCGCCACGCCCACCAGGGCCCCCGCCTTCGACGAGGTCAGCGAGAGGGTGCCGGCCGCGCCCGCGAGCAGGGCCACCACGAAGGAGAACGGGTCCGGCTGCCAGATGAAGGAGGTCTGCGGCCGTTCGGCGTCCAGCCGCTCCACGCTGAACAGGCCGAGCCGGTCCATCAGCAGGCTGAACAGCGTCGTCACCAGGATCGCCGCGAGGAAGCCGACGAGCAGCGCGACCAGCGAGCGGACCGCGAGCCGCGGGGCCCGCTTCACGATCGCCGTGCACACCCCGGCGAGCGGGCCGAACTCCGGGCCGACCGCCATCGCGCCCACGATCAGGATCGCGTTGTCCAGGACGACGCCGCAGGCCGCGATCATCGTCGCGAGCAGCATGAAGGCGAGATAGGTGACGGAGAGCGTCGACTCCTCGTGCGTCGAGGTCGCCAGCTGCTCCCAGAGCACCGCGTCGGCGCCCTCGCCGGGGGCGTCCTCCTCGGCCGCGTCGGCCCGCTCCGACATCGTCAGGTCGATGTCCTCGACGGCGATCGCCCCGTCCTGATCGAGCTTCAGCTCCCGCAGCCCGTGGAGGAGTTCGTCCCCGGCCTCGCGGGCCACGTCGCACATCACGACGTCCCCGGAAGGGTCGCGGGCGGCTCCCGGCAGCACCACCAGGTGGGTGGTGCCGACGGTCGACTCGATCAGTCCGGCCACGGCCTCGGTGCGGTCCGAGGGAACGATCATCCGAAGGTGCAGCATGGTCCGAGCTTACGGAGGCTCAGAGCTTCCGCAGGCTCAGCCGCTGCACCTTGTGGTCCGGGCCCTTGCGGATCACGAGCGTCGCCCGGCCGCGCGTCGGCGCCACGTTCTCCAGGAGGTTCACCTTGTTGACGGTCCGCCACATCGTGCGGGCGTACTCCAGCGCCTCCTCCTCGGAGACCTGCGTCCAGCGGCGGAAGTACGAGGACGGGTCCTGGAACGCGGTCTCGCGCAGCTTCCGGAAGCGGTTGAGGTACCAGCCCTCGATGTCCTCGGCGCGGGCGTCCACGTACACGGAGAAGTCGAAGTAGTCGGCGAGGCCGACCCGGGTCCGGCCGTCCTTGCCGGGCAGCGCCGGCTGGAGGACGTTCAGCCCCTCGACGATGAGGATGTCGGGCCGGCTCACCACGAGCCGCTCGCCCGGCACCCGGTCGTAGATCAGGTGCGAGTAGACGGGCGCGGAGACCTCGTCCTTGCCCGCCTTCACGTCGGCGACGAACCGGGTCAGGGCCCGCCGGTCGTACGACTCGGGGAAGCCCTTCCGCGACATCAGCCCGCGCGCCTTCAGCTCCTCCATCGGATAGAGGAACCCGTCGGTGGTGATCCGCTGCACCCGGGGGTGCTCGGGCCACCGCGCGAGCAGCGCTTCGAGGAGTCGCGCCACGGTCGACTTCCCGACCGCGACCGACCCGGCGACCCCTATGACGAACGGCGTGCCGCGCTGCTCCGCCTTCTCCCCGAGGAAGGTGTTCAGCGCCCCGCGCAGCCCGCTGGTGGCCTGCACGTAGAGGTTGAGCAGCCGCGACAGCGGCAGGTACACGTCCCGCACCTCGTCGAGGTCGATGACGTCGCCGAGCCCCTGGAGCCGCTCGACCTCGTCGGCGGTCAGCGGCAGCGGCGTCTTGTCGCGCAGGGCGCTCCACTCGGCGCGGGTGAGGTCGACGTACGGCGTCGGCTCGGGGGACCGACGGCTCCCCGCGGTCCCGGTGCCGGCGCCGTTGCCGTTGGCGCTTCGTGGCGGCGAAGTGATCACGCGCCCATTGTCCCGGCTCCACGCGGGGCGTGGGGGGTGGGGTGGGTCACGTGGCGGGTCGGCCGCGGCGGCGCCGACTCCGTGCGGGGCTCCCGGCCGGGGGCGGGGTCCGGCCGTAGGCTGCCGTCATGTGCGGAATCGTGGGATACGTCGGTGGGCAGTCGGCGCTCGATGTGGTCGTCGCGGGGCTGAAGAGGCTGGAGTACCGGGGGTACGACTCGGCCGGGGTCGCCGTCCTGGCGGACGGGGGGCTGGCCGCGGCCAAGAAGTCCGGGAAGCTCGTCCATCTGGAGAAGGAACTGGCCGAGCGGCCGCTGGCGGCCGGCTCCGTCGGCATCGGGCACACGCGGTGGGCGACCCACGGCGGGCCGACGGACGCCAACGCGCATCCGCACCTCGACAACGCGGGGCGGGTCGCCGTCGTGCACAACGGGATCATCGAGAACTTCGCCGCCCTGCGGGAGGAACTCGCCGAGCGGGGGCACGAGCTGCTCTCCGAGACCGACACCGAGGTCGTCGCCCATCTGCTGGCCGAGGAGTTCTCCTCCGTCGGTGACCTGGCCGAGGCGATGCGGCTGGTCTGCCGGCGGCTCGACGGGGCCTTCACGCTGGTCGCCGTCCACGCCGACCAGCCCGACGTGGTCGTCGGCGCGCGCCGGAACTCGCCGCTGGTCGTCGGGGTGGGGGAGGGCGAGAACTTCCTCGCCTCCGACGTCTCCGCCTTCATCGCGCACACCCGGTCCGCCATCGAGCTCGGGCAGGACCAGGTCGTCGAGCTGACCCGGGAGGGGGTCGTCGTCACCGACTTCGAGGGGGCGCCGGCCGACGTCCGGGCCTTCCACGTCGACTGGGACGCCTCCGCCGCCGAGAAGGGCGGCTACGACCACTTCATGCTCAAGGAGATCGTCGAGCAGCCGAAGGCCGTCGCCGACACCCTCCTCGGGCGGATCGACGCGAGCGGGCGGCTGACCCTCGACGAGGTGCGGATCCCCGACGCGGTGCTCCGCGAGGCCGACAAGGTCGTCATCGTCGCCTGCGGCACCGCCTTCCACGCCGGGCTGATCGCCAAGTACGCCATCGAGCACTGGACCCGGATCCCCTGCGAGGTGGAGCTGGCCAGCGAGTTCCGCTACCGGGACCCGATCCTCGGGCAGCGGACGCTCGTCGTCGCCATCTCGCAGTCCGGCGAGACCATGGACACCCTGATGGCGCTCCGGCACGCCCGCGAGCAGGGCGCCAAGGTCCTGGCCGTCTGCAACACCAACGGGTCGACCATCCCCCGCGAGTCCGACGCCGTGCTCTACACGCACGCCGGGCCCGAGGTCGCCGTGGCGTCGACGAAGGCCTTCCTCACCCAGCTCGTCGCCTGCTATCTGCTCGCCCTCTACCTGGGGCAGGTGCGCGGCACCAAGTGGGGCGACGAGATCCGGGCCGTGGTCCGCGAGCTGGCGCGGAGCGGGGAGGAGGTCGAGCGGGTCCTGGAGACCATGGAGCCCGTACGGGCCCTCGCCCGCTCCCTCGCCCACAAGGACACGATCCTCTTCCTCGGCCGGCACGTCGGCTACCCGGTGGCCCTCGAAGGCGCGCTGAAGCTGAAGGAGCTGGCGTACATGCACGCCGAGGGCTTCGCGGCGGGCGAGCTGAAGCACGGGCCGATCGCCCTGATCGAGGAGGACCTGCCGGTGGTCGTCGTGGTGCCCTCGCCCAAGGGACGTTCGGTCCTCCACGACAAGATCGTCTCCAATATCCAGGAGATCCGGGCCCGTGGCGCCCGGACGATCGTGATCGCGGAGGAGGGCGACGACGCCGTCGTCCCCTTCGCCGACCACCTCGTCCGCGTCCCCGCCACGCCCACGCTGCTCCAGCCGCTCGTCTCCACGGTGCCGCTCCAGGTCTTCGCCTGCGAGCTGGCCACCGCCCGGGGCAACGAGGTGGACCAGCCGCGCAACCTGGCCAAGTCCGTGACGGTGGAGTGAGGAGAGAAATGATCATCGGGGTGGGGATCGACGTGGCGGAGATCGACCGCTTCGCCGCGTCGCTGGAACGGACGCCGGCGCTCGTGGAGCGGCTCTTCGTGCGCGAGGAGCTGCTGCTGCCCAGCGGGGAGCGCCGGGGCCCGGCCTCCCTGGCGGCGCGCTTCGCCGCGAAGGAGGCCCTGGCCAAGGCGCTCGGCGCCCCCGGGAACCTCCACTGGACGGACGTGGAGGTGTACGCCGAGTCCACCGGTCAGCCCCGGCTGCGGGTGCGCGGCACGGTCGCGGCCCGCGCGGCCGAGCTGGGCGTGAAGCACTGGCACCTCTCGCTGAGCCATGACGCCGGGGTCGCCTCGGCGGTGGTGATCGCGGAGGGCTGAGCCGTACGGGGAAGGGACCGGGGCCCGGCCGCGAGGAGGCGGTGCCGGGCCCCGAACCTGATCAGGGGCCAGCCTGGTTAGGTAAGGCATACCTTACTTGAGACTGAGGTGGTGTCAAGACGGTCCGCCCGGCCCGCGTCCGGGGTTTCGCGAGCTTTCCTCCAGGCGGCCTCCCCGCCCCTGGGGCAGACTGCTCCCCATGCGTACCGCTCACCACGTGGAGACCGTCCGGGCCGCCGAGGCCGAGCTGATGGCGCGCCTGCCCGAGGGCGCGCTGATGCAGCGGGCCGCCGCCGGCCTCGCCGCCGCCTGCTGCTCGCTGCTCGGCAAGGGCCGGGTGTACGGGTCCCGGGTCGTCCTCCTCGTCGGCAGCGGCGACAACGGCGGCGACGCCCTCTACGCCGGCGCCCGGCTCGCCCGGCGCGGCGCCGGGGTCACCGCCGTGCTGCTCGGCGCCCGCGCCCACGGCGCCGGACTGGCCGCGCTGCGGGCGGCCGGCGGGCGCGTCACCGAGGACCCGTACGAGGCGCTGGCCGCCGCCGACCTCGTCCTCGACGGCATCACCGGCATCGGCGGACGCGGCGGACTGCGCCCCGAGGCCGTGCCCGTCGCCCGCGCGGCGCGCGGCTCCGACGCGGTCGTCGTCGCCGTCGACCTCCCCAGCGGCGTCGACGCCGACACCGGCGAGGTCGCCGGCGAGGCCCTGCGCGCCGACGTGACCGTCACCTTCGGCACGTACAAGCCGGGGCTGCTCGTCGACCCCGCCCGGGAGTACGCCGGCGCGCTGCGGCTCGTGGACATCGGGCTCGCCGCCACCCTCCCCTCCGTGCCCGCCGCCGAGGCGCTCCAGCACCAGGACGTGGCCCGGCTGCTGCCCGCGCCCGGCGCGGAGAGCGACAAGTACCGGCGGGGCGTGCTCGGCGTCGTCGCCGGCTCCGCCCGCTACCCGGGCGCCGCCGTCCTCGCCGTCGCGGGCGCGCTGCGCGGCGGCGCCGGGGCCGTGCGGTACGTGGGCCCCGCCCGCGAGGCGGTGATCGCCGCCCACCCGGAGACCCTGGTGCACGCGGGGCCGCCGGAGAAGGCCGGCCGCGTCCAGGCCTGGGTCGTCGGACCCGGCCTCGGCGACGGACCCGGCGCGGAGGTCGCCGTCGCCGAGGTCCTCGCCTCCGAGGTGCCCGTCCTCGTCGACGCCGACGGGCTGCGCGCCCTCGACCCCGACGCCGTCCGGGAGCGGTCCGCGCCCACCCTCCTCACCCCGCACGCCGGCGAGGCGGCCGCCCTGCTCGGCACCGACCGGGCGGACGTGGAGGCCCGGCGGCTCGCCGCCGCCCGCGAGCTCGCCGACCGGTACGGCGCCACCGTCCTCCTCAAGGGGTCCACCACCCTGGTCGCCGGTCCCGGCGGCACCGGCCCCGTGCGGGTCAACCCGACCGGCACCCCGTGGCTCGCCACGGCCGGCTCCGGCGACATCCTGTCCGGCCTGGCCGGCTCCCTCCTCGCCGCAGGGCTCCACCCCGTGGACGCCGCCTCCTGCGCCGCCTACCTGCACGGGCTCGCCGCCCGGCGGGCCGCGGGCAAGGGCGGCCCGATCACCGCGACCGAGGTCGCCGACGCCCTCTCCGGCGCCTGGCAGGACGTGCGCGAACCGTAGGACGCGCCGCCGGATCCCGCCCCGGGGCACCGGTCCCGTCCCGGGCGCGCCGCCGGATCCCGCCCCGGGGCACCGGCCCCGCCCCGCGCTGCCGGCCCCGCCCGGGGGCGCAGGTCCCGCTCCGCGCCATCGGCCCCTGCTCCGCGCCATCGGCCCCCGCCCGGGGTCGTCGATCCCGCCCGGGGTCGTCGGTCCCGCCCCCGGACCGTGCCGCCGCCCGGCCGTGCGGCGCGCCGCCGGTCGGCCCAACCCCGTTGCTCCGGGCGGGGGTCAGCGCGCGCCGGGCCGGACGCGGGCGGGGTCGGATGGACGGGTGACCAGATGGAGAAGCCGCATCCTGCCGCCGTTGCTCGCCGTCGCGCTCCTGGGCGGTACCGCCACCGCGCACGCGGAGGAGCCCGGTCCCGCCGCCGACGTCCTCGTCCCCGGCATCGCCGGCGCCGGACGCCCCGAGTACCCCATGGACACCCCCGACCAGGTCCTCCCGCCGACCGCCCCCGACGGCGAGGTCCCCGTCCCCGTGCCGGAGCAGGAGGTCGACGAACTCGTCGAGTACCTCCCGCGCGACGCCGCCGGGGCCGCCTGCACCGCCAGGACCGGGATGTACCAGCGGCAGGTCGAACGGCTGCTGAAGCTCAAGGTCGACGGGAAGCAGTCCGCCGCCGACTGCCGGGCGATCCGCGCCTTCCAGACCCGGCAGAAGATCAAGCCCGCCAACGGTTACGCCGGTCCCGTCACCTGGGCCCGCGCCGAACTCCTCGCCGCCCGGAAGAACCCCAACGCCACCGAGAAGTGCCCCGTCCGCTCCTACCCGGTCGCCTGCGTCGACCTGAACCGCGAGCTGATGTGGGTCCAGAAGGGCAAGAAGATCACCTACGCCGTGGTCAACATCCGCAGCGGCCGGGCCGGCTACCGCACCCGCACCGGCTGGCACTCCGTCTACTGGCGCCACAAGGACCACTGGTCGACCATCTACGACACGCCGATGCCGTTCTCGCAGTTCTTCGACGGCGGCCAGGCCTTCCACGGCGTCTACGGGGCCATCGCCACCCCCACCGGAAGCCGCGGCTGCGTGAACCTCACCTACAAGAACGCGGAGAAGCTGTGGTCGGTCCTCCGCAAGGGCGACCGGGTCTACATCTGGGGCAAGCGGCCGGGGCTGTGACCACCTGAGAGACTGGGCGCGATGACTGAGACAGCACCGCCGCCCCGCCGAGCCCGCGCCGAGATCGACCTCGGGGCGCTGCGCGCCAACGTCCGCGCGCTGCGCGCCCGCGTGGCCCCCCACGTCCGCGTCATGGCCGTGGTCAAGGCCGACGCGTACGGACACGGCGCCGTGCGCTGCGCCCGCGCCGCCCTCGACGCGGGCGCGAGCTGGCTCGGCACGGCCACCCCCCAGGAGGCGCTGGCCCTGCGCGCCGCCGGGATCACCGACGTCCCCGTCCTGTGCTGGCTGTGGACGCCCGGCGACCCGTGGGACGCCGGCATCGAGGCGGGTCTCGACATGGCGGTGAGCGGCCGGTGGGCCCTCGACGAGGTCACCGCCGCCGCCCGCCGCACCGGCGGCACGGCCCGCGTCCAGCTCAAGGCCGACACCGGCCTCGGCCGCAACGGCTGCCAGCCCGCCGACTGGCCGGCGCTCGTCGCCGGGGCCCTGGAGGCCGAGAAGGAGGGGCTGGTCAAGGTCACCGGCCTCTGGTCCCACTTCGCCTGCGCGGACGAGCCGGGGCACCCGTCGATCGCCGCCCAGCTGGACGTCTTCCGCTCGATGCTCGACCACGCGGAGAAGGCCGGGATCGAGCCCGAGGTCCGGCACATCGCCAACTCGCCGGCCACCCTCACCCTCCCCGAGACCCACTTCGACCTGGTCCGCCCCGGCATCGCGATGTACGGCGTCTCGCCCGCGCCCGAGCTGGGCACCTCCGCCGAGCTCGGGCTGCGCCCGGTGATGTCCCTGAAGGCGAGCGTCGCCCTGGTGAAGGAGGTGCCGTCCGGTCACGGCGTCTCCTACGGGCACCACTACGTCACCGGCGGCGAGACCACCCTCGGCCTGGTCCCGGTCGGGTACGCCGACGGCGTCCCCCGGCACGCCTCGGGCCGCGGCCCGGTCCTCGTCGCCGGCAAGGTCCGCACCGTCGCCGGGCGGGTCGCCATGGACCAGTTCGTGGTCGACCTCGGCGGCGACCGGCCCGCGCCCGGCACCGAGGCCGTCCTCTTCGGCTCCGGCGAGCACGGCGAGCCGACGGCCCAGGACTGGGCGGAGGCCGCCGACACCATCGCGTACGAGATCGTCACCCGGATCGGCGCGCGCGTGCCGCGCGTCTACGTGGGGGAGTAGACGGCCGTGGGGGAGCCGGGGGGCGGCGTCTGGCGGCGCGCCGGGATCGCGGGCGCGGCGATAGGCGTGCTGGCGGCCGGCGCGGCGGCGGGCGTCGCCGTCGAACGGCTGACCGTGAGCCGATCCGTGCGCCGCAAGGCCCGGCTCGCCCTGGACGCCACCGGCCCGTTCGGCACCCTGCGCGGCACCCCCGGCCGGGCGCTCGCCGACGACGGCACGATCCTCGCGTACGAGACGGACGAAGCCGAAGCCGGTCGGGCCGACGAGGGCTTCGGCGGGCCCCTCACCGTCGTCTTCTCGCACGGCTTCTGCCTCGACCAGGACTCCTGGCACTACCAGCGGGCCGCGCTGCGCGGCCGGGTCAGGACCGTCTTCTGGGACCAGCGGGGCCACGGCCGCTCGGAGCGCGGCGGAGGGAAGCCGGTCGGCATCGAGCTGCTCGGCCGGGACCTGAAGGCCGTCGTCGACGCCGCCGCGCCCGAGGGGCCGCTCGTGCTCGTCGGGCACTCGATGGGCGGGATGACGGTGATGGCGCTCGCCGAGCAGTACCCGGAGCTGGTCCGCGACCGGGTCGTCGGCGTCGCCTTCGTCGGGACCTCCCCGGGCCGCCTGGAGGAGGTCTCGTACGGGCTCCCGCTCGCCGGCGTCAACGCGGTCCGCCGGGTCCTGCCGGGGATGCTGCGGACCCTCGGGTCCCAGGCCGAACTGGTCGAGAAGGGGCGCCGGGCCACCGCCGACCTCTTCGCCGGGCTCGTGAAGAAGTACTCCTTCGCCTCGAAGGACGTGGACCCGGCCGTCGTCCGCTTCGCCGAGCGGATGATCGAGTCCGTCCCGGTCGACGTGGTGGCGGAGTTCTACCCGGCCTTCGGCGCGCACGACAAGCTCGCCGCCCTCGCCGCCTTCCGCGGCCTGCCCGCGCTGGCCCTCGTCGGCGACCGGGACCTCGTCACCCCCGCCGCGCACACCGAGGCCATCGCCGAGGCCCTGCCGGGCGCCGAGCGGGTCGTCGTCCCCGACGCCGGCCACCTGGTGATGCTGGAGCGGCCCGAGGCCGTCACCGAGGCGCTCGCCGCCCTGCTGGCCAGGGCCGGGGAGGGCACGGACAACGGATAGGTTGGCGGGTATGGAAGCAGCGCACCCGCCCGTCTCCGGCGCCACCGTCTCCGTCGACTCCCCCGAGCGCATGCAGGAGCTCGGCCGCCGGCTCGCGAAACTCCTCCGTCCCGGCGACCTCGTCATGCTCACCGGCGAGCTGGGCGCCGGGAAGACCACCCTGACCCGCGGTCTCGGCGAGGGCCTGGGCGTCCGCGGCGCGGTCACCTCGCCGACCTTCGTCATCGCCCGCGTCCACCCCTCGCTCACCGGCGGCCCGGCCCTCGTCCACGTGGACGCGTACCGGCTCGGCGGCGGGCTCGACGAGATGGAGGACCTGGACCTCGACGTCTCGCTGCCCGAGTCCGTGGTGGTCGTGGAGTGGGGCGACGGCAAGGTCGAGGAGCTGACCGACGACCGGCTGCACGTCCTCATCCACCGCGTCACCGGCGACACCGACGACGACCGGCGCACGGTCGTGCTGCGTGGGATCGGCGGACGGTGGGCCGACGAGGACCTGTCCTCGCTGTGAACGGAGGCCGACGGCGTCCGTAGGTTCCGACAGCATGTCGGGAAAATGTTGCGCCGCCGCTCCGCGCCGTGGTGACATGGATGCACGAACTGGTTAGGTGAACCTAACCTACGGGAGGCATGCATGGCGACGCAGATGCCGGAGCGCGACGACCGCACCGCCGAGGAGCGCGTCTCGATGAGCGAGCTGCTGGCCTCCTGCGCGGCGGCCAGCGCCGTCTCGACCCCGCCGGGGCGCGACCTCGCGCCCCCGGATGAGCAGCCGGAACGGGACCTCAGGGACGAGGCCGCGTAACCCTTACGGGGGTACCTCCGAGAACCCCGGGCCGTCCGGGAAGCCGGACGGGCGGGCGTCAGGGGCCGGACGGGCGGGCGTCAGGGGACGACGACGACCTTCGCGCCGATCGACGCGAAGGTCCACATCGCGTCGCCGTCCGCCCGGTCCATGCGGATGCCGCCGGTCTTCCTCGACGGGTCGGGCGCGGGCGTCGAGCCGTCGACCGCCGCGCTGAAGCCGATCGTCACGCCCTCCACGCTCGCGAAGCGGACCACGTGCTCGATCTGCACCCCGTCGGAGCCGCGCACCGAATTGGACCGGGAGGTCACCGCGTACGCCCCCGGCGCCGGGCTCACCGGGCTCGGCGTCACCGTGAACGTGCGGACGGCCCTGTTCTTCCCGTCGACCAGCCACACCCGGCGGTCCCCGAGCGCGTACACCACGCGCTCGCCCTTGCCCGAGGCCGCCGGCACCGCCAGCGGGTTCTTCGCGGGCTTCTTCGCCCCGGCGGAGGCCGACGCCGAAGGGGCGACCGTGCCCGGCGCCCGGGACGGCTCCGCGAGGTCCGCCGGCACGCTCGCCGACGCCTGATAGGCGAGGAAGGCGACCGCGGCGACGGCCGCCGCGGTGAGCCCGGCCACGAATCCCGAGCTGCTCCTTGCCACCGTCTCCACCTCTTCGTACGTACGTGCCGAGCCTGACGAGCTGTCGCGCCCGACGGTAGCAGCCGGGCCCCCGGACGGCCGCGCGCCGCATCGCCCGCCCGCGGCGCCGTAGGCTGTTCGCGTGCTGTTGCTCGCCATGGATACCGCCACTCCCGCCGTCACCGTCGCCCTGCACGACGGCACGGCCGTCGTCGCCGAGTCGACCCGCGTCGACGCCCGCCGCCACGGGGAGCTGCTGCTCCCCGCCGTCGACCGGGTCCTCAAGGAGGCCGGGACCGCGCTCGACGCGGTGACCGGGATCGTGGTCGGGGTCGGCCCCGGCCCCTACACCGGGCTCCGGGTGGGGCTCGTCACGGCCGCCGCCTTCTCCTCCGCCCTCGGCGGGGTGCCGGTGCACGGCCTGTGCACCCTCGACGGCCTCGCGTACGCCTCCGGCATCGAGGGCCCCTTCGCGGTGGCGACCGACGCCCGCCGCAAGGAGGTCTACTGGGCCCGGTACGACGACGCCCGCACCCGTGCGACCGACGCCTCCGTCGACCGGCCGGCCGACATCGCCGAGCGGCTCGCCGGGCTGCCGGTGGTCGGCGCGGGCGCCCTGCTCTACCCGGACGCCTTCCCCGACGCACGCGGCCCCGAGCACCAGTCCGCCGGCGCGCTCGCCGCCCTGGCGGCGGAGCGGCTCGCGGCCGGCGGCGAGGGCTTCCTCGACCCGCTGCCGATGTACCTGCGGCGGCCCGACGCGCAGGTGCCGAAGAACTACAAGGTGGTCACCCCCCAGTGAGCGGGGACGTGGCGGGCGGAGAGGCCGTGCTGCGCGAGATGCGCTGGTGGGACCTCCCGCAGGTGCTGGCCCTGGAGGCCGAGCTCTTCCCCGAGGACGCCTGGTCGGAGGGGATGTTCTGGTCCGAGCTGGCGCACGCGCGCGGCCCCCGGGCCACCCGGCGGTACGTCGTCGCCGAGGCCCCCTCCGGGGAGCTGGCCGGGTACGCGGGCCTGGCGGCGGCCGGCGGGCTCGGGGACGTCCAGACCATCGCCGTCGCCCGCGCGCAGTGGGGCACCGGGCTCGGCGCCCGGCTCCTCACCGACCTCCTCCAGCACGCCACCGCCTTCGAGTGCGACGAGGTCCTGCTCGAAGTGCGCGTGGACAACACCCGGGCGCAGAAGCTGTACGAGCGCTTCGGATTCGAGCCCATCGGCTTCCGGCGCGGCTACTACCAGCCGGGCAACGTCGACGCGCTCGTGATGCGACTGACTGTTCAAGGAACTGGGACCGAAATCTGATGGCTGCTGACGAACCCCTCGTGCTCGGCATCGAGACCTCCTGCGACGAGACCGGCGTCGGCATCGTGCACGGCACCACCCTGCTCGCCGACGCCGTGGCCTCCAGCGTCGACACCCACGCCCGCTTCGGCGGCGTCGTGCCCGAGATCGCCTCCCGGGCCCACCTGGAGGCGATGGTCCCGACGATCGAGCGGGCCCTGAAGACCGCCGGCGTCTCCGCCAAGGACCTCGACGGCATCGCGGTCACCGCGGGCCCCGGCCTCGCGGGCGCCCTGCTCGTCGGCGTCTCCGCCGCCAAGGCGTACGCCTACGCGCTGGGCAAGCCGCTGTACGGCGTCAACCACCTGGCCTCGCACATCTGCGTCGACCAGCTGGAGCACGGCAGGCTGCCCGAGCCGACGATGGCGCTGCTCGTCTCCGGCGGGCACTCCTCGCTGCTGCTCTCCACCGACATCACCTCCGACGTGCGGCCGCTGGGCGCGACGATCGACGACGCGGCCGGCGAGGCCTTCGACAAGATCGCCCGCGTCCTCGACCTGGGCTTCCCCGGCGGCCCGGTCATCGACCGGCTCGCCAGGGAGGGCGACCCGGCCGCCATCGCCTTCCCGCGCGGCCTGAGCGGCGCCAAGGACCCGGCGTACGACTTCTCCTTCTCCGGACTCAAGACCGCCGTGGCCCGCTGGATCGAGGCGAAGCGGGCGGCCGGCGAGGAGGTGCCGGTGCGGGACGTGGCCGCCTCCTTCCAGGAGGCCGTCGTCGACGTCCTCACCCGCAAGGCCGTCCGGGCCTGCAAGGACGAGGGCGTCGACCACCTGATGATCGGCGGCGGCGTCGCCGCGAACTCGCGGCTCCGGGCGCTGGCCGAGGAGCGCTGCGAGCGGGCCGGGATCCGGCTCCGGGTGCCCCGGCCGGGCCTGTGCACCGACAACGGCGCGATGGTCGCCGCGCTCGGCGCCGAGATGGTCGCCCGGGGCAGGGCCGCCTCCGGCCTGGAGCTCTCGGCGGACTCGTCCCTCCCGGTGACCGACCCGCACGTCCCCGCCCACGCCCATGACCACGACCACGTGCACGAGATCAGCAAGGAGAACCTGTACTCGTGAGGGTCGCCCTGATGTGGGAGGCCCGGGCCGTGCAGGGCCGCGGCGCCGAGCTCCTGGAGTGGGCGCGGGCCCGGGTCCTGGCGCGCGAGCCGCTCCGCCGGGAGGTCCTCCGCGCCCCCCAGGACCGGGTCCTCGTCCTCACCTGGTGGGAGGCGGACGCCCTTGACGCCGAGCTGCCCGAGCTGCCGGAGCCGGACGCGGAACTGATCACCCGTCCGGTGCACCGCTGGCGTTTCGAATCGGTCGAATAGGCGAATAGTTCGGCGATCGGGCAACCTTTCGATCGGATCGGGCATCCCACAGCCCGTGAAGAAGCAGATCGCGGTGTGGGCGGCGCTGACCGCGGTGGCCCTCCTGATGACGGGTTGCACGGCCGAGGCCCCGCCCCCGGCGGCCGCCCCCGCCCCGGCGACGCCCTCGAAGACGACCGCCGCCCCGGAACCGGCGCCCGCCCCGGAGGCGGCCAGGGCTGCCGCGTACCGCACGTGGGGGATCGAGCCCCTGCCCGCGCCGCCCGCCCCGCCCGCCGTCAAGCCGGTGCAGCGGAAGCGGGGCGGCCCGGTCCCGGTGATCAGCGACGTCCCGACCACCGACAAGGTCGTCTTCCTCACCATCGACGACGGGGCCGAGAAGGACCCCGAGTTCGTGCGGATGATGGACGAGCTCGACGTCCCCTTCACGATGTTCCTCACCGACTCGGCGATCAGCGGCGACTACGGCTACTTCGAGCCGCTCGTCGCCCAGGGCCACGGCGTCGCCAACCACACCCTCACCCACCCGAACCTGCGCACCCTCTCCCCGGAGGCCCAGCGCCGCGAGATCTGCGGACAGCAGGAGAGGCTGCGGAAGCGGTACGGCACCGCCCCGCGCCTCTTCCGCCCGCCGTTCGGCAACTGGAACGAGGCCACCCGCGCCGCCGCCGGCACCTGCGGCGTCGACGCGATCGTCCTCTGGCGCGAGTCCATGCAGATCAAGGACATGCAGTACCAGCGCGGCGACCGGAAGCTCCACCCCGGCGACATCGTCCTCGCCCACTTCCGCGGCCCCGGCGAGCTCAAGGGCCGCACGATGACCGAGATGACGGCGACGATGCTGCGGAAGATCCAGGAGCAGGGCTTCACGGTGGCCCGCCTGGAAGACTACGTCTGAGAAAAGTCCGACGCGGTGTCGATGCGCGCCCGGCCCGTTCGACGTAGGTGTGGAAGGCGGGGAACGGCCCCGCCCCCGCACCCCCAGGAGTCACCATGCCCCGCTTCCTCTCCCTCGTCCGCATCGAGGAGAACACCATCGACATGGAGAGCGCCGACCCCGGCTTCGAGGAGCGGATGGGCGCCCTCTTCGAGGAGATCACCAAGGCCGGCGCCATGGTGGACACCGCAGGACTGAAGCCGACCGCCGAGGCCACCCGCATCACCTGGTCGGACGGGAAGCTGTCCTTCACGGACGGCCCCTTCACCGAGACCAAGGAGGTCGTCGGCGGCTACGCGATGCTCCAGTGCAAGGACATGGCGGAGGCCGTCGAGTGGGGGAAGCGCTTCCTCGCCGTCCACCCGCCGCACTGGAAGGTCGGTCTGGAGGTCCGCGAGGTCGAGGAGACGCCGGAGGGCTGACCCGCGCCGTGCTGTCATATGAGGCGTGACGGTGGAGAGCACGCTGGAGACGGTCTTCCGGATGGAGTCGGCGCGGATCATCGCCACGGTGACGCGGATCGTCCGGGACGTCGGCATCGCCGAGGAGATCGCCCAGGACGCCCTCGTCGCCGCGCTGGAGCGGTGGCGGCGCGACGGCGTCCCGGACCGGCCCGGGGCCTGGCTGACGGCCACCGCCAAGCACCGGGCCGTCGACCTCGTGCGGCGCCGCGAGACGTACGCGCGCAAGCTCGCCGAGGTCGGCCGGAGCCTGCCCGGGGAGGCGTACGACCCCGAGCCCTCCGGCCCCGGGGACATCGACGACGACGTGCTGCGGCTCGTCTTCACCACCTGCCACCCGGTGCTCTCCGCCGAGGCGCGGGCGGCGCTCACCCTGCGGCTCGTCGGCGGGCTGCGGACGGACGAGATCGCCCGCGCCTTCCTCGTCCCGGAGGCCACCGTCGCCGCCCGGATCACCCGTGCCAAGCGGGCGCTCGCGAAGGCGGGGGTGGCCTTCGAGGTGCCGTACGGGGAGGACCGGGCCGCCCGGCTCGGCTCCGTCCTGGAGGTCGTCTACCTCGTCTTCAACGAGGGGTACGCGGCCACCGCGGGCGACGACCTGCTGCGGCCCGGGCTCTGCGAGGACGCGCTCCGGCTCGCCCGCGGGCTCGCCGCCCTCATGCCGGGCGAGAGCGAGGTCCACGGCCTCGCCGCGCTCCTCGAACTCCAGGCCTCCCGCGTCCCCGCACGCACCGGCCCCGACGGCCGTCCGGTGCTCCTCGCCGAGCAGGACCGGCGGCGCTGGAACCGTCTCCTCGTCCGGCGCGGCTACGCCGCCCTCGCCCGTGCCGGAGACGGACGCCGCTACGGCCCGTACGCCCTCCAGGCCGCGATCGCCGCCTGCCACGCGCGGGCGGCCTCGTACGGGGAGACCGACTGGACGACCATCGCCGGACTGTACGGCCGGCTGATGGAGCTGGCCCCGTCGCCGGTGGTCGAGCTGAACCGGGCGGTGGCCGTCTCGATGGCCGAGGGCCCGGCCGCCGCGCTCCCGATCGTCGACGCGCTCGCCGCCGAACCCGCCCTGGACCGCTACCACTTGCTGCCCAGCGTCCGCGGTGACCTGCTCGCCCGGCTGGGCCGGGTCGCGGAGGCGCGGGCCGAGTTCGCGCGGGCGGCGGAACTGACCCGGAACGAGCGGGAGCGGGCGCTGCTGCGGGGACGCGAAAGGGAGTTGGGGGAAGGGACGGCCTAGGGTGCTGCGTATGTCCCCGCGCATGCCCCTGCCCCCGCCGCCCCCGCCCGCCGAGCTCCGCAGCTGGCCCGACCGGGAGGCACTGCTCGCGGACCGGGCGCTGGCGGTGGGGGAGTTGACCCGGAGGCTGCTCGGCGGGGGGAGGTTCGCGCTGTTCGCCGGGGCGGTGCTGGTGCTCCAGCTCGGCTGGGGCATGGTCGGCGTGCTGCTCGTCGACCTCGGCCAGGGGGCGGTCCTCGACCCGATCACCTTCTTCGTCGGGCTGGTCGTCGCCGTCCTCGGCCTCGGGGTGATGGTCCCGGGCGTCTGGCTCGCGGTGCGCGGGGTGCGCCGCGACCGCGTGGTGCGCGCACGGCTGCTCGGCTGGGCCGCCCTGGACCGGCACGGGCCGACGGACGCGCGGCTGCGGGCGCCCGTCGCGAGCGCCTGCTGGATGGCGGTCTCCGCCGTCCTGTGCGGTCTGGGGCTGTGGACCGGCTTCGCCGTGCCCGCCGGGGCCGACCCGGCGGACGGCTACGGCCTGGTCGCGTACGGCATGGGCGTCGCGCTCATCCTCTGGATCAACGGTCTGATCGGGCTCTTCAAGGCCGTCGGGCACTACCGGACGGCGGTCAGGCTCGTGCCGGCCGGCCGATCAGCATCGTCGGGGCCCCCGCGACACGTGTGAGCAGGACCGTCGCCGCGTTCGGGCCCTTGGGCCGCACCTTGCGGCGGATCTCCTCGGGCTCGACGGCCGAGCCGCGCTTCTTCACCGTCAGGTTGCCGACCTCGCGCTCGCGCAGCAGGGCCTTCAGCTTCTTGAGGTTGAAGGGCAGCTCGTCGGTGATCTCGTAGGCGGCGGCGTACGGGGTGGGGCGCAACTCGTCCGCGGTGACGTAGGCGATCGTCGCGTCGATCAGGCCGCCGTCCAGCTCCTCGGCGGCCTCGGCGACCAGGTGGGCGCGGATGACGGCGCCGTCGGGCTCGTAGAGGTAGCGGCCGACGGGGCGGACCGCCGGGTCGGGCAGGCCCCGGCCGGTGAGGCTTGCGCCGGAGGGCAGCAGGGTGGCGCGGCGCGCGCCCGGCTCCGTACCGAACCAGAGGACGGCCTCCTTCACGTCCCCGCCGTCCGAGATCCACTCGGCCTCCGCCTCGTCGGGGACGGTCTCGTGCGGGATGCCGGGGGCGATCTTCAGGGCGGCGCGCGGGGCCTCGCGGGCGGCCTCCACGGCCCAGGAGAGCGGCGGCGAGTAGGCCTCCGGGTCGAAGACGCGGCCCCGGCCGCCGCGTCGGGCGGGGTCGACGAAGACGGCGTCGTACGGTGTCGTGTCGATCTCGGTGACGTCGGCGCACCGCACCTCGATCAGGCCGTCGAGGCCGAGCGCGGCGGCGTTGGCGCGGGCGACCTCGGCGGTGAGCGGATCGCGGTCGACGGCGAGGACGGAGATGCCGGCGCGGGCGAGCGCGAGCGCGTCGCCGCCGACGCCGGAGCAGAGGTCGGCGACCGAGCCGACGCCGAGGGCCTTGAGCCGGTTCGCGCGGTAGGCGCCGACGGTCGCGCGGGTGGACTGCTCGACGCCGTTCGGCGTGAAGTACATGCGGTACGCGTCCTCGGCGCCGAACTTCGCCACCGCGCGCTGCCGCAGCCGGGCCTGCCCGAGGGCGGCCGAGACCAGCTCGGCGGGGTGGTCGCGGCGCAGCCGGGAGGCGACCGCCAGCTCCTGGGCGGGGTCGTAGTCGCGCAGGGCGGCGAGGAGGGCCTGGCCCTCGGGGGCGAGCAGGGCGGTGAAGGCGGCGAGGTCGGTCACCGTCCCATTCTCCCTGTGGGCCGGGCGGGGGACGGTGGGGCCGGTACGGCGGTGTCGCGGCCGGTCGGGCGGGCCGCGCTGACAGGATGCGGCGCCATACCGGTCGTACGACAAAAGGAAGAAATGATGGCAAAGGGTCCTTCGCGTCGTGCCCTGGGTGCCGCGCTCCTCGTCGCCGCGCTCACCTCCACCGCGGCCTGCTCCGGCGGCGCCGACGGCCCCGGACGGGCCGCCGCGGGCGCCCCCGCCCCCGCCGCCGGCCAGCAGGCCCCGGCGAAGACCGCCGCCCAGCTCGCCCGGGAGAAGGAGGCGGCCCTGGCGAAGCGGCGGGCGGCACGGGCCGCCGCCGCGAAGAAGTGGGGGCTCAAGCTGGCCCCCCTCGAAGCACCCGCCCCGCCGAAGACCAAGCCGAGGATCACCACCCGCAAGGGCTTCGAGACCGACGGCGAGGGCCTGCCGCCCGTCTTCACCACCGTCCCCACCAAGGAGAAGGTCGTCTTCCTGACGATCGACGACGGTGCCGAGAAGGACCCCGAACTCATCCGGATGATGGCCGACCTCGACATCCCGTACAGCGCCTTCCTCAGCGACTACGTGATCAGCGACGACTACGGCTACTTCGCGAAGATGCGGAAGTCGCAGCCGCGCGGGGTCGCCCTCCACAACCACACCCTGAACCACAAGTACCTGCCCGGCCTCTCCTACGCCCGCCAGAAGCGGGAGATCTGCGGGATGCAGGACGTCATCGAGAAGAAGTACGGCGAGCGCCCCGAGCTCTTCCGGCCGCCGTACGGCAACTACAACGAGGACACCCTGCGCGCCGCGAAGGCGTGCGGCGTCAAGGCCGTCCCGCTCTGGGCCTCCGAGGCCTTCTCCGACCACATGGAGTGGCGCGAGTGGGACCGGGACCTGCACCCCGGCGACATCGTCCTCACCCACTTCCGCGGCGAGGAGGACTGGAAGGGCAGCATGCCGGACATGATCCGGCGGGTGATGAACGTGATCACCTCGAAGGGATACGCCGTCGCCAAGCTGGAGGACTACGTATGAGCGGGCCCGGGTCGAACCGGCTCCGGCCGCTCGTGATCGCCGCCCTCCTCCTCGGCCTCACCGGCTGCGCCTCCGCCGTCGACCCGCTCGAACGGCTCGGCCGCAAGGCGGTGGAGCGGGTCACGGACCACGGCCCGGACGGGCAGGACGTCCGCGCGGACCGTCCCCGGCGCTGACGCCCCGGGCGCGGGGCGCCCCCCGGGCCGGGAGGCGCCCTCGCGCAGCCGGTCCTCGGCCACGGAGAGCAGGGCGGCGCCGGCGAGCAGGACCGCCACGACGATCTGCGTCCCGCCCGCCCAGAACCACCCCCCGCGCCACAGTGCCACGCCGGACAGGGCGATCAGCGCCATCGCCGCCACGAGCCACCAGGGCGACGGGACGCTCGCGGCCCGCTGCCCGGGGTGCTCCGGGGCGCCCGAGCCCAGCGCCGCGAGCGCCGACAGGAACAGGAGCATCCCCAGCGCGGCGGCGTCGACCACGAGCAGCACCACGGCGAGGACGACGTCGAAGGCGGTGGGGGGACGGGACGGGTCCATCCCCGCACCCTCGTACGGAACCCGGAACTCCGCGCGCGCGTTTCCCGGATCGAGACCCGACCGCGGCTCCGCCGGGACCTCCCGGGGGCCGCCACGGAGTGAGGAATTGGCACTCCGCTTGACCGAGTGCTAATCGCGGTCATAGTCTCGGCTCTGGCACTCCCCACCGGAGAGTGCCAGGACAGCGACGGGCAGGTCCGGCACCCGCGACGACGGATCCCAGCTGGTCGCGACCCCAGACAGTTAACCCCGCGAGATCTCCGAAGGGGGAGGTCGGATCGTGACGACCGCCAGCTCCAAGGTTGCCATCAAGCCGCTTGAGGACCGCATCGTGGTCCAGCCGCTCGACGCCGAGCAGACCACGGCCTCCGGCCTGGTCATCCCGGACACCGCGAAGGAGAAGCCCCAGGAGGGCGCCGTCCTCGCCGTGGGCCCGGGCCGCTTCGAGAACGGCGAGCGCCTGCCGCTCGACGTCAAGGTCGGCGACGTCGTGCTCTACAGCAAGTACGGCGGCACCGAGGTGAAGTACAACGGCGACGAGTACCTCGTCCTCTCGGCCCGCGACGTGCTCGCGATCATCGAGAAGTAAGACGACGTACCTGCTTTGAACCGCGCCCCTGACCCCTTGATTACTTGGGCGTCCAGGGGCGCGGTTTGTTTTCCCACACGATTTCCGAGAGGGCTGAATCGCTCCCATGGCGAAGATCCTGAAGTTCGACGAGGACGCCCGTCGCGCCCTTGAGCGCGGCGTCAACAAGCTTGCCGACACGGTGAAGGTGACGATCGGCCCCAAGGGCCGCAACGTCGTCATCGACAAGAAGTTCGGCGCCCCCACCATCACCAACGACGGTGTCACGATCGCCCGCGAGGTCGAGATCGAGGACCCGTACGAGAACCTCGGCGCCCAGCTCGTCAAGGAGGTGGCGACCAAGACCAACGACATCGCGGGTGACGGCACCACCACCGCCACCGTGCTCGCCCAGGCGCTCGTCCGCGAGGGTCTGCGCAACGTCGCCGCCGGCGCCTCCCCGGCCTCCCTGAAGAAGGGCATCGACGCCGCCGTCAAGGCCGTCTCCGACGAGCTGCTCGCCACCGCGCGCCCGATCGACGACAAGTCGGACATCGCCGCCGTCGCCGCGCTCTCCGCCCAGGACCAGCAGGTCGGCGAGCTCATCGCCGAGGCCATGGACAAGGTCGGCAAGGACGGTGTCATCACCGTCGAGGAGTCCAACACCTTCGGCCTGGAGCTCGACTTCACCGAGGGCATGGCCTTCGACAAGGGCTACCTGTCCCCGTACATGGTGACCGACCAGGAGCGCATGGAGGCCGTCCTCGACGACCCGTACATCCTGATCCACCAGGGCAAGATCTCCTCCATCCAGGACCTGCTGCCCCTCCTGGAGAAGGTCATCCAGTCCGGTGGCTCCAAGCCGCTGCTGATCATCGCCGAGGACGTCGAGGGCGAGGCGCTCTCCACCCTCGTCGTCAACAAGATCCGCGGCACCTTCAACGCCGTCGCCGTCAAGGCCCCCGGCTTCGGCGACCGCCGCAAGGCGATGCTCGGCGACATGGCTACCCTCACCGGTGCCACCGTCATCGCCGAGGAGGTCGGCCTCAAGCTCGACCAGGCCGGTCTCGACGTGCTGGGCACCGCCCGCCGCGTCACCGTCACCAAGGACGACACCACCATCGTCGACGGCGGCGGCGACTCCGCCGACGTCGCGGGCCGCGTCGCCCAGATCAAGGCCGAGATCGAGTCCACGGACTCCGACTGGGACCGCGAGAAGCTCCAGGAGCGCCTCGCGAAGCTGGCCGGCGGCGTGTGCGTGATCAAGGTCGGCGCCGCCACCGAGGTGGAGCTGAAGGAGAAGAAGCACCGTCTGGAGGACGCCATCTCCGCGACCCGCGCCGCGGTCGAGGAGGGCATCGTCTCCGGTGGTGGCTCCGCGCTCGTCCACGCCGTCAAGGTCCTGGAGGGCAACCTCGGCAAGGAGGGCGACGAGGCCACCGGTGTCGCCGTCGTCCGCCGCGCCGCCGTCGAGCCGCTGCGCTGGATCGCCGAGAACGCCGGCCTGGAGGGCTACGTCATCACCTCCAAGGTCGCCGAGCTCGACAAGGGCCAGGGCTTCAACGCCGCCACCGGCGAGTACGGCGACCTGGTCAAGGCCGGCGTCATCGACCCGGTGAAGGTCACGCGCTCCGCCCTGGAGAACGCCGCGTCGATCGCCTCCCTGCTCCTCACCACCGAGACCCTCGTGGTGGAGAAGAAGGAGGAGGAGCCGGCGGACCACGGTCACGGCCACGGTCACTCCCACTGACGTTCCCACGTCACGAGGCCCGGTGCCCCCGTCGCGGGGGCACCGGGCCTCGCCCGTTCCTCGGGGCGCGTCCGCGCCGGGCCCGCCCCTCGGCCCTCAGGTCTCGACCGCGCCGAGCCGGTTCATCAGCCCGAGCAGGTCGTACTGCCACCAGCCCTCGGCGATCTTCCCGTCGTCGCGGAAGCGGTGGAGGGTGGTCCCGGTCATGGTGACCTCCATGCCGGTCGGCTGGAGGCCCATGAAGTCCCCGACATGGGTGCCGGTCCACGTCCAGCGGGTGCACACGCGGTCGCCCTCCGCGATCTGGTCCTCGACCGCGAACGCGAAGTCGAAGCCCGCGCGCCACTCCTCCACCTCGCGCCGGACCGCGTCCATCCCGAGGACGTCCTGCGGGTTCGTCGGATCGTGGTCGTGGTAGCCCTCGGCGAGGACGCCGTCGAGCAGGGCCAGGTCGGTGCCGTCCGCGAGCATCCCGAACAGCTGCCGCGCGTTCGCTTTGTACAGCGCCTCGTCCCGGACCACGTCCAGGTCGGTGAAGGTGGGCATCTCGTCGCAGAGGGCGACCATCTCCCGGAAGATCCGGTCGGTCTCCGGCAGCTGGGAGTTGCGCATCGCCACGTCGTACGAGGGGAACTCCACGATCTCCACGACGTGCTGGGCGTCCGACCGGTCGGTGCCGACGACGGCGTGGGTGGCGGTCCGTTTCCCCCGGGTCTGCTCGACCCAGCGGTCCATGAGCCGGTTGAGCTCCTCGACCTGGCTCGTCCTGCAATCGATGATCTGCACGAAGGTCATGGCCGCCTCCGACCGGGCGAAGCCGCGGGTGGACCCCTCCAGTCTAGGCCGGTCTAGGCCGAGTGCGTCAGGTCGGCGGCCCTGACCTCCTCCACGAAGGGCTCGCCGCGGGCGTAGCGGACGATCTCGTCCAGAGCCTGATCGGCCATCCGGTGCAGCTCGTTGCCGAGGGAGCCGGCGATGTGCGGGGTGAGCAGGACGTTGGGCAGGCTGTAGAGCGGGGAGTCGGGCGGCGGCAGCTCGGGGTCGGTGACGTCGAGGACCGCGTGGAGGCGGCCCGCGGTGAGGTGCGGCAGGAGGGCGTCCTCGTCGACCAGGGAACCCCGGGAGGTGTTGATCAGGGTGGCGCCGTCAGGCAGGGCGGCGAGCTGGCGGGGGCCGATCATGCGGTACGTGGACGGGAGCTGCGGCGCGTGCACGGAGACCACCGAGCTGCGGGCGCAGAGTTCGTCCAGGCCGGTGAGGGCCGCGCCCGGCGGGGCCGCCGTCAGGTACGGGTCGTGGAGCAGCACCTCGACGTCGAAGGGGCGCAGGAGGTCGACGACCCGGCGGCCGATGCGGGAGGCGCCGACGATGCCGACCGTGCGGCGGTAGTTGCCCCAGGCGGCGGACTCGGCGAGCCAGCCGTGGCCGGCGCGGAGTTCGGCGTACCGCCGGGCCGCGGGCAGCACCCGCTTCCCGGCGAAGAGGATCGCGGCGAGGGTGTACTCGGCGACGGGGAGCGCGTTGGCGGCGGCGGCGCTGGTGACCTTCAGGCCGCGCTCCCAGCAGGCGTCGGTGATGTGGTGCTTGACCGAACCGGCCGCGTGCACCACGGCCTTGAGGCGGGGGGCGCGGGCGAGCACCTCCGGGGTGAGCGGGGTGGCGCCCCAGCAGGTGAGGAGGAGTTCGGCCTCGGCGAGGGCGGCGGCGGCGCGGGGGCCGGGGGCGGTCAGGTCGTGGGCGACCAGGTACGGGTCGGTCCGGGTGAGGGCCGCGAGACGGGTGCGGTGGGCGTCGGTGAGGAGGCGGTCGGCGACGCCGGGGCCCATCGCGAGCAGCAGGGCGGGGCGGTGGTCGGTGGTCGGGTGCATGGTGGGAGGTGAGCTCCTCACGTGACGGGGCTCCTCACTTGACGCTGCCGGCGGTGAGGCCGGCCCTCCAGTGGCGCTGGAGCGAGACGAAGGCGAGGACGAGGGGGACGACGGCGAGCAGGGAGCCGGTGACGACCAGGGGGTAGTAGTCCGGTTCGGCGTGGGCGTTGCTGTTCCACGCGTACAGGCCGAGGCTCAGCGGGAAGAGCTTCTGGTCGGAGAGCATCACCAGGGGGAGGAAGAAGTTGTTCCAGACGGCGGTGAACTGGAAGAGGAAGACGGTCACGAAGCCCGGCATGACCGTGCGCAGACCGATCGACCAGAAGACCCGCAGCTCGCCGGCGCCGTCGATGCGGGCGGCCTCCAGGACCTCGTCGGGGACGTAGGCGGCGCACAGCACCCGGGACAGGTAGACCCCGAAGGGGTTGACGAGGACCGGGAGGAGCACGGCGGCGTAGGTGTTGACGATCCCCAGGTCGCTGGCGAGCAGGTACATCGGCAGGGCGAGCGCGGTGGTGGGGACGAGGACGCCGAGCAGGACGAGGCCGAAGAGCTTCTCCTTGCCGCGGAAGTCGTAGACGTGGAAGGCGTATCCGGCGGCGACGCTGATCAGCGCGCAGGCGGCGGCGCCGACGCCGGCGTAGAGGAGGCTGTTGAGGTACCAGCGGAAGTAGACGCCGTCGTTGTACGCGGCGAGCCGGGCGAGGTTGCCGCCGAGGTCGAAGCCCTCGAAGGAGAAGGCGTCGCCGGCGAGGAGGCCGCCGGCGTCCTTGGTGGCGGCGGTGACCAGCCAGACGAGCGGGAAGAGCATGTAGCAGGTGGCCAGGAGGAGGACGCCGTTGACGGCGCCCTTCGACAGCCAGCGGGAGCGGGGGGTGCTCATGCGGCCTTCTCCTTCCGGTCCCGGGTGAGGCGGGTGACGGCGAAGGAGAGCAGCGCGGCGGTCAGGGCGAGCAGGATCGAGGCGGCCGCGGCCAGGCCGTAGTCGTTGCGGTCGAAGGCGGCGGAGTACGCGTACATGTTCGGCGTCCAGGTGGAGGTGACGGCGGAGCCCGTGCCCCTGCTGAGGATCAGCGGTTCGGTGAAGAGCTGGAGGGAGCCGATGACGGTGAAGAGGCCGACCATCGCCAGGGAGCCGCGGAGCAGCGGGACCTTGACGGAGAAGGCGGTGCGCCAGGCGCCGGCGCCGTCGACGGTGGCGGCTTCGAGGACGGAGCGGTCGATGGCCTGGAGGGCGGCGTAGAAGATGATCAGGTTGTAGCCGAGCCACTCCCAGAGGGCGATGTTGACGACGGACGGCAGCGCGCCCTCGGGGGAGAAGAAGTCGAAGCCGATCCCGCCGGCCTCCATCGCCTTCACGACCGGGCTGAGTTGGGGCGTGTAGAGGTAGACCCAGATCAGCGCGGCGATGATGCCGGGCACGGCGTGCGGCAGGAAGAGCGCGAGCTGGAAGAAGCGGCGGGCGCGGGCGAGGGCGGAGTCGAGGAGGAGGGCGAGGCCGAGGGCGCCGCCGAGCAGCAGCGGCAGGTAGAGCAGGCAGTAGCCGAGCAGCACGCCGAAGCCCTCGCGGAAGGCCCGGTCACCCAGTGCCGTGGCGTAGTTGCCGAGGCCGGTGAAGACGGTCTCGGAGCCGCCGAAGCCCAGTCCCGACTGCTTCTCGGTGAAGAGGCTCAGCCAGACCGCGTAGCCGATCGGCACCACCAGCACCGCGGTGAAGAGCAGGAGGAAGGGGGTCAGCAGGAGTGCCGCGGCACGGGTGCGGGCCTTCACGCGCTCAGCCCTCGACCTTCAGGCCGCGCTTGGTGAGCTCGGCGACGGTGGCGTCGTGGCCGGCCTTCACCGCCTCGGCGAGGGTGGGGCCGCCGGGGGCGACGGCGCCGAAGCGGTCCTTGATGGCGGTGTTGGTGGTGCCGGTGGTGGGGCCCCAGGACCACCGCGGGGAGATGGAGGCGCCGGCCGCCTCGAAGAGGGCGTAGATGTCCTGGCCGCCGTAGTAGCCGGCGTCGAAGGCCTTCTTGGCGGCGGGACGCAGGGCGGTCGCGGCGGGGAAGGCGCTGGAGGTGCCGGAGGCGATGCGGGCCTTCACGCCCTCCTCGGTGGTGGTCATCCACTCCGCGAACTCGACGGCGGCCGCCTTCTTCGTGCTGTTCTTCGGCACGGCGAAGGTGGAGCCGCCGAGCATCCCGGAGGCGGGCCTGCCGTCCCAGCTCGGCACGGGGGCGACGGCCCACTTGCCGGACTGCTCGGGGAGGGTGCCCTTGAGGACGCCGGCGCCCCAGGAGGCGCCGAGGTAGCCGAGGGTGGTGCCGTTCTTGAGGGAGCCGGTCCACTCGGGGCTGAAGGAGGCGTTCTTGTGGACGAGTCCGTCGTCGAGGAGGCCCTGCCAGTAGGCGGTGACCTTGGTGGTGGCCGGGTCGGTGGTGTCGACCTTCCAGGTGTCGTCCTCGGCCTTGAACCACTGGGCGCCGGCCTGCCAGGCCATGGCCTCGAAGGTGGTGGGGTCGTCGGGGAAGAAGGTGGCGATCCTGGCCTTCGGGTCGGCCTTCTTCACCCGCTCGGCGGCCTTCCGGAAGTCGTCCCAGGTGGCGGGGACCTCGATCCCGTGCTTCTCGAAGAGGTCCTTGCGGTAGTAGAAGGCCTGCGGGGCGGCGTCGAAGGGGACGGCCCAGGACCGGCCGCCGAGGGTGGTGAGGTCGACGGCCTGGGGGAGGAACTTCGCGCGGTCGGCCTCGGTGAAGGCCTCGCCGATGTCCTGGAGGGCGCCGGAGGAGACGAACTCGGGGAGCGAGGGGTACTCGATGGAGACGAGGTCGGGGGCGTTGCCCGCCTTCACGGCGTTGGAGATCTTGGCGTAGCCGCCGGCGTTGCCGGAGGGGATCTCCTCGAACGTCACCTTGATGTCGGTGTGGGAGGCGTTGAAGGCGTCGACGACGTCCTTGGTGCCCTTGGCCCAGCCCCAGAAGGTGATCGTGACGGGCTCGCCGTCGGCGGAATCGGTGTCGTCACCGCCCCCGCCGCAGGCCGTGAGGACGGCGAGGGCGGTGGCGGTGCCGGCTATGACGCGGGTCGTTCTGCTCCAGCTGAGGCTCACGGCACGGCTCCTGATCGGCGGCGCGGACGGGGTTGGCCGTGATCCTGGGACCGTTCCTGAGCGAAGTCAAGAGCGAAAGATTGAATGATCGAAAAAAGATCAGATCGATCAGAGGGCGGGAGCCGGGCCCGGGGCCCCGCACGAGGCCCGCACCCGCAGCCGGGGCAGCAGGCTCACGTGCCGGCTCGCCTCCTCCTCGCCCCCGCTCCCGGTCAGCCGCTCCACCAGCAGCTCCGTGGCGTGCCGGCCCACCTGCCGCTTCGGCGGGGCGACCGCCGTCAGCGGGGTGTCGGCGAGGGCGGCGACCTCGTCGTCGTACGCGATGAGGGCGAGGTCCTGCGGGACCCGCACGCCGAGCGGGGCGAGCCGCTGGGTGATCTCGATCGCGTCCACGTCGTTGTGGACGAGCGCCGCGCTCGCCACACCCGAGCGGACCGCCTCGTACAGCGCCCGCACCGCCCGCTCGAACCCCTCCGGATCCGCCTCGGCCGGCACGGACTCGATGACCGGCAGCGGCTGCTCCAGCCCCAGCACCGCCAGCGCCTCCGCGTACCCGGCCCGCACCGCGAGCGCGGTCGGCGAGTCCCCGCGCGCCACCAGCAGCGGGGTGGCGTGGCCGAGCCCCAGCAGGTGGCGCAGGGCGAGCAGCACCCCGTGGGCGTGGTCGGAGGAGACCCGGTCCAGGCCGTCGAGCGGGCCGCCCGGCTCGGCGCGCCGCTCCAGGAGCACCGCCGGCACGGGCAGCTCCGCCAGCCAGCCGCCGTACGCGAGCCGGTCCTCGGGCCCGCGCCAGCCCGGTGCCACCAGCACGCCCTCGGCGCCGGCCGCGAGCAGCCCCTCGGTGCGGGCCCGGTCCTCCTCGGGGCGGTAGTCCGAGATCCGCAGCACCAGCCGGGCGCCCGCCCGGGCCGCCGCCTCGTGCGCACCCCGGATGACCTCGGCGAAGTAGTACGTGGCGGAGGGCGCGAGCAGGCCGAGCACCAGACCCTCGCCGGCCGGGGCGCCGGGCACGGCGGCCCGGGGCCAGGAGACCTGGCCGTGCACCCGGTCGAGCAGTCCGCGCGAGGCGAGCGCCTCGGCGTCGCGGCGGGCGGTCACCGGGGAGACCCCCAGGAGGCCGGCCAGTTCGGCGACGCGGACCGTGCCGCGCTCGCGCACCAGGTCCAGCAGTCGGGCGTGTCGTTCGGCGGCACTCTCGCGCACGTGCGGTTCCCCCTCGCGGTGGTGGTTCCCGGCCCGGCGGCGGTGGTTCCCGGCCCGGGGTCCCTTGACCTTAGACGAAATGATCGAACGACGGGAGTTTCGATCATTCGCTCCGGATCCCTTGACGATTCGATCAGCCCCCGCCGAGGATTCCGGCGACCGCCCGAAGCCGCGCCCGGGCGCCGGCGCCGCGGCCCCCACGGATCCCAGGGAGCATCATGCCCACGCCGCCCGAGGACCGTGAGCTCAGTCCGTACACCGGCTGGACCCGCGCCCACTGGGAGGAGGCCGCCGACCGGCTCCTGCTCGCCGTCCGCCCCCACGCCTCGCCGCGCGGCGCCCTCGTCGGCCTGCCGGGACCCCGCCCCAGCTGGTCCGGCGCCCGCTCCGACGGCCTGGAGGGCTTCGCCCGGACGTTCCTCCTCGCCGCCCTCCGCGTCGCCGGGGCCCGCGGGGCGGACCCGCACGGTCACCTCGACCGGTACGCCTCCGGCCTCGCCGCCGGCACCGCGCACCCCGGCCGCGAGGACGGGGAGTCCTGGCCCCTGATGGCCGACACCCGCCAGGCGGTCGTCGAATCCGCCTCGATCGCCCTCGCCCTGCGCCTCACCCGACCCTGGCTCTGGGACCGGCTCGCCGCCCCGGCCCGCGAACGCCTCGTGCGGTGGCTGCTCCCCGCCCTCGGCCCGTCCCCCGTCGACAACAACTGGTGGCTCTTCGGCCTCACCGTCGCCGGCTTCCTCCGCGACGCCGGCGTCGAGGCCGACCGCGCCGCCGCCACCGTCGACCGCTCCCTCGCCCGGATCGAGGAGTGGTACCTCGGCGACGGCTGGTACAGCGACGGCGACAACCGCGCCTTCGACCACTACAACTCCTGGGCCCTGCACCTCTACCCCGTGCTCCACGCCCACCTCGCCGGCGACCGCGCCCTCCTCGACCGGTACGGGCCCCGGCTCCGCGCCCACCTCGCCGACCACGCCCACCTCTTCGACGCGAACGGCGCCCCCGTCCCCTACGGACGCTCCCTGATCTACCGCTTCGCCGCGGCCGCCGCCCCCTGGCTCGGCACCCTCACCGGCCACACCCCGCTCACCCCCGGCGCCACCCGCCGCCTCGCCTCCGGAAGCCTGCGGTACTTCCTCGACCGCGGCGCCACCGACGCCGAAGGACTGCTCACCCTCGGCTGGCACGGCCCCCACCCGCCGCTGGTCCAGGCGTACTCGGGACCGGGTTCCCCCTACTGGGCCGCCAAGGGCTTCCTCGGGCTGCTGCTCCCACCGGACCACCCCGCCTGGACCGACCCCGAGGAACCCCTCCCGGCCGAACGCGCCGACACCGTCCGCCCCCTGGGCCCCACCGGGCTCCTCGTCCAGACCACCGCCGCCGACGGCCTCGTCCGCCTCCACAACCACGGCAGCAACCACATCGCCGCCGGCGGCGAGGACGGCGACGACCCCGGCTACGCCCGCTTCGCCTACGCCACCCGCACCGGCCCCACCGGCGCCCCCGACCCGGCCGACAACCACTTCGCCCTGCTCGGCCCCGACGGCACGGCCACCCACCGGGGCCGGGCCGAACCCCTCACGGCCGGCCCCGACCGGGCCGCCTCCGCGCACACCCCGCTCCCCGGTGTCCGGGTCGTCTCCACCACCGTCGTCCACGGCCGCGCCGAACTCCGCGTCCACGTCGTCCTGGGCGCCCCGGAGGGGACCCCCGTACGGCAGACCGGCTGGGCCACCGCGGAAGGACCCGGCGCACCGGTCTCCCAGCTCCACCCCGTCCACGGCTACGACCCCGAGGTCACCGCCCTGGCCACCGGCGCCACCCTCCAGGGCCCGGCCCCGACCCGTACCCCCGCCGTCCACGGCACCACCCGGGGTCCCGTCTCCCTCTTCGCCGCCCTCGCCTCGCTCACCGGCGAGCCCGACCCGGCCCCGGCCGCCGCCCTCGCGGAGGTCCGCGTCCTCGGCGGCACCGTGCTGAGCGTCAGCTGGTGGGACGGTGCCTCGGCGCGCCTCGACGCGGCGCCCGGCGGTCCGACCACACGGTGACCAGCGCCTGGGCCAGCAGGGTCGCGGAGAGACAGCCGCCCGCGACCATGACCGTGCCGACCAGGTAGAGACCGCTCGCGTCGTCGGACCAGTCGAGGAACGCGGCGAGCGCGAGCCCGGCCGAGGTGCCGAGCGCGCCGTCCCGGCCGTGCCCCCGCACCGCCGCCCGGACCACCGGCACCAGCAGCGTCAGCGCGAGCCCGACGACCTGCCAGGTCTCGTACGGCCCCGTCTCCGAGCCGTCCGGATGCACGTCCCGCCTCTGGTCCCAGCCCAGCCAGGCGGCCCAGGAAGCCATCGCGAGGAGGGCCGTCACCACACCGGCCGGGGAGAAGGCACGCGGACGCCGAAGAATTCCGTTCATGTGTCCGAGATTCGTGCACGCGGCCGGGATCGCACAGGCGGGAACGTACTCAACCGCCTCTGAGTACCCGTGAGGAACGACGGACGTGCCTACTGGGGCCCGTACTTCCGCCCGGCCTTCGACGACACCCCGCCGAGCAGCGAGCGCGGGGCCAGTTTCACCACGCCCATGAGGGCCTTGTAGCGCGGGTCCGGGATCGACACGGTCCTGCCCCGCGCCAGGTCCGCCAGGGCCGCCGACACCAACTTGTCCGCGTCGAGCCACATCCAGCCCGGGATGTTGTCCGTGCCCATCCCGGCCCGCTCGTGGAACTCGGTGCGCACGAAGCCGGGACAGAGCGCCATCAGCCGCACCCCGCTGCCCGCGAGGTCCTTGGCCGCGCCCTGGGTGAACTGCACGACCCACGCCTTCGAGGCGCCGTAGGTGCCGCGCGGCACGAAGGCGGCCACCGAGGCCACGTTCACCACCCCGCCCCGCCGGCGCTCCCGCATCGCGGCGGCCGCCGCCGAGGTCAGCCGGAGCACCGCCTCGCAGTGCACGGTCAGCATCTTCAGCTCGTCGGCCATCGACACGTCGAGGAAGCGGCCCTTGTTGCCGAAGCCCGCGTTGTTCACCAGCAGGTCGACCGGGCGGCGCGGGTCGGACAGCCGGGCCTCGACCGCGGCGATCCCCTCCTCGGTGGAGAGGTCCGCGGCGAGCACCTCGGCCTCCACCCCGTGCCGGTCGTGCAGCTCGGTGGCCTGCTCCCGAAGGCGCGACCGGTCCCGCGCCACCAGGACGACGTCGTGCCCGTCGGCCGCCAGCCTGCGCGCGAAGGCGGCTCCGATGCCGGCGGTGGCTCCCGTGATCAGTGCAGTGGTCATACCGGAACCGTAGTGCCCGGAGGCGCGCCGCCGGCCCTCCCGCGGCCCGGCGTCAGCCGGCGTACTTCTCCGCGTACGCGCGGGCGAGGTCGAGCAGTCCGGACTCCATCCACTCGGCGGCCACCAGCGTCTCGGCCAGCCGGTGCCGCTCGGTGGTCGCCGCGCGGTGCAGGAAGGCGACGGTGACCGCGTGGTCCGGCCGGTGCACCACCGTGACCGGGTCGCCGGCCCGCACCTCGCCCGGCTCGATCACCCGCAGCAGCGCGCCGGGACCGGCCTCCGTCCGCGTGAACCGCTTCACCCACCCCCGGGAGTCGATCCCCCGCTCCTCCAGGTGGCCCTGGAAGGTGCGGCAGGGGATCCGGCCACCGGTCACCTCGACGACCACGTCCTCGCCGATCCGCCAGCGCTCGCCGATCAGCGCCCCGTTCACGTCCACGCCGCTCGTCGTCAGGTTCTCCCCGAAGGAGCCGTTCGCCAGCTCGTGGCCCAGCTCCCGCTCCCAGCGGTCCAGGTCCTCGCGGGCGAAGGCGTACACCGCCCGGTCGGCGCCCCCGTGGAAGCGCAGGTCGCACACGTCGTCCCCGGCCACCCCGCTCGCGCCGACACCGGTGGGCCCCGGTGACTGGATCCGTACGGGTCCGTCGACGGGCCGCTTGTCGATGCCCGTCCTCCCGGCGGGGGAGTCGGTGTAGCCGACGTTCTTCGCCCGGCCCGCGTTCACGCTCAACAAGGTCATGCGGGCAGCCTAGGCGGGCCCCTTCCACCCCACCTCAAAGTTTTGATCGAACATTCGCCGTCGGACCCAAGCGTCGCTTATGCTCGGATCCATGATCGAGGCACGCCACCTCCGCGTCCTGCGCGCCGTCGCCGCCACCGGCTCCTTCTCCGCCGCCGCCCGCGAACTGGGCTGCACCCAGCCCGCCGTCAGCCAGCAGATGAAGGCCCTGGAGACCTCGGCCGGCACCCCGCTGCTCATCCGCACCGGCCGCGAGATGCGCCTCACCCAGGCCGGCGAGGTGCTGGTCCGGCACGCGGCCGGCATCCTCGCCGGGCTCACCGCGGCCGAGGAGGAGGTCGCCGCCATCGCGGGCCTCCGGGCCGGCCGGGTCCGCCTGGTCTCCTTCCCCAGCGGCAGCTCCACCCTCGTCCCCACCGCCCTCGCCGCCCTGCGCGCCGCCCACCCCGGGACCCGGGTGTCCCTGGTCGAGGCCGAACCCCCGCGCTCCGTCGAGATGCTCCGCGAGGGCGACTGCGACATCGCCCTCGCCTTCCGGTACGGCTCGTCCCACGCGCCCGGCGAGTGGGACGACCTGGTGGTCCGTCCGCTCCTCACCGACCGGCTCGTCGGCCTGGTCCCGGAGGCCCACCCGCTCGCGGACGCGGGCTCCGTCTCCATCGCCGAGCTGGCCGGGGACTCCTGGATCGCGGGCTGCCCGCGCTGCCGCCGCCAGCTCGTCGACGTCTGCGAGGAGGCCGGCTTCGCCCCGCGCATCGACTTCGCCACCGACGACTACCCGGCGGTGGTGGGCCTGGTGGGCGCGGGGCTCGGCGTGGCCGTCCTGCCGGAGCTGGCCATCGAGTCCGTACGGCCCAAGGGGGCGCGGACGGTCGCCGTCGAGCCCGCGGTGGAGCGGGAGATCGTGGCGCTGACGCTGCCGGACCTGGCCCAGGTCCCGGCGGTCGCGGCCACCCTCGACGAGCTGACCCGCGCCGCCACGCGCGCGTAGCGCGTCTCCCCGGGGCCTCGGGGAGCCTCTCGGGGATTCGGTCGGACCCGGGGTCCCGGCCTATGCCGGACTCGGGGCCCCGACGAATGAAGGGAAACGTTCCTTCATGCGTGTCCCATGATCGATCGGCCGGCGGACGCGGCCGGAGCCGCCGTGATCAGGCGGTTGCGCGCTCGGCCCATGAGTTCTTCGCGTTCGTCCTCGGTGAGGCCGCCCCATACGCCATAGGGCTCCCGCACGGCGAGTGCGTGTGCCGCGCACTCCGCGCGGACCGGGCACCGCATGCAGACCTCTTTCGCCGAGTTCTCACGCGCGCTCCGTGCCGCGCCGCGCTCTCCCTCGGGGTGGAAGAACAGGGAGCTGTCGACGCCGCGGCAGGCCGCGAGCAGTTGCCAGTCCCACAGATCGGCGTTGGGTCCGGGAAGGCGGGAGAAATCTGCCATTGCGCTAGTCCCCTTGAAACCGTGTCGAGACGGGTGGGTGGGTGGGCGGGAAGTGGCTGTAGGCCCGGGGTTCCTCGTGCCCCGTTCGGTCCGGTCTATCCGACTACTGTCGAAGTAGATGTAAATATGACTCATTGCGAATCTAGCCACAGACACTGCGAAAAGGGAAGAAAACCCGCTAAATGGGGCATAGCTTCTGATGGTGGACGCAACGACCTGCGACGCTCTTCTCCGTGCACGGCCCCTCACAAGGAGTGCCGAAGGTCTCGTCCGACCCGTAACTCTTTCGAGTGACCATCGTTGAGAGTGCGAGGCGGTTGGATGAACAAGCGATCGGGCAGGTGTCCGGGAGCGTCAACCGCACAGGTGACGATACGTACAGCCCTGGAGGCTCAAGGTGACGCGCATCAGCTGCGAGAGCCGCGGAGGTCAGTCATGACGTCCGTTCTCGTCTGCGACGACTCCCCGCTTGCCCGAGAGGCGCTTCGCCGCGCGGTCGCGACCGTGCCCGGCGTGGAGCGCGTGACCACCGCGGCCAACGGCGAGGAAGTCCTCCGCCGCTGGGGTGCGGACCGCTCGGACCTCATCCTGATGGACGTGCGCATGCCCGGCCTCGGTGGTGTGGAAACCGTCCGGCGGCTGCTCTCCGCCGACCCCGGCGCCCGGATCATCATGCTCACCGTCGCCGAGGACCTCGACGGCGTGGCGCTCGCGGTCGCCGCCGGCGCCCGCGGCTACCTGCACAAGGACGCCTCGCGCGCCGAGCTGCGGGCCACCGTCACCCAGGCGCTCGCCGACCCGACCTGGCGGCTCGCCCCGCGCCGGCTCCGCTCGGCCGAGATGGGCGCCGCGCCCACCCTCACCGCGCGCGAGATCCAGGTCCTCGAAGGCATGAGCCACGGCCGGTCCAACGCGGAGATCGGACGCGAGCTCTTCCTCTCCGAGGACACCGTCAAGACCCACGCCCGACGCCTCTTCAAGAAGCTCGGCGCCTCCGACCGCGCGCACGCCGTCGCGCTCGGATTCCGGTGGGGCCTGGTCCGCTGAGCCGTCGCGCACCGGCCGTCTCCCCGTCCGTACCCCGTCCACCGAGGGGCGGACGGGGCGGGCCTGTGTCACTTCCCCGTCCGATGCCGCATCCTTGAGATGTGGAGTTCCTCGGGGACGAGTCGATCGAGCGGAAGGGGAGGGCGCCAGAGATGAATCCCGGCGCACCTGCTCATAACGCTTCGGTGCACAACTACGGACAGGGTGCCGCGGACGGGCCGGCGTCAAGGCACCATGGAGCGATGCGCGACGACGAGACCATGGGTTCCCCCATGCCTGCCGGGCAGGGGGAGATCGGTGCGCTCGTCCACCGCGCCGTCGAAGGGGACGCGCAGGCCACCCACGACCTGCTGGCGCGCGTCCACCCCCTCGCGCTGCGCTACTGCCGTACCCGGCTCAACCGCCTGCCCGGTGACGCCCGCCACTTCGTCGAGGACCTCGCGCAGGAGGTCTGCGTCGCCGTCCTGATGGCCCTGCCCCGCTACAAGGACACCGGCCGCCCCTTCGAGGCCTTCGTCTTCGCCATCGCCGGACACAAGGTCGCCGACCTCCAGCGGGCCGCCATGCGTCACCCCGGCTCCACCGCCGTGCCCTCCGACGAGATGCCCGAGCGGCCCGACGACTCCCTCGGCCCCGAGGAGCGCGCCCTCCTCAGCGACGACGCCGAATGGGCCAAGAAGCTCCTCGCCAATCTCCCCGAGAACCAGCGCGAGCTCCTCGTCCTCAGGGTCGCCGTCGGCCTGACCGCCGAGGAGACCGGCCAGATGCTCGGCATGTCCCCGGGCGCCGTCCGGGTCGCCCAGCACCGCGCCCTCAGCCGGCTCCGGGCCCTGGCCGAGCAGTAAGCCTCACCACACCCGATCATCCCTTTCGTCCACGTACGAAGGTCCAAAGCTTTTCGCTGATCTTGATCGTGGAATGAGACACCGCTCCGGCCCGTTAGCATGGACATCCCGCACCGATCAAGGCCATTTGGGAAGGTGTCATGACTGCCAACGTCGACGGAGTGCCCGGTAAATTCGCGACACTCGGGCTGACCTACGACGACGTGCTGCTGCTGCCGGGAGCTTCAGAGGTGCTCCCGAACGCGGTCGACACCTCGTCCCGCATCTCTCGTAACGTCCGGGTCAACATCCCGCTGCTCTCCGCGGCGATGGACAAGGTGACCGAGTCCCGCATGGCGATCGCCATGGCCCGTCTGGGCGGCGTCGGCGTGCTCCACCGGAACCTCTCCATCGAGGACCAGGTCAACCAGGTGGACCTCGTCAAGCGGTCCGAGTCCGGCATGGTGACCGACCCGATCACGGTCCACCCCGAGGCGACCCTCGGCGAGGCGGACGCCCTCTGCGCCAAGTTCCGCATCAGCGGCGTCCCGGTCACCTCCCCGGACGGCAAGCTCCTCGGCATCGTGACCAACCGCGACATGGCCTTCGAGACCGACCGCAGCCGTCAGGTCCGCGAGGTCATGACGCCGATGCCGCTGGTCACCGGCAAGGTCGGCATCTCCGGCGTCGACGCCATGGAGCTGCTGCGCCGCCACAAGATCGAGAAGCTGCCGCTCGTCGACGACGAGGGCGTGCTCAAGGGCCTCATCACCGTCAAGGACTTCGTCAAGGCGGAGAAGTACCCGAACGCCGCCAAGGACTCCGAGGGCCGGCTGCTCGTCGGCGCGGCCGTCGGCGCCAGCCCCGAGGCGCTGGAGCGCGCCCAGGCGCTCGCCGCCGTCGGCGTGGACTTCCTCATCGTCGACACCTCGCACGGCCACAACAGCAACGCCCTGAGCTGGATGGCGAAGATCAAGTCCAGCGTGAACGTCGACGTGATCGGCGGCAACGTCGCCACCCGCGACGGCGCCCAGGCGATGATCGACGCCGGTGTCGACGGCATCAAGGTCGGTGTCGGCCCCGGCTCCATCTGCACCACCCGCGTCGTCGCCGGCATCGGCGTCCCCCAGGTCACCGCGATCTACGAGGCCGGTCTCGCGGCCCGCGCCGCGGGCGTCCCGCTCATCGGCGACGGCGGCCTGCAGTACTCCGGCGACATCGGCAAGGCGCTCGCCGCCGGCGCCGACACCGTGATGCTCGGCAGCCTCCTCGCGGGCTGCGAGGAGTCGCCCGGCGAGCTGCTCTTCATCAACGGCAAGCAGTTCAAGTCGTACCGCGGCATGGGCTCGCTCGGCGCCATGCAGTCCCGCGGCCAGGGCCGGTCCTACTCGAAGGACCGCTACTTCCAGGCCGACGTCACCTCCGACGACAAGCTCGTGCCCGAGGGCATCGAGGGCCAGGTGCCGTACCGCGGCCCGCTCTCCTCGGTCGTCCACCAGCTCGTCGGCGGCCTGCGCCAGACGATGGGCTACGTGGGCGCCGCCACCATCGAGGAGATGGAGTCGAAGGGCCGCTTCGTCCGGATCACCTCCGCGGGCCTCAAGGAGAGCCACCCGCACGACATCCAGATGACCGTCGAGGCGCCGAACTACAGCAGGAAGTAACACCGCGTGACCCAGGGGGCGGTTCCGGCATGTGGCCGGAGCCGCCCCTCGCGCGCGTGTCGGGGATACTGGTAGGCGCAGACATAGAGGGAAAGGCCACACATCGTGACTGAGATCGAGATCGGGCGCGGCAAGCGCGGCCGCAGGGCGTACGCGTTCGACGACATCGCCGTCGTACCGAGCCGGCGCACCCGGGACCCGAAGGAGGTCTCGATCGCCTGGCAGATCGACGCCTACCGCTTCGAGCTGCCCTTCCTGGCCGCCCCGATGGACTCGGTCGTCTCCCCGCAGACCGCCATCCGGATCGGCGAGCTCGGCGGCCTCGGCGTGCTGAACCTCGAGGGCCTGTGGACCCGGTACGAGGACCCGCAGCCGCTGCTCGACGAGATCGCCGAGATGGACGAGGCCACCGCCACCCGCCGTCTGCAGGAGATCTACGCCGCTCCGATCAAGGAGGAGCTGATCGGGCAGCGCATCAAGGAGGTGCGCGACTCCGGCGTCGTCACCGCCGCCGCGCTCTCCCCGCAGCGCACCGCCCAGTTCTCCAAGGCCGTCGTCGACGCGGGCGTGGACCTCTTCGTCATCCGCGGCACCACGGTCTCCGCCGAGCACGTCTCCGGCGCCGCCGAGCCGCTGAACCTGAAGCAGTTCATCTACGAGCTGGACGTCCCGGTCATCGTCGGCGGCTGCGCCACGTACACCGCCGCCCTGCACCTGATGCGGACCGGCGCCGCGGGCGTCCTGGTCGGCTTCGGCGGCGGCGCCGCGCACACCACCCGCAACGTCCTCGGCATCCAGGTCCCGATGGCGACCGCCGTCGCCGACGTGGCCGCGGCCCGCCGCGACTACATGGACGAGTCCGGCGGCCGGTACGTCCACGTCATCGCCGACGGCGGCGTGGGCTGGTCCGGCGACCTGCCGAAGGCCATCGCCTGCGGCGCCGACGCCGTCATGATCGGCTCCCCGCTGGCCCGCGCCACGGACGCGCCCGGCAAGGGCCGCCACTGGGGCATGGAGGCCGTCCACGAGGACGTGCCGCGCGGCAAGCTGGTCGACCTGGGCATCGTGGGCACCACCGAGGAGGTCCTCACCGGTCCGTCGCACACCCCCGACGGCTCGATGAACTTCTTCGGCGCCCTGCGCCGCGCGATGGCCACCACGGGCTACAGCGAGCTCAAGGAGTTCCAGCGCGTCGAGGTCACCGTCGCGGACTCGCAGCACCGCCGCTGACGCGTCCCCGTACGCACGCGAGGGGCCCCGCACCGACCGGTGCGGGGCCCCTCGCGCGTCTCCGCGCGGATCAGGCGGCGGCCTTCTTGGCGCCGGAGAAGGCGGCGATGGGGCCGAGCGCGAGGAACAGGAAGGTCAGCGGCTCCTTGGCCTCGCTCCACAGGTCCATCAGCGCGCCGAAGTCCTGGAAGAAGACGTCGGTGAAGGAGACGCCGTAGTCCTTGGTGAGGAAGACCGCGATGCCGACGAGCTGGCCGAGGTAGACGGCGCCGAGGGAGAGGAGCGCGGAGACGATCGGCAGGACCGGGTTGCTGCCGCCGACCTTGCCGGCGGCGAAGCCGACCGCGAAGCCGACGCCGACGGCGGCCCAGCCGATCTCGGCCTCGACGCCGCCCATGATGGCGCCGTAGATGCCGGCCGTGACCAGCGCGGCGACGACGGCGGCGAGGATGCCGAGGCCGACGTTGTTCCGGCGGGGGGCTGGCGCGGGCGCCGGCGGGTAGGCGCCGAACGGGTTCTGGCCGGGCTGCTGGGGCGCGCCGGGGCCGAACGGGTTCTGGCCGGCGGGCTGCTGGCCGGGGACGCCCTGGGCGTACGGGTTGCCGGGCGGCGGAACGGGCTGGCTCATGGTGGTCCCCCAAGACGGATGCCGCACGGGCGTGCGACCAATGGGGCCGGACACTAGCAGCCCGCTCCGACAGTGGCCCACCCGTTACCTGTGCCTCAGAGGCGGTGCGCGGTACCGGCGGGCGTGGCGCCGCGGGTGTCGAGGAGGAGCTGCGCCTTCACCGCGAGGCCCTGGAGGTCGTAGACGCGGTGGTGCTGGAGCAGGACGGTCAGGTCGGCCTGGGCGGCGGCCTCGTAGAGCGAGTCGGCGCGGGGGACGGGGAGGTCGCGCACCCGCCAGTCGGGGACGTGCGGGTCGTGGAAGCTGACCGCCGCGCCGAGGTCCATGAGCCGGCCGGCGATCTCGTCGGCGGGGGAGCCCTCGCGGTCGGCGAGGTCGGGCTTGTACGTGATGCCGAGGAGCAGGACCCGGGCGCCGCGGGCGGACTTGCCGTGCTCGTTGAGGAGGGCGGCGGCGCGCTGGACGACGTAGCGGGGCATCCGCTGGTTGACCTGGCCGGCGAGTTCGACGAGGCGGAGGGGGCCGTGGGCGCCGAGGTGCTCGACGGGGACGCCGTGGCCGCCGACGCCGGGGCCGGGGCGGAAGGCCTGGAAGCCGAAGGGCTTGGTCTCGGCGCAGCGGATGACGTCCCAGAGGTCGACGCCGAGTTCGTGGCAGAGCACCGCCATCTCGTTGACGAGGGCGATGTTGACGTGCCGGAAGTTGGTCTCCAGGAGCTTGACCGTCTCCGCTTCGCGGGGGCCACGCGCGCGTACCACCTTGTCGGTGAAGCGTCCGTAGAAGGCGGCGGCGGACTCGGTGCACGCGGGCGTGAGGCCGCCGATGACCTTCGGGACGCCGGCGGGGCCGGGTCGGGTGCCGGGGTCGAGGCGGCCGGGGGAGTACGCGAGGTGGAAGTCGCGGCCCGCCCGCAGGCCGGAGCCGTCCTCCAGGAGCTCGCGGAGGAGGCCCTCGGTGGTGCCGGGCGGGACGGGGGACTCCAGGACGACGGTGGTGTGCGGGCGGAGCCGGGCGGCGAGCGCGCGGGCGGCGTCGGCGACGGCGGTGAGGTCGAGGGCGCCGTCGGGGCCGAGGGGGGTGGGGGCGCAGAGGACGGCGGTGCGGACCCGGCCGAGCTCGACCGGGCTGGTGGTGGCGCGGAAGCCGCCGGAGAGCATGCGGCGGATGTCGGAGGCGGTGAGGGAGCCGTCGACCGGGGGGCGGCCCGCGGCCAGGTCGGCGACCGGCCGGGGGTCGGTGTCGAAGCCGACGGTGGCGATGCCCGCGGCGGTCGCGGCCTGGGCGAGGGGGAGTCCGTGGTGGCCGAGGCCGATGACGGCGAGGTCTGCGGGCATGAGGTGTGCCGTCCTTCCCGGTAGCCGTTGTCCGCTGCGTACGCAACAGGTAATCAATGTCAGACTAGGAGTAAATATGACCGATATGCGGCATTGCATGATCGAAGGTCGCCGAGTGTTATCCACAGGTCCGCACGGGGGCGGTGGCCGAAGCCGCCGGACCGGTCCAGAATCGGGACGGGGAGCCGGACCGAGGGCGGTCCGGTTCGTCACCGCGACGACGAGGGACACCGGGACGCCACACGACGACGGGAGGCGGCAGCCGTGAGGACAGCGACACTGGGACCCGCCGAGCGCGCCGCGGCGCTCGCGGCCATGGCCGAGCGCGAGCTGGACGTGCTGGTGGTCGGCGGCGGCGTCGTCGGCGCCGGCACCGCCCTCGACGCGGTCACGCGCGGACTCTCCACCGGCATCGTCGAGGCCCGCGACTGGGCCTCCGGCACCTCCAGCCGCTCCAGCAAGCTCATCCACGGCGGACTGCGCTATCTGGAGATGCTCGACTTCGCCCTGGTCCGCGAGGCCCTCAAGGAGCGCGGCCTGCTCCTGGAGCGGCTCGCCCCCCACCTGGTGAAACCGGTGCCGTTCCTCTACCCCCTCCAGCACCGGGGCTGGGAGCGGCTCTACGCCGGCTCCGGCGTCGCCCTGTACGACGCCATGTCCGTCTCCTCCGGCCACGGCCGGGGCCTGTCCGTCCACCGCCACCTCAGCCGCAAGGGCGCCCTCCGCGTCGCCCCCTGCCTGCGCGGGGACGCCCTCACCGGCGCCCTCCAGTACTACGACGCCCAGATGGACGACGCCCGCTTCGTCCTCACCCTCGTCCGCACCGCCGCCTCCTACGGCGCCCTCGCCGCCGCCCGGGCCCGGGTCACCGGATTCCTCCGCGAGGGCGAGCGGGTCGTCGGCGCCCGCGTCCAGGACGTCGAGACCGGCGGCGAGTACGTCATCCGGGCCAAGCAGATCGTCAACGCCACCGGGGTGTGGACCGACGACACCCAGGCCCTCATCGGCGAGCGCGGCCAGTTCCACGTCCGCGCCTCCAAGGGCATCCACCTCGTCGTCCCCAAGGACCGGATCCACTCCACCACCGGCCTCATCCTGCGCACCGAGAAGTCCGTCCTCTTCGTCATCCCCTGGGGACGGCACTGGATCATCGGCACCACCGACACCGACTGGGACCTCGACAAGGCGCACCCCGCCGCCTCCAGCGCCGACATCGACTACCTCCTGGAGCACGTCAACACGGTGCTCGCCACCCCGCTCTCCCGCGACGACGTCCAAGGGGTCTACGCGGGCCTGCGCCCGCTGCTCGCCGGCGAGTCCGACGCCACCAGCAAGCTCTCCCGCGAGCACACCGTCGCCCACCCGGTCCCCGGCCTCGTCGTCGTCGCGGGCGGCAAGTACACGACCTACCGGGTGATGGCGAAGGACGCCGTCGACGAGGCCGTCCACGGACTGGACCAGAGGGTCGCCCCCTGCGTCACCGAGGACACCCCGCTGCTCGGCGCCGAGGGCTACCGGGCGCTGTGGAACGCGCGGGCGAGGATCGCCGCCCGCACCGGCCTCCACGTCGTCCGCGTCGAACACCTCCTCAACCGCTACGGCTCCCTCGCCGAGGAAGTCCTCGCGCTCGTCGCCGAGGACCCCTCGCTCGGCGAACCGCTCGCCGCCGCCGACGACTACCTGCGCGCCGAGGTCGTCTACGCCGCCTCCCACGAGGGCGCCCGCCACCTCGACGACGTCCTCACCCGCCGCACCCGGGTCTCCATCGAGACCTTCGACCGCGGCACCCGCAGCGCGCGCGAGGCCGCCGGACTCATGGCCCCGGTCCTCGGCTGGGACGCGGGCCAGATCGCGAGGGAGGTCGAGCACTACGAGAAGCGGGTCGAGGCCGAGCGCGAGTCGCAGCGGCAGCCCGACGACCTCACGGCCGACGCCGCACGGCTCGGTGCGCCCGACATCGTCCCGATCTGACGGGGGCTCCGCCTGACGGAGCGTTCGTGACGAGGGGGAACCCGGGGGCGCGTGTGGCGCGTCGTCATACCGGAGTACGGACCCGGGGGCGCCGCCCGTCCTGAGGTGAGGGACAATGGCCTCTCTTCCAGGGCGGGTTGCCGCAGCGTGTGGAGTGCGGCGGGCGCGGCGGAGATCAGGGAACGCAGAGGGGACGCATGTCGGAGTCGGAGCAGTCGCGGGACACGGCGCAGCCCGAGGACGGGAAGCCTCAGGACACCAGGCCCCAGGACGCGAAGCCCCAGGGGGCGAAGCTCCAGGACACCGCGCCGGGGGACACCGGGCCGAGAGGCGCCGGGCAGGGTGACGCGGCGTCCCGGGACGCGAAGTCCCCGGACGCACGGGACGAGGACACCGGGCCCCGGGACGCGCGGCCCCAGGACGCGAAGTCCCCGGGCGGCACGTCCGCGGACCCGCGGTCGGAGCGGGCCCCGGCCGCGCCCCGGGACCGGGTGCCGGGCACCGAGCCGTCCACCGGACGGGCCGGGTTCGGGGCCGGGGACGGCGACGGCCAGCGGCCCGCGGCCGACCGGCTCCGCAAGGGCGCCGGCTCCTCCTCCGCCACCGAGACCGAGGGCCGGCTGCTCGCCGGCCGCTACCGGCTCGGCGCCCTCCTCGGCCGCGGCGGCATGGGCACCGTCTGGCGCGCCGTCGACGAGACCCTCGGCCGCACCGTCGCCGTCAAGGAACTCCGCTTCCCCAACAGCATCGACGAGGACGAGAAGCGCCGCCTGATCACCCGGACCCTGCGCGAGGCCAAGGCCATCGCCAAGATCCGCAACAACGGCGCCGTGACCGTCTACGACGTCGTCGACGAGGACGACCGCCCCTGGATCGTCATGGAGCTCATCGAGGGCAAGTCGCTCGCCGACGCCGTGCGCGAGGACGGCGTCCTCACCCCACGCCGCGCCGCCGAGGTCGGCCTCGCCATCCTCGACGTCCTGCGCTCCGCGCACCGCGAGGGCATCCTGCACCGCGACGTGAAGCCGTCCAACGTCCTCATCTCCGACGACGGCCGCGTCGTCCTCACCGACTTCGGCATCGCCCAGGTGGAGGGCGACCCCTCCATCACCTCCACCGGCATGCTCGTCGGCGCCCCCTCGTACATCTCCCCCGAGCGCGCCCGCGGCCACAAGCCCGGCCCCGCCGCCGACCTGTGGTCGCTCGGCGGTCTGCTCTACGCGGCCGTCGAGGGCTCCCCGCCGTACGACAAGGGCTCCGCGATCGCGACCCTCACCGCCGTCATGACCGAGCCCGTCGACCCGCCGAAGAACGCGGGCCCCGAGCTGGAGCAGGTCATCTACGGGCTGCTCGCCAAGGACCCGGCGCAGCGGCTCGACGACGCCGGTGCCCGGGTGCTGCTGCGCGCCGTGCTCGACGCCCCCGAGGCGGCGCCGGAGCCCTCGCCCGAGGTGACCAGGATCGTTCCGCTGCCGACCCGCCCCGAGCGGGGCCCGGAGGCCACGGCCGTCGCCCAGGAGAAGGCCCCCGAGCCCGCCGCCGAGCGGGTGCGGGGCGCCCTCGCCTCCGTGCGGAACGCGGCCGCGGCCGCCAAGGCCGAGGCGAAGGCGAAGGACCGCTCCAAGGAGAAGCCGCGCGAGCAGGGCGGGCAGCGGCCCGTGCCCGACCGGGGCGGCTCCCGGCCGGCCCCGCCCCGCGCCCCGCTCACCGACGTCGTCCCCCGGCGCACCCTGGTGATCATCGCCGCGGTCGCCGTCCTCGCCCTCCTCGGCACCATCCTCGCCGTCTCCCTGAACGGCGACGACAAGGGCTCCGAGGGCAAGGGCGGCGAGACCACCGCCTCGGCCGGCGCCACCGCAGGCGGCGACGGCGGCGACGGCGGCTCCGGCACCGACGGCGGCAAGGGCGGCGCGTCGGGGGACCCCACCGAGCAGGGCGGCTCCCGGCCCGGTGAGACCGGCACCTCGGACAACGGCGGGGCGAACGGCACGAACGGCGCCACGGGCGCGTCCACCGGCCAGACCGGCACCACGCCCACCACCAAGCCCAGTGGCGGCACCGGCACCGGCGCCGCGCTCCCGGCCGGCTACACGGTGGTCACCAACGACCGCTTCAAGTTCTCCATGGCCATGCCCGCCTCCTTCTCCATGCGCCCCATAGACGGCTACAGCGGGGGCGCCATATGGAGCGAGAGCGGCGGCTTCCCGCGCGTCCAGGTCGACTTCAACGCCAGCCCCAAGGACGACGCGAGGGCCGCCTGGCTCGCCGCCGTCGGCGCCGTCCGGGCCAGCAGCACCGCCTACAAGCACATCCGCGTCGACTCCGTCTCGTACAAGGGCTACCCGACCGTCGCCGACTGGGAGTTCGAGCGGACCCAGAAGGGCATGCGCGTCCACGTCCTCAACCGGGGCTTCAAGGTGGACGCGAAGCACGGTTACTCGATCATGGTCAGCTGCAAGGCCGAGGAGTGGGACGGCGCGGAGTGCCGGACGCTGCGCGAGACGGCGTTCGCCACGTTCAGCCCCAAGGACTGACCGCGGCCCGTATCGTGAGGGGCGGGGCACGACCAATGCGCAGGGGGAGGCGCCGTGGACGAGTACGCGGGACGAGTGCTCGCGGAGCGCTACCGCCTTCCGCTGCCGCCCGCCGGCTCCGCGGGCCTCGTCGACCTCGCCGACACCCGCGCCTTCGACACGTACAGCGGGCAGGAGGTGCGGGTCCGTCAGGTCCCGTTGCCCGAGATCGTCGACGCGGAGGTCCTCGGCGAGGGACCCGCGCCCAGCGGGGCGTACGGCGCCGGGGGCGGCGCCACCCGCAGACCGGCCGAACCGGTCGTCCGCCGGGCGATCGAGGCCGCCCAGGCCGCCGCCCAGATCCCCGACCACCCGTTACTCGACCAGGTCTTCGACGTCTTCGCGGAGGCCGGCTCGCTGTGGATAGTCAGCGAGTACGTGGCCGCGCGCCCGCTCTCCGCCCTCCTCGACGAGGGCCCGCTCAACCCCTTCCGCGCCGCGGAGATCGCCGCGGACGTCCTCACCGCCCTGCGCGCCCTCCACGCCCACGGCTGGGTCCACCGCAACATCACCGCCCGCACGGTCCTCGTCTGTGACGACGGCCGGGTCCTCCTCACCGGCCTCGCCGCCGGTGCCGCCGAGGAGGCGCTCTGCGGCTACGCCCCCGTCCCGGACCCCGACGACCCCGCCTTCCGGGCCCCGGAGGACGCGTACGAGGAGCGGGGAGAGTACACGGAGCACGAGGAGCAGGGGGAGTACGAGGAGTACGAGGCGGAGGCCTACGACGAGGCCGCCGAGGAGGCGCACGAGACCGAGGCGTACGAGACCGAGGCACACGAGACCGAGGCGTACGAGCCCGAGGTGTACGAGACGCAGGCGTACGCGGCCGACGGGTACGAGACGCGGGCGTACGAGTCCGACGGGTACGAGACCGGGGAGTACGTGGCGCCGGAGGGTGACGTCCCCGAACCGCCGCCTGCCGCCGAGCCCGTCCCGTACGGGGTCGATCCCTACGGGACCGCGACCCCCGCCCCGCGCCCCGCGAGCCCGCCGGAGGCCCCGGCGGTGCCGCCCAGCGCCGATCTGCGGGCGGCCAGGGCGGGGGCCATCGCCGCCTACCGCGCGGCCACCCGCGCCGCCGCCGCGCGCCTCGGCGACACCGGTCCGCTCCCGGTCCAGCGCGCTCCCGAGCCGGATCCCGGGTCCGAGCCGGGCCCGGCGTCCCGGGCCGAAGCGGCCCTTCCGGAGGCCGGCCGGCCCGGGCCCGCGCCGCAGTGGTGGGCGCGGGCGGCGGACGACGAGGACGACGGGGACGACGGGGACGAGGACGTCGACGAGGGCGGCGACGCGGACGGCCGGCGGCCGTACGGCGACGGCCCGCACCCGCCCCGCCTGATGCTCAAGGGCAGCTGGACCGACGGCCCGCACGCCTCCCGGGACGGCTCGCCGCCCGTCCCGGCCGGCGGGAGCCCGCTGCTGCCCGGTTCCGGCCGCCCGGCGCTGCCCGCCGGGTACACGGCGGCCGCCCCGGAGCCCGCCCGCGCGGTCCCGGCGCACGCCGGTGCCGCCGCCGTCCCCGCGCAGCAGGTTCCGGCGGGCGAGCGGTACCGGGGCCCGGCCACCCGGCTCGCCGCCGAGCGGGCCCGGCAGACCCGGATCGCCGTCGTCGGCGCCGTCACCGAGCGCTGGGCGCCCGAACAGGCCGGTCCCGTCCACGAGAACTGGCGGCTCGCCCCGCCGATCGGCCCCGCCACCGACCTGTGGGCGCTCGGCGCGCTGCTCTACCGGGCCGTCCAGGGCCACGCCCCCTACCCCGAGGACAGCGCCGCCGAGCTCGTCCAGCTGGTCTGCGCCGAACCGCCCGCCTTCGCCGAGGAGTGCGGCCCGCTGCGCCCGGTGGTGGAGTCGCTGCTGCGCCAGGACCCCACCGAGCGACCCGACTTCGAGGAGCTGCGCGGCTGGCTGCGGTCGCTGGTCCGCTCCGCGCCCGAGCCCGAGGCGGACTTCCCGGCCGCGCCCCGGTCGCCGTTCGACGCGAGGCGGCTGCCGATCCTGCGCCGCAGGGGCGAGCTGGTGCGCCGCCGTCGCGCCGCCGGTTCGGGCCGCAACCGCCACCGCCACCGCCGCGGCAAGGACCCCCGGGGCGGCAAGGCGGCGGCCGGGCCCGCGCCGGTCTCCGCGCCCGCGCCCACCCCCGTACCCGAGGAACCCTTCGCGCCACAGGAACTGTTCGAACCCCGGGACCACGCATCCCGTCAGGACCACGGCCCCCGCCAGGACCACGAATCCCGCCAGGAACACGAGTCCCACCGGGCGTACGAGCATCACCAGGAGTACGAGCCCCGCCAGGAGTACGCGTACGGATACGAGGACGCGGAGCCCGAGCCGCCGCGCCCCCGGACCTCCCCGCGCCCGCGCGGCCGGCACGTGCTGCTCGTCGGGCTCCTGCTGCTCGGCGCCGCCCTCGCGTACGTCGCCGTCGCCCTGCCCCGGGGCAGCGAGAAGCCCGCCGGCGCCCGTCCGACGGCGACCACGGCGCCGCCGGCCGCGGAGCCCACCGGGACCGCCGCGACCACCACCCCGCCGCCCACCGCCCCGACGTCGGCCCCGCCCGCCCCGACCTCGGCCCCCGCCTCCCCGCCCGCGTCCGCCTCCGGCCCCGCCCTGGCCTCCGGTTACGTGCTGCGCGAGGACCCGGAGGGCTTCCGGATCGGGGTGCCGCGCGACTGGCGGCGCAGCCCCGTCAACGCGGCGGGCCAAGTCCGCTACACCGGCGGCGACTTCACGATGATCGTCGTGCCGGGCCGGGACAGCGTCCGGGACAACGGCTCCGATCCGCTGGAGTACCAGAACACCAAGGAGCGGGAGCTGGAGCCCTACCGGCAGTCCAGCTGGTCCGAGTTGGTGAGGTCGCGGCGGGTGGACATCGGCCGCACGCCCACCGCCGAGGGCCAGTACACCTGGTACGACGGCGCGGGCCGCAAGGTCTTCGTCCACAACCTCGCGCTCATCGAGGGCGGCCGGTACCACGTCGTCCAGGTGATCGGTCCCGACAGCGACCGGGACAGGGTCTCGGAGATCTACGGCGAGGCGGTCAAGGGCTTCCGTCCGGGCCGCTGAGCCGCGTCACCGGCCGGGGCCGGGGCCGACCACCCGGTCGGTACGGGCGCCCGCGGTCACGGTGCGGTTCCTTTGCGGGCCCCGCGGTTCCGTCCGCCGTCCCCTCCTCCGTAACCTGGCACCGGAAGCTACGGGGCGGGGGCAAGTGGAAGATTCTCAGGGCACAGGCGCGGGGCTGCTGCTCGCCGGACGGTACCGGCTCGTCGAGTCCATCGGACGCGGCGGCATGGGCAGGGTCTGGCGCGCGCACGACGAGGTGCTGCACCGCGTGGTGGCGGTGAAGGAACTGACGGCGGGCCGGTTCGTCGCCGAGGCCGACCGGTTGGTGCTGCACGCCCGCACCCAGAAGGAGGCGCGGGCCGCCGCCCGGATCACCCACCCCGGTGTGGTGACCGTCCACGACGTCCTCGAACACGACGCCCGCCCCTGGATCGTCATGCAGTTCGTCGACGGCCCGTCGCTCGCCGACGCCGTCAAGGAGGCCGGGACGATCGCGCCCCGCGAGGCGGCCCGGGTCGGCCTCCACGTCGTCGGCGCGCTGCGCGCCGCGCACGCGGCCGGCGTGCTGCACCGGGACGTGAAGCCCGGGAACGTCCTGCTCGCCCGGGACGGGCGGGTCCTCATCACCGACTTCGGCATCGCGGCGATCGAGGGCGACTCCACCATCACCCGGACCGGTGAACTCGTCGGCTCCATCGACTATCTGGCGCCCGAGCGGGTACGGGGCGGCGACCCCGGCCCGGCCTCCGACCTCTGGTCGCTCGGCGCCACCCTGTACACGGCCGTCGAGGGCACCTCGCCGTTCCGCCGCACCTCCCCGATCAGCACCATGCAGGCCGTCGTCGGCGAGGAGCCGCCGCCCCCGGCGAACGCGGGGCCGCTCGCCGCCGTCATCGTCGCGCTGCTGCGCAAGGACCCGGAGCAGCGCCCGCGCGCGGACGAGACCGAGCGGATGCTGCTCGACGCGATGGAGGGCCGCAGCCCGCAGACCGCGCAGGCGTACGTGCCGACGCAGCGGATGGACCTGGAGCAGGCCGGCACGTCCTCCGGTGCGGCCGCCGTCCCCGAGGCCGCGGTGACCGCGGGGTCGCCCCTGACCCCGCGCACCGTCGAGTGGCCCGACCCGGCGGGGAACGCGGCCGGGACCTTCACGCCCCCGCCCGCGCCCCCCGCGCCGGGCCCGCGCCCCGCCGCCCCCGCGGGGAAGGGCCGCTGGCGCTCCGCCGTCCTCACCGCGGTGCTCGCCGCCGCCGTCGCGGGCGGCGCCGTCTTCGCCGTGATGCAGTACGGCGGCGGGGGAGGCGGGGGCGTGCCGGGCCCGGTGGCGAGCAGCGGTCCCACCACCCCCGGTCCCACCGCCACCGACCGCAAGGGCGTCGCGGCGGACGAGGTACCGGCCGGCTGGAAGCGGGTCGACGACCCCAAGGGCTTCTCGCTGATCGTCCCGAAGGGCTGGAAGCGCCAGGTGGAGAACGACAACATCGACTACACCCCGGACCGCGGCAACCACCGCCTCCGGATCAGCATCGACCCGAGCCCCGACTTCGACACCCCGTACGCCCACCTCCTGGACCTGGAGAAGACGCTCAAGAAGCGGATGGACTACCGGCGGGTGTGGCTGAACCAGAGCACCTACCGCGATCACGTCAAGTCCGCGCTCTGGGAGTTCACCTGGACCGAGAAGCAGAACTTCCCGGGCCCCCGGCACGCGATCGACCGGCTGTACTACGCCGACGACGGCACCGAGTACGCGATCTACATGACCTCGCCGGAGTCGAGCTGGGACACGACGCGCGAGCAGTTCGACCTCGTCCTCCAGCACTGGCGGGCACCCGGCACCTGACCCCGGAAAAATCTTCACGAGGGGCCCGTGGGGCCGTGAGCCGCTGATCAGGGCTTATGTGCCAGTGATCACTGGCGCGATGTGTGTGCGGGGTGAAAACGCGTTACCGGCGGGTACCCAAAGGTCGGAACGAGGCCTACCCTCGGCCTCATGACGGACTCGCAGGCCCCCGCCGCCCTCACGATCGCCGCCGACCCCGCCCCGGCGGCCCGCCCCGCCGCCCCGGCCGGCGCGACCAACCCGGTCGCCCCCGCGCCGGCCGGAGCCCGGACCGCCGCCGACGTCGTGACGCCCGAGCTGGTCGCCCGGCTCACCCGGGGGGTCGTCGGCTCCGGCCGCACCGCCAACCACACGCCCTTCACCGGGGCGAAGCTGGCGGACCTGCCGGAGGCCACCCCGGAGGACGTCGCCGAGGCGTTCGACCGCGCCCGCGCCGCCCAGGCCGCCTGGGCCGCCACCCCCGTCCGGGCCCGCGCCGCCGTCCTGCTGCGCTTCCACGACCTGGTCCTCGCCCGCCAGTCCGAGATCCTCGACCTCATCCAGCTGGAGACCGGCAAGGCCCGGCTGCACGCCCACGAGGAGGTCCTCGCGGTCGCCGTCGCCGCCCGCCACTACGGCCGCAAGGCGTCCTCGTACCTCCGCCCCAAGCGGCACACCGGCGTCGTCCCGACCCTCACCAAGGTCACCGAGCTGCGCCAGCCGCGCGGGGTCGTCGGCCAGATCGCGCCCTGGAACTACCCCTTTGAGCTCTCCGTCGGCGACGCCCTGCCCGCCTTCGTGGCGGGCAACGCGCTCGTCATGAAGCCCGACACCGAGACCGCGCTCACCGCCCTGTGGGCCCGCGAGCTGCTGATCGAGGCCGGGCTGCCCGCCGAGGTCTTCCAGGTCGTGCTCGGCGAGGGCCCGGTCGTCGGCCCCGAGGTCGTCCGCCACGCCGACTACGTCTCCTTCACCGGCTCCACCCGCACGGGCATCGAGGTCGCCAAGGGCGCCGCCGCCCGGCTCGTCGGCGTCTCCCTCGAACTCGGCGGCAAGAACGCCATGCTGGTCCTGAGGGACGCCGACGTCGAGAAGGCCGCCGAGGGCGCCGTCCGCGCCTGCTTCTCCTCCGCCGGCCAGCTCTGCATCTCCATCGAGCGCCTGTACGTCCACGAGTCGATCGCCGACGCCTTCCTCGACCGCTTCGCCGCCCGCACCAAGGCCATGCGCCTCGGCAACTCCCTCGCGTACGGCGCCGACATGGGCTCCCTCGTCGGCGAGCGCCAGCTGGAGGCCGTCACCCGGCACGTCGACGAGGCCGTCGCCAAGGGCGCCACGCTCGTCGCCGGCGGCGTCGCCCGCCCCGACCTCGGCCCGCTCTTCTACGAGCCGACCATCCTCGACGGCGTCGAGGCCCCGATGGCCGTCTGCGCCGAGGAGACCTTCGGCCCGGTCGTCTCGGTCTACCGCTTCACCGACGAGGACGAGGTGATCGAGCGCGCCAACGCCACCCCGTACGGCCTCAACTCCTCCGTCTGGACCACCGACGCGCGCCGCGGCCACGCCGTCGCCGCCCGGCTGCGCACCGGCACGGTCAACATCAACGAGGGGTACGCGCCCGCGTACGGCAGCGTCCGCGCGCCGATGGGCGGCATGAAGGACTCCGGCCTCGGCCGCCGCCACGGCTCCGAGGGCATCCTCAAGTACACCGAGGCCCAGACCGTCGCCCAGCAGCGGCTGATGCCGCTGGCGCCGTCCTTCGGGATGGACGACGCGACGTACGCGGCGGTGATGAGCCTCTCCCTGAAGGCGCTGAAGACCCTGCGCCTGAGCTGACGCCGCGTCCGCACCCGCCCGTGTCCGTCCAGCCGTGTTCCTTACGTTTCTCACTTTTCCCACGAGGTTCTGCGAGGAGAGCCATGACCGCGGTACCCCCTGCCCGAATCCAGGACGAGGCGGCCCCGGCCGAGGACGCGTACGACTACGACGTCCTCGTGGTCGGCTCCGGCTTCGGAGGTTCGGTCACCGCCCTCCGGCTCACCGAGAAGGGCTACCGGGTCGGCGTCCTGGAGGCCGGCCGCCGCTTCACCCGGGAGACCCTGCCGAAGAACTCCTGGGACCTGAAGAACTTCCTGTGGGCGCCGACCCTCGGCCTGTACGGCATCCAGCGCATCCACCTGCTCGGCAACGTGATGGTCCTCGCCGGCGCCGGCGTCGGCGGCGGCTCCCTCAACTACGCGAACACGCTGTACGAGCCGCTGGCGCCGTTCTTCGACGACCCGCAGTGGAAGGACATCACCGACTGGCGCGCCGAGCTCGCCCCGTACTACGACCAGGCGAAGCGGATGCTGGGCGTCCGGCTCAACCCGACGGTGACCCCCTCCGACGTGCACCTGAAGGCCGCCGCCCAGGCCATGGGGATCGGCGACACCTTCCACATGGCGCCGGTCGGCGTCTTCTTCGGGGACGGACAGGACGCCGTCGGCGAGGACGGGGCCGGCACCGCGAAGGCGAAGCCCGGCGGAGAGGTGGCCGACCCCTTCTTCGGCGGTGTGGGCCCCTCCCGCAAGGCGTGCATCGAGTGCGGCGAGTGCATGACCGGCTGCCGCCACGGCGCCAAGAACACCCTCAACGAGAACTACCTCTACCTCGCCGAGAAGGCGGGCGCGGTCGTCCACCCGATGACCTCGGTCGTCGCCGTCACCGAGGACTCGCGCGGCGGCTTCGCCGTGAAGACCCTCCCCACCGACAACCGGAAGAAGGGCAGGGGCCGCACCTTCACCGCCCGCCGGGTGGTCATCGCGGCCGGCACGTACGGCACCCAGACCCTGCTCCACCGCATGAAGGACAGCGGGCTGCTGCCCCGGATCTCCGCCCGGCTCGGCGAGCTGACCCGCACCAACTCGGAGGGCCTGGTCGGCGCCCAGACCACCGACCGCCGCTACCGGCGCAAGCACGGCGGGCAGAAGCCCGACTTCACCCGGGGCGTCGCCATCACCTCGTCCGTCCACCCGGACGCGAACACCCATATCGAGCCGGTCCGCTACGGCAAGGGCTCCAACTCGATGGGCGGCCTCACCGTCCTCCAGGTCCCGTACGGCGCCCACCGGGTGCGCAACTGGGCCCTCAACATGGCCCGGCACCCGCTGCTCGCGCTGCGCTCGCTCTCCAACCGGCGCTGGTCCGAGCGGACCATCATCGGCCTCGTCATGCAGTCCCTCGACAACTCGCTGACGACCTACCGCAAGCCCGGCGGCATCGGGAAGGGCCTGCTCACCGCCCGCCAGGGCCACGGGGCGCCGAACCCGACGCAGATCGAGGCGGCGACCCGGGCCGCGACCCTCCTCTCCGAGGAGATCAACGGCTTCGCCGGCTCCAACGTCGGCGAGCTGATGGGCACCCCGCTGACCGCGCACTTCCTCGGCGGCTGCCCCATCGGCGCGGACGCGGAGTCCGGCGTCATCGACCCCTACCACCGGCTCTACGGCCACCCGGGCATCTCGGTCGTCGACGGCTCGGCGGTCTCCGCCAACCTCGGTGTGAACCCGTCGCTGACGATCACCGCGCAGGCGGAGCGGGCCATGTCCTTCTGGCCGAACAAGGGCGAGGAGGACCCGCGGCCGCGGCAGGGCGAGGCGTACGCGCGCGTGGCGGCGGTCGAGCCGAAGTCCCCGGCGGTCCCGGCCGAGGCGTTCGGCGCGCTGCGGCTGCCCTTCCTCGGCATCCCGGCGGTCCCGCCGAAGAAGACGCTCTGACGGACGGAGGAGGACGTCCGGCCCCGGACGGACGGAAAGGGCGCTGCACCCCCCTCCGAGTGCAGCGCCCTTCCGGCTTTTCGGTGTTGCTGCATAGATGACCGCCGGACCCCGCCTTTGGTTGTAGGCGTTGTACGGGATCTTTGTGTGACGCGCGTCACGTCGTGGTGGCGGAGCGTGAAAAGGGCCCGTGCCGCGATTCCGGTCGCGGCACGGGCCCTGGGTCGGCACCGGTGTCAGGGCAGCGGCGGTGCCGAGCGGAGCGGCGCCGGGGGGTGCGCCGCGTCGGGGAGAAAAGTTCGGGGGAGAGGTCCGGGGGAGCCCGGGGAGAGGCCGGGGGGAGGGGGAGGGACGGCCCTGGGGACGAGGTGGAGCGGTGGGGGAAGGTGAGCCGGTTGCGGTCGGCCCCGGGCGTCCCCGGGACCGACCGCCCTTTCTGGGTGACCGGGCTGCTGTCCCCTGCCGTCCGGTCACGCGCGCTGGGGCGAGGTCCCACGACGTGCCAGAAGCACGTCACACGCCCCAGCGAAGCCACGCGTGGTTTCCTGCGGGCCCGCCCCTGGCTGGCACGGACACCCCGCTCAACGAAGCCCGGCGGGGGCCGGTCACGCGCCGTACGGGTGAGTCCGGCACCGAACGGGGGTGCGGGGACCCACCCGTCGGGTGCGGCGCCGGTGCGGGGGCGGGCCCAGGGAAGCGGAGGGCGGGCGCGGGCGGGTCCGGTCACGGGAAAGGGCGCGGGCGGGCCCGGGCGCGGAGGCGGGCGCGGGCGCGGAGGCGGGCGCGGGCCGTCTCAGACGCTGCCCCGGCACAGCTCCAGCATCGTCATCGCGAGCGCCGTGCCCGGCTTGCCCAGCGCGTCCCGGTAGTGGGCGAGCACGTCCATCTCGCGGGCGAGGTTCACCCGCCGGCCGCCGGAGGAGATCCGGGCCTCCTGGATCACCGCGGAGATCGCCATCCGCTCCTGGATGAGACCGATGATCCGGTCGTCCAGGGCGTCGATCCGCTCGCGGGCGTCGCCGATCAGCGAGGCCGCCTCGTTGGTGCGGGCGCCGGTCTGCTCGGCGAGGGTCTTCGGGGCGGCGGTCTTCGGAGCGGCGGTCTTCGGGGTGGCGGTCTTCGTGGTCATGCGGGGCTCCTGGGTGGTGTGGAGGCCCCGGATCGGCACGGCCCGGGAAACGACAGGCGCCCCGGGCCTTGTCGGCCCGGGGCGCCTGGGAAGTCGCTTGTCAGTTGCTCAAGCAGCACGACCATGGCAGCCGGTGGGCCGGTTGCCATAGGTAAACACGAAAGTCGAGTGCTTGCGCATGACGCCCAGTATGGCCCCCGCCCGCCGTACCGGGGCAAGTCGGGCCCGCATGGTGAGACGAAGGCCACCCCGGTTCGGATGGTGAGACGAAAAGCCTCACGCGCGCGCCGGTAGAATCGACAAATAGCCCCCTCCCTCGGGAAACCTCCCACCGCCGGGGGAGCCCTCCTACCGCCGGAAGGCCGCCGTAGTGTCATCAGCGTCCCCCGCTGCCGCGCCCGACGTCACCAACCCGGACGTAGTCCTCGTTGTCGACTTCGGCGCCCAGTACGCCCAGCTCATCGCCCGTCGCGTCCGTGAGGCGCGGGTCTACAGCGAGATCGTCCCGTCCACCATGCCGGTGGCCGAGATGCTGGCCAAGAACCCCAAGGCGATCATCCTCTCCGGCGGCCCGTCCTCCGTGTACGCCGAGGGCGCCCCGCGCCTCGACCGCTCGCTGTTCGAGGCCGGCGTTCCCGTCTTCGGCATGTGCTACGGCTTCCAGCTGATGGCGACCACGCTCGGCGGCACCGTCGACAACACCGGAGCCCGCGAGTACGGCCGCACCCCGCTGCACGTCTCCAAGGCCGGCTCCACCCTCTTCGAGGGCACCCCGGTCGAGCAGTCCGTGTGGATGTCGCACGGCGACGCGTGCTCCGCCGCCCCCGAGGGCTTCACCGTCACCGCCTCCACCGACGTGGTCCCGGTCGCCGCCTTCGAGAACGACGAGAAGAAGCTCTACGGCGTCCAGTACCACCCGGAGGTGCTGCACTCCACGCACGGCCAGCAGATCCTGGAGCACTTCCTCTACCGCGGCGCCGGCATCGAGCCCTCCTGGACGACCGGCAACGTCATCGAGGAGCAGGTCGCGGCCATCCGCGCCCAGGTCGGCGACAAGCGAGCCATCTGCGGCCTCTCCGGCGGCGTCGACTCCGCCGTGGCCGCGGCCCTCGTCCAGAAGGCCATCGGCGATCAGCTCACCTGCGTCTACGTCGACCACGGCCTGATGCGCAAGGGCGAGACCCAGCAGGTCGAGAAGGACTTCGTCGCCGCGACCGGCGCCCGCCTGGTCGTCGTCGACGCGGAGAAGCGCTTCCTCGACGCCCTCGCCGGCGTCTCCGACCCGGAGACCAAGCGGAAGATCATCGGCCGCGAGTTCATCCGCGTCTTCGAGCAGGCCCAGCTGGAGATCCTCCAGGAGGAGGGCCCCGAGGTCGCCTTCCTGGTCCAGGGCACCCTCTACCCGGACATCGTCGAGTCCGGCGGCGGCACCGGCACCGCCAACATCAAGTCGCACCACAACGTGGGCGGCCTCCCCGACGACATCGAGTTCGAGCTCGTCGAGCCGCTGCGGCAGCTCTTCAAGGACGAGGTCCGGATGGTCGGCCAGGAGCTCGGCCTCCCCGAGGAGATCGTCCAGCGCCAGCCCTTCCCGGGCCCCGGCCTCGGCATCCGCATCGTCGGCGAGGTCACCAAGGAGCGCCTGGACCTGCTCCGCGAGGCCGACGCCATCGCCCGCGAGGAGCTGAGCGCCGCCGGTCTCGACCGCGAGATCTGGCAGTGCCCGGTCGTGCTGCTCGCCGACGTCCGCTCCGTCGGCGTCCAGGGCGACGGCCGCACCTACGGTCACCCGATCGTCCTGCGCCCGGTCTCCTCCGAGGACGCCATGACGGCCGACTGGTCGCGCCTGCCGTACGAGGTCCTCGCCAAGATCTCCACCCGGATCACCAACGAGGTCGCCGACGTCAACCGCGTCGTCCTCGACGTCACCAGCAAGCCGCCGGGCACCATCGAGTGGGAGTGACCCCTCCCGCACGCGCACGAGGCCGCCGCCCCCGCACCCCGCGGGCGGCGGCCTCGCCGCTTCCCGGCCCGCCCGCCCGGACCCGTCCCGTCCGGCCTCTGGTGACTTGACGGGCCGGGCGTTACCTTCCGGCGCATGACCGAGACACCGGCCCCCGTCCCCGTCGACCGGCTCCACTTCGCCCTGCCGCCCGTCCACGCGACGGCCGAGGAGGAACGCGTCCACCGCAAGCAGCGGCTCGCCGGCGCGCTCCGCCTCTTCGGACGGCTCGGGTACGAGGAGGGCGTCTCCGGTCACATCACCGTCCGCGACCCGGAGTACGACGACTGCTACTGGGTGAACCCCTTCGGCGCCCCCTTCGGCGACCTCACCGCGAGCGACCTCGTCCTCGCCGACGGGGAGGGCCGGGTCGTCCTCGGCGGCCAGCACGTCAACCAGGCCGCCTTCACCGTCCACGCCCAGGTCCACCGCGCCCGCCCGGACGCCGTCGCCGTCGCGCACACCCACTCCACCCACGGCCGGGCGCTGGCCGCCCTCGGCGAACTCCTCGACCCCCTCACCCAGGAGGCCTGTGCCTTCTACCAGGACCACGCCCTCTACGACGCCTACACCGGCGTCACCGTCGACGCCGAGGAAGCCCGGCGGATCGCCCTCGCCCTCGGCCCCTTCAAGGGCATCGTCCTGCGCAACCACGGCCTTCTCACCGTCGGTGCCTCCGTCGACGCCGCCGCCTGGTGGTTCATCGCCATGGACCGCTGCGCCCGCATCCAGCTCGCCGCCCGCGCCGCCGGCAGACCCGTCCTCATCGACCACAAGGACGCCGTCGCCACCCGCGAACAGCTCGGCAGCGACCTCGTCGCCTGGATCAACTACCAGCCCCTCTGGCGCAGGATCAGCCGAGCGGAGCCCGAACTCCTGTCGTAACACCATCGCTTCACCCTTCTGTACGTCAATGGGATGGATCGGCAATCACTCTTCGGAGGGGCGCGCGCGGCCCTCCCGAGCACCCTCGGTGCGGCACAATTCCGAGCAACCAGCGGCAGGTTGAGGTCGAAACCTCGAACTCGGGAAGTGACAGCACCGTGGCGGTCCAAGAGGCGAGACACTACGGCGGGCGCCACGGCGCCGACGCCCACCCGACGGCCTGTGCCGGCCGCGCCCACTGCGGCGAGACCGGCCACCGGCGGGCCGTCGCCGCCTTCCTCGCCCGCCGGGAGGAACTCGCCGCCGGCCACGGCGTCCCCGTCGCCGTCGCCCACTCCCCGGTCGCCGCCCGCCAGTGGGTCTCCGACGAACTCGCCCAGTCCGCCCGCGCCGTCACCGCTCACGGCCGGGAGGCCGGACTCGCCTGGCTCACCCGCGTCCGCACCGGCAGCCTCGCCGCGATCTGGGCGGCGGTCCTCGCCCTCCTCCTCGGCCAGGCCCTCACCGCTCTCGGCACCGGCTGGACCACCACCCGCACCGCCGGCCTCTGCACCGCCCTCCTCCTCGCGGCCCCGCTCACCGCCGCCGCCCACGCCCACCGCGCCCGCGGCGGCCTCCTCGCCCCCCTCACCGGCGAGGACAACCGGCTGTCCACCACCCGCGCCGTCGCCGCCGCCTGGCTCCTCTTCCTCTGCTACGCCCTCCTCTTCCTCACCTTCCGCGCGCTCACCGTGCCCCCCGCCGCCTTCGGCCTCGCCCGCGCCGGCGGTCTCGTCACCGTCCTCGCCCTGGTCTCCGCCGTCGCCGTCACCGCCCGGCTCGTGGTCTCCACCCGGATCGCCGGCCGCCGGCTCCAGAAGGTCCGCGCCGACCGGCCCCGCGCCGCCGACCTCCTCTGCGACGACAACGGCCGCGCCGACCTCGCCGACGTCCAGTACGTCCTCGTCTCCGGCGCCGTCCTCGCCTTCGCCGCCGTCCGGCTCGCCGCCGACCCGGCCCGCCTTCCCGAACCGCCCTGGTCGCTCGTCCTGCTCCTCGCCGTCTCCGCCGCCTGGCACCTGGCCGCCAAGTGCACCGAGGGCGGCCCGCCCGTCGTCCACGCCGTGGTCCGCGCCCGCGAGGCCGGCGACCTCGACGCCCCCATCCGCACCGGCGACGACATCGAGATCCGCGGCCACGGCTTCGTCCCGCCCGGCGCCACCGCCCCGGACCCGCTCACCCGGCTCGTCGTCCGCATCGGCCCCGTCCACGCCCACGTGCCCCTGGTCCCGGTCCCCGGCGGCTTCGCCAACCCCACCGACACCGTCCTCACCGTCCCCCTCCCCGCAGACGTCGAGCCCGGCCGGGTCGAGATCTCCGTGGTCACCGCCGCCGGCTTCGAGACCAACCGGGTGACGGTCGACGTCGCCGACTGAGCATCCGGTCCCTCCCCGTGTCGCCTCACAGGCCAAGCGGAGACAATCGGTCCACGAACAGTCCTACGGGGCGTGGAGAGATGACCGATCATGAGCGAGTACACGGACCGCCCCCGAAGGCCCGCGTCCGGCCTCAAGGGCCGCACGGACGCCTGGCGGGCCACCGCCTCCCGCTACGCCCTCCTCCCGCTCCGGATCTTCCTCGGCGTCACCTTCGTCTACGCCGGCCTCGACAAGCTCACCGACCCGGCCTTCCTCGCCGACACCGGCACCGGCTCCATCGGCGAGACCATGCGCGGCGTCCGCGACTCCTCCGCCCTCCCCGGCCTCGTCGACCTCGCCCTCCGCAACCCCAGCGGCTTCGGCTACGCCATCGCCCTCGGCGAGCTCGCCGTCGGCCTGGGCACCCTCCTGGGCCTCTTCGCCCGGGTCGCCGCCCTCGGCGGCGCGCTGATCTCCCTGAGCCTCTGGCTCACCGTCAGCTGGCAGGTCCAGCCCTACTACCTCGGCAACGACCTCGCCTATCTCATGGCCTGGCTGCCGCTGCTGCTCGCCGGGGCGCCGGTGCTCTCCGCCGACCGGCTCCTCGCCGAACGCCGCCGGATGCCGTAGGCCACCCACGTCACCAGGCCGGCCACCCACAGCGCACACCACATCACCGGGACCGCCAGCCACCACGGGGCCGACCAGAAGCCGGCCAGCTCCCCGCCGTACGCCCCGGCCAGGCCGAGCGCGGCCACGCCGACGACCAGCCGGCCCGGACGGAACTCATGAAGCAGCACGGGTGACCTCCACCTGTCCGAGCCCGACCTCCAGCGAGAGGTCCAGCGTCCCCGCCGGGTCCGTCCCGGCGGGCGGGTTCAGCGTCCGCGTCTCGTCGCGGTCCGGGGCGACGTCGATGTCGTCCGGCGCCTGCCCCGGCAGCTGGAGATCACCGAGTCCCACCTGGGCGTGGAGCTTCACCACCACGTCCCGCGGCACGATCACCTCCACCTTCCCCGCGCCCACGTCCACCGCCGTCGCCACCGACTTCCCCTCGGGCACCGCGAGCCGGGACAGATCCAGCGTCCCCACCCCCGCGCCCAGGTCGTACCGCGGCTGGACGGCGGCCACCGTGGCCGGCGTCCACGTCTCGCGCGTCCAGTCCGTGGTGATCTCGTCCGGCAGGGCGACCGCCCCGGCGAGGAGCGCCGCCGTCACCACCGTCTGGACGATCGTCCCGAAGCCGGTCCGCCCCAGGAAACTGCTGACGACCAGACCCAGACCGAGCACCGCGAGCGCGGCCGCGAGGCCCGTCGCCAGACTGGTGCCCAGCGGCTGCGTCTCCCAGGTCAGGGCCGTGCCCGCGATCGCGGCGGCGATCGAGAGCAGATCGACGAGACCGGCGATCGAGTACGGACTGCGCCGCACCGACGGCGCCGGCCGCCCGGGATCGGCGGGCGGACCCCACTGGCTGCCCGGCTTCGGCACCTCGCCGCCCACCCGGCCCCGCTCGTCGACGATGCCGTGCGGGCCCCACAGGTAGCCGATGGCCACCTTGCCCGTCGACCCGTCCTTCACGATCGGGTCCCGCCACCACGAGCTCATCTCCCGCTCGATGAACGTCAGCGGCGGAGCCTTGGTCTCCGGCGGCACCGGGACCCGGACGTGCGGGGCCGCCGGCTTCGCCGCCGGGTCGCCCTCGGCCTCCCCGTCGACCCCGCGCCGCTGCGACCAGTACGCGGCACCGGCCGTCACCAGCGTCAGCGTCACCGCGAAGCCCAGCAGCGAGCCCGTCCGCAGCATCGACAGGAAGATGCCGCAGCCCACCAGCGCCATGAGTATCGCCGCGAGCGAGGCACCCGACACCCGGCCGGTCAGCAGCCGCCGCCCCTCGCTCTCCTCCTCGCCCGCGAGCGGGATCACCAGCCACGCGAAGCCGTAGAAGACCAGCCCTATGCCGCCGGTCACCGCCAGCACGGACAGCACGATCCGGAAGATCACCGGATCCATGTCGAAGTGCCGGCCGAGACCGCCGCAGACCCCGCCGACCACTCGGCTCGTGTGCGAGCGGCGCAGGGGAGCGGCCGGCGCCGCGCCGGCGGCCGGCGGGGCCTCGTGCTGCGTGTGCTGCGAACGCGTCGAACTCGTCATGCGTCCATGGTGACCGCCCGTGACCCCGGGACGGCACCGGGAACGACCCTGGCACGACCCTGATATTCGGCGGCCGCGCCACCCCGAGACGAACCCGGGGTCGATCTCAGGGCGGACCCTGATGTCCGGGGCGCGCCGGGCGTGTGACGATCGGTGCATGTCCGCAACCGCTCGTGTCACCGACACCGACGAACCGCCCGTGCGCAGGCTCTACCGGAGCGCCGACGGGCGGTGGCTCGGCGGCGTCGCGCGCGGTCTGGCCGGACACCTCGGTCTGCCCGTCGCGTGGGTGCGCGCCGTCTTCGCGGTGCTCGTCCTCACCGAGGGCCTCGGGCTGCTGCTGTACGCGGTGTTCTGGATCGTCGTCCCGCTCGGCGTCGGCGGCAAGGCCGAGTCCCGCCCTCTCTTCGAGGTCTCCGAGGACGGCAGGCGCCGGCTCCGAAAACCCGACCGCGGCCAGATCCTCGCCCTCGTCGCCCTGGCGATCGGCGCGTCCGTCTTCATCGCGAACCTGCGGATCGACGGCGAGACCGGACGGTACGTGTGGCCGACGCTCCTCATCGGCGTCGGTGTCGTCCTGGTCTGGCGCCAGGCGGACAACGCCCGCGCCGAGGTCTGGACCGGCCGGGGGGCCACGCGACATCGGCGCAGCTTCCACCTCGTGCGGGGGCTCGTCGGCGTGGCCCTGGTCGGCACCGGCCTCGCCGTCTTCGTCGTCGTGCGCGGCTCCATCGCCCAGATCGGCACCGCGCTGACCGCCTCCGTCGCCGTCCTCACCGGCATAGCGCTCCTCGCCGGCCCCTGGCTCATACGGATGTCGCAGGACCTCACCGCGGAACGGACCCTGCGCATCCGCGCCCAGGAGCGGGCCGAGGTCGCCGCCCACGTCCACGACTCCGTCCTCCACACCCTCACCCTGATCCAGCGCAACGCCGACGACGCCGGTGAGGTCCGCCGGCTCGCCCGCGCCCAGGAGCGGGAGCTGCGGAACTGGCTCTACAAGCCCGAGGGCACCGGCAAGGACGAGGAGCCCGAGACCCTCGCCGAGGCGGTGAAGCGGGCAGCCGCCGAGGTCGAGGACAACCACGGCGTGCCCCTGGAGGTCGTCGTCGTCGGAGACTGCCCGCTCGACGAGAAGCTGGCCGCGCAGATGCAGGCCGCGCGCGAGGCGATGGTCAACGCCGCGAAGTACGGTGGCGAGGGCGGAGCGGTGCAGGTGTACGCCGAGGTGGAGGGGCGCACGGTGTTCGTGTCGGTGCGCGACCGCGGCCCCGGGTTCGACCTGGACCAGGTCCCCGAGGACAGAATGGGCGTACGGGAATCGATCATCGGCCGGATGCAGCGCAACGGCGGCACGGCTCGCCTGCGGGCCGTGCCGGGCGGGGGTACCGAGGTCGAGCTGGAGATGGAGAGGGCGGACGGATGAGCGACGAGACCGGGACGACGGCCGGAGCCGGCGGGGAGACGGGCGCGGACGGGGCGGGGAGCGCGGGCGGTGCCGGGCGCCGGGTGCGGGTCGTCCTCGTCGACGACCACCGGATGTTCCGCACCGGCGTGCAGGCCGAGATCGGACGGACCGACGTCACCGGCGTCGAGGTCGTGGGCGAGGCCGCCGACGTCGACCAGGCCGTCACCGTGATCACCGCGACCAGGCCGGAGGTCGTCCTCCTCGACGTCCACCTGCCCGGCGGCGGCGGGGTCGAGGTGCTGCGCCGCTGCGCCGGGCTGATGGCGGCCGCCGAGGACCCGGTCCGCTTCCTCGCGCTCTCCGTCTCGGACGCGGCGGAGGACGTGATCGGCGTGATCCGGGGCGGTGCCCGCGGCTATGTGACCAAGACGATCACGGGCACCGACCTGGTGGACTCGATCTTCCGGGTGCAGGAGGGGGACGCCGTCTTCTCCCCGCGCCTCGCCGGCTTCGTGCTGGACGCCTTCGCGTCCACCGACGCGCCTCCGGTGGACGAGGACCTGGACCGGCTGACCCAGCGGGAGCGGGAGGTGCTCCGGCTGATCGCCCGCGGCTACGCGTACAAGGAGGTCGCCAAGCAGCTGTACATCTCGGTGAAGACCGTCGAGTCGCACGTCTCCGCGGTGCTCCGCAAGCTCCAGCTCTCCAACCGGCACGAGCTGACCCGCTGGGCCACCGCCCGCCGTCTGGTCTGAGGCGGCTCAGGCGACGCGGGTGGCGCCCGCGAAGGGCATCTCGTCGATCGGCGCGATCCGGACGGGGGCGCCGGGCCGGGGCGCGTGGATCATCTGACCGCCGCCGATGTAGAGGCCCACGTGGCTGATCCCCGAGTAGAAGAAGACCAGGTCGCCCGGGGCCAGCTCGGAGCGGGAGACCCGGCGTCCGGCGTTGATCTGGGTGTAGGTGGTGCGGGGCAGGGAGACCCCGGCGGCGCGCCAGGCGGCCTGGGTGAGCCCCGAGCAGTCGTAGGCGGAGGGGCCGGTGGCGCCCCAGACGTACGGCTTGCCGAGCTGGGCGCGGGCGAAGGAGAGGGCGGCCGAGGCGCGGCCGGTGGCGGGAGCGGAGACGGAGGCGGAGGCCGGGGTGGTTCCGGGCCCGGCGCTCGTGCCCCGGTCGCCGGAGGAGCGGTCCGCCCGGGCCGTGGCACCGCTCCCGGCGGCCGTGCCGGAGGCCCCGGCGGCCGCGGGAGTGGTGCGGGCGGCGACGGCGGCTTCGTAGCGGGCCCGTTCCTCGGCGGTGAGGCGGGCGAGCAGCCGGCGGGCGGCGGCGAGCTTGTCGAGGACGGCGGCCTTCTGGCGGCGCAGTTCGGCCTCGTGGCCGCGCAGGGCGGTGAGCCGGTCGGCGGACTCGGCGCGCAGCTGGGCGAGTCCGGCGATCTCCCGGCGTACGGCGGTGACGGCGGCGGCCTGGCGGTCGCCGGCCTTCTGGGCGAGGGCGGCCCGCTCCAGGTAGTCGTCCGGGTCCGAGGTGAGGGCGAGCTGGAGGGCCGGGTCGAGGCCGCCGGAGCGGTACTGGGCCGCGGCGACGGCCCCGAGGCTCTGGCGGGCGGTGTTCAGCCGCTCGGTGCGGCGGGCGGCCTCGTCGCGGAGCCGGTCGTAGGAGACGCGGGCGGCGTCGGCCCGTTCCTTCGCGCCGTTGTACCGCTCGGTGGCGACCTCGGCCTCCTGGTAGAGGCGGTCGACCTCGGTCCTGACCTGGGCGGGGGTGCGGCGGGGTCCGGCCGGGTCGGCGTGCCCGGAGCCCTCGAAGAGGGTCGCGGTGGCCGCGGAGGCGAGGGCGAGCGTGGCGGCCGTGCGGGCCGCGGGGCGGCCGAGCGGAGACGGCCGGGGTTTTCGGTGCGCTGCCACGAGGGCGGGTCACATCCTCTCCCTGTGGGGGACGGTGCCGGCCGGGGCCGGCGGCGGACCGCACAGGGGAGACGGGCCGCCGCCGGGGTTCTCCGGCGGGGGGCCGGCACCGCCGGGTGGACCGGCGGGGTGGGGCGCCGACCACCTGGGGCAGGACGCTAGACCCGGGCGTCACGCGCCGGCCGGGGCTTGACCGCTATTGGCGTCGGATGGCCCTCGGGGACCGTTTCCTTTCGCCCGCGCGGGTGGTCGGCGAAGGTTTCCAGGGGGTGGGCGACCGAAGCGGGGGAGTGGGTGGACCCGGCCGGAGAGCGGTGTTAGGGGCACGGTTAGGCTCCGCCCCATGGACGTCCTCATCAATGTCTTCGTCGCGCTGCACATCATCGGCATCGCCTCCCTCCTGGGCGGTTTCCTCACCCAGATGAAGGCGATCGGGGCCGGCACGGCCCGCTTCAACCCGGCCATGCTGCACGGCGCGCTGACCATGCTGGTCACCGGCGTCGCGCTCGTGGGCCTCAACCAGGCCGACGACCAGACGGTGAACAACCTCAAGATCGGCATCAAGCTGGCGATCCTCGTGGTGATCCTCGGCATCGTCTACGTCAAGCGCGACGACGAGACCGCCGACAAGGGCCTCTTCGCCGCCGTCGGCGGCCTGACCACGGCGAACGTCTTCATCGCGACCCTCTGGGTCTGAGCCGCGCCCGCCGGGGGTGGGGGCCGTCACGTCCGCGACCTGACGAAGGCGGGACCGGATGTCGGCGCGGCGTCCTAGACTCGTGAGGCGATGAGCAGCCTCTTTGACGACAGCTTCCTGGCCGGCCTCCAGTCCCACTCCCCGGAGGACGCCCCGCCCCCGCCCGAGGACGACGAGCACGGCGCCCCGGCGGAGGAGGTCCCGCACGACCTGTTCGGGGAGCACTTCGACGCGCCCCCGCCCCGCGACCCGTACTACCGGGACGGCGCCCACCGCCCGGCCGTGGACCCGGCCTCCCTCCTGGACGGGCTCAACGAGCAGCAGCGGGCCGCCGTCGTCCACACGGGTTCCCCGCTGCTCATCGTGGCCGGCGCCGGCTCCGGCAAGACCCGGGTCCTCACCCACCGCATCGCCCACCTCCTGGGCACGCGGTACGTGCACCCCGGCCAGATACTGGCGATCACCTTCACCAACAAGGCCGCCGGCGAGATGAAGGAGCGCGTCGAGCAGCTCGTCGGCCCGCGGGCCAACGCGATGTGGGTGATGACCTTCCACAGCGCCTGCGTCCGCATCCTGCGCCGGGAGAGCAAGCGGCTCGGCTTCACCTCCTCCTTCTCGATCTACGACGCCGCCGACTCCAAGCGCCTCATGGCGCTGGTCTGCCGCGACCTGGACCTCGACCCGAAGAAGTTCCCGCCGAAGTCCTTCAGCGCCAAGATCTCCAACCTGAAGAACGAGCTGATCGACGAGGAGACCTTCGCCGACCAGGCCGCCGACGGCTTCGAGAAGACGCTGGCCGAGGCGTACCGGATGTACCAGGCGCGCCTGCGCGAGGCGAACGCGCTGGACTTCGACGACATCATCATGACGACGGTCCACCTGCTCCAGGCGTTCCCGGACGTCGCCGAGCACTACCGCCGCCGCTTCCGCCACGTCCTCGTCGACGAGTACCAGGACACCAACCACGCCCAGTACACCCTGGTGCGCGAGCTGGTCGGCACCGGCTACGAGGACCTCGGCCCGGCCGAGCTGTGCGTCGTCGGCGACGCCGACCAGTCGATCTACGCCTTCCGCGGCGCGACGATCCGCAACATCCTCCAGTTCGAGGAGGACTACCCGGACGCGACGACGATCCTCCTGGAGCAGAACTACCGCTCCACCCAGACGATCCTCTCGGCCGCCAACGCGGTCATCGAGCGCAACGAGTCCCGCCGCCCCAAGAACCTGTGGACCAACGCCGGCGCGGGCGCCCAGATCACCGGCTACGTCGCGGACACCGAGCACGACGAGGCCCAGTTCGTCGCCGACGAGATCGACCGGCTCACGGACAAGGGCGAGGCGAAGGCCGGCGACGTGGCCGTCTTCTACCGGACCAACGCCCAGTCCCGCGTCTTCGAAGAGATCTTCATCCGCGTCGGCCTGCCCTACAAGGTCGTCGGCGGCGTGCGCTTCTACGAGCGCAAGGAGGTCCGGGACGTCCTCGCCTACCTGCGCGTCCTCGCCAACCCCGAGGACAACGTCCCGCTGCGCCGGATCCTCAACGTCCCCAAGCGGGGCATCGGCGAGCGCGCCGAGGCGATGATCGACGCCCTCTCGCTCCGCGAGAAGATCACCTTCCCGCAGGCCCTCAAGCGGGTCGACGAGGCCTACGGCATGGCCGCCCGCTCGGCCAACGCCGTGAAGCGGTTCAACGTCCTCATGGACGAGCTCCGCACCATCGCCGAGTCCGGCGCGGGCCCCGCCGTCGTCCTGGAGGCCGTCCTGGAGCGGACCGGCTACCTCGCCGAGCTCCAGGCCTCCACCGACCCGCAGGACGAGACCCGGATCGAGAACCTCCAGGAACTCGCCGCCGTGGCACTGGAGTTCGAGCAGGAGCGCGGGGAGGAGGAAGGAGCCGGGACCCTCGCCGAGTTCCTGGAGAAGGTCGCGCTCGTCGCCGACTCCGACCAGATCCCCGACGAGGACGAGGAGGGCTCCGGCGTCATCACGCTGATGACCCTGCACACCGCGAAGGGCCTGGAGTTCCCGGTGGTCTTCCTCACCGGCATGGAGGACGGCGTCTTCCCGCACATGCGCGCCCTCGGCCAGACGAAGGAGCTGGAGGAGGAGCGGCGCCTGGCGTACGTGGGCATCACCCGCGCCCGCGAGCGGCTGTACCTCACCCGCTCGTCGATGCGCAGCGCCTGGGGCCAGCCCTCGTACAACCCGGCCTCCCGCTTCCTGGAGGAGATCCCGCCGGCGTACCTGGAGTGGAAGCGGACGGGGCCGGTGGCGAAGCCCGCCGGTCCGACCTCGGGGATCGCCTCCTCGCTGACGGCCTCGCTCTCCTCCTCGCGCGCCCGCTCCGGCCCGTCCGGCTTCGCGACGCGCCGCGCGGGCTCGGACAAGCCGGTGGTCTCGCTGACGGTCGGCGACCGGGTCACCCACGACCAGTTCGGCCTGGGCACGGTCCTGGCGGTGTCGGGCGAGGGCGACAAGGCACAGGCGACGATCGACTTCGGCGACGAGAAGCCGAAGCGGCTGGTGCTACGGTACGCGCCGGTCGAGAAGCTCTAGCCACCCGTCTCCAGTCACCCGTACGGGGGAGGGCCCGGTCCAGCTGGACCGGGCCCTCCCCCGTACGGGTGCGGGTCTCAGCTCGTGGGGTCCAGGCCCTTGCTGCGCAGCCAGGTCAGCGGGTCGATCGCGGAGCCGCCGCCGGGCCGGACCTCGAAGTGGAGGTGCGGGCCGGTGGAGTTGCCGGAGTTGCCGGAGTAGGCGATGACGTCGCCGGCCTTGACCTGGCCCCAGCGGATCTTGGTGCTGCTGAGGTGGCAGTACCAGGTCTCGGTGCCGTCGGCGGCGGTCACGATCGCCATGTTGCCGTAGGCGGGGTTCCACTGGGTGCGGACGGTGCCGTCGGTCGCGGCCATGACGGGGGTGCCGTACTGCACCGGGAAGTCGATGCCGGTGTGCAGGGACATCCAGTTGACGCCGGACTGGCCGTAGCGGGCGCTGAGCTGGTGCAGCTTCACCGGAAGCATGAACTTGGGGCGCATGGCCTCCTTGCGGGCCGCCTCCTCCTCGCGCTTCTTCTTCTCGGCGGCCTGGCGGGCCTTGAGGTCGATGCGCTCCTGGGTGCGGCTGGCGCGGTCGCCGAAGTCGCGGACGTCGGCGTCGAGGGCGCTGAGCTGGGTGTCGAGCGCGGTGTTGGCCGCCATCTGCTTCACGGCGGCCGGGTCGGCGGCGGCGAGCGCGGTGGTGTCCTTCTGCTTCGGGGCCTCGGTGCCGCCGGTGAGCCCGCCGACGGAGGCGGCCGCGATGCCGGCGACGCCCATGACGCAGGCGGAGGGAACGGCGACGGTCAGCAGCGCGGAGCGTTTGGCGGGGGTGCGGCGCCGGGCGCGGCTGCCGCCGGCGGAGCGGCGCACGGGGCGGGCGGCGGCGGCGTCGGTACGGACCTCGGTGGCGGGCTCGGGGGTCTCGGCGGACGCGTCCTCGTGGCCCGGTCCGGTCTCGTACGCGACGTCCTCGTACGCGACGTCGGCCTCGGACTCGTACGCCGTCTCCGGCTCGGGGGCCGGTTCGTAGGCGAACTCGGCGGTGTGGTCGGCCTGTTCGGCCGTGGGGACGTACTGCTGGGGGACGACCGGCTCGACCGGGTCGGCGGTCTGGTTCCAGGCGGTGGCGTCGTACGCGCCGGTGTCGGTCGCGAAGGCGGGGGCGGCCCACTGGCCGGTGGCGTCGTACGCCTCCTGGCCGTACGCGCCCTGCGCCGTGTAGGCGCCGGAGTGCAGGGTCTCGTACTGGCCGGTGTGCTGCGCCTCGGTCCAGGCGGAGGCGTCCCACTGGCCCGTCGTGTCGTACTGCTGGTGCTGCCCGTACACGTCCTGTGCCGGGTAGGCGTCCGTGGCGGTGCTCCACTGGCCGGTCGTGTCGTACGCGCCGGCGGCGGCGTGCTGACCGAGGTCCCACTGGCCGCTGTGGCCGGTCTGGCCGGCGTCGGACCAGGCCCCGAAGAGCGGGTCGGCCGCGAAGCCGCCGGTGAGGTGGGCGCCGTCTCCGGCGTACCCGGCGTGGGGGTGCTGGTCGTTCACCAACGTCTCTCTCGCCTCGGCAGCAGGACCAGTCCGGGGCGGGCCCGACAGGGGGTGTCCCGGGGGGGAAGCAGTGGCGCGACTGTACCCGGCGGTACGCGGGACCGACAATCTTCGGCGGGCTTGGACGGCGCAGGAAACGGGCAATCGGCAGTGTTTCGCCAGCTCGCGCACAGACCTTTGGCCTTGTGTTCGAGAGATGTTCGAAAAACGGGTCGGGGGTGTCGCCGTCGACTGGCGACTTCAAGCCACCGAGGAAGCCCCTTCGGCCGTTCCTTCGGCGATCCCCTCGGCCGCCCCTTCCGCCCCGCCGTCCTCGGCCGCGTCCCCGTCGAGGGCGGTGAGGATTCCGGTCGCCACCGTCGGGTGCACGGGCAGTGCCAGGTGGCCGATGCCGCTCACCCGCACGTTGTGCACCCGCAGGTCGGGATGGTCGAGGCGGGCCGTCTCCACCGGCACCATGATCCGGTCCAGGTCGCTCCAGAAGCTCACGAACCGCGTCCGGCAGCCCGGTGCCGGCGCGGCCAGCTCCCGCAGCACCTCGGACCCCGGGCGCATCTGCCGCACCAGCGGGTGCGCGTCGGCGAGCGGCGCCGCCACCGAGGTGCCGGCGTGCGGGGTGCCGAGGGTGACGAGGGTCCGCACCCGTGCGTCACCGCCGAGGCGCTGTACGTAATAACGGGCGACGAGCCCGCCCAGGCTGTGCCCCACCAGGTCCACCTCGGTCCGGCCGGTGCGGACCAGGACGGCCTCGATCCGCCGCCCCAGGGCCTCGGCGGCGGTCCGCAGGTCGGCGGTGAGCGGCGGGTAGTCGAGGGACACGACGTGGTGGCGGCCGTGCCGGGCGAGCGCGCGGCGCAGCAGCAGGAAGACGGAGCGGTTGTCGACGAAACCGTGCAGCAGCACCACCGGACGGCCGCCGCCGCCCGCGAGAGGCACGGGCCCGTCGTTCGGGCGCGCCGGGGCGAGGCGCTCCGGAACGATCCCGGACGGATAGAGGACGAGGCGGCCGGTGAGGACGGCGGCTTCGAGGGTGGTGGCCTTCAACAGGGCGGTGACCTTGGCGAACTCCATCGCCGACCTCCCGTGCGGCGCCGGGGCGCGGTACGCCGGGGCCCGTGCCGTACGGACGACGGCACGGGCCCCGGCGACCGGCGCCGCGGCTCCTTTCGCGGCCGGCCCCGCGGGCGGCTGGGGGCCCAGGAGGAGGGCCCGGAGCGGAGCAGGTCGCGGAACGAACGTGTCCCACGTGTGATTTCCCCCTCGCCGGGCACCGCGAAACGGCCCGTTGCGGGATGCTGTCGATAACGTTCGTTCACCTCCCCGGCACAGACGCGCGGGGGTCGCATGTGGAGGCAGTGATGGGTGTGACCGGTCCGATCCGCGTGGTCGTCGCCAAGCCGGGTCTCGACGGCCACGATCGTGGGGCCAAGGTCATCGCGCGGGCCCTGCGCGACGCCGGCATGGAGGTGATCTACACCGGGCTGCACCAGACGCCCGAGCAGATCGTCGACACCGCGATCCAGGAGGACGCCGACGCGATCGGCCTCTCGATCCTCTCGGGTGCGCACAACACGCTCTTCGTCAAGGTCATCGAGCTCCTCAAGGAGCGCGACGCGGAGGACATCAAGGTCTTCGGCGGCGGCATCATCCCCGACGCGGACATCCCGCCGCTGAAGGAGAAGGGCGTCGCGGAGATCTTCACCCCGGGCGCGACGACCGCGTCGATCGTCGACTGGGTCAACGCGAACGTCCGCGTGGCCGCCTGACGGCCGCACGCACCGTGCGCACCGGACGGCCGGGAGCCCCCTCCGACGGGCTCCCGGCCGTCCGGTCCCCCCTGTGCCCCCACCCGGCGGGTCAGCCCGGCGGGCCGTCCAGTTCCGCACGCATGCGGGCGCGCAGGTCCAGCGTGGCCACCAGGCGCTGGAACGCCTCCGACCAGTAGGCGCCCGCGCCCGGAGAGGTGTCCTCCGCCTCCGGGACCGCCGCCGACGACGCCAGGAGGCGGGCCGCGTCGGGGGAGAGGCAGCGCTCCGCGAGCCCCATCACCCCGCTGAAGCTCCACGGATAGCTGCCCGCGTCCCGGGCGACGTCCAGGGCGTCGATCACCGCCTCGCCCAGCGGCTCCGCCCACGGCACCGTGCACACCCCGAGCAGCTGGAAGGCCTCGGACAGGCCGTGCGCCGCCACGAACGCCGCCACCCAGCGGGCCCGCTCCGCCGGGTCGAGCGTCGACAGCAGCTGCGCCCGCTCGGCCAGCGACGAGGTGCCGGGGCCCGTCGCGGGCGGCGTCGAAGGGGCGCCGAGCAGCGCCCGCGACCAGGCCGCGTCCCGCTGACGCACCGCCGCCCGGCACCAGGCCGCGTGCAGCTCCGGCTGCCAGTCGTCGGCGACCGGCAGCGCCACGATCTCCTCCGGGGTCCGCCCGCCGAACCGGGCCGGCCAGCAGGCCAGCGGGGCGGCCTCCACCAGCTGGCCCAGCCACCAGGACCGCTCGCCCCGGCCCGCCGGGGGCACCGCGGCCACGCCGTCCCGCCGCATCTCCTCGTCGCACTCGTGCGGAGCCTCCACGACGACCGTCGGCACGGACGCCGTCCGGTCCAGGCCCACGCAGGTGAGTGCCCGGGCCGCCATGCGGCCCGCGAACGCGGAGCCCGGCAGCGCGGAGAGCAGTTCGGCGGCGGTGGCGCGGACGTTGCGGCTGCGGTCGGCGAGGGCGGCCTCCAGGAACTCCTCGTCCGCCGCCGACAGGCCGGCGCGCAGCGAGTCCAGGAACATCAGCCGGTCCTCGGCCCGTTCGCCGGCCCAGGTCGTGGCCAGCAGAGCCCGTCCAGCCGCCGGATCCTTCGCCCGTACGGCTCCGAGGAGGGCGACCCGCTCGGCGAACAGGCCCTCCTCCCACAGCTTCCGCACCGCCTCCTCGTCCCCGGGGTCCGGCAGGGCGCCGCCGGCGCCGCCGCGCAGCGCGAACCGCCACTCCGGGTTGAGCCGGGCCAGCCACACTCCGCGCGGTCCGGCGAACGCCAGGGCCCGCGGGCGCAGATCGGTACGGGCCCTGGCCGCGTCGAGAAGGGCCGGCAGGGCGGCCGGCGGCGCTTTGTAGCCGCGCTCGCCGGCCAGCGCCAGCCACTGCGGGAGCAGTTCGGCGAGGTCCGGCGCCGTGCCGCGGCGGCCGGCGGCGGGGACCGCCCCCCGGCCCGCCAGCAGGTGGTCGAGGCGGCGCCGGGCCGCTTCGGGCAGCGCGGGGCGCGGGTCGTGCGGTGCCGGTTCGGGGGGTACGGCGGCGGGGCCGGGGCGGAGGCCCGCGCGGCGGCGGAGGGTGTGGCGGGCGGCGGCGTCGAGCAGCGTGCTCGCGGCCTCGGCGCCGCGTGCGCCTGCGGGCGGGCGGCGGTCGGTGCCCAGCAGGGCGGCGGCGACCAGGCGCTCCCACGCGGTGTCTGTTGTCGTCACGGTTCCTCCGTGGTCGTGGGCCCCGCACCCGTACGGCGGCGTGCGCGGGGTGCGGGTTCAGGGGGGAAGTCCGGGCGCGGCTCGGCGCGCCGTCCCGTGCGCCCACCCGTTCCTCCCCCGAGGACCTCGTCCAGGGGGACCCCCGGGCGGAACGCCTGCCCACACGGCGGGGGCGGGCAGGTCACGTCAGGGGGACCGGGTCCTCCGGGGATTCCGGGGACCAGGCCGTCAGAGGGGTGAAGCCCCCGGGTCCGCACTCGCCGAAGACCGTGACGGGGGCGCCGCCGGACAGGGCCAGGAGGCGCCAGAGGGCGGGGCGGTCCGGGGCCGCCACGGGAAGGGCCTCGTGGCCGTCGGCGTCGGCGAGCTGCCAGCCGTACTCCGCGCGCGCGGGGACGACCCGGGCGAGCGTCGCCGGCCAGGACTCCAGCCAGGGGTCCTCGCGCAGGGCGCGGCCGTACGCGTCGAGGGCCGCGCCGACCGGTCCGCCCGGCGGCGGGGCGGCCGGGCCGGGGGCCGGGACCAGCTCGCCGGGGTCCGCGCGGAGCTGTCCGGAGCCCGCGTGCGGGGTCAGTTCGCCGTCCAGCAGGGCGCCGACCGGCAGGGCGAGGGCGGGTGCGCGGCCCGCCGCGCCGTACGAGAGCACCAGGGCCGTACGACCGCCGGCCGTGCCGTACAGCCAGATGCGACGGGTCGTCAGCCGGCCGTCCCCGGTGTCGGTCCGGGAGAGGACCAGCCAGCGGTCCCGTACCGCCGGGCCGGCCGCGACGGACGGCAGGCCGACCCGGGTCCGCACCGTCGCGGCGAGACCGTCGGGCAGCCGGTCGGCGGCCAGCCACGCGCGGTCCAGGAGATGGGCGAGCGCGCACTCCTCCAGGAGCCGCACCGGCCAGCCCGGGCCCGAGCCCGGTATCGCGCCGAGCCCGCGGACCCGGGCGGCGAGCCCGGGCGCCTGCGCGTCGACCATGCGGGCCGCGGTCTCCTCCCACAGGCCGTACCCCTGGCGGCCGGCCGCCGCGAGCCCGCCGCGCACCAGGTCGGCGAGCCGGCGCTCCAGCTCCTCCGCGCCCGCCGTCACCCGGGCCGCCCGGCGCTCGGCCCGGCGGCGGGCCGCCTCGGGGTCGGCCGGCGCCGCCGTCCGCGGCGCGAGCCGGCGGGCGGCCCAGCCGGGCGGTTCGGCCCCGTCCGGCACGGCCGGGTCGCCCGCCGCCCAGAGCAGCAGCAGACCGAGCGCGTGCGCGCAGGGGGACGTGGGGCTCGGGCAGGTGCACGCGTACACGGGCCCCGCCGTGTCCACGACCGTGCGGTACGGCGTGCGGCCGCTGCTCGCGCACTGCCCCCAGACGACCCCGTCGCGGCCGCCCGCGCCGCTCCACGGCCCGGCCGTGGCGAGCCCGTCGCCCGCTCTGCGCGACGCCTCGTCAGGAGCCAGTGCCCGCACCTGCCCGGCCGTCCGCCGCGTCCCCGTCGCATTCATGCACCTGACGGTATTCTCCGCCACTGACAACGCAGTTGACCTGGGGATTCCCTGCCGAAGGAGGACCCCGGCGACACCGTTGTTTTACCGGTCCTTTACGGTGCTGTGCGAGCTCGCGCGAACCAGCGTGAGCCCTTCGACCGCACCACCGTGCAGGGGGAGTACCACCATGAACCGCACCGTCCGCACCGCCGCCTCGGCCCTCGCCGTCGCCGGCCTCGCGTTCGGGCTCGGGGCCTGTTCCGAAGCGGCCGACAAGGCCGCCGACCAGGTCGACAAAGCCGTCACCGAAAGCTACGAGGTGACCTACGAGGTCACCGGCACGGCCGTGGAGTCGATCGAGTACCACGCCGGCGACGGCACCGCGATGCAGCCGCAGGTCGAGAGCGACAAGAAGCCCACCGTGCCGTGGACCAGGACCGTGAAGCTGCACGGCATCATGCCGCCCGCCGTCATGCCCGTCTCCACCAAGCCCGCCGACCTCACCTGCAAGGTCGTCTACCAGGGCAAGGTCATCAAGGAGGCCAAGGGCGAGCAGGCCATGGCCGGCGGCTGCGTCGCCGTCTCCCCGGTCTTCAACTGACCGTCCCCGCCCGCGACGGTCTCCCACCGGCCGTCCCCGCCCGCGACGGTCCCCAACCGGCCGTCGGAACCCCTCGATCGCGCCGCTGAGCTGCGGCGCAAGTCGATTGTCAGTGGCGTGGTGCACCGTGGATCGCACAGCAGGTCGAACGATCTGGAGGGGGATCCATGACCGTGCCCGCAACCACCGACGAGCAGCCCGGCGCCGGTGCCGTGACGGACACCGGCCCGGGCCGCCCGGGCCCCGCCGAGGCCCTGCGGCCCCACGCCGAACACGCCTTCGCCCACGAGCTCGCCGCGCTCGCCGCCGCCGACGACCGTCCCCGGCCCGCCCGCTGGCGCCTCTCGCCCTGGGCCGTCGCCACCTACCTCCTCGGCGGCACGCTCCCCGACGGCACCGTGATCACACCGAAGTACGTCGGCCCCCGGCGCATCGTCGAGGTCGCCGTCACCACGCTCGCCACCGACCGCGCGCTGCTCCTCCTCGGCGTCCCCGGCACCGCCAAGACCTGGGTCTCCGAGCACCTCGCCGCCGCCGTCAGCGGCGACTCCACCCTCCTCGTGCAGGGCACCGCCGGCACCCCCGAGGAGGCCATCCGGTACGGGTGGAACTACGCCAGGCTGCTCGCCGAGGGCCCCAGCCGCGCCGCGCTCGTCCCCAGCCCCGTCATGCGCGCCATGGAGCGCGGGGCGACCGCCCGCGTCGAGGAGCTGACCCGCGTCCCCGCCGACGTGCAGGACACGCTCATCACCCTCCTGTCCGAGAAGACCCTGCCCGTCCCCGAGCTCGGCGAGGAGGTCCAGGCCGTCCCCGGCTTCAACCTCATCGCCACCGCCAACGACCGCGACCGGGGCGTCAACGAGCTGTCCAGCGCGCTCCGGCGCCGCTTCAACACCGTCGTGCTGCCGCTGCCCGCCACCCCCGAGGACGAGGTCGACATCGTCGCCCGCCGGGTCGAGCAGCTGGGCCGCTCCCTCGAACTGCCCGCCCCGCCCGAGGGCGTCGAGGAGATCCGACGGGTCGTCACCGTCTTCCGCGAGCTCCGCGACGGCGTCACCGCCGACGGCCGCACCAGGCTCAAGTCCCCCTCGGGGACCCTCTCCACCGCCGAGGCCATCTCCGTCGTCACCGGCGGCCTCGCCCTCGCCGCCCACTTCGGGGACGGCGTGCTGCGCCCCTCGGACGTCGCCGCCGGCATCCTCGGCGCCGTCGTCCGCGACCCGGCGGCCGACCGGGTCGTCTGGCAGGAGTACCTGGAGACGGTGGTGAGAGAGCGCGACGGCTGGAAGGACTTCTACCGTGCCTGCCGCGAGGTGAGCGCATGACCGCCCTCACCACGGCGCCCGCGGAGCTCCGGGCGCGGCAGGCCGCCGGGCCGCTGCTGCTCGGGGTCCGGCACCACGGACCCGGCTCCGCGCGCGGGGTGGCCGCCGCCCTGGACGCGGCCCGGCCCGACGCGGTCCTGATCGAGGGCCCCGCCGAGGCCGACGCGCTGGCCGCGCTCGCCGCCGACCCGGAGATGCGGCCGCCCGTCGCCCTCCTCGCCCACGCCGTCGACGACCCCGGCCGGGCCGCCTTCTGGCCCTTCGCCGCCTTCTCTCCCGAGTGGACCGCGCTGCGCTGGGCCCTCGCCCGGGACGTCCCCGTCCGCTTCGTCGACCTGCCCGCCGCCCACACCCTCGCCGCCGCCGACCCCACCTGGGGCGACGGCGAGGACGAGGCCGACGGCTCCGCCCCCGTCGACCCCCTCGCCGCGCTCGCCCGGGCCGCCGGTCGGGAGGACCCCGAACAGTGGTGGGAGGACGTCGTCGAACACCGCGGCGACACCGACCCCCTCGCCCCCTTCGAGGCCCTCGCCGAGGCCATGACCGCCCTGCGCGAGCGGTACGGGCACGGCGGCCGGCCGCGCGACCCGGTCCGCGAGGCCCACATGCGGCTGAAACTGCGCGCCGCCCGCAAGGAGTTCGGGGACGCCGTCGCCGTCGTCTGCGGCGCCTGGCACGTCCCCGCCCTCGCCCGCCGCACCACCGCCACCGCCGACCGCGCCCTCCTCAAGGGCCTGCCCAAGGTGAAGGCCGAACTGACCTGGGTCCCCTGGACCCACCGCCGGCTCGCCCGCCGCTCCGGATACGGCGCCGGGGTCGAGTCCCCCGGCTGGTACGGCCACCTCTTCGCCGCCCCCGACCGGCCCGTCGAGCGCTGGATGACCAAGGTCGCGGGCCTTCTCCGGGAGGCCGACCACCCCGTCTCCTCCGCCCACGTCATCGAGGCCGTCCGCCTCGCCGAGACCCTCGCCGCCGTGCGCGGCCGGCCGCGCCCCGGCCTCGCCGAGACCACCGACGCCGTCCGGGCCGTCCTCTGCGAGGGCTCCGACGTGCCGCTCGCCCTCGTCAGGGACCGGCTCGTCGTCGGTGACGACCTCGGAGAGGTCCCGGCCGCCGCGCCCGCCGTCCCGCTCCAGCGCGACCTCGACCGGCTCCGCCGGAGCCTCCGGCTCACACCCGAGGCCGAGGAGCGCGAGCTCGACCTCGACCTGCGCCGCGACACCGACGCCGCCCGCAGCCGCCTCCTCCACCGGCTCCGGCTCCTCGGCGTCGACTGGGGCCTGCCCGCCGCGGGCCGCGCCGGCACCGGCACCTTCCGCGAGTCCTGGCGGCTGCGCTGGCAGCCCGAACTGCACGTCAGGGTCGCGGAGGCCGGAGTCTGGGGCACCACCGTCGAGGACGCCGCCACCGCCAGGGCCGTGTCCCTGGCCCTCACCGCGGCCGACCTCGGCGAGATCACCGGCCTCGCCGAGCGCTGCCTCCTCGGCGGCCTCACCGACGCCCTCCCCGCCGTCCTCGGCGCCCTCGCCGACCGGGCCGCGCTCGACACCGACGTGGCCCACCTCGCCGACGCCCTTCCGGCCCTCGCCCGCGCCCTGCGCTACGGCGACGTGCGCGGCACCGACACCGCCGCCCTCGCCGGCGTCGCCACCGGCCTGGCCGAGCGGATCCGCGTCGGCCTCCCGCCCGCCTGCGCCGGGCTCGACGCGGACGCCGCCGACCGGATGCGCGAGCGCCTGGACGCCGTCCACACCGCGATCGCCCTCCTCCCCGACCCCGCGCCGGCCGACGACCCGGCCGCCCTCGCCTCCCGCTGGGCCGACGCCCTGCGCCGGCTCGCCGGCGGGGAGCGGGTGCCCGGCGTCCTCCGGGGCCGCGCCGTGCGGATCCTCCTCGACGAGGGGCGGCTCCCCGACGAGGAGACGGCGCGGCTCATGGGCCTCGCCCTCTCGCCCGGCACCCCGCCCGCCGACGCCGCCGCCTGGATCGACGGATTCGTCGGCGGCCCCGGCGGCGGGCTGCTGCTCGTCCACGACGAGCGCCTCCTCGCCCTCCTGGACGGCTGGCTCACCGGCGTACCGGCCGAGGCGTTCACCGACGTGCTGCCGCTGCTGCGGCGCACCTTCGGGGCGTACGAGCAGGGGGTGCGGCGGGCCCTCGGCGAGCTCGTCGTCCGGGGGCCCGGAGCCGCCGGCCCCGGCTCCGCAGCCCGAGTCCCCGGCTTCGCCGCCGCCCTCGACGAGGAGCGGGCCGACGGCGTCCTCCCCCTCCTCGCGCTCGTCCTCGGCCCGGAGGTCCCCGCATGAGCACCCGCACCACCACGGCGGACGAGCGGCTGCGCCGCTGGCGGCTCGTCCTGGGCGGCGGCGACGCCGAAGGGACCGGCCGCGCCCTGACCGGCACCGACGCCGGCATGGACGCCGCCCTCGGCGCCCTCTACGACACCGGGAAGGGCGGAGACGGCGAGGACGGCGGGGAGCGCAGGGGCGGGCTCGGCGGCTCCGCGCCCTCCGTCGCCCGCTGGCTCGGTGACATCCGCGGCTACTTCCCCGGCTCCGTCGTGCAGGTCATGCAGCGCGACGCCATCGACCGGCTCGGGCTCGCCACGCTCCTCCTGGAGCCGGAGATGCTGGCGGCCGTCGAGCCCGACGTGCACCTCGTCGGCACCCTGCTCTCCCTGAACAAGGCGCTGCCGGAGACCACGCGCGAGACCGCCAGGGCCGTCGTCCGCAAGGTCGTCGACGACCTGGAGGCCCGGCTCTCGGCACGCACCCGGGCCACCGTCACCGGGGCCCTCGACCGCTCGGCCCGGATCAGCCGCCCCCGCCACCGGGACATCGACTGGGACCGCACCCTGCGGGCCAACCTCAAGCACTACCTCCCCGAGCACCGCACGGTCGTCCCCGAGCGGCTGATCGGCCACGGCCGCACCTCCCGGGCGGTCCGCAAGGAGATCGTCCTCTGCGTCGACCAGTCCGGCTCGATGGCCGCCTCCGTCGTGTACGCCTCCGTCTTCGGCGCCGTCCTCGCCTCGCTCCGGGCCGTCGCCACCCGGCTCGTCGTCTTCGACACCTCCGTCGTGGACCTCACCGACGCGCTCGACGACCCCGTCGACGTCCTCTTCGGCACCCGGCTCGGCGGCGGCACCGACATCAACCGCGCGCTCGCCTACTGCCAGTCGCGGATCAGCCGCCCCGCCGACACCGTCGTCGTCCTCGTCAGCGACCTGTACGAGGGCGGCATCCGCGACGAGATGCTCAAGCGGGTCGCGGCGATGAAGGCGTCCGGGGTGCAGTTCGTCGCCCTGCTCGCCCTCTCCGACGAGGGCGCCCCCGCCCACGACCGGGAGCACGCCGCCGCGCTCGCCGCCCTCGGCGTGCCCGCCTTCGCCTGCACCCCCGACCTCTTCCCGGAGGTGATGGCCGCCGCCCTGGAGAAGCGGCCGCTGCCGATACCCGACGCCGTCTGAGCCCGCTCCCGTGCGGATTCCGTCGCCGCGCCGCCACCCGGACGGGCGCGCCCGGGGCCACTGAGGCCCATATCACATCCACCGCCGGGTGGCCCTCACCCGGCCGACCGGCGTGGCGTGAGGGCGGCAAACCCCGCCCCCCGCCTGCTCGATGGCGTCCGGACGGGGGTGCCCGGACGCCCACGGAAAGCCCCTTCGCCCCTACGTTCTGTGACCCGTATCACCGCCGGGTTGTGATCTGCGATTTAGGGACCCACGGCCCACGGGGATAACCTGCGGGACGGACATGCCGCGTCCACGGTCACCGTGTACGCCTCCCTAGTGACAGCGCAGTCACGTTGCCCTCCGCGGCACGCCCACGCAGACAACGAACCGCGATCATCTAGAAAAGGGACGCGCGTGGACCTGTTCGAGTACCAGGCGAGGGACCTCTTCGCCAAGCACGGCGTACCGGTGCTGGCCGGTGAAGTCATCGACACGCCTGAGGCGGCGCGCGAGGCCACCGAGCGTCTTGGCGGCAAGTCGGTCGTCAAGGCCCAGGTGAAGGTCGGCGGCCGCGGCAAGGCCGGCGGCGTCAAGCTGGCCGCCACCCCGGACGAGGCCGTCGCCCGCGCGACGGACATCCTGGGCATGGACATCAAGGGCCACACGGTCCACAAGGTGATGATCGCCGAGCTGTCCCCGGAGATCGAGGCCGAGTACTACGTCTCGTACCTCCTCGACCGCACCAACCGCACCTTCCTGGCCATGGCCTCGGTGCAGGGCGGCATGGACATCGAGGAGGTCGCGGAGAAGACCCCCGAGGCCCTCGCGAAGGTCCCGGTCAACGCCAACGACGGCGTCACCCTGGAGAAGGCCCGCGAGATCGTCGCCCAGGCGAAGTTCCCGGCCGAGGTCGCCGAGGGCGTCGCCGAGGTCCTGGTCACCCTGTGGGACACCTTCGTCGCCGAGGACGCCCTCCTCGTCGAGGTCAACCCGCTGGTCAAGACCAAGGACGGCCGCATCCTGGCCCTCGACGGCAAGGTCTCGCTCGACGAGAACGCCGACTTCCGCCAGCCGGAGCACGAGGCCCTGGAGGACAAGGCCGCGGCCAACCCGCTGGAGGCCGCCGCCAAGGCCAAGGGCCTCAACTACGTCAAGCTCGACGGCGAGGTCGGCATCATCGGCAACGGCGCCGGCCTGGTCATGTCGACCCTGGACGTCGTCGCGTACGCCGGTGAGAACCACGGCGGCGTGAAGCCGGCCAACTTCCTCGACATCGGCGGCGGCGCCTCCGCCGAGGTCATGGCGAACGGCCTGGAGATCATCCTCGGCGACGCGGACGTCAAGTCCGTGTTCGTCAACGTCTTCGGCGGCATCACCGCCTGTGACGAGGTCGCCAACGGCATCGTGCAGGCCCTGGAGCTCCTCGCCTCGAAGGGCGAAGAGGTCACCAAGCCGCTCGTCGTCCGCCTCGACGGCAACAACGCGGAGCTGGGTCGCAAGATCCTGTCGGACGCCAACCACCCGCTCGTGCAGCGTGTGGACACCATGGACGGCGCGGCCGACAAGGCCGCCGAGCTCGCGGCTGCGAAGTAAGGGAAGAGGGACAGAACAGCCATGGCTATCTTCCTCAACAAGGACAGCAAGGTCATCGTCCAGGGCATGACCGGTGCCACGGGCATGAAGCACACCAAGCTCATGCTGGGTGACGGCACCAACATCGTCGGCGGCGTGAACCCGCGCAAGGCCGGCACCAAGGTCGACTTCGACGGCACCGAGGTCCCCGTCTTCGGCACCGTCGCCGAGGCCATGAAGGAGACCGGCGCCAACGTCTCGGTCCTGTTCGTGCCGCCGGCCTTCGCCAAGGCCGCCGTCGTCGAGGCGATCGACGCCGAGATCCCCCTCGCCGTCGTCATCACCGAGGGCATCGCCGTCCACGACTCCGCCGCGTTCTACGCGTACGCCGTGGAGAAGGGCAACAAGACCCGCCTCATCGGCCCGAACTGCCCCGGTCTCATCACCCCGGGCCAGTCCAACGCCGGCATCATCCCGGGCGACATCACGAAGCCGGGCCGCATCGGCCTGGTCTCGAAGTCCGGCACGCTGACGTACCAGATGATGTACGAGCTCCGTGACATCGGCTTCTCGTCCGCCGTCGGCATCGGTGGCGACCCGGTCATCGGCACCACGCACATCGACGCCCTCGCGGCCTTCGAGGCGGACCCCGACACCGACCTGATCGTCATGATCGGCGAGATCGGCGGCGACGCCGAGGAGCGTGCGGCCGACTTCATCAAGGCCAACGTCACCAAGCCGGTCGTCGGCTACGTCGCGGGCTTCACCGCCCCCGAGGGCAAGACCATGGGCCACGCCGGCGCCATCGTCTCCGGCTCCTCCGGCACCGCCGCGGCGAAGAAGGAGGCCCTGGAGGCCGCCGGTGTGAAGGTCGGCAAGACCCCCACCGAGACCGCCAAGCTGGCGCGCGCCATCCTCGCGGGCTGAGGAACGGCACCGCACAGGCCGTAAGCGCGTGGGCCCCGCCCCTCCGGGAGACCGGAGGGGCGGGGCCCACGCGCGTACCGGGGGGCACGCCGGCGGCTACTCGGCGGCCGGGATCAGCCGCTCGGGACCCGGGTTCGGCTGGGAGCGCAGCCGGTCGCGCAGCTCCACGTCCTCCTCGCCGAGCTGCTGCGGCCCGCCGCGCACCGGCACGCCGTTGACGGTCTGGCCGGGCGCGACCTCCGGGATGTACCGGGTCGGCGCCGTGACCGCCGTCAGGGCCGTGAGGCAGGCGAGCACCGCCGTCGCCCCGACCACCGCCCGGGTCGTCCGCCGGGCCCGCCGCTCGCTGCCGCCGCGGACCGTACGGGCCCCCGGCAGCGTCGCCGTCGGCGCCTCCGCGACCAGCGCGGCGAGCCGCCGCTGGAGCGCCTCGGGCTCGGCGAGCTCCGGCACCCGCCGGCCGATCTCCGCGTGCGCGTACAGCAGCCGGTTGGCGGCGGCGGGGGTGCTGGCCTCCGTCTCGGCGGCCGTCTCGGGCAGATCGAGCCCGAGCCCGTCGTAGAGCAGGACGGTACGACGGTACGGCGCCGGCAGGTCGAGCAGCGCGCCGAGCAGCGCCCGCCGCCCGGCCTCGGTCGGCGGGGCGTCGGGATGCCGGTGGGCGCGGCGCAGCCGGTGCCAGGGCGAGAGGGCGTACTCGTACGCCGCCGCCCGCACCCAGCCGACCGGGTCGGCGTCCGTGGCCACCTCGGGCCAGTGCTCCCAGGCGTGCCGGAAGGCGTGCTCGACGGCCTCCCGGGAGAGCTGCCGGCGTCCGGTCAGCAGATATGCCTGGTGGACGAGGCCGGGGGCCGCGTACGCGTACAGTGCGTCGAACGCCTGCTCGGGCGTGAGCCCGGGCACGGGCGCGGGCGCGGATTCCACCACGGACTCCGACTCCGACTCCGGTTCCAGCTCCGGCTCCGGCCCCGGCTGCGGTGCCGGTGCCGGTGCCGGTGCCGGTGCCGGTTTCTTGCGCTGTTCGAGTCCGGAGGGCGCCTTCGGGGGCTTGGCGGCCCGCTTGGCGGCGACCTTCGGCCGTACGTCGGCGGGCGCGGGCGTGAGAGCCGGCCCGGGGGCCGGCTTCTCGGCGGCGGCGCCCGGGGTCTCCTCGGAGACGTCCGCCGGCGCGTCGCCGAGCAGCTTCGCGTACGCCTCGCGCTTGCGGCCGCGCGGGGCGGAGCGGCCGGTCTCCCAGGCCTTGACGGTGGCTTTCGTGACGCCCATCGCCTCGGCGACCTGCTCCTCGCTCAGGCAGAGCGCCTCGCGCAGCCGGCGCCGCTCCTTCGGTGTCGGCAGCGCGGTGGCGGCGGAGGGGGGCGCGGTGTCGCCGCCCCGGCTCGTCTGGCTCATCGGTGTCGACCTCCCGCAGAACACCTCTGGGCGGAAAAGTACATAAACGTATCTTGAGCGACACAACGGATGTTTGCCTGTTACGCCGCGAAAGCGCGTGTCGTTGGCAGCATGGCCCCCGTGACCCACCTGACCGAGCACACCCTGGTCCAGGGCGGGCGTTCCGCCGCGTTCGCCACCGCCTGCGTCCGCGGCGGGGTCGCCGCCGGACTCGGCGTCGGCACGCTCGCGGTCCTGGTGATCGTGGCCTGGATCAGCTCGCCGTTCCCCGACAGCGGCGCCGGCGGCGCCCTCCACCTCGCCGCCGGGCTCTGGCTCCTCGCCCACGGCGTGGACCTCCTCCGCACCGACACCCTCGGCGGGCTCCCCGCACCGCTCGGGATCGTGCCGCTGCTGCTCTCCGCGCTGCCGGTCTGGCTGCTCCACCGGACCGCCCGGTCCACCCTCGACCCCGCCGACGAGAACCGTCCCAGGCCCTCCCCGGCCGGCGCGCTGGGCGCGGTCTCCGGGGGGTACCTGCTGGTCGCCGCCGTGATCGTGGTCTACAGCGAGAGCGGCCCGCTCCCCGCCGACCTCGTCACCGCCGGGCTGTGGCTGCCCGGCGTGGTCCTCGGCGCGACCGGCGCGGGCGTCTGGGCGGCGCTGGGGCGGCCCCTGCCGGGCCGGGAGGAGGTCGCCGCCGCGCTGCGCGGGGCGGGCACCGGCCTGGTGACGCTGCTCGCGGGCGGCGCGGTGCTCGCCGGGACCGCGCTGGTCTGGCGCGCGGGCGCGGCGCGGGCCTCGTTCGAGGGAATCGCGGGGGAGTGGTCCGGTCGGGTGGCGCTGGCGCTCCTCGTCCTCGCGCTGCTGCCGAACGCCGCCGTGTGGGCCGCCGCGTACGGCCTCGGTCCCGGCTTCGCCCTCGGCACGGGCGCGCTCGCGACCCCGCTGGGCCTCCTCGGCGACCCCGCCGTGCCGCCCTTCCCGCTCCTGGCGGCACTGCCGCCGGAGGGGCGCGGCGGCTGGCCGCAGTGGGCGGCGGCGACCGTGCCGCTGCTCGCGGCGGTGGCCCTCGGCCGCTCGGTGGGCCGCTCCACCGGCACCGGCCGGGCCCGGGAGACGGCGCTCGCGGCGCTGGGCGCGGCCTGGGCCTCCGGGGCGGCGGTCGCGGTCCTCGCGGGCGCGGCCGGCGGCCCGCTGGGCACGGGCCGGCTGCTCGCCTTCGGCCCGGTGTGGTGGCAGGCGGGCGCGGCGGCGGTGCTGTGGGGGGTCGCCGTCGGTCTGCCGACGGCGCTGACGGTGCGGGCCTGGGGCCGCCGGGTCCCCCGCTCGGAACGGCCGAGGGAACCGAAGCCGCCGAAGCCGCCGAAGGCCTCCAGGAAGGCCGGGAAGGTCAGGGCGGCCGCGGCGCCGGAACCTGCCCTGGCGGCCTCCGCCGCGCCCTCCGTCGCCTCCGCACCCGCCGCCGTGTCCGGCTTCCCGCTGACCGGCGAGGACGACGGGGAGGACGAGGACTACGTGCCGTACGACTACCTCCCCGCCTCCTGGGAGACGCCCCCGTACGCGGACCTGCCCCCGCTCCCGGCGCCGCCCCGGCCCGCGGACCTGCCCCCGCTCCCGGCGCCGCCCCGGCCCGCGGCACCGCTTCCGCACACGGAACCGCCCCGGCCGTCGGGGACGACCGGGGCGGAGTGACCGGGGGGAACGGAACCGGAGGCGACTAGTCGCGCACCCCGAACCCGTCCCGGAGCGGCTTGGGCAGGAGGTCGTTGCAGGAGACCGCGCCCGCGTGGGTGAGAGCGTCCTCCCGGCAGTCGTAGAAGTCCTTGTAGACCAGCTGCATCGTGAAGCCGAGGCCCACGATCAGCAGGGCCACGGTCGAGGCCACCAGGCCGCTGACGGCCGCCGTCCGCATCGAGCGGGCCGGGTTCGGGGCACCGGCCGCCGCGGCCGGCTGTCCCGAGGGCTGGGACGCGCCCTGTGATTCCGGCGACACCCCCGCCGGGGTCTCCGTCGCCGCCTTCGGCTTGGCGCGCAGCGAGCTGACCGCCCAGTACAGCGAGAGCGCGCCGAGCAGCAGGGCCAGCTCCGGGATGTCGAAGATCGCGAAGAAGAAGGCCCACATGCCGCCGAGGATCGCGTACCGCGCGCGCCGCTGGGCCGGGTCCGTGGGGTCCCAGCGCAGCCCGGGCCGCTCGGGCCCGGAGCCGCCCTGACCGCCCTGGCGGTCGGCCCCGCGCTCCGGGCCGCGCCCGAAGCCGGCGGAGGAGCGGCCCGGCTGGCGCGGGCTCCAGCGCCCGTCGGCGCCGCCCGTCACGGGCGACGAGGAGCCGGCGTCGTCGCCGTCCGAGCCGCCCGAAGCACCCGATCCGTCCGGGCCGCCGGAGCCCGCGGAACCGTCCGGCCGGCGCGGCTGCCACGGCTGGTCGGGAGTGCCCTCGGGCGGCGGGGCGAACGGGTTGTTGTCGTTCGTGGACTGGCGATCCGGCATCTGCTGGGCGTCTTCCCTCTGTCGTCGTGACCGCTTCGCACCGGGCGGCGTGACCGGCGTCGGACCCTGACGCTACCGCCCTGCCCCGCCCCCGTCCCGTGGGGGCCGTCCCGTGTGCCGGTATCGTTGCTGACGGTCGAGCCATTCGTAGGGTTCCCCGTATCGACGGGCACGATTCGTTCGTAGGACCGCACAATAACCACGGAAAGAGTGACCCCAGTGGCTGCCGCCCGCCTTGTCGTTCTGGTCTCCGGGTCGGGTACCAACCTCCAGGCCCTCCTCGACGGCATCGCCGCCGACCCCGAGGGCTACGGCGCGGAGATCGTCGCCGTCGGCGCCGACCGCGATTCCATCGCCGGCCTGGAGCGGGCCGAGCGGGCCGGGATCCCCACCTTCGTGTGCCGGGTGAAGGACCACGCGAGCCGCGAGGAGTGGGACCGCGCCCTGGCCGACGCCACCGCCGCCCACGAGCCGGACCTCGTCGTCTCGGCCGGGTTCATGAAGATCCTCGGCAAGGAGTTCCTCGCCCGCTTCGGCGGCCGGGTCGTCAACACCCACCCGGCGCTCCTCCCCAGTTTTCCCGGTGCCCACGGGGTGCGTGACGCGCTCGCCCACGGCGTGAAGGTCACCGGGTGCACCGTCCACTTCGTCGACGACGGCGTCGACACCGGCCCGATCATCGCCCAGGGCGTGGTCGAGGTACGGGAGTCGGACGATGAATCCGCTCTGCACGAGCGCATCAAGGAAGTCGAGCGCTCGCTGCTCGTCGACGTCGTGGGGCGTCTCGCCCGGCACGGCTACCGCATTGAGGGACGAAAGGTTCAGATCGGTGAACACGGACACCGTTAAGCCCATCCGCCGCGCGCTGGTCAGCGTCTACGACAAGACCGGTCTGGAGGAGCTGGCCCGCGGTCTGCACGAGGCCGGTGTCGAGCTCGTCTCCACCGGCTCCACCGCCGGGAAGATCGCCGCCGCCGGCGTCCCGGTCACCAAGGTCGAGGAGCTCACCGGCTTCCCCGAGTGCCTGGACGGCCGCGTCAAGACCCTGCACCCGCGCGTGCACGCCGGCATCCTCGCCGACCTGCGCCTGGAGTCGCACCGCGAGCAGCTCGCCGAGCTCGGCGTGGAGCCCTTCGACCTGGTCGTCGTGAACCTCTACCCGTTCCGCGAGACCGTCGCCTCCGGCGCCACCCCGGACGAGTGCGTCGAGCAGATCGACATCGGCGGCCCGTCGATGGTCCGCGCCGCCGCCAAGAACCACCCGTCGGTCGCCATCGTCACCAGCCCCGAGCGGTACGCGGACGTCCTCGCCGCCGTCCAGGCCGGCGGCTTCGACCTGACCGCCCGCAAGCGGCTGGCCGCCGAGGCCTTCCAGCACACCGCCGCGTACGACGTGGCCGTCGCCTCCTGGTTCGCCGACGACTACGCGGCGGCCGACGACAGCGGCTTCCCCGACTTCCTCGGCGCCACCTACGCCCGCAAGAACGTGCTCCGCTACGGCGAGAACCCGCACCAGGGCGCCGCGCTCTACGTCGACGGCACGGGCGGCCTCGCCGAGGCCGAGCAGCTGCACGGCAAGGAGATGTCGTACAACAACTACACGGACACCGACGCCGCGCGCCGGGCCGCGTACGACCACGCCGAGCCCTGCGTCGCGATCATCAAGCACGCCAACCCGTGCGGCATCGCGATCGGCGCCGACGTCGCCGAGGCCCACCGCAAGGCCCACGCCTGCGACCCGCTGTCCGCCTTCGGCGGCGTCATCGCCGTCAACCGCCCGGTCTCCGTCGCGATGGCCGAGCAGGTCGCCGAGATCTTCACCGAGGTCATCGTCGCCCCGGCGTACGAGGACGGCGCCGTCGAGGTGCTCGCCAAGAAGAAGAACATCCGCGTGCTGCGCGCCGAGGGCGCCCCCAGCAGCCCGGTCGAGGTCAAGCCCGTCGACGGCGGCGCCCTGCTCCAGGTCACCGACCGCCTCCAGGCCGAGGGCGACGACCCGGCGAACTGGACCCTCGCGACCGGCGAGGCCCTGGCCGCCGAGGAGCTCGCCGAGCTCGCCTTCGCCTGGAAGGCCTGCCGCGCGGTCAAGTCCAACGCGATCCTGCTCGCCAAGGACGGCGCCTCCGTCGGCGTCGGCATGGGCCAGGTCAACCGCGTCGACTCCGCCAAGCTCGCCGTCGAGCGGGCCGGCGAGGAGCGCGCCCGCGGTTCCTACGCGGCCTCCGACGCCTTCTTCCCCTTCCCCGACGGCCTGGAGATCCTCACCGCGGCCGGCGTGAAGGCGGTCGTCCAGCCCGGCGGCTCGATGCGCGACGAGCTCGTCGTCGAGGCCGCGAAGAAGGCCGGCGTGACGATGTACTTCACCGGCACCCGCCACTTCTTCCACTGACGCCACGCGACCGTGGGGCCCTCCGGAACAGGAGGGCCCCACAGTCGTCTCTGGTCTAATGGTCAGGCCCTGGCCCGGCCGGCAGTAGTGGAGACGTGGTGTTGGACGTACTGAGACGAGCGTCGGCGGACCCCGCCGGCGAACGGCCCGCCGATGACACCGCCGCCGCGCCCGTGCCGTACCTCCCGTACGTGCTGATCGCGGCCGTCCTCACCGCCCTGTACTTCCTCTACTCCTGGGTGCAGTACGACCACTTCCGCACCCCCTCCTGGGACCTCGGCATCTTCGGGCAGGCCGTCCGCTCCTACGCCGAGTTCCGGGTCCCCGTCGCCGACATCAAGGGGCCCGGCTTCCCCATACTCGGCGACCACTTCAGCCCCGTGACGGCGCTCCTCGCCCCGCTCTACTGGCTCTGGCCCTCGCCGGTCTCGCTGCTCTTCGCGCAGGCCGCGCTCTTCGCCGGCTCCGCCGTGATCGTCGGCCGCACCGCCCAGCAGATCCTCGGCAGCCGGGCCACCGGCCTCGCCCTCACCGTCGCCTACGGCCTGTCCTGGGGCCTCCAGGAGGCGGTGAAGTCCGACTTCCACGAGATCGCCTTCGCCGTCCCGCTGCTCGCCCTGACCTGCCGCGCGCTGCTCCTCGGCCGCTGGACCGCCGCCGTCGCCTGGTCGGCTCCGCTCGTCCTCGTCAAGGAGGACATGGGCCTGACCGTCGCCATGGTCGGCGTCGTCCTCGCCCTCAAGGGACAGAAGAAGCTCGGCGCGGCGCTCGCCGCCTTCGGCGCCGCCTTCTTCGCGCTGACCGTCCTCGTCCTCATCCCGACGGCCAGCAAGCTCGGCCAGTACGACTACTGGGCCAAGATCGAGAAGACCGGCGGCGGCGCCGAGACCTCCCTCGTCCAGATCGCCACCGACGCGCTGACGTCCGGCGAACGCTGGGAGATGGTCCTGTACCTCCTCGCGATCACCGGCTTCCTCGCGCTGCGCTCCCCGCTGGTGCTGCTCGCCCTGCCCACCCTCGGCTGGCGGTTCGTCTCCCAGGACGCCAACCACTGGGGCCTGCACTGGCACTACAGCGCCGTCCTCATGCCGATCGTCTTCCTGGCCCTGGTGGACGCGGTCCGCGCGGTGCGCACCTCGCCGCGCCCCTGGCTCGCCTCCTACGGCAAGGTCGCCGTCGCCGCCGCCACGGCCGTCGCGCTCGTCCTTGCCGCGAACCTGCCGCTGCGGGAGCTGCTGAAACCGGAGACGTACGCCGCCGACCTCCGCGCCGAGCAGGCCCGCGCGGCCGTCGCGGCGGTCCCCGAGGGCGCCTCCGTCGAGGCGGACGTCCCGCTCCTCGCGCACCTCACCGCCGACCACACGGTCTACTGGGTGGGCACCTCGAAGGGCGCCACCCCCGACTACCTGGCCCTCGACCTGCGCGGCTGGTCGGGCCAGACCTCGGACCCGGCCGTGACGGCTTCGCAATTGCACCCGGAGGCGGCGTACGAGATCGTCCACCGCTCGGACGGCTTCGCGGTGCTGAAGAGGAAGTAGCGGGTACGCCGAAGGGCCCGGCTCCCGTCGGGGAGCCGGGCCCTTCGGCGTGCCGCGCGGATCAGTAGCGCGGGCGGGAGAACCAGGCGGTGCCGCTGGGGACCACCGGCGCGAGCGTGATGATCACGCCGAAGGTGACCCAGATCAGCGGGAAGATCACGGCCGTGGCCAGGCCCGAGTCGAGACCGATGAAGAGGCCGATGGCGCCCACGATGGTGCCGAGCGCGCCGTAGATCACCGTGGTGATCCGCACGCCCTGGCCGCCGCTGCCGAACTTGACCGCGAGCGTGATCGAGAGGGCGGCGAGGCCCAGGAACACGAGGGCGAGGGCGATGGCGGCGCCGGCGGCGAAGTCGCCGATGTCCTCGAACGGGTTGTCGCTGCCGCTGCCGTAGTCGGACGCGAGGTCCGAGGCGTCGCTGGCGATGCTCGCCACGTAGACGTAGATGAGGCCGAGCACGATCTGCACCGCGGAGATCAGGTACAGGAAGACCCGCGCCGTCGTCAGCAGACCCGGCATCGACTGCGGCACCATGCCCGGGCCGCCCGGGTAGGCGCCGTACGGCGAGACGGGCGGGGCGGCCGGGTAGCCGTAGTTGCCCTGCTGCGGGACGCCCTGGGGGGCCTGCGGGTAGCCGTAGCCCGGCTGCTGGCCCTGCGGCGGCTGGCCGTAGGGGTTGTTCGGTTCGCCGAAGCTCATCGGGGCTTTCCTCCGTGAATGTTCTCGTGCGGGGACGACGCGGCCCGCGCGGAGGAACTTTCACGGCACGTGAGCGGACTCCCCCCGGCACTTCCCGCGGCACTGCGCTGGTCATCGTCGCCGTAGCTCCGAGGTGTTGTCCAGTCGATACGCACCGGAGTTGTGCACGTGCAACTTTCCGTTCCGGCCCCCCGCGCTCCCCCGGGGACCCCGGCGGGAGCCGGGAGGGACCGAATTGGAACTCGGCGGGGGTCATCCGGGAGGATGTCCCCATGAGCGCCCAGATTCTCGATGGCAAGGCCACCGCGGCCGCGATCAAGTCCGAACTCGCCGTCCGCGTGGCGGCCCTCAAGGAGAAGGGCGTCACGCCCGGTCTCGGCACCGTCCTGGTCGGCGACGACCCGGCCAGCCAGAAGTACGTGGCCGGCAAGCACCGCGACTGCGCGCAGGTCGGCATCGCCTCCATCCAGCGCGAACTCCCCGCGTCCGCCACGCAGGAGGAGATCGAGGCGGTCGTCCGGGAGCTCAACGAGGATCCGGAGTGCACCGGCTACATCGTCCAGCTGCCGCTGCCGAAGGGCATCGACGAGAACCGGATCCTGGAGCTGATGGACCCGGCGAAGGACGCCGACGGCCTGCACCCGACCAACCTCGGCCGACTGGTGCTCAACGAGCCCGCCCCCCTGCCCTGCACGCCGAACGGCATCGTCACCCTGCTCCGCGCCCACGGCGTGGAGATCAGCGGCGCCGAGGTCGTGGTCGTCGGCCGCGGCGTCACCATCGGCCGCCCGATGCCGCTCATCCTGACCCGTCGTTCCGAGAACGCCACCGTGACCCAGTGCCACACCGGCACCCGCGACCTCTCGGCGCACCTGCGGAACGCCGACATCATCGTGGCCGCCGCCGGCGTGCCGCACCTGATCAAGCCGGAGGACGTGAAGCCCGGCGCGGCCGTCCTCGACGTCGGCGTCTCGCGCAACGCCGAGGGCAAGATCCTGGGCGACGTCCACCCGGACGTCGCCGAGGTGGCCGGCTGGATCTCCCCGAACCCCGGCGGCGTGGGCCCGATGACCCGCGCGCAGCTGCTCGTGAACGTCGTCGAGGCCGCGGAGCGCGCGGCCGCGGCGCTCTGAGATGACCTCGGGGAGCCCGGCCGCCCCCGGGAGCCCTGACGGTCCGCGGGAGCTGCCGCGCGGCCGGGTGTCGAAGGTCCGCCGGGTGCGGGGCTCGCGCCGGCCGCCGACGGTCACCACCGACACGGCCCGCCCCGAGGGCGGCGGCCGGGCGGCGGGCGGCGACGCCCCGGCGCCGGCCCGGCAGTGGCCGCTGCTCCTCGTCCTGGGGACGGCGGCCCTCGGCCTGCTCGTGGTGGGGACGGACCCCTTCCGACAGTCCTTCCGGGTCGGGACGATGCTGGTGGGCGCCGCGCTGCTGCTCGGCGCGGTGCTCCGCCGCCTGCTGCCCTCGGTGGGCATGCTCGCGGTCCGCTCGCGCTTCACCGACATGGTCACGTACGGGGTGATGGGCTCGCTGATCGTGCTGCTCGCGCTCATGGTGCAGCCGAGGCCCTGGCTCCGGATCCCGTTCCTGGAGGACGTCCTCCATCTGACGGTGACCTGACCCCATCCGGTCACGTGGCGACGGCGCCCGCCCTCTCCCCCGTGGGAGGGCGGGCGCCGTCCCGTGATCAAGGGTCATGTACGCGCCAACGGAGGGCAAGTTCGCGCCGTCCGCTGTGGCACGGAGGTGACCATTCCGGTACATCCGCGCTCCTCGGCCGGGTCCCGTTCACCGTCCGGAACTGCCATCCTTCGAGGAACATCGACGAGGGGGTGCAGATGTCGGCGTGGAAGGCGCTGTCCGGTGAACTCGATCCGGACGTGAGGACGTTCGCGGAACGGCTCCGGCTGGTCATCGACCGCAGCGGACTCGGCGTCGCCGCCGTCGCCGAGCGCACCGGCCACGAGCGGGCCGACTGGGACGCGTACGCGAACGCCGTCAGGCCCGTGCCGAGGAGCGCCGTCGTCGCGCTCTCCGACGTGACCGGCGCCGACCTCGGCCCCCTCACCGCCCACTGGGAGCACGCCGACCGGGCCTGGAAGCGGCTGCTGCGCGAGCGGGCGGTGCCGGAGGCACCGGAGGCCGGGGCGGGGGCGGGCGTACGGGAGCGGGGGCCGGCCCCGGAGGGCGCACCGGCCGGCGGAACCGGTCCGGGCGGCCCCGCCGGCCCGGCGACCTCGGCGGCTCCGGCTGTCCCGGCCGTACCGGCGGCCCCGCCCGCCCCGGCCGATGCGGCCGACCGGACCATGCGCATCAGGCCCGTGCCGCCGGGGCCGGCAGCCGGGCCTTCCGCTGCCCGGGCGCCGCGACCAGGGCCTTCCGCCGCCCGGGCGCCGCGGCGGGGTTCACCGCTGCTCTACGTCGCCGGGATCGTCGGAGCCGCCCTCGTCGTCACCGCCGCCGTGCTCCTCGTGGACCTCGGCGGGACCGGGAAGGCGCCGGCGGCCGCCCCGCCCCCGCCCGCCACCACCACCGCCCCGACGCCCGGCCCCAGCCTCCCCGAGGGCGTCCGCTGCACCGGCGCGGACTGCGGCGGGCTCGACCCCGAGGACATGGGGTGCGGCGGGCCGCTCGCCACCACCGTCGCCCGCACCCGCGTCGGCGCCGCCCTCGTCGAGGTCCGGCACAGCGAGGCCTGCGCCGCGGCCTGGGCGCGGATCAGCGGAGGCACCCCCGGGGACGAGGTCAGTGTCCAGTCGGGCACCGCCGTCCGCGTCGCCTACGTCCTCGCGGACGGCGACGGCGGCGCGTACACCGCGATGATCCCGGTCGCCTCCGGGGGCGCCGCGCGCGCCTGCGCGGCCCTCACCGGCGGCGAGGACGGCTGCACGGGAGGGTGAAACGGGGCGGGAGGTGAGCCGCACCACAAGGGGGTGGGGGTGCGGAGGGGTCGGCTTCCGATAGCCTGACCGCCGGATATCTCTTCACGTCGAGACATCGATCGATCAGGAAGCGGTATCCAGTCTCAGGGGCAGGGAAACCCCACCGCCAGCTGTCTTACGGAGATCGCCATGACCCGCACTCCCGTGAATGTCACCGTGACCGGCGCGGCCGGCCAGATCGGCTACGCGCTGCTCTTCCGCATCGCCTCCGGCCACCTGCTCGGCGCGGACGTGCCGGTCAAGCTGCGCCTCCTCGAGATCCCGCAGGGCGTCAAGGCCGCCGAGGGCACCGCCATGGAGCTCGACGACTGCGCGTTCCCGCTGCTCAAGGGCATCGACATCTTCGACGACCCGAACAAGGGCTTCGAGGGCGCGAACATCGGCCTGCTCGTCGGCGCCCGTCCGCGCGGCCCGGGCATGGAGCGCGGCGACCTGCTCGCCGCCAACGGCGGCATCTTCAAGCCGCAGGGCGAGGCCATCGCCGCCCACGCCGCGGACGACATCAAGGTCCTCGTCGTCGGCAACCCGGCCAACACCAACGCCCTCATCGCCCAGGCCAACGCCAAGGGCGTCCCGGCCGAGCGCTTCACCGCGATGACCCGCCTGGACCACAACCGCGCGCTGACGCAGCTGGCCCAGAAGACCGGTTCCTCCGTCACGGACATCAAGCGCCTCACCATCTGGGGCAACCACTCCGCGACCCAGTACCCGGACATCTTCCAGGCGCAGATCGCCGGCAAGAACGCCGCCGACGTCGTGAACGACGAGGCGTGGCTGGCCGACACCTTCATCCCGACCGTCGCCAAGCGCGGCGCCGCGATCATCGACGCCCGTGGCGCCTCCTCCGCCGCCTCCGCCGCCAACGCCGCCATCGACCACGTGTACACGTGGGTCAACGGCACCGCCGAGGGCGACTGGACCTCCATGGGCGTCCCGTCCGACGGCTCCTACGGCGTCCCGGAGGGCCTGATCTCCTCCTTCCCCGTCACCTGCAAGGACGGCACGTACGAGATCGTCCAGGGCCTGGAGATCAACGACTTCTCCCGCGCCCGCATCGACGCCTCCGTCAAGGAGCTGTCGGAGGAGCGCGACGCGGTCCGCGAGCTCGGCCTCATCTGAGCCCACCCGCCGTCGGACGGAGTCCGACGCGGCTTCCCGAAGCCCGGGAGGCCCCCTGGGGCCGAGCGGTGCGAGGGGAGCGTCGGGACATCGGTGCGCGACGCGGTCCGCGAGCTCGGCCTCATCCGAGCCCGCCCTCGAACGCGCAGGAGCCCCCCGGTCCTCGGACCGGGGGGCTCCGCCCGTTCCCGCGGAGGGATCAGTGGGCGGCGCGCGGGGTGTAGTGGCCCGGGACCATGCGGGTCGTGACGGCGATGCGGTTCCAGGAGTTGATGACGACGATCGCGGCGATCACCTTGGCGAGCTCCTCCTCGTCGAAGTGCTCGGCGGCGGCGGCGTACACCTCGTCCGGGACGAAGCCGTCGGTGAGGACGGTGACGGCCTCGGTGAGGGCGATCGCCGCCAGCTCCCGCTCGGTGTAGAAGTGCTGCGACTCCTGCCAGGCGGAGAGCTGGACGACGCGCTCGACGGACTCGCCCTCGGCGAGGGCGTCCTTGGTGTGCATGTCGAGGCAGAACGCGCAGTGGTTGAGCTGCGAGGCGCGGATCTTGATCAGGTGGTAGAGCGTCGGGTCCACGCCCTTGGCGGCCTCCTGCTCCAGGCGGAGCATCGCCCGGTAGAAGTCGGGGACCCGCTCGGCGAAGGGCATGCGCGGGGTGTGCTCGTGGGCGAGGGCCTGGGCGGGGGAGTGCACGGTGGTGGTGGTCATGGAGCCACCGTACGCAGCGGATGGCATGCGGGTATGGTCCATTTCCATGCAGGATGACTGGGCCACTTTCGGCGCCGACCTCCATCTGGACCTGCGCGGCACCCGGCTCAGGGCCGGTCTCATGGACGCGCTGCGCGAGGCGGTGCGGAGCGGACGCCTCGCACCGGGCACCCGGCTGCCGTCCTCGCGCCAGCTCGCGGCGGACCTCGGGGTGGCCCGGAACACCGTCGCCGACGCGTACGCCGAACTGGTGGCCGAGGGGTGGCTCACGGCACGCCAGGGTTCCGGAACCCGGGTGGCCCGCCGCGCGGCCCCCCGGCCGGCGCCCGGGGCGGAGGCGGCGGCCGCTGCGGGGGAGGGCGGGAGGTCCCCGGCCCCGCCCGCGCCCCCCGCGGGCCCCACGCCCGGCGGCTCCGCGTGGCGGGTCGCGCGGCGGCGGACGAGCCCACCGGCGTACGACCTCCGCAGCGGCACCCCGGACCTCGCCTCCTTCCCGCGCGCCGCGTGGCTGAAGGCGTACCGGCGGGCGCTCGCCACCGCGCCCAACGAGGCCTTCGGGTACGGGGATCCGCGCGGCCGGCAGGAGCTGCGGACGGCCCTCGCCGAGTACCTGGCCCGCGCCAGGGGCGTCCACGCGCGGCCCGAACGGATCGTGATCTGCTCGGGGTTCGCGCACGGTCTGATGCTGATCGGCCGGGCCCTGCGCGGGCGCGGGGCCCGGGCCGTCGGCGTGGAGTCGTACGGACTCGGCCCGCACGCCGGGCTGCTGCGGGACGCCGGGCTCGCCACCCCGCCGCTGCCCTTCGACGAACGCGGCACCCGCGTCGAGGAGTTGACCTCCCTCGCTCCGGACGCGGTGCTGCTGACCGCCGCCCACCAGTTCCCGCTCGGCGGGGCGCTGCCGCCGGACCGGCGGACGGCCGTCGTCGACTGGGCGCGGGCGACCGGCGGTCACGTCCTGGAGGACGACTACGACGGGGAGTTCCGGTACGACCGGCAGCCCGTCGGCGCGCTCCAGGGCCTCGACCCGGAGCGGGTCGTCTACCTCGGCACCGCGAGCAAGTCCCTCGCGCCCGGCCTCCGGCTCGCCTGGATGGTGCTGCCGGAGAGCCTGGTGGACGAGGTCGTCGCCGCGAAGGGGGCGGTGGTGGACTGGATGTGCGGCACCCCCGACCAGCTCGCCTTCGCGGACTTCCTGGCCACCGGCGCGCACGACCGGCACGTCCGCGCCATGCGGCTGCGCTACCGGCACCGCCGCGACCAGCTCGTCGCCGCGCTCGCCGACCGCGCCCCCGGGATCCGCGTCGGCGGCATCGCGGCGGGCCTCCACGCCGTCCTCTCCCTCCCGCCCGGCACCGAGGCCGCCGCCCTCCGCTCCGCCGCCTGGCACGGCCTCGCGGTCCAGGGCCTGGGCCACTTCCGCCACCCGCAGGCCCGACGGACCCTGGAGGGCCTGGTCGTCGGCTACGGCACCCCGCCCGACAGCGCCTGGCAGGGCGCCCTCCAGGCCCTGTGCCGCGTCCTGGAGGGCGTCGACACGGCCCGGTCCCCGGAGGACGCCTGAGGGGCCGGGCGGGCCGGGGCGGCCGTCTGGCAGGGTGGGGGCGTGATGTCGTACTCCACTCCGGACGGGCGGTCGCCGGGCGACGCGGAGGCCGCCGCGCGGGAGTTCACCGCGTACCGGCCGCGGCTCTTCGGGCTCGCCTACCGCATGCTCGGGTCCGCCGAGGAGGCCGAGGACACCGTCCAGGACGCCTACCTGCGGTGGGACGGCGCCGACCGGGCCGCCATCGTCCGGCCCGGCGCCTGGCTCACCAGGGTCGTCACCAACCTCTGCCTCACCCGGCTCACCTCCGCCCGCGCCACCCGCGAGCGGTACACCGGGACCTGGCTGCCCGAGCCGGTGTTCACCGACGCCCGGGGCCCGCTCGGCGCGCCCGGCGCGGGACCGCTGGAGGCCGTCGAGCGGAGCGACGACGTCTCGACGGCGCTGCTGCTGCTCCTGGAGCGGCTCACCCCGGCCGAGCGGGCCGTGTACGTGCTCCGCGAGGCCTTCGGCTACGCGCACCGGGAGATCGCCGGCCTGCTCGACCTCGGCGAGGCCAACTGCCGCCAGCTGTACGTCCGGGCCGCCCGGCGGGTGGCCGCGCCCGGCGACGACGGGGCCTCCCGCCGCGCCGGGCCGCCCGCGCCCGAGCGGCACCGGGAGTTCGTCGAGTCCTTCGTCGCCGCCTCCCGCGAGGGCGACCTCGCGGGCCTGGAGAAGGTCCTCGCGGCGGACGTCGTCTGGTGGAGCGACGGCGGCGGCAAGGTCAGGTCCGCGCTCCGTCCCGTCCGCGGCCGCGACCGCGTCCTCCGCTTCCTCGTCGGCGTCGCCGCCCGACGCGAGGAGGGCTCCGCGCTCACCGTCGCCGAGGTCAACGGCGCGCCCGGCGTCGTGCTGCACGTCGGCGCCCGGCTCATCGGCGTCGCCACGGTGGAGACGCGCGCCGACGGCCGCATCACCGACGTGCGGATGGTGATGAACCCGGACAAGCTCGTCTTCGCGGGCCGGCAGTTCGCCACCCGTCCGGAGGCCATGGGCCGGGGCCGGGACTGAGGCCGGGGCCGGGGCTGTCACATCCGGGCGGCCCCGCCGGTCCCCACGGGGGAGGGGCGCTCCGCGGGGGCGTCCGCGGAGGGAAGGGACCCCGGAGATGACGACGGCGACGAAGACGATCCTGGTGACGGGGGCCACCGGCACCCTCGGCGGGCCGCTGTGCGCGCGGCTCGCCGCCGCCGGGCACGAGGTGCGCGAGCTGAGCCGCCGCTCGCCGCGGTACCCCGTGGACCTGCGGACCGGTGCCGGTCTCGACGAGGCGCTGACGGGCGCCGACACCGTCGTCCACTGCGCCTCCTCCCCGCGCGGCGGCGACGAGGAGGCGGCCCGGACGCTGATCGCGGCGGCCCGCCGGGCCGGGATCCGGCACCTCGTGTACATCTCGGTCGTCGGGGTCGACCGGGTACCGCTCCGCTACTACCGCGCCAAGCACGCGGTGGAGCGGCTGGTCGAGGAGTCCGGGCTCGGCTGGACCGTGCTGCGGGCCACCCAGTTCCACGACCTGGTGGCGCGGGTCCTGGCGACCGCGGGGAAGGTCCCGCTGGTCATGCCGCTGCCGGCCGGCGTCTCGGACCAGCCGGTGGAGGTGACCGAGGTGGCCGAGCGGCTGGCGGAGCTCGCGGCCGGCGAGCCCGCGGGCCGTGTCCCCGACATGGGCGGCCCCGAGGTGCGGACGCTCGCCGACCTGGCCCGCGCCCACCTCGCCGCCACCGGCCGCGGCCGCCGCCTCCTGCCCGTCCCCCTGGCCGGCCGTACGTACCGGGCCTTCCGCGCGGGCGGCCACCTGGCCCCGGGGCACGCCACCGGCCGGGTCACCTTCGAGGAGTACCTGGAGGCGCGCGGCGCGAAGGCCTGAGCGCCGGCCGGCGGTCCGCTCCCGCACGGGTCCGGGCCGCGTCACCCGGCGGTCCGCTCCCGCACGGGTCCGGGCGCGGGCACCGGCGGCTCGCCGAAGCGGGCGAGGGCCAGGGAGGCGGCGACGGCCGTGACGAAGCCGGCGAGGGCGAGCCCGCCGAGGCCCTCGCGGGTCTCGTCGCCCAGCCAGAGGAGGCCGGCCGCCGCCGGGCCCAGCGTCTCGCCCAGGACCATCCCGGCCGTCGCCGTCGTCACCGCGCCCCGCTGGAAGGCCGAGGTGAGGAGGAGGAACGCCGCGCCGCCGCCGAGCAGCAGCGCCCACAGGGCCGGGTCCGCGAGGTCGACCCCGTCCAGGAGCCGCACGGCCACCTCCACCACGCCGAAACCGAGCCCGGAGCCGAGGCCGAGGACCAGCGCCCGGGGCCGGCCGGGGAGGCGCCCGGCCGCCGCGCCGAGCAGCAGCACCCCGGCGGCGACGCCCAGCAGGACCCACGGCAGCGCCTCGGGTCCCTCCCGGTGGCCCTCCCGGCCGGCGGCGAGCGCCAGCAGCGCGAGCCCGGCGCAGACCGCGGCCACCGCGGCCCATTCGGCCCGGCCGAGGCGCACCGCCGGCATCCGGGAGGCCAGCGCGGCGGTGACGGCGAGGCTCGCGGCGAGCGCGGCGCCGACCGCGTACAGGGGGAGCGTCCGCAGCGCCACGACCTCCAGGGCGAAGCCGAGTCCGTCGATCGCGAGCCCGACCGCGTACCGCCACCGCCGCACCGCCCGCCAGAGCAGCCCGACGTCCACCCCGCTGCCCGTCCCGGGCGCGGCCGCGCGGGCGGCGGCGGCCTGGAAGACGGTCGCCGCACCGAAACAGAGCGCCGATCCGAGCGCGCAAACCATACCCAAGAGCACATAGCGACTCTAGGTGTCGGGGGCGGAACGCGGCGGCCTACACTGTGCGGTCGCGAGGCGCGCGGTCATATGTACGGCAGCGCGGGCGCGCGGCGCGCACAGGGGTGCGACGCGGCCACGCGAAGGGGAGGGCGAGGGACATGCGGAGGCTCAGGTCGAGCACGGTGGTGCTCGGCGGTATGGGCGTGCTCGCGGCGACGATCACCGCCTGCGGCGCCGAACCCGACCGCAGGTGCGCGGACCCGGTCACGCTGGAGGAGCTGCCGAGCTACCGGTGCGACACCGGCTCCTCCGACGACGACGATGACGACGGCACCACCGCCCGCGGCGCCTACTACTACGGCGGCTCCGTCCGCGAATCGCGCGTGACCGGCGGCAGCTTCGACCGGAAGGCCGTCGAGACCGGCGGCTTCGGCTGCTCGTCCTCCGGGTCGAGCGGCGGCTGACGCGCAGGACCGAAGGACGGACGGACCGGCACCATGGAACGGCACACCATCGAACCCCGCCCGGGCTGGCAGGAGATCGTCGAGGAGCAGGGGCTCGTCTATCCGCTGACCCGCTACCCGGACGGTTCGCTGCGCCCGTACTGGGACGAGAGCGCGTACTACTCCTTCACGCTGCCCGAGGTCGAGGCGCTGGAGGAGGTCGTCGAGGAGCTGCACGCCATGTGCCTGGCGGCGGCCGCGCACATCGTCGAGCGGAACCGTTTCTCCGACCTCGGGATCACCGATCCCAAGGTCGCCGAGCGGGTCGCGGAGTCCTGGCACCGCCGCTCCGAACTCCCCTCCCTCTACGCCCGCTTCGACCTCGTCTACGACGGCACCGGCCCGGCGAAGATGCTGGAGTACAACGCGGACACCCCCACCTCCCTGGTGGAGGCGGCGAGCCCCCAGTGGTTCTGGATGGAGGACCGCTTCCCCGGCGCCGACCAGTGGAACTCGCTCCACGAACGGCTCGTCGACGCCTGGAAGCGGCAGGCGCCGCTGCTGCCGCCCGGCCCCGTCCACTTCGCCCACTCCGAGACCGACGAGCTCGGCGAGGACCTGATGACGGTCGCGTACCTCCGCGAGACCGCCGAGCAGGCCGGGCTCGCCACCGAGGCGCTCTCCGTGGAGCGGATCGGCTGGGACCGGCTCTCCCGCCGCTTCGTCGACGAGAAGCTCCGCTTCATCCGCAGCTGCTTCAAGCTCTACCCGTGGGAGTGGCTCGTCACCGACCCCTTCGGGAAGCACGTCCTGTCCACCCTGGACAACGGCGGTTCCACCGGCACCACCTGCTGGATCGAGCCCGCCTGGAAGATGCTGCTCTCCAACAAGGCGCTCCTCGCCGTCCTCTGGGAGCTCTACCCCGGCCACCCCAACCTGCTGCCCGCCTATCTCGACGGGCCGCGCGAGCTGGCGACGACCACCGGCTGGGCGGCCAAGCCGCTGCTCGGCCGGGAGGGCGCCGGCGTCACCCTGCACGAGCCCGGCGGCGAGGCCGCCGTCCGCGACGAGCCCTGCTGCTACCAGGGCCTGGCCCCGCTCCCCGACTTCGACGGCAACCGCACCCTGCTCGGCGCGTGGGTCGTCGAGGACGAGGCCGCGGGCCTCGGCATCCGCGAGTCCGCGGGCCCCGTCACCGACGAGTACGCCCGCTTCCTCCCGCACGTCATCCTGTAGCTCCTACTCCGGCACGTACTCCCGCAGCGGCGCGGGCGCGAGTCCCGCCGCGTCGGCGAGGGCCAGGGCCCGCTCCAGGTCCTGCTCCAGCGTCTCGTTGAAGTGCAGCAGGATGATGTCGCCGGCCTTCAGCCCCGGGGCCGGCGGCGTCCGGCCGCCCCAGGTGGTCAGGTCGTGCGTCCACGTCACGACGGCCTTCGCGCCGCAGGCGCGGGCGGTGGTCCGGGTGGCCGCGTCGTGCGCCCCGTACGGCGGGCGCAGCAGCCGCGGCCCGTCGCCGAACTCCGCGAGGTGCGCGTCCCGCGCCCCGCAGACCTCGGCCCGCTGCCCGGCCGCGTCGAGCGTGGTGAGGTCCGGGTGGCCGACCGTGTGGTTCTCGACCCGCACCCGGCCGTGGTCCAGCAGCCGGTGGAAGTACCCCGAGTCGTACGCGTACGCCCCCGGGAGCAGGAACAGCGAGGCCGGCACGCGGCGGTCGAGCAGCAGCTCGGCGGCGGCGGGGTCGTGGAACCAGCCGTCGTCGACGGTGAGGAAGACGACCGGGTCCGTCGTCTCGACGCGGGACACGACGGGAGCGGCCCACGTCCCCGCGGACGCCCGGGCGGGGCCGGTGGCGGCGCCGAGGAGGGCGAGGGGGAGGAGGACGGCGAGCGCGCCGCGCGCGGCGTGACGCAGACGGAGTCTCGACATGGCCGCATCATTGGCCTAGACCAACTCCGGTGTCAATGGGCCGAGTTGTCCCCGGGGCGGCGCCGCGCCGCCGCCCCGGGAGCGGACCCGGTCAGTCCGACAGGACCGTCCGCAGCTGCTCCAGACCCCAGTCGAGGTCCTCCTTCGAGATCACCAGCGGCGGCGCGATCCGGATCGTCGAACCGTGCGTGTCCTTCACCAGGACGCCCCGGCCCATCAGGCGCTCCGAGATCTCGCGGCCCGTGCCGCGCGACGGCGCGACGTCGACGCCCGCCCACAGGCCGCGGCCCCGCACCGCCTCCACCGCGCCACCGCCCACCAGGAGACCCAGCTCCGCGTGCAGGTGCTCGCCGAGCTCCGCCGCCCGCTGCTGGTACTCCCCGGTCCGCAGCATCGCGACGACCTCCAGCGCGACCGCGCACGCCAGCGGGTTGCCGCCGAAGGTCGAACCGTGCTCGCCGGGACGGAAGACCCCCAGGACGTCCGCGTCCGCGACGACCGCCGACACCGGCACCACGCCGCCGCCGAGCGCCTTGCCCAGGATGTACACGTCGGGGACGACGTCCTCGTGCTCGCAGGCGAACGTCCGGCCCGTCCGGCCCAGGCCGGACTGGATCTCGTCGGCCATGAACAGCACGTTCCGCCGGGCCGTCAGCTCCCGCACCCCGCGCAGGTAGCCGGCCGGCGGGACGAGGACGCCCGCCTCGCCCTGGATCGGTTCCAGCAGCACCGCCACCGTGTTCTCGGTGACCGCCGCCTCCAGGGCCGTCAGGTCGCCGTACGGCACGATCTCGAACCCCGGCGTGTACGGGCCGAAGTGGTCCCGCGCCTCGTGGTCGGTCGAGAACGACACGATCGTCGTCGTCCGGCCGTGGAAGTTGTTCCCCGCCACCACGATCTTCGCGTGCCCGTCCGGCACGCCCTTCACCTCGTACCCCCACTTCCGGGCCGTCTTCACGGCCGTCTCGACCGCCTCCGCCCCGGTGTTCATCGGCAGCACCGTCTCCTTGCCGCACAACTCCGCGAGCCGTGCGCAGAACTCGGCGAACCGGTCGTGGTGGAAGGCCCGCGAGGTGAGCGTCACCCGCTCCAGCTGGGCCTTCGCCGCGTCGATCAGCCGGCGGTTGCCGTGCCCGAAGTTCAGCGCCGAATAGCCGGCGAGCATGTCCAGGTAGCGACGCCCCTCGACGTCGGTCATCCAGGCCCCCTCGGCGGAGGCGACGACGACGGGCAGCGGATGGTAGTTGTGGGCGCTGTGCGCGTCCGAGGCAGCGATCTCGTCTTGCGTTCTCGACACGGGATCTCCGATCGTCCTGCGGCCGGGGAAGTCTTGTGGCCCCTTTCTTATCGTCGCTCGCCCACCGGACGAAGAAACCTCGGACGACGGCGCGCCCGCCGGGCCGTGAACACGCGCGGCGACCGGCGTACGGGGAACCGGCCCCGGGAGAGCCGCGCGCGCCCCACCGCACGAGGTGCCGCTCGCCCGGGTACCACGGGGCCGCCCCGCGTCCCGTGCGGCACCCGCCCCGGGACGTTCCGACGTGCTCCCGGAGGAACACGCGACCACCACCCCGTCCCGGCACCCGGCCCTCCCCGGGGCCGACCCCGGGCTCGCCGCCCGTCGCCGCCCGTCGCCGACCGGACCGCCCACGCCGTCACCGCCGCCGCGGCCGAGGACGAGCCCGTCCTGGCCGGGGCCCGCGGCGGGGTCGCCGAGCCGATGGCCGCCCACCCGGCCCCGGCCTGCCCGTCCGCCCACCCGGCCCTGGATCCGCCCGTCCGGCCCTGGATCCGCCCGTCCGGCCCCCGGATCCGCCCGTCCGGCACCCGGATCTGCTCGCTCGGCCCCCCGGCACCGCCTGCCCGCCCGGCGGCCGGGCGGGGTCCCGCCGCGAGCGGAACGGCCCCGTCCGGGCCGCGCCCGCCGCCCCCCGGTGTGGTCCTCGTCTCAGCGCACCGCCGGCCCGCGCTCCCCGCGCACGGGCAGTCCGGGATCGGTTCCCGCACCTGAGAGAATGATGTGCATGGCCTCTGATGCTCGTCCCCGCGCGCTCTCCGGAATCCAGCCCACCGCGGGCTCGTTCCACCTCGGCAACTACCTCGGTGCGATCAGGCAGTACGTCGCGCTGCAGGAGTCCCACGACGCCTTCTACATGGTCGTCGACCTGCACGCCATCACGGTCCCGCAGGACCCGGCCGAGCTGCGCGCCAACACCCGCTTCGCCGCCGCGCAGCTCCTCGCCGCCGGTCTCGACCCGGAGCGCTGCACCCTCTTCGTCCAGAGCCACGTCCCCGAGCACGCGCAGCTCGGCTGGGTCATGAACTGCCTCACCGGCTTCGGCGAGGCCTCCCGCATGACCCAGTTCAAGGACAAGTCCGCCAAGCAGGGCGCCGACCGCGCCACGGTCGGCCTCTTCACCTACCCGATCCTCCAGGTCGCGGACATCCTCCTGTACCAGGCCACCCACGTGCCGGTCGGCGAGGACCAGCGCCAGCACATCGAGCTCACCCGCGACCTCGCGGAGCGCTTCAACGGCCGCTTCGGCGACACCTTCACCGTCCCGGCGCCGTACATCGTCAAGGAGACCGGGAAGATCTACGACCTCCAGGACCCGACGATCAAGATGAGCAAGTCGGCGTCCACGCCGAAGGGCCTGATCAACCTCCTGGACGACCCGAAGGCCACCGCGAAGAAGGTCAAGAGCGCCGTCACCGACACCGACACGGTGATCCGCTTCGACCCGGAGAACAAGCCGGGCGTCTCCAACCTCCTCGTGATCATGTCCACCCTCACGGGCACCGGCATCGCGGAGCTGGAGAAGAGCTACGAGGGCAAGATGTACGGCGCCCTCAAGACCGACCTCGCCGAGGTCATGGTGGACTTCGTCACTCCCTTCCGGGCCCGCACCCAGGAATACCTGGACGACCCGGAGACGCTGGACTCGGTCCTGGCCAAGGGCGCGGAGAAGGCCCGCGCGGTCGCCGCCGAGACCCTGGCCCAGACGTACGAGAAGATCGGCTTCCTGCCCGCGAAGCACTGAGCCGGACAGTCGGACCGCACCAGGTCCGAGGACCCTGGCCATGAGGGTGGTGCAGGCCGCACACTGGCGGCTGCACCACCGCACACCGACCCGACCCGGACGACGGAGGAGAACGACGTGGGGACCGTAACGCTCGGCGTTTCGATCGCGGTCCCGGAGCCTCACGGCAGCCTGCTCCAGGAGCGGCGCGCGGGCTTCGGGGATCCCGCCGCGCACGCCATCCCCACCCACGTCACCCTCGTCCCGCCCACCGAGGTCGACCAGGACCGGCTGCCGGAGATCGAGGCCCACCTCGCCGGCGTCGCCGCCGACTCGCTGCCCTTCGCGATCCGGCTGAGCGGCACCGGCACCTTCCGCCCGCTCTCCCCGGTGGTCTTCGTCACCCTCGCCGAGGGCACGACCGGCTGCGACCGGCTCCAGGCCCGCCTCCGCGACGAGGCCGGGCCGCTCGTCCGCGAGCTCCAGTTCCCGTACCACCCGCACGTCACCGTCGCCCACGGCATCGCCGAGGAGGCCATGGACCGGGCGTACGAGGAACTGGCCGACTACGAGGCCGCCTGGACCTGCTCCTCCTTCGCCCTGTACGAGCAGGGCGCGGACGGCGTCTGGCGCAAGCTGTACGACTACGAGTTCGGCAGCGGCCGCCCCGTCGCCGCCCTCCCCAGCCAGGGCGGCAGCCCGGTCCGCACGCCCTAGGGCGACGCCGGGCCGGGGCGGCGGCCCGGTCCGCAGCCCTCAGGGAGCCACCGGCAGCCGCCGGTGCAGCGGGCGCGGCACGTGCCGCAGCGCCGAGGCCACCAGGCGGAGCGGGGCGGGGACCCACACCGTCTCCGAGCGGCGCCGCAGCCCCAGCTCGATCGCGCCCGCGACCGCCTCCGGAGTGGTCGACAGCGGCGCCGGCTCCGGCCGCCCGGCCGTCCGCGCCGCGCGCACCGCGCCCGGCCGCACCACCATCACGTGCACCCCCGTCCCGTGCAGCGCGTCCCCCAGCCCCTGCGCGAAGACGTCGAGCCCCGCCTTCGACGAGCCGTAGATGAAGTCCGCGCGCCGTCCCCGCTCGCCCGCCACCGACGACAGCACCACCAGCGACCCGTGCCCCTGCGCCTGGAGCGCGCCCGCGCACACCAGGGCCGCCGAGACCCCGCCCGTGTAGTTGGTCTGCGCGACCCGCACCGCCGCCGCCGGATCGGACTCGTCGCGCGCCTGGTCGCCGAGGACCCCGAAGGCCAGCAGCACCAGGTCCACGTCGCCCTCCGCGAAGACCCGCCCGAGCCGCTCCGCGTGGACGTCCGTGTCCAGCGCGTCGAAGGGCACGACCCGCACCCCGGCACCCAGGGCGCGCAGCGAGGCGGCCGCCGCGTCCAGCTCGGGGGAGGGCCGGCCGGCCAGCCAGACCGTCCGGGTCCGGCGGGCGATCAGCCGGCGCGCGGTGGCCAGCCCGATCGCGGACGTGCCGCCGAGCAGCAGCAGGGACTGGGGGGGCACCGAAGGCGTCCTTCACGACGCATCACTCCTGAACGGTTTCAGAGGGACGGTTTCAGAGGCCGAGACGGCGGGCGAGGTCCGAGCGGAACACCGACCGGGGATCGAGGGCGGCCCGCAGCCCGCGGAAGGCGTCGAGCCGCGGATACATCACGGGAAGCAGCGCGGGCCGCAGCCGGGCGTCCTCGGCGAGGCAGACCCGCCCGCCGGCCTCCGCCACCCGCTCGTCGAGCACGTCCAGGAACCGCCCGAGCCCGCGCGCCCCGGCGGGCACCTCGACGGTCAGGCACCAGCCGCGCACCGGGAACGCCAGCGGGCCCGCCCCGTCCGCGTACACCCGCTCCACGCGCGCGTGCCGGGCGCCCCGGGCGGGGGAGCGCCGCCCGGCGAGCAGCGCCAGGAGCCCGCGCAGGGCCTCCTCCCGCCCCTCCGGGACGGCGCACCGGTACCGCACGAAGCCCGCCCGGGGACCACGGCCGTACGCCGGGACCGCACGCGCGCGTGCCAGGCCCGGCAGCGGCCGCAGCCCGCCCGCCCACGGCCCGGGGAAGGACGGCGGGGCCAGCGGGGCGCGGCGGGCCCGGTGGCCCCGGGGCAGTCCGGCGTACGGGACCGGTGCGGCGGCCGTGAGGACGGCGCGGCCCCGCCCGGCCGGCTCGACCCGGGCCCGCGCGTACGGCTCCGGGACGGCGCCGGGCGCGGTCCAGTGCGCGAGCAGCGCGTCGACGTCACGGAAGCGGACGGACCGCTCCCGCAGGTACGCCGTCTCGACGGGCCGCAGCGCCAGCGTCACCGCGAGGACCACGCCGGTGAGGCCGAGCCCGCCGACCGTCGCGTCGAAGAGCGGCTCGCCGCGCCGGACGGTCCTGGACCGCCCGTCGGCGCCGAGGAGTTCGAACGCCTCGACCCCGTTCCCGTACCCCGAGGCGACCGTCCCGCCGGCCGTCCAGCCGCCCCCGCCGGCCCGCGGGTGGAGCCCGTACGGCAGCAGGGCCCGCGCGAGCGCGCCCAGTTCCGTGCCGGCCTCGCAGACCACGAGGCCCGCCGCCGCGTCCAGGCCGCGGATCCGGTCGAGCGCGGTCAGGTCCAGGACGGTCCCGCCCGCGTTCTGCGCCGCGTCGCCGCAGGACCGGCCGCGGCCGCGGGCGACGGCCCCGCGCGACCCCCGGGCCAGGACCGCTCCGGCGGCCTCGGCGGCCGTACGGGGCCGGGCGAGCAGCGCGAGCGAGGGTGCGGTGCGCCCGGAGCCCGTGAGGGGCACGAAGTCGTCGTCCGCGAGGAGGGGTTCGACAGCCATGAGAGCGACGGTATCGCCGTCTATGTCTCTTATGTCGGCATTGCCGTCGCTGCGGTCCGGTGTCGGTCCCCGCGCCCCGCCCACGACCGGGGGATGCTCGGGTCATGGACTGGCTGACCAAGCTCCCCGTCATCGGCCCCTGGGCCGCCCGGCTGATGAGGACGCACGCCTGGCGCTCCTACGAGCGGCTCGACGAGGTCCACTGGACCCGGCTCGCGGCCGCCGTCACCTTCCTCTCCTTCCTCGCCCTCTTCCCGCTGATCACGGTCGCCGCCGCGATCGGCGCCGCGCTGCTCACCGACGACCAGCTCGCACGCATCGAGGACAAGCTCTCCGAGCAGGTCCCCGGCATCTCCGACCAGCTCGACATCGGCGCCCTCGTCGCCAACGCCGGCACCGTCGGCCTCGTCGCCGGCGCCCTGCTGCTCTTCACCGGCATCAGCTGGATCGGCTCGATGCGGGACTGCCTGCGCGCGGTCTGGCGGCTCGACGACACCGACGAGGGCAACCCGGTGGTCCGCAAGGGCAAGGACGCGATCGTCCTCTGCGGCCTCGGCGGCGTCGCCCTCTGTTCGCTCGCCGCCTCCTGGCTCGGCTCCACGGCCGTCGGCTGGAGCGCCGACCGGCTCGGCATTTCCGGCGGCGGAGCGGGCGGCGTCGTCCTCCAGACCGCCGCCGTCCTCGTGGCGATGGCCGCCGACTTCCTGATCCTGCTCTACGTCCTCAAGCCGCTGCCCGGCGTCGAACCGCCGCGCCGCCGGCTCGTGGTGGCCGCCCTGATCGGCGCGGCCGGCTTCGAACTCCTCAAACTGCTGCTCGGCGGCTACATGCGCGAGGTCGCGGCGAAGTCGATGTACGGGGCCTTCGGCGTGCCGGTCGCCCTGCTCCTGTGGATCAACTTCACCGCGAAACTCCTGCTGTTCTGCTCGGCCTGGACGGCCGTGGACGCTAAGGAGTCGCCTCGGGACCAGGACCGGGACCAGGAGCGGAATCGGACGCGGCCGTCCGGGGACGAGGACGGGGCCGTCCCGCCGCCGGCCAGCGCCGGTTGACCAGGAACACCGCGCCCGCGAGCAGCACCAGCACCCCGCCCGCGATCGCCAGCGCGATCCCGACGCCGCCCGAACCGCCGTGGGCACCCGCCGCGACGGCGGGAACGGCCGACTGCGGACGCTCCGGCGCCGCCGCCGCCCCCGACTCCGTACCGCCCGAAGGCCGCGCCACCGGCACCACGTTGCGCGGCGCCACCAGCTCGCCCACCGGCGTCACCTTCCCCGACGCCGCGAAGCCCCAGTCGAGCAGCCGCGCGGCCTCCTTGTAGACCGCGTGCTGCTCCTTCGACGAGGGGTTCATCACCGTCACGAGCAGCACCCGCCCGTTCCGCTCGGCGACCCCCGTGAAGGTCGCGCCCGCGTGCGTGGTGTTGCCGTTCTTCACCCCGGCCATGCCCTGGTACGGGGCGATCCCGAAGTCACCGGTCAGCAGCCGGTTGGTGTTCTGGATCTCGAAGGTCTCGCGCTTCTTGCCCGGCTTAGCCTCGCCCGGGAACGCGGCGCGCGCCGTCGCCGCGTACTCCCGGAACGCCGGCTTCTGCATGCCGCTGCGGGCGATCAGCGTCAGGTCGTACGCGGACGAGACCTGCCCCGGGGCGTCGTAGCCGTCCGGCGTCTTCACCTGGGTGTCGAGCGCCTGGAGCTCCGCCGCGTGCGCGTTCATCTCGGCGACGGTCTTGGCGAGGCCCTGGTTCATCTGCGTCAGCACGTGCACGGCGTCGTTCCCCGACCGCAGGAAGACGCCCAGCCACAGGTCCCGGACCGTGTAGCTCTGCTTCTCCTTTATCCCGACGAGGCTCGACCCCTCGCCGATCCCCGACAGGTCCTGGGCGGTCACCAGGTGCGCCCGCTTCGGATCCGTGAACTTCGGCAGCAGGGTGTCCGCGAAGAGCATCTTCAGCGTGGAGGCCGGCGCCAGCCGCCAGTGCGCGTTGTGCGAGGCGAGCACCGCGCCGCTCTCCGCGTCCGCGACGATCCACGACCGCGCCGAAAGCTCCTTCGGCAGCACCGGCGCCCCGGTCCCCAGCTTCACCTGGGTCCCCGGCAGCCCGAGCAGCGCCCCGCCCACCGACGACATGTTCGCCGGCGGCTTCGGCTGCGGCGGGGCGGTCGGCGTGGCGGAGGCCGAGGCGGTCGGCGTGCCCCCCGGCTTCACGGGTTCGTCGGCGTGGGCGGGCCCGACACCGATCGCGAACGGGAGCAACAGAGCGGCGGCGACCGCACCAGCGGTCCTGTTCGAAACAGACACGACCGAGAACGTACCTCCCCGCCCCGCCGAACCGAACCCCGCGCCCCCTCCCGCGCCCACCCGTCCACCCGGACGCGGGGCCGCGGCAGCGTCCGGCGTCCTCGGACGCAGCCCGCTCGGCGGTCGTGTCCTCTGGTTCTTTCCTTCGTTGGACAGAGTGAGCAGGTTCATCTGGATCGCTTTCCATGGGGATTGAACCGGTACGCCCTGGGGGGCGAAAGGGGCAGGTGAGAGAGCATGTCTCCGTTTGTGTCGGCCGTGGGGGCGAAGCAGCTCGACACGGTGCGGGCGGCCGTGTACGCCCGACAGTCCAAGGCGCGCCCCGACTCCTCCGAGGCTTCGCCGGAGGCACAGGTGGCAGCCGGTGAGGCGCTCGCGGCGAGCCGGGGTTGGGAGGTCGTTCACACGTTCAAAGACGTCGGTAGGTCCGGTTGGGATCCCCACGCGGTCCGCCCGGCTTTCGAAGACCTCCTGTCCGCCGTGCGCGCGGGTGAGGTCGACGTGGTGGTGGTCAACGAGCTGTCCCGACTGACCCGCAAGGGCGCACACGACGCCCTGGAGATCGACAACGAGTTCAAGAAGTACGGAGTCCGCTTCGTCTCCGTCCTCGAACCGTTCCTCGACACGTCGAACGCCGTCGGTGTCGCGATCTTCACGCTCATCGCAGCCCTCGCGAAGCAGGACAGCGACATCAAGGCGGAGCGCCTGCGCGGAGCCAAGGACGTGATCAGGGCGGTCGGCGGCCGGCATTCCAGCTCCGCGCCGTACGGCATGAGGGCGACTCGCGAGAAGATCGGCAACCTTGTCGTCTCCGTCCTGGAGCCGGACGAGGACAATCCGGACCACGTCGCAACCGTCGAGCGCATGGTCGAGTTGTCATGTGCCGGAGTCTCCGACAACAAGATCGCGACGACGCTGGACTCAGAGGACGTACCGGCCCCCGGAGAGGCCGAACGGCGTGCCACCGAGAAGCGGGTGCAGTCCATCAAGAAGCGCCGTGTGTCGAACGAGGACAGCCCCATTCGGTGGCGCGCGCAGACGGTCCGCTGGATCCTCTCCCATCCGGCCATCGGAGGCTTCGCCAGCGAACGGGTGAAGCGCGGCAAGGCGTACGTGAACGTGGTCGCCCGGGGTGAGGGCGGGGAGCCCCTGACTCCCCACCGGGGCATCGTCCCGGGGGCCAAGTGGCTGGAACTCCAGGAGCAGCGCAGCAAGCGCAACAAGACCAACAGGCAGCCCGGCGGAGAGGCCACACCCACGCTCCTGAGCGGGTGGCGCTTCACCACCTGTGGAATCTGCGCGGGGTCCATGGGACAGAGCAGGAACAACGGCGGGCAGGACTACTACATGTGCGCCAACCCCAAGGGCCACGGTGGTTTGAGCATCAAGCGCAAAGACGCCGACGACTATGTGGCCCGGCGCGTCTGGGCACGCCTTGCCGCCGCGGACGTGGACGACCACGAGCACAGGGAATGGCTGGCGGAGGCGGCACTCCGATTCGCGCTTCAGCGCGACCTGTCCGGGGTCCGGGAGGAGCGGCGCGAGACTGCGGCGCATCTTGAGCACGTCCGGAACTCCATCGCCGAACTCCAGGCCGACCGCAAGGCGGGGCTCTACCGGGGGCGGGAGGAGCTGGCCGTGTGGCGCGCGACGATGACGCAGTACCGGACTTTCGAGGATCGGTGCACGGCCAGGCTGGAAGAACTGGACAAGCAGACCACGGCAGCGATCCAGGTTCCCTCGGACTGGTTCGAACCGGGCGAGGACCCCCTGGGCGCCGGCTCTCCCTGGGCGGCGTGGGACGTGTTCGAGCGCCGCGAGTTCCTCGACCTCTTCCTCTCCGGAATCTCGGTCGGCCCCGGCCGGGACCCGGAGTCCCGCAAGTACATCGAGATCGAGGACCGCGTGACGCTCCACTGGCGGCACCTCGAGAAGGAGGCCCAGGAGGAGGACGAAGAGGTGTCGGCTGCCCTCTGACACCGCAGACAGCCGGGCAAGCCCCGGTAGCAAGAGTGCGGAGGGTTCGACGCACCCTGGTGCGCCGCCCTACCCACGTTCTGACGGCGACCGCAACGGGCGAGTCCGCGTAGCCGGACAAGCATGATCAAGCGCGTCCCTCGACCCGGCTGAACCGCGAGACTGCCCCGCCTACGCGCTCCCCGTGGCGCATGGGCGGGGTTTTCTACTTGCCCGAGTTCGCGCGCACGCCCCTCAGGCCGATCACGCCGACGGCCGTCCCTAGGACGAACGATGTCGCGGCGAGGGCGAGATGCACCCAGAAGTAGGCGGTCGGGTCGCCCGCGTCGTCGAAGGCGAGTCCGCTCGCGTCCTTGACGAGGTTGCGAGCGAAGGTGATCCAGATCACCCAAGACCAGGCGCCGAACGCGAGCAGGAACCACGACGTGGGCCGGTTGAGTTTCACGGGTGCCCTTCCGAGAGGTGAGCGGGTCGGCTCTGCCAGTATCCGACGCGGTCCCCTCGATTCGGTGGCGGGGGTTCCACCCGTGCTTGCCGCCGTTCTTGCCGACTGACACAAGTGAGGTTCCGGGCGTGATCGCCTTCTTCCTGGTCGTGGTTCTCGGGCTGCTCGCCCTCGTGCACTGGTACGTGTGGCGCCGGATGGTCCGGGACGTCACCGCGCCCGGCGGCCTCGCGCGGCGGATCGGTACGGGGGTGGTGATCGTACTGCCCGTGCTGTCGGTCGCGGCGCTCGTGTCGGGACGGGCGGGGATGCCGTTCGCGGTGCAGAGGGTGGTGGCCTGGCCCGGCTTCCTGTGGCTCGCGACGCTGCTGTACCTGGTGCTCGCGCTCGTCGCGGGGGAGGCCGTGCGGCCGCTCCTGACGCGGTGGCTCGCGCGGCGGGCGGCGGGCGCCGAGGCCCCGGCCGCGGCCGAGAGCCCGGCCCGGACCGAGGCGGCCGCGGCCGTACCGGCGCCCGCGCCCGTCCCCGTACCGGAGCGGCTTCCGGAGCCGGAAGCCGCGCCCGGGCCGGAGGCCGTGGTGGAGCCCGAGCCGAAGGTGGTCCCGGCCACGGCACCGGTCGGCGGCGTGTCGCGGCGTCTCTTCGTCTCCCGGGTCGTCGGCGGGGCCGCCGCCGCCGTCGCCGCGGGGACCGTGGCGAACGGGGCGTACGGGGTGCTGCGCGGACCCCGGGTGAAGCGGGTGACCGTGCCGCTGGCGAAGCTGCCGCGGGCCGCGCACGGGTACCGGATCGCGGTCGTCTCCGACATCCACCTCGGGCCGATCCTCGGCCGGGCGCACTCGCAGCGGATCGTCGACGCGATCAACGCCACCCAGCCCGATCTGATCGCCGTCGTCGGCGACCTCGTCGACGGCACCGTGGAGAACCTCGGGCCGGCCGCCGAGCCGCTCGCCGGGCTGCGCGCCCGGCACGGTTCCTTCTTCGTCACCGGCAACCACGAGTACTTCTCCGGCGCCGACGCCTGGGTCGACCACGTCCGCGAGCTCGGCATGCGGCCGCTGCGCAACGAACGCCTGGAGATCGCCGCGGGCTTCGACCTCGCCGGCGTGGACGACGTGGCCGGGGAGAGCGAGGGGCAGGGGCCCGACTTCGTCCGGGCGCTCGGGGACCGCGACCGCTCGCGCGCGGCCGTCCTCCTCGCCCACCAGCCGGTCGTCATCGACGACGCCGTCGCCCACGGCGTCGACCTCCAGCTCTCCGGCCACACCCACGGCGGCCAGCTCTGGCCCGGCAACCTCCTCGCCGAGCTCGCCAACCCGACCGTGGCCGGTCTGGAGCGGTACGGCGACACCCAGCTGTACGTCTCGCGGGGCGCGGGCGCCTGGGGACCCCCGGTCCGGGTCGGCGCGCCGTCCGACATCACGGTCGTCCAACTCGCCTCGAAACAGGCGTAATCGGTGATTGTCACTCCGTGCGCCGGGGTCGATACGTGCTGCTCATCGACTTAAATTCGCATTTCCCGGACATATGCATGCCGTGTGAAGATTTCCTCTTCCCCCTGTGAAACCCGTGTGATTGGGTGGCGCAAACGCGACGATTCGGGGGCCGTCGCTCTTTGGGGCGTTTGCGCGAAAAAAGGAAGCACGGCAATGCGGTCGACGGTCCGTCTCCGGATCCTCATCACTTGTGGAGTACTGGTGGCCGCGGGGGTGGGGGGCTGGCAACTCCTGCCCTCCGGCGAGGGACGCACCGACCCCATCCCCGTGGGCACGACCGACGAGGTCACCTCGCTCGACCCGGCCGGCGCGTACGACGCCGGCTCCTGGGCGCTCTACGGCAACGTCTACCAGTCGCTGCTGACCTTCAAGCCCGGCTTCACCACCCCCACCCCGGACGCCGCCGAGAGCTGCAGGTTCGTGGGCGACAGGCTCACCACGTACCAGTGCACGCTCCGCGACGACCTCAGCTTCTCCAGCGGGCGCAAGGTGACCGCCGAGGACGTCAAGTACTCCTTCGACCGGATGCTGAAGATCAAGGCGGAGGTCGGTCCGGCGCCGCTCTTCCCCACCCTGAAGAGCGTCGTGGCCGACGGCCGCACCGTCACCTTCCACCTCGGTGCCCGGGACGCCACCTTCCCGCTGAAGCTGGCCACCGGCGCCGGCTCGATCGTCGACCGCGACCGCTACCAGGCCGACACCCTCCGCCAGGACCACGCCGTCGACGGCACCGGCCCGTACCTCCTCAAGGAGTACAAGCCCGGCCGGAGCGCCCTCCTGGAGCCCAACCCGAAGTACCGGGGCGCGCTGACGGGGACGGGCCGCCCGGTCCTCGTGAAGTACTTCAAGCGGTCCGAGGACCTGGCGGAGGCCTGGAAGTCCGGCGACGTCCAGGTGACGCACCGCCAGCTCCCGCCGTCCTTCGTGGAAGGCCTCGGCACCAATGGCGGCACCCGGCTCACCGAGGCGGAGAGCGCCGAGATCCGCAACCTCAACTTCAACACCCGGCCCGGTTCGGTGATGGCGGAGAAGGCGGTGCGCCAGGCGGTCGCGGCCGTCCTCGACCGCCCGGCCATCACCACCGGCGCCTACAAGGGCACGGTCGAGCCGCTGTACTCGCTGATCCCGCAGGGCTTCGTCGGCCACAGCACGGCCTTCTACGACCGCTACCCGGCGCCGGACCAGGCGAAGGCGGCGAAGCTCCTGGCGGACGCCGGCGTGGAGACGCCGGTCCGGTTCACCTTCGGCTACCGCCAGGACGCCACGTACAAGGCGGAGACCGCCGAGATCAAGAAGCAGCTGGAGAGGACCGGCCTCTTCGAGGTGAAGGCGGTGGAGGCCGACTGGCAGGCCTTCCAGAAGGGCTACACCAGCGGCGCCTACGACGCCTACACCGTCGGCTGGCTCCCCGACTTCCCCGACTCGGACAGCTTCACCGCCCCGCTCGTCGGCACCGGGAACGCCCTCTCCAGCGGCTATTCCAGCAAGGCCGTCGACCGGCTGATCGCCGACACCCAGCAGTACGGCGACCGCGCCCGCGCCACCCGCGACTTCAAGGCGATCCAGGACCTGGTCGCCGAGGACGTGCCGCTGGTCCCGCTCTGGCAGAAGAACGACTACGTCCTCGCCACCGAGGCCGTCGGCGGCTCGCAGAACCTCTCCGACGGCACCGGCATCTGGCGGCTGTGGGAACTCTCCTGGATCTGAGCCGCGCCCACTGCCCGGTCCGGTCCGTGCTCGGTGCTCCGGGCGGCGCTCAGTCCTTCTTCGGGGTGGTCCTGCGGGGCCGCCCCGACGCCGCCATCCCGGCCGCCGTGGGCATGAAGTCGGCGAGCAGTTCGTGGGTCTCCTTGACCAGCGGGCGCAGGATCCGGAAGCGGGAGAGCGAGATCGCCCGGGCGGTCACCGGCGCCAGGCGTTCCACCAGGCGCCGGCTGTTGGCGGCGCCCTCGGAGCGGTCGTACACCCAGAAGAGGACGAGCCCCATCTGCTGGAGCCACAGCAGCTGGGGCAGCGCCTCGGACAGTTCGGGGTCGACCTTGACCGAGGCGCCGGAGATCACCCTGCGGTGCACCTCGATCGCCGCCTCGCGCGGCCCCTCCGACTCGGGGGAGAACGGCGAGAGCGGGCTGTCCGGGTCGGCGGCGTTCTTGAAGAACTGCGCCGCGAACTCGTGGTACGGCTCCGCGATGTCGAGCCAGGCGAGCAGGACGCCCCTGATGCGGGCGACGAGTTCCTTCTCGCCGCCCTCCAGGACCGGCCGGACGGCCGCCTGGTGCTCCTCGGCGATCCGGTCGTAGAAGCCCTGGACCAGGTGTTCCTTGGACGCGAAGTAGTAGTAGGCGTTTCCGACCGAGACCCCTGCCTCCTGGGCGATGGCCCGCATGGTGGTCTTGTCGTACCCCCGCTCCCGGAAGAGCCGCAGCGCGGTCTCCAGGATGAGCGTCCGGGTCTGCTCGCTCTTCGGGGCCTTCGCGGCCTTCGGGGTGTCCGGGGCCTTCTTCTCTTCCGTCACGTGGTCGAGCCTAACCGGGCGGTCCGGGCACCTCGCAGTGCCCGTCGGAGCAGTCCCGGTCCCCGCCGCCGGAACCCTTGAGCGCCTCCCGCCACTTCGAGGCGGCGAGGACGGCGGCGCGGGCGAGGGGCTGCCCGACGGGGGCGGCGAGCCAGTGGGCGCGGGGCCGGTGCTCGGCCAGGGCCCACAGGCAGACGATCCAGGCGGCCGAGGCGGTGTAGACCTGGCCCCGGTCCCCGACCACGGTGATCTCCCGCAGGGTGGCGGCGTGGTCGAGGCCGGGGAAGAGGTCCCTGGCCCGCCGCGAGCCGGCCGGGACGAGGTCCAGCGGCACGAGCTGCCGCTGGCGCAGCAGCCAGTGCCTGAGGTGCACGCAGAGCGGGCACTCGGCGTCGTACAGGACGGTCAGGCGCGCCACGGGGGTCGTGGGGTGTGCCGGCGTGGACACGGTGGTCAGGCCTGCGGGGCGGGCGGGGCCCAGGGGCCGCTCTTGGGGTCGGTCCAGCCCTGCGGGGCGACGGGCGGGACCTGCTCGCGTTCCATGGCGCCGCGGCGGCGGATCCGGTTGAGGACGTAGACGTTGCCGAGGTGCATCACGCCGAGGACGAGCAGGACGACGCCGAGCTTGACGGAGAGGGCCTCGAAGAGCTCCCGGGCGTCGGCGACGGTCTGGTCCTGGCGCAGGTAGAGGGCGACGAAGCCGAAGTTGACGAGGTAGAAGCCGACCACCAGGAGGTGGTTGACGGCGTCCGCGAGCTTCTCGTTCCCGTGCAGCACGTCGGCGAGGAAGATCCTTCCGTTGCGGCTGAGGGTGCGGGCGACCCAGGTGGTGAGGGCCACGCTGATCAGCAGGTAGGCGATGTACGCGACGACAGTGAGGTCCATGCCCCACGCTCCCTTGAACGCGTTCAAATGCTGGCAGGCATGACTGTAGACCTCTTCTTGAACGTGTTCAAGTCAATGGGGAAAGGCGTGGCCGGGGGCATCGGGAGCGTCTACAGTCACGCGGGTGACGCTCTCTCATGACACGGCCGGAACCGGCCACCGGACCGTCGTCCTGCTGCACTCCGGGGTCTGCGACCGCCGGATGTGGGACGGACAGTTCCAGGCCCTCGCCGACGCCGGGTACCGGGTCGTCCGCTGCGACCTCCGCGGCTTCGGCGAGACCCCCGTCGACGCGCCCCACCTCCACGCGGACGACGTCCGCGACCTCCTCGACGACCTCGGCGCCGAGAAGGCCGTCCTCGTCGGCTCCTCCTTCGGCGGCGAGGTCGCCCTCGACGTCGCCGTCCGCCACCCCGGCCGCACGGCCGCGCTCGCCCTGCTCTGCGCCGCCGCCCCGGTCGAGCACCGGCCGGGCCCCGAGCTCCGCGCCTTCTTCGCGCGCGAGGAAGCCCTCCTCGAAGCCGGCGACGTGGACGCCGCGACCGCCCTCAACGTCGACCTGTGGTGCGGCCCCGAGGCCGGGCCGGAGGCCCGCGCCCTCGTCCACGCCATGCAGCGCCGCGCCTTCGACCTCCAGCTCCCCGTCCCCGAGGAGCACGGGGCCCGGCCCTCCGGCGTCACCGAGGACGACCTCCGGGGCGTCACCGTGCCCGCCCTCGTCGCCACCGGAGCCCACGACGTCCCCGACTTCCGCGCCGTCGGCGACCGGCTCGCGGAGCTCCTCCCGGACGCCCGCCGCGTCGAACTCGCCTGGGCCGGCCACCTCCCCGCCCTGGAGCGCCCCGAGGAGACCCTGGCCCTGCTGACCGGCTTCCTGGCCGGACTCAGCGCCCCCGCCGCAGCTGCGCGGTGATCGTCGGGTCGGTGATCCGGTCGTCGGCGGCCAGCAGGAACGCCTTGGACAGGATCACCGACAGCATCCCGCCGTCCTCCTCGAACGGCAGGAACACCTTCCCCGCCGCCCGCCCGGCCTCCCGCGAACGGTCCACCACCACGCACAGGTACGCGTCCGAGGGCTCCATCAGCACGTTCCCCGAGCCCAGGTGGATGCGGTACGCCCCCAACTCCCCCCGCACCCGCAGGAACCGGTCCGTCAGCTCCACCCGGTCCGCGATCCGGGTCCGCGGCAGCAGCCGGCCCAGCGTCTCCCGCCGCACCCTCGCCCCCTCGCCCAGCTCCCCGAAGCCCCAGCGCGTCCAGTAGTCGCCGTGGGCCCGGTCCTCGCCCCGGTCCCGCCAGTCCGGGTCCGCCCCGACCGACGCCACCCCCGTGAACAGGTCCACGTCCCGCAGCGCCTCCGACAGCACCAGCGCCGGCACCTCCTCCAGCGGCGCCCGCTCCCACGGCCCGCGCGGCCCCGCCGCCCCCGCCCGCCGCTCGAACCGCACCTGGTCCGTCGCGCAGAGCAGGGCCGCCCCGTCCGCGTACGCCCCGTCGTCGGCCAGGTCGACGAAGAACCGGGCCCGCCACCGCGTCCCCTCCGCCGCCGGCAGCTCGCCCGGCGCGGGCAGCTCCTTCACCATCTCGGAGGAGTACCCGTCGGAGAAGTGCCCCAGGTGCGGCCCCGCCCAGCCGCGGGCCGTCATCAGCGCCCGCGCCTGCCCGTACCGCAGCACGTGCCCCGCGAAGCGGTTCGAGTACGTGGCGGTCGTCCGCTCCGCCGGCGTCAGCGGGTACACCTCGCGGTACACCTGCTTGAACGGCTGCCGCTGCTCCCGGTCGAGCAGCGCCGCCCGCCACCGGGCGACCTCCCCGTCCCCGGCCCGCAGCGGGTGCCACAGCCGCAGCCGGTCGCCCGCCCCCACCGGCCGCACGGCGCCGTCCGGCCCGGCCAGCGCCCAGCCGTCCCCCGACCGCTCGGGCCGCCCGGCCGTCCAGCCCCCGTCGCCGTCCCCGGCCTCCCAGACGAGCGCCCGCGCCACCGCGCCCGTCACCGGATGGTCCGCGTAGTACCGCCGCCAGTCCGCCGCCGGCCAGACCGTGCCCGCCGCCAGGTGCTCCTCCAGGCGCGCCCGCTCCTCGGAGAGCAGCGCCGACAGCTTCCGCAGCCCCGCCCTGACCTCCTTCAGCTCTCCGGCGCACGCCTCCCGCACCTCCTTCGGCGCGGTCTTCAGGAGCCTCCCCTCCGGGCCCCTGAAGGAGAGCAGCGCGGTGCCCGGCTCCCGTACCGCCAGCTCCGCCGCGTACGCACCGAGCGCGACCTCCCGCGCCCCGCGTCCGTCCAGGCCGAGCGCCGGCACGGCTCGCTCCCGCAGCATCGACGCGGTCACCCCGGCCCGGGCCGAGACCGCCTCCGTGGCGCGCGCGATCCCCTTCCCCACCGTGCGGTTGACCACCCGCTTCGGCAGCCGTCCCAGCTCCGCGACGGCCGCCTCGGCCCGGTCCGCCGGGCACTCCCCGAGCACCGCGACGGCCGCCGTCGCGATCGGCCGGCTCCGGCACATCCCCCCGGATCCGCCGAGTCCCGTCCCCGCGTGCAGCGCCACGGCCCCCACCAGCGGCACCACCCACTCCTCCCCGATGCCGAGCGCCGCCCACAACAGGCCCCGGACGAGGGAGGTGTTGGCGGCGCTCGCCAGGGTCGGGACGCCCATCCCGTACGGGTCCGGGTCGTTCACCCGGTGCGCGGACTGTGCGGCGATCCCCTCCAGCAGCCGCCGCACCACCTCCGCACCAGACTCCGCCTCCGCCAGCAGCGCAGCCGCCTCCCTGCGCCAGGTCCGTGTCGCCCGCGGTCGGCCCATCAGCGCACAGTGCGCCAGGAACGCGGACACCCCCGCCCCCGCCAGCAGCTCCGTGTGCGCGGCCCGCATGGCCGGACCGAAGTCGTCGAAACCGTCCAGGAGATGGCGGGGCAGTACCCCTTGATCCACCCGCGACTCGCGCTTCAGCAGTGCGTCCATCCGGTCGCGGAGCAGGCTGAACCGGTCCTGGCGGTACACGCGCAGGGACTCGGCCGTACCCCGCAGTGACCGGACGTGCGCCCGGGAGAAGTCCTCCGCCTGCTCGCAGGCGGCCACCGCGAGCGGTGCCACCGCGAGGAACCTGGACTGCAGTTCGTGCGGGGCCACCACCGCCTCTCCGCCCAGGAGCCGGCCCAGCAGCAGGTCCGCCCCGGCGGCCGACCATCCCAGCTCCCGCCGGGCCAGACCGGCGAGCGCGGCCTCCGCCGCCTCCTCGCCGTCCCTGCGGCACACGCGCAGGTGGAGGGCGAGCGCGGCCTCCCGGAGCTCCGCCCCCTCCAGCCCGTCCAGCAACCCCCGCAGGGCGTCCGGCCCTTCGGCCGCCGCGCGCGCCACCGCTTCGATCGGATCGCCCACCGGGCCCGTGTTCCCCACCATGCCCCCGACGTTAGGCCCCGCCACCGACAACGCCTCAGCGCACCCGCCGCACCCCCGGGACCAGCGCCGTCGCCAGGCAGCAGCCGCCGACCAGGACGGCCGCCACGGCCAGTGGCACGCCCGGCCCCCACGCGTCGGCGGCGAGCGGCGCCAGCGCGTACCCGACCGGCATCGCGGCGAAGGAGAGCAGCGAGTCGTACGAGACCACCCGGGCCAGCACCCGCTCGGGGATCCTCCGCTGGACGACGGTGTCCCACAGGGGGCCGAGGAAGCCGAGGCCGACCTGGGCGAGCCCGTACGCGCCGATGACGGCCCAGGCGGGCGCCCCGGCCGCGAGCAGCAGCAGCGGCAGCGCGTAGCTCGCGAGGGCCAGGTTGGCGGCGAGGACGGGCCGGGAGGGGCTGAGCCGGTCGGCGAGGAGGGAGCCGGCGAGCAGCCCCACCGCGCCGACCTGGAGCAGCAGCACCCAGGCGCCCGCCCCGCCGAGCCGGTCGAGGGCGATCGCGGGGCCGAGGGTCATCAGGACGGCGGCGGCGCCGTTCCAGGCGCTGTGCGCGACGAGGCTGGTCCAGTACCAGTCGCGGGACCTGACCTCCCGCCAGCCCTGGCGCAGATCGGTCAGGAAGGGCCGGTGGGGGACCGGTACCCGGTCGATCCGCAGCGCGGCGAGGAGCGCGGCGCTGACCGCGAAGGAGGCGGCGTCGAGGACGAAGGCCCAGCCGGGGCCGACGGTGAGGACGAGGGCGCCGGCGAGCGCGGGCCCGCCGACGCGGGTGGCGCCGGCCGCGATCCCCATGGCGGCGTTGGCCCGGTGCAGTACGGCCTCGGCCACGGTGCCGCGCACCAGCGGGGAGGAGGTCGGCATGGCGAAGGCGCCGGCCGCCCCGCCGACGGCCGAGGCGGCGGCGATCAGCCACAGGGTGGGGCTGCCGCCGAGGAGCTGGAGGCCGACGAGGAGCTGGGCGGCGCACCGGACGAGGTCCGTGGCGAGGGCGATGGCGCGGGCGTCGAACCGGTCGGCGAGGACGCCGCCGACCGGGAGCAGGAGCAGCTTCGGCACCATCGCGCAGGTGAGGACCAGGGCGAGCGCGCCGGTGGAGCCGGTGGCCTCCAGGACGGCGAGGGCGAGCGCGGCGGGGATCACGGCGTCACCGGTGAGGGAGAGGACCCGTCCGGCGAAGAGCAGCCGGAAGGGGCGGGTGCGCAGGGGGTGGCGGACGGGCGGCGGGGCGGTGACGGGAGCGGCCATGGACGCAGAGTATTTCGGCACCGAATAATTCGGCAACGAAATATCTCTACGGGGGGTGGCGGGACCCCCGCACGTACGATCGCCCCATGAACCAGCCGGACCCCGCAGCGCCCCAGGAACAGGACTGGACCGACGGGCACGTCGCCCGCTGGCAGCCCGTCCTGCCCGAGCTCGACCCCGTCGTCGAAGGCGCGGTCACCCGGATGAAGAAGCTCTCCGTCCACCTCCGCCGGGTCCGCGAGCAGTCCCTCCTCGACTTCGACCTCGAACGCCACGAGTTCGACACCCTGCACAAACTGGCCGGCCGCGGCGGCTCCGCCGCCCCCTCCGAGCTGGCCCAGGACCTCGACCTGGCGCCCGCCTCGGTCACCGGCCGCCTCGACGCCCTGGAGAGGCGCGGCCTCGTCCGCCGCACCCCCTCCACCACCGACCGCCGCCGGGTCGTCGTCGAGCTCACCGAGGAGGGCCGCACCGTCTGGGTCGGCGCCATGGGCGTCCTCGGCCACGAGGAGGAGCGCCTCCTCGGCGTCCTCGACCCCGCCGAGCGCGCCACCCTCAACGACCTGCTCCGCCGCGTCATGCTCGCCGCCGAGGCCGACCCGGACGTCCCCCACTGGCCGCGCTGACCCGCTGTCGGTGCCGGGTCCTACCCTCGGCGCCATGGGAACAGTCACCTTCGTCGACGAGACGACCCTCGGCGACCGCACCGCCTCCGCGCCCCTCGCCGTCCCCGAGGAGCGGCTGCCGCTGCGCGAGCTGATCGCCCGCCGGGTCGCCCTGGAGACCGGCCCGGAGGGCTACGGGGCCGCGCTCGCCCGCACCCTCGACGCCTTCTCCCGCAACGGCTTCCTGGTCCTGGTCGGCGACCGTCAGATCGAGGACCCCGACGAGACGGTGGCGCTCGGCCCGGACACCGAGGTTGTCTTCCTCCGACTCGTCCCCCTGGTCGGCGGCTGACCCCTCCTCCGTACGCGGGAAGGCCCCGCCTCCCAGGGGGAGACGGGGCCTTCCCGCGTACGGCGACGGATCAGAAGCGACGCGTGATGAGCGCGCGCTTCACCTCCTGGATCGCCTTGGTGATCTCGATGCCGCGCGGACAGGCGTCCGTGCAGTTGAACGTGGTGCGGCAGCGCCACACGCCGTCCTTGTCGTTCAGGATCTCCAGGCGCTGCTCACCGGCCTCGTCGCGCGAGTCGAAGATGAAGCGGTGCGCGTTGACGATCGCGGCCGGACCGAAGTACTGGCCGTCGTTCCAGAAGACCGGGCAGGACGACGTGCACGCGGCGCACAGGATGCACTTGGTGGTGTCGTCGAAGCGCTCGCGGTCCTCGGCGGACTGCCGGCGCTCGCGGGTCGGCTCGTTCCCCTTGGTGACGAGGAACGGCATGACGTCGCGGTACGCCTGGAAGAAGGGCTCCATGTCGACCACGAGGTCCTTCATCACCGTGAGGCCCTTGATGGGCTCGACGGTGATCGGCTTCTCGGGGTTGAGGTCCTTGATCAGCGTCTTGCAGGCCAGACGGTTCTTGCCGTTGATCCGCATGGCGTCGGAACCGCAGATGCCGTGCGCGCAGGAGCGACGGAAGGTGAGCGTGCCGTCCATGTCCCACTTGATCTTGTGGAGACCGTCGAGCACACGCTCCTTCGGGTCGATCGAGACCTGGAAGTCCTCCCAGACCACCGCGTCCGAGATCTCGGGGTTGAAGCGGCGGATCCGGAAGGTGACCGTGATGTAGGGGGAGGCGGCGGACTCCGCCTCGACCTTGTCCAGAACGGGGGTGGCCATCAGTACTTACGCTCCATCGGCTGGTAGCGGGTCTGGACGACCGGCTTGTAGTCGAGACGCACGGTCTCGGAGCCGTCCTCGCCGACCTCGCGGTACGCCATCGTGTGGCGCATGAAGTTGACGTCGTCGCGGTTGGGGTAGTCCTCGCGGTAGTGACCGCCGCGGGACTCCTTGCGCGCCAGGGCCGAGACGGCCATGACCTCGGCCAGTTCGAGCAGGTTGCCCAGCTCGATGGCCTCCAGGAGGTCGGTGTTGAAGCGCTTGCCCTTGTCCTGGATGGACACGTTCTTGTAGCGCTCGCGCAGCTCGGCGATCTTCTCGACGGCCGTCTTGATGGTCTGCTCCGTGCGGAACACCATCACGTTGGCGTCCATCGTCTCCTGGAGCTCGCGGCGCAGGTCGGCGACCCGCTCGCTGCCCGTGGAGTTGCGCAGGTTCTCGATCTGCGCGACGACCAGGGACTCCGGGTTCTCCGGCAGCTCGACGTAGTCGTGCGTGTGGGAGTACTCGGCGGCGGCGATGCCCGCGCGGCGTCCGAAGACGTTGATGTCGAGCAGCGAGTTGGTGCCGAGGCGGTTGGCGCCGTGCACCGACACGCAGGCGACCTCGCCGGCCGCGTACAGGCCCGGGACGACGGTGGTGTTGTCCGCCAGGACCTCACCCTCGACGTTGGTCGGGATGCCGCCCATGGCGTAGTGCGCGGTGGGCTGGATCGGGATCGGGTCCGTGTACGGCTCGATGCCGAGGTACGTACGGGCGAACTCGGTGATGTCCGGGAGCTTGGCGTCGAGCTGCTCCGGCGGGAGGTGCGTCAGGTCCAGGTAGACGTGGTCGCCCTCGGGACCGCAGCCGCGGCCCTCGCGGATCTCCGTGTAGATGGAGCGGGAGACGACGTCACGGGACGCGAGGTCCTTCATGACCGGCGCGTACTTCTCCATGAAGCGCTCGCCGTCCTTGTTGCGGAGGATGCCGCCCTCACCGCGGGCGCCCTCCGTCAGGAGGATGCCCATGCGCCAGATGCCCGTCGGGTGGAACTGGAAGAACTCCATGTCCTCCAGGGGCAGGCCGCGGCGGTAGCAGGCGGCCTGGCCGTCACCGGTCAGGGTGTGGGCGTTCGACGTCACCTTGAAGAACTTGCCGGTGCCGCCGGAGGCGTAGATGACCGCCTTCGCCTGGAAGATGTGGATCTCGCCGGTGGCCAGCTCGTACGCGACGACGCCGGCGGACTTCTTGACGCCGTCGACCTCGGTGATCAGCTGGTCCAGGACGTAGAACTCGTTGAAGAACTCCACGCCCTCCTTGACGCAGTTCTGGTACAGCGTCTGGAGGATCATGTGGCCGGTGCGGTCCGCGGCGTAGCAGGACCGGCGGACCGGGGCCTCGCCGTGGTTGCGGGAGTGGCCGCCGAAGCGGCGCTGGTCGATGGTGCCGTCCGGGGTCCGGTTGAACGGCAGACCCATCTTCTCCAGGTCGAGGACGGCGTCGATGGCCTCCTTCGCCAGGATCTCGGCGGCGTCCTGGTCGACCAGGTAGTCACCGCCCTTGACCGTGTCGAAGGTGTGCCACTCCCAGTTGTCCTCCTCCACGTTGGCCAGCGCGGCGGCCATGCCGCCCTGCGCGGCGCCCGTGTGGGAGCGGGTGGGGTAGAGCTTCGTCAGCACGGCGGTGCGGCTGCGCTTCGTCGCCTCGATGGCGGCGCGCATGCCGGCGCCGCCGGCGCCGACGATGACGGTGTCGTACTTGTGGATCTTCATGACGTGGATTACCTCAGCCCCGTGGCTAGCGGATGTTCGGGTCGAAGGTGAAGATCACCAGCGTGCCCAGAAGGATGGTGAACACCGTGGCGGTGTACAGCAGGCCCTTGAGCCACAGGCGCGTGTTGGCGCGCTCCGCGTAGTCGTTGATGACCGTGCGGAGGCCGTTGGCGCCGTGGAGCATGGCCAGCCACAGCATCAGCAGGTCCCAGACCTGCCAGAACGGGGACGCCCAGCGGCCGGCCACGAAGGCGAAGCCGATCTTGGAGACGCCGCCGTCCAGGAAGAGCTGGATCAGCAGGTGGCCGAGGACGAGGACCACGAGGACCACGCCCGAGAGGCGCATGAAGAGCCACGCGGCCATCTCGAAGTTGCCGCGGGTCGCGCGCGGGGTCTTGCCCGTGCGCTTGCGGGGGGCCTCGATGTACGGGGCGGGGTTGTCCACGTCGAAGGAGGCGTCCTTGACGGGACCGATCGCGGAGGTGGTGTCAGCGGACATGAGGCGCGTCAGCTCCCGAACAGTTCACGTGCGGCGTGGCCGAGGACGGGGTAGATCGACCCCGCCATCAGGACGACCCAGATGCCCACGACGGTCCAGAGCATCTGCTTCTGGTAGCGGGGGCCCTTGGACCAGAAGTCCACGGCGATGACCCGGAGGCCGTTCAGCGCGTGGAAGAGGATGGCGGCGACCAGGCCGTACTCCAGAAGAGCGACGATCGGCGTCTTGTAGGTCGCGACGACCTCGTCGTACGCCTCGGGGGAGACGCGGACGAGAGCGGTGTCCAGCACGTGTACGAACAGGAAGAAGAAGATGAGGACGCCGGTGACTCGATGAGCCACCCAGGACCACATTCCTTCCCGGCCGCGGTACAGCGTTCCAGCCGGCACGGAAAAACCCTCCGGGAGCGGGGATCGGGGCCCGGCCGGCTTCTCTGTCGGTCTGGCCCGGCCGGGTACGGTCCACCGGCCCCGGTCATCGTAGCGACGACTTGTCGGTTCGCTCGCGCGGGGTCCTTCAGTGTGATCAAACAGGCACGGACGGGCTATCGTCCGAGGCCGTTTCGGGCGATTCCGGGGGGAATCACGGGTTCCCCCGGCTGTGGGTGAGCCCCCGGGCGAGCGCGAAGGCCAGCCGGGACCGGGCGAGGCGGCGCAGTTCGTCGGCCGCGACGGCCCGTTCCTCCTCCGGTTCGTTGCCGAGACGTGACCGGATTCCGGCCAGGACCACGTCAAGTCGCTCGCCCGGCCGCACCCCGTCCAGGCTGATGACGAACGCATGGCCGAAGCGGCTCTCGTACGCGGCGTGGGCGGCCCGCAGCGCGGTCCGGGCGGCCGGCGGCGCGTCCGGGTGCGGCAGCGCGGAGGACTCGGCGGCCAGCGCCTCGTCGAGGTCGGCGCCGGTCAGGTCGTACCCGGCCTCCTCGGCGGCGGCCAGCAGGGCGTCCACCGTGGGATAGGGGCGGTGGGCGGCGATCCGCTCGGCCCAGCGGCGGCTGTGGCAGCAGGAGAGCAGCAGCTCCACGGCCTCGGCCGGGGTGGCGGCGTTGAGCGGCAGCAGGCCGTGCGGGGCGCCGGCGGACTTCTGGGCGGGTATGGCAGGTGCGTCCGCCGGGCCCGGCTTGTGGCAGGGGGCGTGGGTGTCGCTGGTCAGCGTGGGCTCCGGGACGGCGGGACGAGTGGGGTGGGCGTGACGCAACGTTATCGACGGGACGGGGGAAGTGTCCGACGAGTGCGCGAATTTCACCCGGAAGGGAGAGTTTAGGAACGTGTGATGGACGTGAAGGTTCCGTTCCGGCGGGTGCGGAAGCGCGTCCGGCGAGTGGCCGGGCCGGCCCGGGTGGGGGAGGATGCGTGGGATGCGGCACTCCCCACGGGGCCCCCTGCGCGGCCCGGCTCTCCTGGCGGCCGCGGTGGCCCTGACCACCGTGGCGGCCTGCTCGGACGGCTCCCCCTCCGGCGCGGGATCCCCGTCACCCTCCGGTACGGCCCCGGCCGCGACCACCTCGGCCGCGAAGCCCACCGCGGCGCCGACCCCGAGCCCCACGCCCACCCGGACCTACCCGCTCTCCCGGGCCCCCCGCACCGTCCCCGCCGTCCGCTCCCACGAACCGGCCCGGGGCCCCGGCTGGAAGCCCGCCGCGAGCGCCGGGGTCGTCCTCGGCGCCGACAGCGCGGGCCTCGCCGACGAGGGCCGGCTGCTCGCCCGGGAGCTGGGCCTGCGCTACCGCGGCGAGGCCGCCGCGGGGCCGGGCGACGTCGAGCTGGCGCTCGGCGGCAAGGGCGCCGCCGAGTCGTACACGCTCACCGTGAAGGACGGCCGGGTCCGGATCACCGGCCCCGACGAGGCCGGCGTCTTCTACGGCACCCGCACCCTCAAGCAGTCGGTGAGGGGAAGCGGCGCGATGCCCGAGGGCACGGTCGCCGACCGCCCGGCGAAGCCGCAGCGCGGGCTCAACGTCGACATCGCCCGCAAGCACTTCACCGCCGCCTGGCTGGAGGACCGGATCCGGGAGATGGGCGACCTCAAGCTCAACCAGCTGGGGCTGCACTTCTCCGACGACCAGGGCTTCCGGATCGAGTCCGACTCGCACCCCGAGGTGGTGTCGAAGCAGCACCTCACCAAGGCGGAGGTCCGCCGGATCCTGGCGCTCGCCGCGAGCCGGCACGTCACCGTCGTCCCCGAGATCGACTCGCCCGGGCACCTCGGCGCGGTCATCGCCGCCCACCCGGACCTCCAGCTGGTCAGCGTCAGCGGCCGCACCCCGCGCGGCGCCGTCGACGTCTCCGACCCGGACGCGGCCCGGATCGTCGACGACCTGCTGCGCGAGTACACCGCCCTCTTCCCCGGCGCCTACTGGCACCTCGGCGCCGACGAGTACGTGGCCCTGATGGCGAAGGACCCCGAGGCGACCTACCCGCAGCTCGCCCGCGCGGCGCGGGAGGCGTACGGCCCCTCCGGCCGCGTCCAGGACCTGGCGACCGACTGGCTCAACGACCGCGCCGCCACCGTCCGGCCGACCGGCAAGACCCTCAAGGCGTGGAACGACGGCTTCTTCGCCGGCGGCGTCGTCAGCGCGGCGAAGGACATCGAGGTCGAGTACTGGACGGGCAAGGAGTACGGCGCCCGGCCCCCGCTCCCGTACCTCCAGGCGGGCCGCAGGCTGGTCAACCTCAACGACGAGTACCTCTACTACGTGCTCGGCGAGCCCAACCGGTTCACCTACCCGACCGGCCGCCGCATCTACGAGCAGTGGACCCCGCTGGTCGTCCGCGGCACCACCCCCGTCCCGGCCCGCTACGACGCGCAGATCCAGGGCGCCCGGTTCGCCGTCTGGTGCGACCTGGCCGACGCCCAGACCCAGGACCAGGTCGCCGCCGGCATCCGCCTCCCGCTCGCGGCCCTCTCCCAGAAGGTGTGGGACCCCCGCAAACCCGCCGTGCCGTGGTCCGACTTCCGCACCCTGGCGGCTAAGGTGCGCGGCTGAGCTGCGGGTTTTCCCCTGGGCGGAACGCCTCCGCCTGACATACGTTCCGGCCCGGCCCCTTGGGGGAGGGGCGTTCCGTTCACATGTTCCTGGGGGGAACCTTCATGCTGTGCAATCCCCACGGCCTGGCGTACTCCGTCATGGCCCTGCTGGGCGTCGGCATCGCCTTCGACCTGCTGCTCGCGGGTGACGAGGTCTGGACACTCACCGACCCGGAGGCCGCCTACGAGGCGACCACCATCGCCGGGCTCGACCCGGCGCTGACGGCGTTCGCTTCCGGCGTCGCCTACCTGGCGACCGTCGTCGTCTTCATCATCTGGTTCCACCGGGTCCGGAAGAACTCCGACGTCTGGGCCCTCGACATCCACAGCCGTACGCCAGGCTGGGCCATCGGCGCCTGGTTCATCCCGCTCGCCAACCTGTGGATCCCGCGCCAGATCGCCGTCGACACCTGGCGGGCCAGCCGTCCGGACCCGTACGCCGCCGACGGCGCCCGTGAGCTCACGCTGCTCAACTCCTGGTGGACGTGTTTCGTGGGGGGCCTGGTCGTGGACCGGCTCTCGGCCACGCTCTACAAGAAGGCCGAGACGCTGGACGCCTGGACCACCGCCGCGGCCTGGTCCCTGGCGGGGTACCTCTTCACCATTGCCGCCGGCGTCCTCGCCATTCTGTTCGTACGCCGTCTGACCTCTATGCAGCACACCAAGGCCACTGGCATGCTTTCGGCCGCCAAGTGACGAGAAAGCGCCCTTCGGCGCAGAAGTGGACGTAGAGAGTCCGCATCGGGTGGCGAGGAGGCGTCCATGACGTCGAGTTCGAGTACGGGTCGGAGTCTGGCGGAACTGATCGACGGGACCGACGGGCGCGGCCTCGCCGCCGCCGGGCTCGCCTGTCTGGACCGGTGCCTGCCGCTGCTCGCGCCCGACCGCGCCGAGGTGCTGCGGCCGGTGTGGGCGGCGGTCGCGCGCGCGGACGCCGCCGCCTGGGCCGAGGCCGTCGGCAAGGCGCGGGTCGGCCTGGACGGCGCGGGCGGCGGGGCCGCCGACGACGGCGGGGTCGTCACCCTGGTGCGCGCGATGGCCGACGGGATGCCCGCCGAATGGGCCGAGGGGCCCCTGCGCGCCTGGGCCGAGCGCTGCTCGACCGTGGCGCTCGCCGTGCACCGCCTGTACGACGTCGGCGAGGACGGCCCGCTGCACACCGGGGAGCTCCGGCGGCAGCTGGCCGTCCTCGACGCGGTCTCCCACGGCCCGACCGGACTGCGCCGGGCGCGCGAGCTCTCCGTCGAGGGCGGCCGGGTGCTGCGCGCGGTGGTCTCCCGCCGGGCCCGTTCCGCCTGAGGCTCAGCCCTCGGTGGGCACCTCGACCGTCGCGGAGGCGATGAGTTCGGAGATCTGCCGCTCGGCCGTGGCCTTCTCCAGGCCGAGGCCGCTCAGCACGCCCTCGCCGTCCTCGTGCTCCAGGAGCGCGAGGAGGATGTGCTCGGTGCCGACGTAGTTGTGCCCGAGCCGCAGCGCCTCGCGGAAGGTCAGTTCGAGCACCTTCTTCGCCGCCGCGTCGTACGGGAGGAGCGACGGCACCTCCTCGACGGCCGGCGGCAGCGTGGGCGTGACGGCCTCGCGCAGCCGCTCGGCGGTGACGCCCTGCGAGGTGATCCACAGGACGGCGAGGCCCTCGGGCTCGGCGAGCAGGCCGAGGGCGAGGTGGCCGGGGACGGTCTCCGCGTTCCGCGCGGCGATCGCCTCGTTCTGCGCGGCGACGACCACCGCGCGGGCGCGCGGGGTGAAGCGGGCGAACCCGGCGTTCGGGTCCATCTTCTCGGTGTCGGGGTCCTTGGGGACGAAGCGCTTCTGGGCGGCCTGGCGGGTGACGCCCATGCTGCGGCCGATGTCGGTCCAGGAGGCGCCGGAGCGGCGGGCCTGGTCGACGAAGTGGCCGATGAGGTGGTCGGCGACCTCGCCGAGGTAGTCCGCCGCGATGACCGCGCCGGAGAGCTGGTCCAGCGTGTCGGGGTGGACCTTCTTGATCGCTTCGATGAGTTCGTCGAGACGGATGCTGATCTGAGGAACCACGGGCTGCGTCATGAGGCAACCTTAGGTTGACAGTCCTTGGGTGTCAACGGTCGGTTGACGCTCGGAGGTGGTGAACCCTTTCGGGTGATACGTCGTATCGCAGGAAAGTGGGATGAACCGGCGCCGGAGGGGTGAGCCGCGCCCTGGAACACGTCCCGGAAAAGGGAGACGACCGGGGCCGCCACCCCCCACAGGAGAGGCCCCGGTCGTCGTCCACGGAGCCGCAGCACGGCTCCGTACTCCATACAGCGCCGGGCGTGCGGTTTCTGTCACACCGTCCGCACCGGGGCGAAGGTTGCAAGTTGCGCAAGGTCCCCGCACCGCGTGGACGCGACACCGGGAATCGACGTAGCGTGCTGGAGCACGAAGCGGACACCGGCGGCGATGACCAGCCCCGACTCCGCCGGCGACGTGCTGACGCGCGCGCGGGACGCGACCGACGAACAGGGTTTGGGGAGTGCTGGGGGACGACGCGGAGCTGACGGCCGCGGTGCTCGCTGCGCAGAACGGGGACGAAGACGCCTTCCGTACTGTGTACCGCGCCGTGCACCCCCGTCTGCTGGGCTACATGCGCACGCTGGTCGGAGAGGCCGACGCCGAGGACGTCGCCTCGGAGGCCTGGCTCCAGATCGCCCGTGACCTCGACCGCTTCGGCGGCGACGCGGACCGCTTCCGCGGCTGGGCGGCCCGGATCGCCCGCAACCGCGCCCTCGACCACATCCGGATGCGCGGCCGCCGCCCCGCCTCCGGCGGCGACGAGACCGAACTGACCGACAAGCCCGCCGACGCCGACACCGCCGGCGAGGCCCTGGAGGCACTCTCCACCGGCGACACCATGCGGCTCATCGCCCGCCTCCCGCAGGACCAGGCCGAGGCCGTCGTCCTGCGCGTCGTCGTCGGCCTCGACGCCAAGTCCGCCGCCGAGGCCCTCGGCAAGCGCCCCGGCGCCGTCCGCACCGCCGCGCACCGCGGACTGAAGAAGCTCGCCGAACTCCTCGGCGTCGACGCGGCCGCGGCCGGAGCGGACCCGGACGGAGAAGCCGGCGACGGGGCGCCCGGCCTCGACGGAGTACCCCCCCAACGCGGCCGGAATCCCGGGTTCATAGCCCCCGGCGGTGTGACGCATTGGCGTCCGCGTACGCAGAAGGACATGTGATGGCCGACGAGCGGTACCAGTGGCTCGATCCCGACGCCGCGGAGCGGCTGCTCCGGGGCGAGCCCGTCGACCCCGCGGACCCGGCCGCCCGCACCGGCGCCGCCGCCCTCGCCGACGCCCTCGACACGGTCCGCGCCCCCGCCGCCCCGGCCCCCGGCGAACCGCTCGCCGGGGAGGAGGCCGCCCTCGTCGCCTTCCGCACCGCCGCCACCGCCCGCGCCGCCACCGCCGCCCGCACGGCCGCGCCCGGGGCGGCCCGCCGCTGGGGACGCTCCCTGCGGTACGGGCTCGCCGCCGCGCTCGCCGCCGTCACCGTCGGCGGGGTCGCCGTCGCCGCCGGCACCGGGGTCCTCCCGCTGGTCGACCGGGAACCGTCCCGTACGGCCGCCGCCACCGACCCCGCGGTCCCGACCGGCGACCCGGGCGGACCCACCGCCGGGGTCCGGCGCCACCCCGACCCGTCCCGGAGCGGCGACCCGGACCGGCCCACCCCGCCCGCCCCCGGCACCACCCCCACGGCCGGATCCCGGGACGGCGCCCTCGCGACCCCCCGCCCCGGCACCACCCCCTCCGGCAAGCGCACCGGCCGCGACGAGGACGACGACACGGGGGGCCGGGACGCCGACACCCGCGAGGCCAGGACCAAGGCCTGCGGCGACTACCGCGCCGGCCGCCTCGACGAGGCCGGCCGCCAGCGGCTCGCCGCCGCCCTGCGCACCGGCCAGTCCCTGCGCGCCTACTGCGACGCCCTCCTCGGCTCCGCCGCGGAGAAGGAGAAGGAGGGGAAGAAGGAGGGGAGCGGCGAACGGGACAAGGACGGCGACGAGGGGAGCCGGGACACCGGCACCGACATCGGCCGCGGCACCGTCCCCACCCCCTCCGACCCCAGCCGCAAGCGCGGCAGGAGCGGCGGCGGCACGGACCGGCCCGACCCGAAGGACCGGCCCAGGGCCAAGCAGCGGGCGGAGCAGAAGGACCGGACGACGTCGCAGGGACAGTCGAAACCGCAGGTCACGAAGGGTGCGAAGGTCCTCGCGACCGCCCCGGCCGGAGCTCTCGCGGGAGCCCCGGCGACACGGGTGTGACACTTTCGGGCCCGTCGGCGCAGTACTGAGTGAGCCGACTGGTCATCGGCCGCGCAGAGAGCCGGGGTTCCCCCCGTACCTACGGCTCCGCGCACCCGGCGCGGGTGGGGCACGTTCCCCCGGCCCCACCCGCGCCCCTTCTCCCCTTCCCGTCCGCTACCAGTGGACGACGACCTTGTCGCCGACCTTCACCTGGTCGAAGAGGGCCGCGATCTTCGCCCGGTCCCGGACGTTCACGCAGCCGTGCGAGGCCCCGCCGTAGCCGCGGGCCGCGAAGTCCGACGAGTAGTGCACCGCCTGGCCGCCGCTGAAGAACATCGCGTACGGCATGGGCGTGTGGTAGATCGTCGACGTCCAGTCCTTCGCCTTCCAGCCGACCGCGAAGGTGCCCTCGCGCGTCGGCGTGTTCTCCGAGCCGAAGCGCACGTCCATCGACGACACCACCCGGCCGTCGATCATCCAGGCCAGCGTCCGGCTCTCCTTGCTGATGCAGAGCACCCGGCCCTTCATGCAGGCCGCGGCCGGCGTGTCCAGCTCGTTGGTGGTCGACGGCTTCAGCTCGTCCGCCGTCGGCTTCCGCGACAGGCCGAGCAGCCGCTGCCAGGTCGTCTCGTCCACCGAGCCCGTCGCGGGCAGCCCCCGCTTCTTCTGGAAGGCCGAGACCGCCTTCCCCGTGATCGAACCGTAGAAGCCCGTGGGTGCCCGGTCGAAGTGGTCGAGCTGCCGCAGCCGCGCCTGGAGCTCCCGCACCTGCTCGTTCTCGTCGCCGTCCTTCATGAGGACCTTCACGGCGGCCGTGGGCGCGGGCGACGACGGCTTCGCGTCGGACCCGCCGGACGCGGAACCGCCGGGCGCCGGTGCGGACGAGGGCGAGGGCGCCGCGGTCACCGGGGCGCCCGTCGCCGACGGCGTCGGAGTCCCGGTCCGACCCCCGCTTCCCGGCCCGGCCGCCTGGGCCGTACAGCCCGTGGCGACGAGCGCGACGGCGGCGGTCGCGAGCACGGCTCTGCGTATGACGGACGAACGCTTCATGGTGGCCCCCCGGGAACTCGACTGTGCCCATAGGGATGCTTCCCGCCCGCCCGCGGTTGCGCGCCCGGCCGGGCGAAGCGCTGATGTTGTGAGGAAGGTCCCAGCCTGCTGACCTCCACCGGACCGCGCAGCCGCCGCTACAGTCCGTCGCGAGGGTCGGTACAGGAGCGCGGCAGCACATCAAACGGGAGGCACAGCACATGGCACGCGAGTCGGAGTCGGGACTGCCCATCGAGCCGGTCTACGGCCCGGACGCCCTGGAGGGCTGGGACCCGGCGGAGAAGCTGGGCGAACCGGGTGCGTACCCCTTCACGCGAGGCGTCTACCCGTCGATGTACACCGGACGGCCGTGGACGATGCGGCAGTACGCCGGCTTCGGCACCGCCGTGGAGTCCAACGCCCGCTACAAGCAGCTGATCGACAACGGCACGATGGGCCTGTCGGTCGCCTTCGACCTGCCCACCCAGATGGGCCACGACTCCGACGCGGCGATCGCCAGCGGCGAAGTCGGCAAGGTCGGCGTGGCGATCGACTCCATCGACGACATGCGGGTCCTCTTCGACGGCATCCCGCTCGACAAGGTCTCCACGTCGATGACGATCAACGCCCCCGCCGCCCTCCTCCTGCTGATGTACCAGCTGGTCGGCGAGGAGCAGGGCGTCCCGGCCGAGAAGCTCACCGGCACGATCCAGAACGACGTGCTGAAGGAGTACATCGCGCGGGGGACGTACATCTTCCCCCCGAAGCCGTCCCTCCGCCTGATCGCGGACATCTTCAAGTACTGCAGGGCCGAGATCCCGAAGTGGAACACGATCTCGATCTCCGGCTACCACATGGCCGAGGCCGGCGCCTCGCCCGCGCAGGAGATCGCGTTCACCCTCGCCGACGGCATCGAGTACGTCCGCACCGCCGTCGCGGCCGGCATGGACGTCGACGACTTCGCCCCCCGGCTCTCCTTCTTCTTCGTGGCCCGCACGACGATCCTGGAGGAGGTCGCGAAGTTCCGCGCCGCCCGCCGGATCTGGGCGCGCGTGATGAAGGAGGAGTTCGGCGCGAAGAACCCCAAGTCGCTGATGCTCCGCTTCCACACCCAGACCGCCGGCGTGCAGCTGACGGCCCAGCAGCCCGAGGTCAACCTCGTGCGCGTCGCCGTCCAGGGCCTGGCGGCCGTCCTCGGCGGCACGCAGTCGCTGCACACCAACTCCTTCGACGAGGCCATCGCGCTGCCGACGGACAAGTCCGCCCGCCTGGCGCTGCGCACCCAGCAGGTCCTCGCCTACGAGACCGACGTGACGGCCACGGTCGACCCCTTCGCCGGCTCGTACGTGGTCGAGAAGATGACCGACGACGTCGAGGCCGCCACCCTCGAACTGATGGCGAAGGTCGAGGAGCTGGGCGGCGCGGTCAACGCCATCGAGCGCGGCTTCCAGAAGAACGAGATCGAGCGCTCGGCGTACCGGATCGCGCAGGAGACCGACTCCGGCGAGCGGGTCGTCGTCGGCGTCAACCGCTACACGATCGACGTCGAGGAGCCCTACGAGCCCCTGCGCGTCGACCCGGCCATCGAGGCCCAGCAGGCCGACCGCCTCGCCAAGCTGCGCGCCGAGCGCGACCAGGCGGCCGTCGACGCCGCCCTCACCGCCCTGAAGAAGGCCGCCGAGGGCACCGACAACGTCCTCTACCCGATGAAGGACGCCCTCAGGGCCCGCGCCACCGTCGGCGAGGTCTGCGACGCCCTCCGCGAGGTCTGGGGCACCTACACGCCCAGTGACGTCTTCTGAACGTCCGCTCGTTGAAACTTGAAGCGGAGTGTCGTACCGGTGTGCGACACTCCGCTTCATGCTGGGTGTCACCGATCTGCCGACCTATCTCGCCGGGCTCGTCCTCATCATCCTCCTCCCGGGGCCGAACTCGCTGTACGTGCTGTCCGTCGCCGCCCGCAAGGGCACCCGGACCGGATACAAGGCCGCCGCCGGCGTCTTCACCGGCGACACGATCCTGATGACCCTGGCCGCCCTCGGCGCGGCCTCCCTGCTCCAGACCACCCCGCTGCTCTTCACCGTCGTCAAGTACGCGGGCGCCGGCTACCTGGCCTGGATGGCGTACGGGATGCTCCGCGCCGCCCTCGCCCTGTGGCGCACCCGCCACGAGACGGTCGCGGAGGCCGCCGGCGCGCCGGAGACGGGCCCGTCCGAGCACCCCTACCGCCGGGCGCTGATCATCAGCCTCTTCAACCCGAAGGCGATCCTCTTCCTGATCTCCTTCTTCGTGCAGTTCGTGGACCCCTCCTACGCCTACCCGGCGCTCTCCTTCCTGGTCCTCGGCACCCTGCTCCAGCTCGGCAGCTTCCTCTACCTGACGACCCTGATCTTCGGCGGTACCCGCCTCTCCGCCGCCTTCCGCCGCCGCAAGCGCCTCTCCGCCGGCGCCACCTCCGCCGCCGGCGCCCTCTTCCTCGGCTTCGCCGTGAAGCTCTCCCTGAGCAGCGCCGCCTGACTTTGACGTCGTCCGTTCGCCCGTTCGTGTGAAGCCTCTGGATACTCGAAGGAACGGCCGAAGTCGGTAATACCGTCGCATCATGGCGATCTCCTCCGCAGCAGCCGGTGGCACGGCGTATGCCCGGTACTCGTACCGGCTTCGTCTGTCGTCCACGGGGCTGGCCGCGCTGCTCGGGGAGTGGGATCGATGCCGGTGGATCTGGAACGAGTGCGTCGCGCGGTCGAAGAAGGCGCATGCCGCAGGTGAGAAGTGTGGACCGGCCAGGCTGGACCGGATGCTCACCGAGGCGCGGGCCATCACCCCCTGGCTCGCCCAGGGATCGTCGGTGCCACAGCAACAACTCATCCGCGACTTCGGCAGGGCCCGCACGAAGGCGTTGCAGGACATCAAGGACCGCCTGCCCGTTCGGCGGCGGGCAGGACTCCCTACGTACAAGACGAAGCGTGGGGCCGATCCGACGCTCAACTACACGCGGAACGGATTCCGTCTGAAGGACGGACGACTTCACCTCGCGGGCGGGATCGTATTGTCGGTGGTGTGGTCACGGGCGTTGCCTGCCGACCCGACGTCCGTACGTGTTCACCGCGACGCCGTCGGGCACTGGTACGCCTCCTTCGTGGTTCCTGTCACGGCCCAGCCCCTGCCCGAGACCGGGGCGGTGCTCGGGATCGACTGGGGCGTGACGGAGATCGCCACCACCACGAGCGATGCCCACGACCTTCCGCACCCGGAGTTCGGCCGGAAGGCGAAGGAGCGTTTGTCCCGGTACGACCGGATGATGGCTCGCCGCAGGCCCGAGCGGGGGAAGGCGGCTTCGAAGGGGTATCGGGCGGCGAAGCGGCTGCGGGCGAAGGCGTACCAGAAGGTCGCCAGGCAGCGTGTGGACACGGGCCGTAAGTGGGCCAAGAAGGTCGTGCGCGACCATGACATCGTCGCGGTGGAGGACTTCCGTCCCCGGTTCCTCGCCAGGACGACGATGGCGCGGAAGGCCGCTGACGCGGCGATCGGCGCGACCAAGAGTGCCTTGATCGAGATGGGCCGCAAACACGGGCGGGACATCCGCCTTGTGCACCCGGCCCACACCACCATGGACTGCGCGCGGTGCGGAGCGAGAGCCAAGCACGCTCTGCCGCTGTCGGAACGTACGTATACGTGCAACGCGTGCGGAGCGAAGTCCCCGAGGGACAAGAACTCCGCCCGCGTGATGCTCGTCCGGGCAGGTCTGGACCCGGCTGGTGCCGAGGGCGTGAGACCTCCTGGAGCGCGGCTCCAGGAGGCGACCCGAGCCAGGAATCCTCTCCCTGAGCAGGGATGGGAGCATTCAAACGGTGTGAGGTCGAGACCGGACCGGATGTCTGCGGCAGCGAGCTCTGCGTTTGACTCTCTCTCCGTGTCAGAGTCTTGAGTAGGGGGCGTCATGTTTGCCATCGGAGACTTCGCCCGGCACGGGCGCGTGTCGGTCCGGATGCTGCGTCACTACGACAGCATCGGACTGCTGCGCCCGGCCCACGTCGACCCGCACAGCGGCTACCGCTTCTATACGGCAGGCCAGCTCGCGCGGCTCAACCGCGTCATCGCGCTCAAGGAGCTCGGCTTCACCCTGGAACAGGTGGGGGCCATCCTCGACGACGAGATCGGCGCGGACGAGCTGCGGGGGATGCTGCGGCTGCGCCGGACCGAGCTGGAAGCGGCCCTGGAGGCGGCGCGGGCCCGGCTCGCCCAGGTCGGGGCGCGGCTCCGAGCCATCGAGAGCGAGGGACGCATGTCCACGCAGGACGTCGTCGTCAAGAAGATCCCGGCCGTCCGGATCGCCGAGCTGAGCGCGTCGGCCGCCGGCTTCGAGCCGGGGGCCATCGGGCCCGTCATCGGGCCGCTGTACGAGGAGCTGTGCGGCCGGCTCGAAGCGGCCGGGGTCACCGGGTTCGGGCCGGGGATCGCCTACTACGAGGACGCCGGGAAGGGCGACGGTTCGGTCGTCGTGCACGCCGGCACGACCGTGCCGGAGGGCACCGAGGCGGAGGGCGTGCTCGTGCACGTGCTGGAGGGGTTCGAGGAGGCCGCGACCGTCGTGCACCGCGGTTCCATGGACGACGTCCTGCCGACCGCGCAGGCCCTCGCAGCCTGGATCGACACCCACGGGTACGCCTCCGCCGGCTACGCCCGCGAGCTGTACCTGGAGTGTCCGGAGGACCCGGCCGGCTGGGTCACCGAGATCCAGGAGCCGATCCACCGCTCCTGACGGCGGCGGGGCCCGGGACCTCCGCACAGGTCCCGGGCCGGTCTCGTACGCCTACTTCTTCAGGGCCTTGCGCAGCCGCAGGGCCCGGCGGGCCAGCCGGCGGACCTTCGGGTGGCGGGGGACCGGGAGGCCTCCCGGGAGGTCCAGGACGGTGAGCCGGCGGCGGGTGAAGTGGTGCCGGGTGCGCTCGGCGTACGGCCCGGACAGGTGGCGCACCGCCGCCTCCCGCAGGTCGGCCCTTATGTTCGGCTGCATCGCGAAGCCGACGGCGGCGACCAGGTCGTCGAGGCGGGCGGGGTCCGTCACCGGCTCCTCGTCGTCCGGGCCCGGCAGCAGCGGCGGCAGGACCGCGTCGACGACCGTCAGCGGGATCCGGTTGCTGTTCTGGAACGGGGTGAGCCGCTGGAGCAGCTCCCGGGTGCCGACCCGGGCGACCGGCAGGCCGTAGAAGGTGCGGGCGGTCATCAGCGCCGTGGAGAAGCAGCCGACGACCAGCGCGGGCCGCAGCTCGCGGTAGAGCACCTCGGCGAGCACCGGGCGGGTCTCGACGGCCAGCGCGGCGCCGAGCCGCGCCGCCTCCTCCGTGAGCGAGGCCGTCCAGGAGTCGGGGGCGTTGGGGTGCGGCTTGAAGACGAGGCGCCGGTGGCCGCGGGCGATCGCGCCGCGCACCATGCCCAGGTGCAGCTCCTCCTCCTCGGCGGCCGTCATCAGGTTGATGGCCGCGAGGTACTGGCCGAGGAGGAGGGCGGGCCCCTCGCCGTCGCCGGTGGGCGCGTCGGTGCCGGCGAGCTCCTCGACGGCCTTGGTGAAGGCCTCCACCGGTACGGTCTCCGGCACCGCGCCGAACTCGCCGAGCAGCAGCGGCCGCAGGCCCGGCACCAGGTCGAGGTGGAGGAGGCGGGCGGCGCGCCCGCCGATCAGCGGGTCGATCTTGTTGCGGGTGGGTCCGTAGCTCATCAGGCCGTCGGCGTAGACGGTGATCGCCGCCTCCGGGAGGAGGGTGGCGACGGCGAGCGCCGGGGTGACCTGGATGGACTCCAGGACGAGCTCGATCCGGTCGTCGCCGAGCCGCCACAGCTTGTGGAGGTGGCGCTGGAGCATCGGCACGTCCTGGCCGCGCGGGGTCCAGCCGCCGGGGTGGAGCGGGGAGATGGTCTCGTTCCAGGAGATCACCTCGTCGAAGCGGCCGCGGATCCGGGCGAAGCCCTCGGCCTCGACGAAGGCGGGGGTGGTCTCCGGGATGGGCGCGTTGTGGGTGACGAGGAGGATCCGCCGGGCGGCGGAGCCGAAGCAGCCGCTGTCTATGGCGGCGGCCAGGGTGACCGCGCCGTACAGGGTGGACGCGGCGAAGATCTGGGTCGTACGGGCCGTGCTCACGCGGCCACCTCCGAAGGGGTCGGGCCGGCCGCGGGGCCCCGGCCGCCCGGCGGGGCCGGCGGCGGCGGTGCGGGGCGCCGGCGGCGCAGCTTGCGCAGGACGGCGGCCCGGTCGCCGCCCATCGCGGTCAGCGCCGCGTCGAGGACGTCCTGCGGCATGCGGCGCAGCGCGCCCGCGCTCATCGCCTTCAGCTGCTTCGCCACGTCGGGCTCGAACTTCTCGATGGAGCCGACGTGGTGGGCGATGACCGCGCAATAGGTGCGGACGGCTTTCGGGAGAAAGCGGTCCGCGTCCTTGTCCTCGGCGGTCTCCTCGACGACCTGGTCGAAGGCACGGATGAAATCCAATTGCCGGACGTCGCCGATCTGCGTGAGGGACGTGGTGACTCCGCGCCGGTAGAAGACGCCGAGTTCGCCGATGGCGGCGAAGGATTTCGCCTCGCGGTGCAGCCGCCAGATCCAGGGCCGGTCCTCCGCGGTGCGCAGCCCGTGCGGGAAGTGCAGCAGGCCCCGGTCGAGGAGCCGGCGGTGGTAGACCCCGGCCCAGGCGAAGGGGTAGTCGACGGAGGTGGTGCGGTGGGCGGGGAGGATCGCCTCGCGCGGGTCGAGGACCTCGCCCCGGCGCGGCACGGGCACCCGGCGGACCGAGCGGGCGCGGCCGGTGACGGAGGTGTGGTCGGTGCGCAGGAAGTCGCAGCCGAGGCCCTCGGCGGCGGCGAGCAGCCGGCCGTAGTAGCCGGGGGAGAGCCAGTCGTCGCCGTCGAGGAAGGTGAGGTACTCGCCCCGGGCCGCGTCCAGGCCGGTGTTGCGGGCGGTCGCCAGGCCCTCGTTCCGCTCGTGCCGGATCAGGACGGCGCCGGGCAGGGTGCGGGCGGCCCGTTCGAGGATGTCGGGGGTGTCGTCGGACGAGCAGTCGTCGACGAGGAGGAACTCGACGTCCTCGCGGGCGTTGGCGCGCAGACTGGCGAGGGTGTCGGGGGCGTATGTCTGCACGTTGAAGAACGGCACGACGACGGAGAGCTTGACCACGCGGCCGACGCTAGGCGCCGCCCCGGCCGCTCCGCCGACCGGCCGGGGGATTTTCGGTGAACACGAAGCGGCGGGCTGATTAACCGCCTTTACCCGAGGGGATTTCGGGCCGTCCAACGGCTGAATCCCGGGCCGCTTCAGTTCACGGAGAGGTGCTGTTCACCGTTTGTTGTGACTCAGTTGGGCCGCCGACCGGAATGGACTTCTAGCGTCCTCGACGTGCCAGCAAGTTCCAGTGAAGCGGTACGGATCGCCGTACTCGCGGATTCCGACACCCGGTGGAAATGGGGTGCGCTCACCGCGCGCCGCATCACCGCGGCGGATACCGAACCCACCGGGTTCGTGCTCCGTGGCCGGGCCACCCCCACCGCCCGCCAGCTCGCCGAGACGGGCGCCTCCACGGCCGTCCCGCGCGAGGTGACCGGCGCCGAGTTCCTGCGCGAGGTGCGGGACGCGGAGGCGCGCGGCGAGCGGTACGACGTCGTGGTCCTCGCGCTGGTCGGCGGCACCGTCCGGGCCGTCCTCCAGGGCCTCGCCGACCTCGGTCTCGACCGCCGGCCGGTGATCGTCACCGGCTATGTCGGGGTCGTCTACGAGAAGCTGGCCGACGGGCTCCTCCTCCGCCACGGCGCCGACGTGGTCCTCGCCAACTCCCGTCACGACGCGGAGCGTTTCCGCGCCGTGTACGAAGGGGTCGGCGCGGACGCCGGGTCGGTCGTCGAGGCCGCCCTGCCGTTCCTCGGCGGCGCCCCGCACCGCCGCGAGGAGGGCCGCGACACCCTGGTGTTCGCCGCCCAGCCGTCCGTCCCGGTCACCCGGAACGAGCGGGCGTACGTCCTGGAGCGCCTGGTCCGGCACGCCCGGCTGCACCCGGAGCGCGAGGTCCTCCTCAAGCTCCGCTCCAAGCCCGGCGAGCACACCACGCACCTGGAGGAGCACCCGTACCAGAGGCTGGTGCGCGACCTCGACCCGCCCGCCAACTTCCGCCTGGTGTACGGGCACATGGGCGAGGTCCTGGACCGCACCGACCTGCTGGTCACCGTCTCCTCCACGGCCGCCCTGGAGGCCCTGCACCGCCGGATCCCCACGGCGATCCTGACCGACTGCGGGGTCCGCGAGGTGAACGGCAACCACCACTTCATCGGCTCCGGCCTCCTCACCTCCTTCGACCGGCTCGACGCGGGGCACGCCCCCGAGCCGGACGAGGAGTGGCTGGCCCGGCAGGGCGTCGCCTCCGACGGCGGGTACGACTCCGCCTTCGACGCCGCCCGCGAGCGGGTCGCGAAGCTCCTCGCGCTGCCCGAACTGCCCCCGATCAGCCCCTACTACACCGCGGAGACGGCCCCCGGCTACCTGCCCGGGATCCTCGCCCGCCACCGCCTGGACGTCACCGCGCCGCCGGTCCGCGACAGCGGCCTGCGCCGGATCGTCCGCGAGGCGGCGCGCGGCGCCTACCGCCACGGCGTGCAGCGCGTGGCCCCCGTCGTCCGACGCCTGGGAGAACTGTGATGCCCGAGAAGAAGCCGAGCCCCACCGTGCTCGCCGTCATCCCCGCCCGGGGCGGCTCCAAGGGCGTCCCCGCCAAGAACCTCGCCCCGGTCGCCGGGATCCCGCTGGTCGGCCGGGCCGTCCGGGCCTGCCTCGGCGCGGTCGGCGTCACCGACGTCGTCGTCTCCACCGACGACCACGCCATCGCCGCCGCCGCCCGCTCCTTCGGCGCCGAGGCGGTCCAGCGCCCCGCGGCCCTCGCCGGCGACACCGCCACCAGCGAGTCCGCCGTCCTGCACGCCCTGGACGCCTTCGAGGCCGGCGCGGGCCGCACCGCCGACGTGGTCCTCCTCGTCCAGTGCACCAGCCCCTTCCTGACCTCCGCCGAGGTCGCCGAGGCCGTCGCCCGCATCGTCGACGGGGAGGCCGACACGGCCTTCACCGCCGCCCCCTCGCACGGCTTCCTGTGGCGCGGGACGGCGGAGGGCGCGACGGGCGTCAACCACGACAAGGCGCACCGCCCGCGCCGCCAGGACCGCGAGGCCGAGTACCTGGAGACCGGCGCCGTCTACGCGATGGACGCGGCCGGGTTCCGTACCCACGGGCACCGCTTCTTCGGCCGCACCGCGCTCGTCGTCACCGACCCGGCCCGCGTCCTGGAGATCGACGACCCGCACGACCTGGCCCGCGCCAAGGCCCTGGCCCCGCTCCTCGACGAGCCGGCCACCCCGTCCTTCGCCGACGTCGACGCGGTCGTCCTCGACTTCGACGGCACCCAGACCGACGACCGGGTCCACCTCGACGCGGAGGGACGGGAGTTCGTCTCCGCCCACCGCGGCGACGGCCTCGGCATCGCGGCCCTGCGCCGCGCCGGACTGCCCGTCCTCATCCTCTCCACCGAGCAGAACCCCGTCGTCGCCGCCCGCGCCCGGAAGCTGAAGATCCCCGTCCTGCACGGGATCGACCGCAAGGACCTCGCCCTCAAGGAGTGGTGCGAGGCCGAGGGCATCGACCCCGCGCGCGTCCTCTACGCCGGCAACGACGTCAACGACCTGCCCTGCTTCCACCTCGTCGGCTGGCCCGTCGCGGTGAGCAGCGCCCACGACTCCGTCCGGGCGGCCGCCCGCGCGGTCACCGCCACCCCGGGCGGCTTCGGAGCGATCCGCGAGATCGCCGCCTGGCTCCTCGGACCCGAGCTGAACACCCCCACCCCTCTCCCGAACTGAAGGAAGCACCACCATGAGCACCCGCCTGCGCACCCTCGGCCCGAAGACCGCCGGCCCCGGTCAGCCCGTCTACATCTGCGGCGAGATCGGCATCAACCACAACGGCGACCTCGAGAACGCCTTCAAGCTGATCGACGTGGCCGCCGAGGCCGGCTGCGACGCCGTCAAGTTCCAGAAGCGCACCCCGGAGATCTGCACCCCGCGCGACCAGTGGGACATCGAGCGCGACACCCCCTGGGGCCGGATGACGTACATCGACTACCGCCACCGCGTGGAGTTCGGCGAGGACGAGTACCGCCAGATCGACGAGCACTGCAAGAAGCGCGGCATCGACTGGTTCGCCTCCCCGTGGGACACCGAGGCCGTCGCCTTCCTGGAGAAGTTCGACGTCCCCGCCCACAAGGTGGCCTCCGCCTCCCTCACCGACGACGAGCTGCTGCGCGAGCTGCGCGCCACCGGCCGCACCGTCATCCTCTCCACCGGCATGTCGACGCCGAAGCAGATCCGCCACGCGGTCGAGGTCCTGGGCAGCGACAACATCCTGCTCTGCCACGCCACCTCCACCTACCCGGCCAAGGCCGAGGAGCTGAACCTGCGCGTCATCCAGACGCTCCAGGAGGAGTACCCGAACGTCCCGATCGGCTACTCCGGCCACGAGACCGGCCTCCAGACCACCCTCGCGGCCGTCGCCCTCGGCGCCGCCTTCGTCGAGCGCCACATCACCCTCGACCGCGCCATGTGGGGCTCGGACCAGGCCGCCTCCGTCGAGCCCCAGGGCCTGGAGCGCCTCGTCCGTGACATCCGCACCATCGAGACCGCCCTCGGCGACGGCGTGAAGAAGGTGTACGAGTCGGAGCTCGGCCCGATGAAGAAGCTCCGCCGCGTCATGGAGCCCGTCTCCGCATGACCGGCCGCCTGGCGTTCGTCGAGAGCCCCGTCCAGCTCCTGAACGTCCTGGAGTGGGCGCACGCGCGCGGCCGGGGCCCCGCCCCGGCCGCCGCCCCCGCGCCCGCTCCTTCCCCGGCGCCGGCCGCCTCCCCCGTGCCCGCGCCGGACCCCGGCGCCCCCGACGGCCTCCGGATCGTCGTCCTCTCGCCGACCGACCCCATGTCACGCGGCCAGCTGCGCCGGATGGCCCAGCTCGCCCGGGACGAGGGCTTCGAGGTGCACTGGCAGGAGGCGCGGGCCGGCCGCGGCGCGCTGGTGCGCACCTTGCGGGAGCTGGGCGGGCCGCTGCGCGCCGCGGAGCGGGTGATCGTCGGCGATCCCTTCTCCCGCTACGTCCAGCTGCTGCTGACGCTCTTCGGGCCCCGGCACGTCACGGTCGTCGACGACGGCACCGCGACGATGGAGTTCGCCGCCCAGCTCGCGGGCGGGGAGCGGCTGGTCCGCTGGCACCGCAAGGGCGACCTGGGGCCGCGCGAGCTGCTGCTCGCCCCGGTCACCTCGCTGGCCCGGCGCCGGCTCGCCCCGGGCCCCGGCAGGACCGTCGAGATCTTCACCTCGCTGCCGGTGCAGGCGCCGCCCGGCACCGAGGTCACCGAGAACGCCTACGCGTGGACGCGGGAGCGCTTCGGCCCGCCGCCGCTCACCGGCGGCGCCGACCTCGTGGGCACCTCGCTCGTCGAGACCGGCGTGGTCGACGCGGACCACTATCTGCGGGTCGTCGGGGAGCTCGCCCGCGCCCACGGCGCCACCCGCTACTTCGCGCACCGCCGCGAGACCCCGGAGAAGCTGCACCGGATCGCGGTCGAGGCCGGGCTCCAGGTGGTCCGTCCCGAGCTGCCGCTCGAGCTGATCGCCCGGCGCGGCCCGATCGGCGCCACCGTCGTCAGCTTCCCGTCCACCGTGGTGCACACCCTGCCGCTGGCCCTGGCGGGCACCGGGGTGAAGGTCGCGGTCTGCGAGATCGCGCCCGAGTGGCTGAGGGCCACCGCCTCGCCGCGCGCGCAGGGATTCCTCGCGGGCGTCGCCGGCACGGCGTCGGGGGCGGACCGTCTCACTCCGCGGAACGCTTCCGCGGTCGACCGGCTCGAATTCGGGTGACCATACCCATACGGAGTGTGTCCCATGCGCGGTAAACCGAGATTCTTTACCCTAACGGGCTGAACTTTTCGTGATCAACGGGAAGTTGATCACCGGTTGGGCCTACGCTTCAAAGGGTGAACCAGTTGAAGTCCCGTGAGCCCGGATCCGTCACCCTGCCCGGAACGCTGTCCTCCTCCCTGCGCGGCGAACTGATCGCCTTCCGCAGGGACTTGCACATGCACCCCGAGCTCGGCAACCAGGAGTTCCGTACCACCGCCGCGCTCAAGGCCCGCCTGGAGGCGGCCGGCCTGGCGCCGCGCGTGCTCCCGGGCGGCACGGGACTCACCTGTGACATCGGCACCTGGGACGGCGGGCGCCCCATGCTCGCGGTCCGCGCCGACCTCGACGCCCTGCCGATCCCGGACGTCAAGACCGTCGCGTACCGCTCCACCGTCCCCAACCGGGCCCACGCCTGCGGCCACGACGTGCACACCACCACCGTCCTCGGCGCCGGGCTCGTCCTCGCCGAGCTGGCGCGCGAGGGACGGCTGCCGCGCCCGGTGCGGCTGATCTTCCAGCCCGCCGAGGAGGTGCTGCCCGGCGGCGCGGCCGACGCGGTCGCGGCCGGCGTCCTCGACGGCGTCGGCCGCATCATCGCCGTCCACTGCGACCCGAAGGTCGACGCCGGGAAGATCGGCATCCGCACCGGCCCCATCACCTCGGCCTGCGACCGGCTGGAGATCACCCTCGACGGCCCCGGCGGCCACACCGCCCGCCCGCACCTCACCACCGACCTGGTGACGGCCGCCGCCCGGATCGCCACCGACGTGCCCGCCGTCCTCGCCCGCCGGGTCGACGCCCGCTCCGGACTCTCCGTCACCTGGGGCCGGATCGAGGCCGGCCACGCGCCCAACGTCATCCCGCAGCACGCCGAGCTCTCCGGCACCGTCCGCTGCCTCGACCTGCCCGCCTGGCACGACGCGCCCGACCTGGTGCACGCCGCCGTCGACGAGGTCGCCGCCCTGCACCGGGCCAAGTCCACCGTGAACTACGTCCGCGGCGTCCCCCCGGTCGTCAACGACCCGGTGATCGTGGAGCTGCTCCGGGACGCCATGACCGCCCGCCGCGGCCTCGACTCCGTCGAGGACACCGAGCAGAGCCTGGGCGGCGAGGACTTCTCCTGGTACCTGGAGCACGTGCCCGGAGCGATGGCCCGGCTCGGCGTCCGCACCCCCGGCGACCCCCACGTCCGCGACCTCCACTCGGGCGACTTCGACGTGGACGAGCGGTCCATCCGGACCGCCGTGGAACTCTTCACCGCCGCCGCCCTCATCGACGCCGACGGCGGGCGCTGACACCGGCCCGACGCGCGCCGCCCCCCTCCCGCCGGGAGGGGGGGCGGCGTCCCATCTCGGCTGATGACACGGGGTTGCGCCTTGATCGCGAAGCGTGTACGGGTACTGTGATCCGTGGGTTCGCGTCGATACGGTAACGACTCATGAACGGGTCTTTAACTGACATCTACGCGCGTTACGATCGCCGCAAAGCCAGCGCCGGAAGAGGCGCTTTCGGTCAGTCTTGAAGGGACCCTCCTCTTGCGCCGGATCACCAGGATCACCACCGTGGGCATCGCCTCCGCGGCGCTCGCGCTTTCCGCCACCGCCTGTGGCAAGTCCTCCTCCGACGGCGGCTCCGGCACCGACTCGAAGGCGGCCAAGGCCGCCATCGCGTACGACATCGGCGGCCGCGGCGACCAGTCCTTCAACGACGCCGCCTACGCGGGCCTGAAGAAGGCGGAGGACGACCTCGGCGTCAAGGGTGCCGAGGCCGAGCCGTCGTCCGGTGAGGGCGACGCCGACAAGGTGCAGCGCCTCACCTCGCTGGCCCGCGCCGGCAACAACCCGGTCATCGGCGTCGGCTTCGCCTACGCCCCGGCCATCAAGAAGGTCGCCGCGCAGTTCCCGAAGACGACCTTCGGCATCATCGACGACACCTCGGTGACCGGTGAGAACGTCGCCAACCTCGTCTTCAACGAGGAGCAGGGCTCCTACCTGGCCGGCGTCGCCGCCGCCAAGGCGTCCAAGTCCGGCACGGTCGGCTTCATCGGCGGTGTCGAGGTCCCGCTGATCAAGAAGTTCGAGGCGGGCTACGTCCAGGGCGTCAAGGACACCAACCCCAAGGCGAAGGTGCTCACCCAGTACCTGACCCAGCCGCCGAACTTCGACGGCTTCGCCAAGCCCGACCTCGGCAAGGCCGCCGCCCAGGGCCAGCTGGACAAGGGCGCCGACGTGATCTACGCCGCCGCCGGTCTCGCCGGCTCCGGTGCGATCGAGGCCGCCTCCAAGGCCGGCAAGTGGTCCATCGGCGTCGACTCCGACCAGTACAACCAGGCCGGTCTCGCCGCGTACAAGGACTCGATCCTGACCTCGGTCACCAAGGACGTCTCCGACTCCGTCTACAACCTGATCAAGTCGGTCAAGGACGGCAAGCCGCAGACCGGTGAGGTCCGCTACGGCCTCGCCACCGACGGCGTCGGCCTCTCCGACTCCAACCCGAAGTACAAGGAGATGACCGACCTCATCGCCGCGGTCAACAAGGCGAAGCAGGACATCATCGACGGCAAGATCACGGTCAAGACCGCCCCGTAAGGCGCGGCTCACGACCAGTCGTCCGCGGGCCCGGCCCCGGTGGGTCTCCCACCAGGACCGGGCCCCGGGCCCATTCCCGTACGGGTTTTCACTTTTCGGCAGCGCTACGCGTGTAGATGTCGCACTGGCACGATAGCTTCGCCCCGCCCTGCCCTCCGCTCCCACTCCTTTCGGCCAAGGAGAGTGCGTCATCAACGCGTCCAGCCCCCCTGCCGTGGAACTCCACGGCATCACCAAGCGCTTCCCCGGCGTCGTCGCCAACAAGGACATCGCGATCACCGTCCGCAAGGGCACGGTCCATGCTCTGATCGGCGAGAACGGCGCCGGCAAGTCGACCCTCATGAAGATCCTCTACGGCATGCAGAAGCCGGACGAGGGCACCATCGCCATCGACGGGGAGCAGGTCAGCTTCTCCAGCCCCGGTGACGCCATCGCGCGCGGCATCGGCATGGTGCACCAGCACTTCATGCTCGCCGACAACCTCACCGTCCTGGAGAACGTCGTCCTCGGCGGCGAGAAGCTGTACGGGATCGGCGCCAAGGCCCGCCGGAAGATCCAGGAGATCTCCGACGCGTACGGCCTCGGCGTCCGCCCCGACGCCCTCGTCGAGGACCTCGGCGTCGCCGACCGGCAGCGCGTCGAGATCCTCAAGGTGCTCTACCGCGGCGCCAAGATCCTCATCCTCGACGAGCCGACCGCCGTGCTCGTCCCGCAGGAGGTCGACGCGCTCTTCGACAACCTGCGCGAGCTCAAGGCCGAGGGCCTGACCGTCATCTTCATCTCGCACAAGCTGGGCGAGGTCCTGAAGGTCGCCGACGACATCACCGTCATCCGGCGCGGCACCACCGTCGGCACCGCCGACCCCAAGACCGCCACCACCAAGCAGCTCGCCGAGCTGATGGTCGGCAGCGAGCTGCCCTCCCCGGAGACCCGCGAGTCGACCGTCACGGACGTCGCCATGCTGGAGGTGAAGGGCCTCACCCTCCTGGAGGGCGGCTCCACCGGTGCCCCGCTGACCACCGCCGCTCCCGCCGACCCGTCGAGCACGACGGTCGTCACGGAGGTCGCGGCCGGCCGCAAGCTGCTCGACGACGTCTCGCTCACCATTCACAAGGGCGAGATCCTCGGCATCGCGGGCGTCGAGGGCAACGGCCAGACCGAGCTGATCGAGGCCCTGATGGGCCTGCGCTCGCCCGACGGCGGCGTCATCAGCCTGGACGGCGAGGACATCTCGGCGCTCCCGGTGCGCAAGCGCCGCGAGGGCGGCATCGGCTACATCCCCGAGGACCGCCACCGCCACGGCCTGCTCCTGGAGGCCCCGCTCTGGGAGAACCGCATCCTCGGCCACGTCACCGAGGCGCCCAACTCCAAGCGCGGCATCCTCGACCCGAAGGCCGCCCGCCAGGACACCGAGCGGATCGTCCGCGAGTACGACGTCCGCACCCCGGGCATCGACGTGACCGCGGCCTCCCTCTCCGGTGGCAACCAGCAGAAGCTGATCGTCGGCCGCGAGATGAGCCACAACCCCAAGTTCCTGATCGCCGCCCACCCCACCCGCGGTGTGGACGTCGGCGCGCAGGCGCAGATCTGGGACGCGATCCGGGACGCCCGCCGCGAGGGCCTGGCCGTCCTGCTGATCTCGGCCGACCTCGACGAGCTGATCGGCCTCTCCGACACCCTCCGGGTCATGTACCGCGGCAAGCTCGTCGCGGACGCGGACCCCGCCACCATCACGCCCGAGCAGCTGGGTTCCGCCATGACCGGCGCGGCCAGCGGCCACCTCGAGGGCGGCGAAGAGCAGCCCGAGCAGACCGAGCAGTCCGAAGACGGTGACGCCCGATGATGAAGATCGACAAGGACAAGCTGATCATCGGGGCCGCCGGCCCGGTGCTCGCGCTCGTCTCCTCGTTCGTGCTCACCATGCTGGTGCTGCTCGCGACGGGCCTCGACCCGATCGAGCCGATCCAGCTGATGATCGAGAACGCCGGGTACTCGGACATCCAGGTCCTGATCGTCAACCAGACGGGGATCTACTACCTGGCAGCCCTGGCCGTCGCCATCGGCTTCCGGATGAACCTCTTCAACATCGGCGTCGACGGCCAGTACCGCCTCGCCGCGATGGTCTCGGCCGTGGTCGGCGCCGCCGTCGAGCTGCCCGGTCCGCTGCACATCCTGCTGATCGTGGTCGTCGCGATGCTGACCGGTGCCTTCTGGGCCGGCATCGCCGGCATCCTGAAGACCACCCGGGGCGTCTCCGAGGTCGTCTCGACGATCATGCTGAACGCCATCGCGACCTCCCTGATCGCCTGGCTGATCCTGCCGGCCAACTTCGGCGTCCAGCCGGAGGGCTCCAACGACCTCACCACCGGTGAGATCGCCGAGTCCGGCTGGTTCCCCGGCATCGACATGGGCCAGGGCAACGGCGTGATCTACGGCTTCACCTTCGTCGCGCTCGCCCTCGGCGTCGTCTACTGGTTCGTCCTCAACCGCACCCGCTTCGGCTTCGACCTGCGCGCCACCGGCGAGAGCGAGTCGGCGGCCCAGGCCAGCGGCGTCGACGCCAAGCGGATGATCCTCACCTCGATGCTCATCTCGGGCGCCCTCGCCGGCCTCTCCGGCATGCCGACGCTGCTCGGCGACACCCACACGTACAGCCTCTCCTTCCCGGTCGGCGTCGGCTTCACCGCGATCACGATCGCGCTGCTCGGCCGCAACCACCCGGTCGGCATCCTCTTCGCCGCCCTGCTCTTCGCGTTCCTCGACAAGGCGTCCTCGAACCTGGACGTCTCGGGCTACCCGAAGGAGATCACGCAGATCATGCAGGGCATCATCGTGATCGCCGTGGTCGTCTCCTACGAACTCGTCCGCCGTTACGGCACCCGCCGCCAGCAGCAGAAGGTCGGCGAGGAGCTCGCCGCCGGTGGTGCCCTCAAGACCGACAAGGAGGTCTCGGCATGAGCACCGCCACCGCCGCCAAGCCGAGCGCCGCACCGAAGAAGACCGGGCGCCGCAAGCTCACCTGGCCGTGGATCCTGCTGATCGTCGCGGCCGGCCTCGTCCTCTTCTCGCTCGTCCGCGTCATCTCCGGCGCCGACGACCTGACCTCCGTCGGCCAGGTCTCCGGCGCGCTCCAGCTCGCCGTCCCCATCGGCCTCGCCGGCCTCGGCGGCCTGTGGTCCGAGCGCGCGGGCGTCGTCAACATCGGCCTCGAAGGCATGCTGATCCTCGGCACCTGGTTCGGCGCCTGGGCCGGCTACCAGTGGGGCCCCTGGGTGGGCGTCCTCTTCGGTCTGCTCGGCGGCGCCCTCGGCGGTCTGCTGCACGCGGTCATCACGGTCACGTTCAACGTGAACCACATCGTCTCCGGTGTGGCGATCAACATCCTCGCGGCCGGCTTCACGATGTACCTGTCGAACTTCACGTTCGGCGAGGCCGAGGGCGGCTCCTCCAAGCAGTCCCCGCGCATCGACCAGATCACCCAGATCACCGTCCCGGGGCTCTCGGACTGGCTCCAGGACCTCCAGCAGAAGCACTGGTTCCTGATCTCCGACGTCGCCGGCATCCTCGGCGGTCTGGTCACGAACCTGTCGCTGCTCACCGTCGTCGCGATCCTGCTGATCCCGGCCACCTGGTGGGTGCTGTGGCGCACGGCCTTCGGCCTGCGGCTGCGCTCCTGCGGTGAGAACCCGGTCGCCGCCGAGTCCCTCGGCGTCAACGTCTACAAGTACAAGTACATCGCGGTCACCGCCTCCGGTGCCCTCGCCGGCCTCGGCGGCGCCTTCCTCGCGATCGTCGCCACCGGCATCTACCAGGAGGGCCAGACCGGCGGCCGCGGCTACATCGGTCTCGCCGCGATGATCTTCGGCAACTGGATGCCCGGCGGCATGGCGCTCGGCGCCGGCCTCTTCGGCTTCACCGACAGCCTCAAGATCCGCGGCGGCGCCGAGAACGTCCACGCGCTGCTGCTGCTCGTCGCGATCCTCCTCGTGCTCGCCGCCGCCTGGCAGCTGTACAAGAAGAAGTACGTGCCCGCCGTGCTCTCCGCCGTCTTCGCGGTCGGCTTCTTCCTCTGGTACGCCCTCACCGACGAGGTCCCGAGCCAGTTCGTCGACGCCGCCCCGTACGTCACCACCCTGCTCGTGCTGGCCCTGTCCGCGCAGCGGCTGAGGATGCCGAAGGCGGACGGCCTGCCCTACCGGAAGGGCCAGGGCAAGTGACGACGCCCGCCACCGAGCCCGACTGGGAGGCCCTGCGGGTCGCCGCGCGCGAGGCGATGGCCCGCGCGTACGCCCCGTACTCCGGCTACCCGGTCGGCGCGGCCGCCCTCGTCGACGACGGCCGGACGGTCTCCGGCTGCAACGTCGAGAACGCCTCCTTCGGGCTCGGCCTCTGCGCCGAGTGCGGCCTGGTCTCCCAGCTCCAGGCCACCGGCGGCGGCCGGCTCACCCACTTCGTGTGCGTGGACGGCCGGGGCGAGTCGCTCGTCCCCTGCGGCCGGTGCCGCCAGCTCCTGTACGAGTTCGGCGGCCCCGAGCTCGTCCTGGAGACGCCCGCCGGGTTCCTCACCCTGGCGGAGATGCTGCCGCAGGCCTTCGGCCCCGACCACCTGGCGAAGTAGCACACCGGAGCGGCCCTTCCGGCACGATGGAAGGGCCGCTCCTCCCGTTCCCCCCTCTATGCGCGTAGAAAGAGGCACCACGACATGGACGTCATCTCCGTCATCCGCACCAAGCGGGACAAGGGCGAGCTGAGCCCCGAGCAGATCGACTGGGTCATCGACGCCTACACCCGCGGCACGGTCGCCGACGAGCAGATGTCCGCCCTGGCGATGGCCATCCTGCTCAACGGCATGAACCGCGACGAGATCGCCCGCTGGACGGCGGCCATGATCGCCTCCGGCGAGCGCATGAACTTCGACGCGCTCTCCCGCCCGACCGCCGACAAGCACTCCACCGGCGGCGTCGGCGACAAGATCACCCTCCCGCTCGCCCCGCTCGTCGCCGCCTGCGGCGCGGCCGTCCCGCAGCTCTCCGGCCGCGGCCTCGGCCACACCGGCGGCACCCTCGACAAGCTGGAGTCCATCCCCGGCTGGCGCGCCCTGCTCTCCAACGAGGAGATGCTCCACGTCCTCGACACCACCGGCGCGGTCATCTGCGCGGCCGGCGACGGCCTGGCCCCCGCGGACAAGAAGCTGTACGCGCTCCGCGACGTGACGGGCACCGTCGAGGCGATCCCCCTCATCGCCTCCTCCATCATGTCCAAGAAGATCGCCGAGGGCACCGGCTCCCTCGTCCTCGACGTCAAGGTCGGCACCGGCGCCTTCATGAAGACCATCGAGGACGCCCGCGAGCTGGCCTCCACCATGGTCGCGCTCGGCACCGACAGCGGCGTGAAGACGGTCGCGCTCCTCACCGACATGTCGACCCCGCTCGGCCTCACCGCCGGCAACGCCCTGGAGGTCCGCGAGTCCGTCGAGGTCCTCGCGGGCGGCGGCCCGAAGGACGTCGTCGACCTGACCGTCGCCCTCGCCGCCGAGATGCTCGCCGCGGCCGGCATCAAGGACGCCGACCCGGCGAAGGCCCTCCAGGACGGTTCGGCGATGGACGTCTGGCGCCGGATGATCGCGGCCCAGGGCGGCGACCCGGACGCGGCCCTCCCGGTCGCCCGCGAGCAGCACGTCGTCACGGCCCCCGCCTCCGGCGTCCTCACCCGCCTCGACGCGTACGACATCGGCATCGCCGCCTGGCGCCTCGGCGCCGGCCGCGCCCGCAAGGAGGACCCGGTGCAGGCCGGCGCGGGCGTCGAGCTCCACGCCAAGCCCGGCGACACGGTGACGGCGGGCCAGCCCCTCCTCACCCTCCACACGGACACCCCGGAGAAGTTCGACTACGCCCTGAAGTCCCTGGACGCCGCCTGGGACATCGCCCCGGCCGGCACCGACTTCACCCCGACCCCGATCGTCCTGGACCGCATCGCGTAACGGCCCTGGCATGTGCCGATGACACTTTCGGGCGAACGGGACCGGTGGACCCCCACCGGTCCCGTTCGGCATGCTGGGATCGGTGACGACCGAATGAGGAGCACCCCATGAGCGCACTCGCTGCCGAGCCCCACGCCGACGCGGGCAACGGCTGGGAGGACCTGGTCCGTCGCTGGGCCCCCGGCGGCCCCACCGTCACCCTCTACGGCGAGCCGAAGGACTCCGTCCACCGGGTCCTGAGCGCCGCCCCGTTCGGCGGGAAGATCCACCTCCCCGCCCCCTTCGGCCTCACCCTCGACACCGCCGAGTTCCCCGTCAGCTGACCCCCAGCAGCCCCGTCAGCTCCCGCATGTCCGCGAAGACCACCGTGCCGGGGCCCTCCAGGCGGTGGGCCGGGGTCAGGCCGCCCGTGTAGCCGTACGCGCGCATGCCGGCCGCCCGCGCCGCGCGGACGCCGTACGGGCTGTCCTCCACCACCGCGCACCGCTCCGGCGGGACGCCCATCGTGGCGGCGGCGTGCAGGAAGAGGTCCGGGGCGGGCTTGCCGCGGGCGACGTCGCGGGCGGAGAAGACGCGGCCCTCGAAGCGGTCGAGCAGGCCCGTGCGGGTGAGGTTGCGGCGGATCTCGGCGTGGCTGCCGTTGGAGGCCAGGCAGTACGGCACCGCCAGCGCGTCCAGGACCTCCGTGACGCCCTCGACGGCCGTCAGCTCGGCGTCGAGCACCGTCTCGTACCGGACGCGGTACGGCTCCTGCCACCCCGGCTCCAGCGGGCGGCCCCGGCGCTCCTCCACGAGCGCCGTCCAGATCTCGTGCGGGGAGCCCACGAAGCGCTCCACCAGCTCCGCCTCGGAGAACTCGGCCCCCAGCTCCGCGAAGACCTCCCGGTCCACCCGGCAGTAGAGCCGCTCGCTGTCCACCAGAACACCGTCACAGTCGAAGATCACCAGTTCGACGGGGTGAGAAGTCATGATCGCGAGCCTAGCGCGATGAGTTCCGGCCCCCCGGGCGGTCACCCCCTCGTGGACACCAGTCAGCCGCTCGTCGTGACCCTGCCCGCCGCGCCCACCCGCGAGGAGGTCGCCCGGCTCTGCGCCGACCTGGCCGCCGCCCCGCCCGGGGACGTGCGGTGCCTGGTCGACGCCGAGGCGGGCGGGCTCGGGGCCGTCGACGCCCTGGCCCGCCTCGCGCTCACCGCCCGCCGCCACGGCCACCGGCTCACCTTCGACGGAGCAGGCCCCGACCTCACGGCCCTGCTCCGCCTCACCGGCCTGGACGAGGTCCTCTAGGCCTCCAGCCGCTCCGGCAGGTCGAAGAGCGGGAACCAGCGCGGGGTGTCCAGGAAGAAGTCCATGCCGGCCACCTTGCCGTCCCGCAGCTCCAGGACGATCAGCGCCCACGGGCTGTAACCGCCCTCCGGGTCCGGGTGGTAGTGCGCGAAGGCCGGCGAGCCGTTGGCGACCGTCGGGACCAGCTTCGAGCCGCGGCACACGTCGCCGACGCCCAGCATCCAGCCCACGATGTCGTCGTGGCCCCGGAGCCAGAGGTCGAACGGCGGCATGGTCATGGTCGCGTCCTCGTGGAGGAGCGCGGTCAGGGCCCGCATGTCGTAGCCCTCGAACGCCGCCACGTACCGCTCCAGGAGCGCCTGCTGCTCCTCGTCGAGCGGGTTCGCCGCGTCGGACTCGGCGGGGGCCTGCTCGGCGATGGTCGCCCGGGCCCGCTGGAGCGCGCTGTTCACCGAGGCGACCGAGGTGTCGAGCAGTTCGGCGACCTCGGCGGCCTTCCACGCGAGCACCTCGCGCAGGATCAGCACGGCCCGCTGCTTGGGCGCCAGGTGCTGGAGCGCGGCGACGAAGGCGAGCCGCACGGTCTCCCGGTGCAGCGCCGCCTCCGCCGGGTCCCCGGCGGTCGGCAGGACGCGCCCGTCCGGGATCGGCTCCAGCCAGGTGATCTCCGGCTGCTTCACGAGCTGCGCCTGCGCGACCGGCGTCGGCCCGGAGAGGTCCATCGGCCTGGCCCGCTTGTTCCCCGCGTTCAGCGCGTCGAGGCAGACGTTGGTGGCGATCCGGTAGAGCCAGGACCGCAGGGACGAGCGCCCCTCGAAGGAGTCGAGCGCCTTCCAGGCCCGCACCATCGTGTCCTGCACCGCGTCCTCCGCCTCGAAGGAGGACCCCAGCATCCGGTAGCAGTAACCGGTCAGCTCGCGCCGGTACTTGTCGAGTTCATCGGTCGTCACCACGGCGGTCTCGCCCATCGCGTTCCCCACTCACCCCTCACCGGCGCCGGCGTTCGGCACCGGTGAGAGCGAAGCTACCGCAGCGCACCGACAGCCGGGGTCAGGTTCCCGGCTTGCGTCCGTAGACGTAGACGTCGTCGCCGTTGCGCAGGAGGTTCCAGTACGCCTTGGCGTCGGCCGAGCGCATGTTGACGCAGCCGCCCGAGCCGGGCGGGTTCCACATCGACTTGGTCGTCGAGTGGAAGGCCTGGCCGCCGTCGAAGAACTGCGCGTACGGCATGGAGACGTTGTAGAGCGTCGACCAGTGGTTGATGTTCCGCCAGTAGACCTTCTTCAGGCCGGTACGCGTCTCGGTGCCGTCCTTGCCGGTGCGCACCGGCACCGGGCCGTACTTCAGGCGGGAGCCGTCCTGGATCCAGCTGAGCTGGCGGGTGAGGTCCACGCAGGCGATCCGGCCCTTGTTCGTCGGGCACTTGCGGTCCTTGTTCGGGTTGGTCCCGGCCGCCTTCTGCTGGATCATCGTGTTCATGGTGCGCCAGGTCAGCGGGCCCGCGTACCCCATGGTCGGGGTGATGCCGTGCTTGCGCTGGAAGTCCTGGATCGCCTTGCAGTCGGCGGCCGACTGGCGCCCGTCGACGGTGCGGCCGAGGAACTTCTCGACCTGCTTCTGGTGCGGCCCCGTCGTCACGTTGCACGACGCGGCCTGGGCCGGTGCGGCGCCCAGCACGAGGGCGGCCGGTACGAGCAGCGAGGTGAGGCCGGCGGCTATGCCGGCTCTCTTCCCCGCCCGGTGCGCGAATCGGATCATGATCGTCAACTCCCCCTAGAGTCCTGACATGGGGGACGGGCGGGGGAGCCCGGTGGTTGCACCGCGACCGGCCTCGTGACCGTATGGTCACCCGGGCGTGCTCAGGCCGTTGCCGGACGGATCCGGCGGGCCTCGACGCGCGCGCTGTGCGAGCCGTACAGGGTGATCGAGACGACGCCGAGCACCGCCACCAGACCGATGCCGACGGTCCCGGCCCAGCCGCCCGCGTGGAAGGCGATCGCGCCGAGCGTCCCGCCCGCGCTGGAGCCCAGGTAGTACGCGGACTGGTACAGCGCCGAGGCCTGCGCGCGGCCCGTCCTCGCGGTCCGGCTCACCGCGGAGGACGCCACCGCGTGGCCCGCGAAGAAGCCGGCCGTGATGAGGACCAGGCCCGCGAGGACCGCCGCGAGGGAGCCGGAGAGCGAGAGCAGCAGCCCCGCCGCGGTCGTGGAGACCGCCAGGTACAGGGCCCCGCGCCGGCCGAGCCGGCCGACCAGCTTCCCGGCCGCCGCCGAGGAGACCGTGCCCACCAGGTAGACCAGGAAGATCGAGCCGATCACGCCCTGCGGCAGCGAGAACGGCGCCTCCGCGAGCCGGTAGCCGATCACGGTGTACACGGCGCCGAAGACCGTCATGAACAGCGCGCCGATGCCGTACAGGCGCATCAGCAGCGGGTCCGCCAGGTGCCCCTTCACCGTGGCCGCGAGCGCCTTCGGGTTCAGCGTGCCCGGGGTGAAGTGGCGGGCCTTCGGCAGCAGCGCCCGGAAGGCGAGCGCGCACAGCAGCGAGGTCAGGCCCACCGCGGCGAGCCCCGCCCGCCAGCCCCACAGCTGGGCGATCCAGCCGGTGACGATCCGGCCGCTCATGCCGCCGATCGAGTTGCCCGCGACGAAGAGGCCGATGGCGCCGATCAGCGCCCGGGGCCGTACCTCCTCGGCCAGGTACGCCATCGCCGAGGCCGGCAGTCCGGCCAGCGCCGCGCCCTGCAGCGCCCGCAGCGCGATCAGCACCTCCAGGCTCGGCGCGAACGGCACCAGGAGCGCCACGCCGACCGCGACCGCCAGGGAGGCGGTCATCATCGTGCGCCGGCCGAAGCGCTCCGACAGCGCGCTGAGCGGCAGCACGCACAGGGCGAGCGCGCCGGTCGCGGCGGAGACGGTCCAGGAGGCGGCCGAGGCGGTCGCGCCGAATTCGGCGGAGATCGCCGGGAGGAGGGCCTGGGTGGAGTAGAGGAGCGCGAAGGCGGCGAGTCCGGCGGCGAAGAGCGCGAGGCTCATCCGGCGGTGGCCGGGGGCGCCGGGGGCGAGACGGGTGTCGGCTGCGGTGTCGGCGGACGCGGGGGTGGCGGCGTCCGCCTTGGTACTGGCGGAAGGCATGCCCCGAACCTAGGTCGCCCGGTTTCATGCGTCCAATGCATGGATCTGCTGTAATCGTTCCCGTGGCGCATGAGTACAGGTCACAGCCGTGGCTGTCACCGAACAGTAACGAAGAAGACATGGGGCCGGTACTGGCTCCGCGGCTCGCGTACTTCGCCGCGGTCGCCCGGCACGAGCACGTGACCCGGGCGGCGGCGGAGCTGGGCGTGCCGCAGTCGACGCTGTCGCGGGCGATGGTCCGGCTCGAAGCGGACCTGGGCGTCGCGCTGTTCGCCCGGCGCGGCCGGACCGTGGCGCTCACCCCCGCCGGCCGCCGCTTCCTCACCGCCGCCGAGCGGGCCCTCGCCGAGGTCGAGCGGGCCGCCGACACCGTACGGGCCGACGCGGACCCCACCGCGGGCCGGGTCGCCTTCGGCTTCCTGCACACCATGGGCTCGGAGACCGTCCCGGCGCTGATCCGGGCCTTCCGGGTGGACCACCCCAAGATCCGCTTCACCCTCGTCCAGAACTACGGGGAGGCGATGATCGAACGGCTCCGCGCCGGCGAGCTCGACCTCTGTCTGACCTCGCCGGTGCCGGACGCCCCCGACCTGGTCGGCCGCCGGCTGGACGAGCAGCGGCTGCGGCTCGTCGTGCCCGACGACCACCGGCTCGCCGGACGTCGCCGGATCCGGCTCGCCGAGGCCGCCGAGGAGACCTTCGTGACCCTCGAACCCGGCTACGGGCTCCGCCGCATCACCGACGACCTGTGCGCGGAGGCCGGCTTCGCGCCCCGGGTCGCCTTCGAGGGCGAGGAGGCCGAGACCCTGCGCGGCCTGGTCGCAGCCGGGCTCGGGGTGGCGCTCCTGCCGCCGCCGGCCGTGGCCCGCCCCGGCGTCGTGGAACTGACCGTGACCGCCCCGCGCGCGGTCCGCGAGATCGGCGTGGCCTGGCTGGACGGCCACCCGGACACGCCCCCGGTGGCCGCCTTCAAGAAGTTCCTCCTGAGCCGTCGGGGCCACCTCCTCCCGAAGGGGTCCCAGCCGCCGCCGGAGGAGTCAGCGCCGGCGTGAACCGGCGCCGAAGCCGGCCGCCAGCGGCATCCGGAGCCCGATCGGCGGCGGGGCCGCCATCGCGTCCGTGAGCGGCCGAGCGACCGGGCGGGCGAAGAGCGCGCCGAGCACGAAGTCGGCGGCCAGCGCCCGCACCTCGTCGGCGTACTGGCGCAGCCCGTGCCCGTCCGTGTGCACCTCGAAGCGGCAGGTCTCGCGGTTCGCCTTCTTGGCGCGGGCCGCGAAGCGGAAGGAGAGTTCGGGGTCGGTGCGGGCGTCGTTGGTGCCGTGCACGATGAGGACCCGCCGCCCCACCAGCTGTCGTACGGGCTCGGGTTCGGCGGCCACGTCGTCCTCGGGCAGCCAGGGCGCGAGCGCCAGGACCGCGCCGACCGCCGGGTGCCCGGCCGCCCGGAGCGCCGCCCGGGCGCCCATGCCGTGGCCGATCAGGCAGACGGGGACGTCGCCGTAGCGGCGCACCGCCTCGGCGACCGCCCAGGAGGCGTCCGCCGCGAGCTCCGCGTCGGCGCCGTTCCAGCCCCGCCCCCGGTAACGCACCACCTGCGCGACCAGCCCCTCCGACCGTCCCGCGCGGGCGAGTTCGCGCCCCAGCGGCAGCACGGCCGTGCGCGCCCGGACCGAGGCCCGGCGGCCCGACACCGGCTCGCCGTCGGGGAGGAGCAGCACCACGCCCCCCACCGCCGTCGCGGACCGCGAAACCCCGACAGGCCGACCGAGCCGGGGTCTCCGGCCGTCGGCAGTCCCCACGAGTGCGTACTGCGCCATGACAGAACAGTCTCAGAAGCCGAGGTGTACGGCAGTCGTACGCGCGGTCTCTGTTGCGTATCGCCGCCGCGGCGAACTTCCCTCCGGCCTATGCCCGTTCGAAGCAGTGCACGGCGCCGACGGGGACGAAGCCCCGCCGCTCGTACCAGTGCCGCGGCCAGTCGTCCGCGAGCGCGGTGAGGAAGACGGTGCCGCAGCCGGCGGCCGCGGCCGTGCGCAGTGCCGTGTCCAGGACCGCTCCGGCGTGGCCCCGGCGCAGGTGGGAGGCGGCCGTCACCAGGTCCTCGATCTGGGCCACCCCCGAGGCCGGGTCCAGGTACAGGTCGCCCCAGGCGGCCACCTCGCCCCACTCGTCGTGGGAGGCGAGGAAGCGGACGTCGGGCGCGCCCCGGAGGCGGGCGGCCCGGCGGTCGACCAGGTGCCGGATCACCTCGTCCGCCGCCTCCGGCAGGAAGCGGCGCCAGCTCTCGGCGACCGGGCCCTCCAGGGCCGGCAGGTCCACCTCGCGCGCCCCGCCGAGCTCCGGCACCGGACCCTCGTGGCGCATGAGGAGGACGGTGGCGCGGGTGTACCCGGCCCGGGCCAGCGGCTCCGCGCAGGTGGCCGCGGTGGGCCCGTCGAGCACGTACACGGCCCGGTGGGGAAGGTGCGCGAGGAGTTCCTCGGCGCGGCCGGGCAGGGCCCCGGGGTCGGTCGGGCCGTCCACGAGGAGGTGGTTGTTGCCGTGGGAGTGGGCGTAGGCGTCGTCGAGCGCGGCGAAGCCGCCGGGGAAGTCGACGGTCCTGGCGGCCTGTCGGCGGGTGAAGGCGGACACGAAGTCGTGGACGCGCCGGAGTTCGGCGGGATCGGCGGAGGAGGTCGCGGCGGGTTCGGACGCGGTGCTCATGCGGTCAGGGTAGGCAGCCGGGGTCCGGCCGCGCACCCGGGAAAGCCGCGTCGTCCCCGGCGCCGACGGGGCGCGTTCTACGCGCGTAGGGGCTAGAGTGCGGCAATGACGAGCCAGACATCCCACGTCCCCACCGCGGACCAGGTCCGCCGTGCCCCGAAGGTGCTGCTCCACGACCACCTCGACGGTGGACTGCGCCCCGGCACGATCATCGAACTCGCCCGGGAGCAGGACTACTCGAAGCTGCCCGAGACGGAACCCGACAAGCTCGGCGTCTGGTTCCGCGAGGCCGCCGACTCCGGATCCCTGGAGCGGTACCTGGAGACCTTCGCGCACACCTGCGCCGTCATGCAGACCCGCGAGGCGCTCTTCCGCGTCGCCGCCGAGTGCGCCGTCGACCTCGCCGAGGACGGCGTCGTCTACGCCGAGGTGCGGTACGCCCCCGAGCAGCACCTGGAGGCCGGCCTGACCCTGGAGGAGGTCGTCGAGGCGGTCAACGAGGGCTTCCGCGAGGGCGAGCGGCGGGCCCGCGAGACCGGGCACCGGATCAGGGTCGGCGCCCTGCTGACCGCGATGCGGCACGCGGCCCGCGCCCTGGAGATCGCCGAACTCGCCAACCGCTACCGGGACGACGGCGTCGTCGGCTTCGACATCGCGGGCGCCGAGGCCGGTTATCCCCCCACCCGTCACCTCGACGCCTTCGAGTACCTGAAGCGGGAGAACAACCACTTCACCATCCACGCCGGCGAGGCCTTCGGCCTGCCCTCGATCTGGCAGGCGCTCCAGTGGTGCGGCGCCGACCGGCTCGGCCACGGCGTCCGGATCATCGACGACATCGAGGTGGCCGAGGACGGCTCGGTGCGGCTCGGCCGGCTCGCCGCGTACGTCCGCGACAAGCGGATCCCGCTGGAGATGTGCCCCACCTCCAACCTCCAGACCGGCGCCGCCGCCTCGTACGCCGAGCACCCCATCGGGCTGCTCCGCCGGCTCCACTTCCGGGCGACGGTGAACACCGACAACCGGCTGATGAGCGGCACCAGCATGAGCCGGGAATTCGAGCTCCTGGTCGACGCGTTCGACTACACGCTCGACGACATCCAGTGGTTCACGGTCAATGCGATGAAATCAGCGTTCATTCCTTTCGATGAACGACTGGCCATGATCAACGACGTGATCAAGCCCGGATATGCCGAACTGAAATCCGAGTGGCTTTTCCGGCAGACCGCCACGACCAGCGCTTCTTCCGGTCAGGAGGGCTGAGCGAAGGCGCGAGGGAGGGGTCGGAGGCCGCCGGGGCGCACGACACCCGGCGGCTTTCCGGTGTTTGCGGAGCGGAGGCGGGGCGGTTAGTTTGCGGAGCTGCTCTGCATGTCCGGATTCCCCAATTCCGGATTCGTTCTCCTGATGGCCCGAAGCTCCGCCCTCCAAGCCAAGGATGATTTTCAGATGAAGCAGTCTGCCGCCAAGAAGCTCGGTGTCGCCGCCCTCGGCGCCGCTTTCGCCGCCGCCGCCGCCGGCACGGCCTCCGCGGCCCCGCTGGACGGCGTGGACGCCCTGTCCACCGTGGGCCAGGTCGCCCCGCTGGGCGAGGGCCTCACCCAGCTCCCCGACGGCGCCGGAGAGTCCCTCGCCGCCGGTCAGGGCGCCCTCGGCCAGGGCCTCGACCAGGGTGTGAAGACCCTCCCCGGGGCGGCCGGCCAGGCCACCCAGAACCTGCCGACCGACGCCGCCACCGGCGCCCTCGGCGCCACCCCGCTCGGCCAGGTCACCGGCCTGCTCGGCGGCCTCCCGCTCGGCGCCGGCGGCCTGCCGATCGGCTGACCCGCACCACCCCATGCCGAAGGGGCGCGCACCCGGTCCACCGGGTCCGCGCCCCTTCGGCGTGCGGCGGGGTCGTGACGGCTACCAGGCCGCCGCCTTCGTCCGCGACGCGCTCGGCAGCAGCAGCCAGAGCGCCAGGTAGAGCAGGAACTGCGGGCCGGGCAGCAGGCACGAGGCCAGGAAGATCACCCGCATCGTCAGGGCGGAGGTGCCGAAGCGCCGGGCGAGCGCCGCGCACACCCCGCCGATCATCCGGCCTTCACGGGGGCGGACAAGTGCGGCCATGGTGGGCTCCTTCGTCGGATCCGGGCGGCCGCTCCGTCGGGCCTCCCGATGACTCCATGGTGCCGCCCCGCCCCGCCCTTCGACGTCGGCCTACCGGGCGATCGGAACCCTGGGAATCCTCGGGGTACGACCCTGAGCCCTCTCGTTCCCGGTCACGACACGCCCCTGAGGACGCGCCTCCCGGGCCGCCCGCCGACGCCGCATCCGGCTCCGCGCCACCGGCACCACCAGGAGATGCGCGAGGGCCACCCCGAGCGTGTTCAGGAGCACCGAGTCCACGTCCACGACCTGTCCCGGCACCGCCGTCTGCAACAGCTCCAGGGCCAGCGACACCAGGGCCCCCGCCGCCGTCGTCCGGACCAGCGAGCCCCACCCCGAGACGTCGAGGCGCCCCTCGCACATCGGGAGCAGCACCCCCAGCGGGGCGAGCAGCAGCAGTCCCTCGGCGATCAGCCGGGCCGCCTCGGCCGGCCCGAGGGCCAGATCGGCCCGGAGCCCGGCCAGCGGCACCGTGTTCGGGGCGGTCACCCAGGCCACGTCCCGTGGGAGCAGACCGCCCCAGGCGACGAGCAGCAGATGCGCGACCAGGAGCACGAACCCGATCACGCGGACGACCACGGCGGCGTTCCCGCCCGAACCTTGACGCTGCACGCCCCCCTAGACGCCGCCCGCGCCGCGAACGGTTCCGGTTCAGCCCGCCGGCGTCGGAGCGGGGGCCGTCGGCGGGGCCGACTCCGGCCGCTCCCGCAGCTCCGTCGTACAGCGGTAGCGCTTCGGCGGGTACGCCCCCGGGCCCGCGAGGAGCACCGTGTGCCCGCCCGCGCCCGCCGAGCTCTCCGCGAAGGTGCACACCAGCTGCGACAGCGCCGCCGGCGCCAGGTCCTCCGGCTGCCGGCTCAGCCGCAGCGTGCCCGCCGGATCGCCGGCCCGGCCGCCCGCCACCTTCAGCGGAGCCCGTACCGCCGTGGTGAAACCGGCCTGCCGCTCGGCGTCCGAGGGCTCCGCGAGGAGCTGCGCGAGCAGTGCCGACGCCGTCCGCACCGGATCGCCGCTCGCCTTGTCCTCCGGCTGCGGCGACCTGCGGTCCACCGGCTCCAGCTGCGAACCGCACACCAGGAACGCCCGCACCGGCACGCCCGTCGCGGGCGTCGCGGCCTCCGCCACGTTGCACGGCACCCGGGACGGGGCCGCGCCCGCGTCCACCGGCACCGAGGTCGTCCGGATCCCGCAGCCCGTGGCCGGCACCGCCAGCACCGCGAGCGCCGCCACCGCCACCGTACGCAGCCTCACGCGTCCACCCCTTCGCCCTGCCGGGTGCCGGTGCCCAGGTCGCGGGCGACCGCCGACGCGTCCCGGGGCAGTCGCAGCACGAACACCGCGCCGTCCACCGCGCCGTCCCCGTCCGTCGAGTTGGCGGCGGAGATCGTCCCGCCGTGGATCAGCGCGTTCTCCATGGCGATCGACAGACCGAGGCCCGAGCCGTCGGAGCGGGGCCGCTGCGCGCTCGCCTTGTAGAAGCGGTCGAAGACGTGCGGCAGCACCTCCTCCGGGATGCCGGGTCCGTGGTCGCGCACCGCGATGACCAGGTCCTCCTCGCCCTCGGCGGCCGGCTCGGTGCGGACCGAGACCCGCACCGGGGAGCCGCCGTGCTTCAGCGCGTTCCCGATCAGGTTCGCCAGGATCACGTCGAGCCGGCGCGGGTCGAGCCGGCAGACGACGCCGCGCTCCGCGTCCAGGTCCACCGCGTCCAGCCAGGCCCGCGCGTCGATGCACGCGGTGATCTGGTCGGCGATGTCCACGTCGTCCAGGACCAGCCGGGCGGTGCCCGCGTCGAAGCGGGTCACCTCCATCAGGTTCTCCACCAGGTCGTTGAGCCGCCGGGTCTCGGACACCACGAGGGCGACCGCCGGGGCGATCATCGGGTCCAGGGAGTCCTGCTCGTCCTCCAGGACCTCCGTCACCGCCGTCAGCGCGGTCAGCGGCGTCCGCAGCTCGTGCGACATGTCGGCGACGAACCGCCGGGAGGACTCCTCCCGGGCGCTCATGTCCGCCACCTTCTTCTGCAGGTTCTCCGCCGCGCTGTTGAACGTCCGCGACAGATCGGACAGTTCGTCCGCGCCGGAGACCCGCAGCCGGGTGTCCAGCTTGCCCTCGCCGAGCTGCCGGGCCGCCTCGCCGAGCCTGCGCACCGGCCGCAGCACGGTCGTCGCCGCCACCTGCGCGAGCAGCACCGAACCGATCACCGCGAGGCCGGTCGCGATCCCCAGCGACCACGCCAGCGAGTCGAGGTCCGCCTTCTCCGCCGCCAGCGACTTGATCATGTAACCGGCGGGACCGCCGCCGTCGATCCGGGTCCCGCCCACCAGGTACGGCGTCCCGCCCCGCTCGATCCGCTGCCAGAACAGGTGGTACGGATACGGGTTCGCGTCCGTCACCGGCCGCCGGGTGTCCACCGCCTCCCGCAGCGACACCGGCACGTCGGCCAGCGTGAACACGTCCGGGTCCGAGGCGGCCACGATCGGCTTGCCCACGGCCCGCTCACCGAGCAGCAGCACCTGGTAGCCGGCGCTGCCCGCCGTCATCTCCTCGGCGGTGCGCCGCAGGTCCTCCTGGTTCGGCCGCAGCGGCAGCGTCGCCACCCGGTTCTGCATCTCCTGCCGGAAGTCGTTCAGCGCGCTGTCCTGGGTGCGCCCGAGGACCGCCTCCCGGTTCAGCCAGTACGCGATCCCCGAAGCCGAGACCGCCGCCGTCAGCGCCACCAGCGCGAACACCACGACGAGCCGCAGGCGCAGGCTGGACAGCCGCAGCCGCGCGAAGACCCCCCTGTTCCCCCGGGTCACGCAGGGACGTCCAGCCGGTAACCGACGCCCCGCACGGTACGGATCAGGGTCGGCGAGGACGGCACGTCCTCCACCTTCGCCCGCAGCCGCTGCACGCACGCGTCCACCAGGCGCGAGTCGCCCAGGTAGTCGTGCTCCCACACCAGCCGCAGCAACTGCTGCCGGGACAGCGCCTGTCCGGGCCGCCGGCTCAGTTCGAGCAGCAGCCGCAGCTCGGTCGGGGTCAGCTGCAGGTCCTGGCCGTTCTTCGTCACCGTCATCGCGGCCCGGTCGATCACCAGCGATCCGAAGCTCGCCGAATCCGTCGACTCCCGCTCGCCGCGCCGCAGCACCGCCCGGATCCGGGCGTCGAGGACGCGCCCCTGCACCGGCTTCACGACGTAGTCGTCGGCGCCGGACTCCAGGCCCACGACGACGTCGATGTCATCGCTGCGCGCGGTGAGCAGGATGATCGGCAGCTGGTCGGTGCGGCGGATCCGCCGGCACACCTCGAAGCCGTCGATGCCGGGCAGCATGACGTCGAGCACGATCAGGTCGGGCCGCTGCTCCTTGAGCAACTGCAGGCCGTCCTCGCCCGACGCGGCGGTGGCCACCCGGTGGCCCTGCCGGGACAGGGAGAGTTCGAGGGCCGTGCGGATGGCGTCGTCGTCCTCGATCAGCAACAGAAAAGGCACGGACGTCATTCTGGCTCATGTGCCGTCCGAGTTCGACCGCCCGGAGGCGCGCTTCCGTCGCCGCCCCTGTGACACGTCTGTGACAGTCGGCGGACAACGCCATGAAGTCCGCCGGGCAAGCTTCTTGGCACACGGACCGAAACACTCACTCCGAACGACGGGGGGCGCGAGATGAACACACTGCACGGCACCACCAACAGCGCAGTTGTCACGCGTCTCCACGACGTGCGGAGCACCGAGAAGTCCGGGGGTGTGAACGGACGGGGGTGCGTTCGTACCGTCGGGCGTCAGCGCAAGGCGCCGTACATGGTCGCCGTCGCTGACGGGGGAGCGGTGTACGGGGAGGCCACGGGGGAGCGTTCCGGGTCGGAGGCCGAGTTCACGGCCTACGTCCAGGAGCGCCGGGCCTCCCTGTACGCCACCGCCTACCACCTGACCGGTGACCGTTTCGAGGCCGAGGACCTGCTCCAGAGCGCGCTGTTCTCCACGTACCGCGCCTGGGACCGGATCAGCGACAAGGCCGCCGTCGGCGGCTACCTGCGTCGCACGATGACGAACCTGCACATCAGCGCCTGGCGCCGGCGCAAGGTCAACGAGTACCCGACCGAGGAGCTGCCGGAGACGGTCGGCGAGACGGACGCGATGCGCGGCACCGAGCTGCGCGCGGTGCTGTGGCAGGCGCTGGCCCGGCTGCCCGAGCTCCAGCGGACCATGCTGGTGCTCCGCTACTACGAGGGCCGGACCGATCCGGAGATCGCGGAGATCCTGGACATCAGTGTCGGCACGGTGAAGTCGAGCATCTGGCGGTCGCTGCGGCGGCTGCGCGAGGACGAGGTGCTGAGCTTCGGCCGTGACCAGGAGGAGTCCTTCGGCGAGTTGGTCGCCTGAGGATCGGGGGGACACGGGGGAAGCACGGGGGAGGCCCCGCGGGGGGAAACAGGGGCCTGAAGGAAAGCGGAGCGGGTCGTACGAGTCCGGGGGGTCTCGTGCGGCCCGCTCCGTCGTGTCACGTGGTGCTGCCCGCCGGGGTCCGGTGACGGCCCGCCGCCGCGGCGGCGAGGCGGCCGAGGGCCTCCGGCTTGGCGCACGGGTGGGCGCCGAGCGCGGTCTGGCGGGCGACGATGGCCCGCTCGGCGCGCATCAGGCGCCAGCCGCGGCGCAGCAGCATCGGCACCGACTTCCGGCCCTCCCGCAGATCGCGCAGGAGGCGGCGGCGAAAGGTGGTGGACGGGCGGCCGCGCAGGCAGAGCGCGTCGGCGAGCACGTCGAGCTCCCGGCAGCGGGTGACGATCTCGGCGGCGAAGATGCCCTCGGCGACGAAGAGCGGGGTCCGTCCGATGTCGAGGCGTTCGCTGCCGGTGCGGGAGCTGCTGGCGATGTCGTACACCGGGACGTCGGTGCGGCCCGTGCGGCACAGCTCGACGATCGCGGCGACGGCGGTGTCCGCGTCCCAGGAGCGGGGGGAGTCCCAGTCGACGTCACCGCTTCCTTCGACGAGCGGGAGCGACGGGTCGCCGGCCTCCTTGTAGAAGTCGTCGAGGCGCAGGACCGGGAGGCCGGTGACGGCGGCGAGGGACGACTTGCCGGAGCCGGAGGGGCCCGCGAGCAGGACGACCCGGGTCGGGATCGGTTGGGAACTCACGGGACACCAGTGTGAGGCATTACCCCGTCCAGGGGACCACCGAGGAGGTCCGTTGGTATCGAGCATCACACCTCCACTACTGTCGGTGGCCGCCCGCTCACCCCCCGGAAGGAACTCCATGGCGCGTCACGCAGAGCCGAAGCACCCCCGTCGCGGCCTCCTGTTCAAGGCAGGCCTCGGCGTCACCGCGGCCGGCGCCGCCGTGTTCGGGGCGGCCGCCGCCGCCCAGGCCGTGCCGGGCGCCGCCGTGCCGCTGCCGGTGGACTCGCTGACCCGCACGGACGCCGCGGCGGCCGGGGCGGGCGCGCTGTCCGGCGTCACCCACGGGGTCGGCCCGCTGACCCGGCTCCAGCTGGACCCCCTGGCCAAGACCGGCGTCGACCCGCTCGCCAACGGCATCGGCACCCAGGTCGCCGACTTCAAGCCGGTCGGCACGCACCTCGTCACCGACCACGTCACCCAGGGCGGCGCGGTCGCGGACCTGCCGGTCGCCGGTCCGCTGACGCAGAAGCTGCTGCCGTAGCCGGGCGGGCTCAGTCCCTCGCCCGGCGCAGCCAGCCCCGCGCCCTGCGCGCCGCGGGCAGCTTCGCCGGGACGCCGGCGTCCCGGCCGCCGCTGTGGGGACGCACGTCCTTCAGGCGCGCGTCCCACAGGCCGTCGGCGGCCGACAGACGGACGAGGAGCGGGCCCTCCGGCAGCGGCAGGGTCTCCTTGCGGGCTCCGATCTCGTTGACCGCGACCCTTCCGGGATCCGGAAGCGTGGTCGGGTCGGTGTGCCCCGCCAGCCGGTGGAGGTGGACGATGAAGTTGTCCTTCCCCTTGTAGCGGAAGGTCAGGTCGGCCGTCCCCCGGGTGTGGAGCAGGACGTCGGGGCCCCAGCCCTCCAGCCGGTCCTCCGACAGGAGCCGGGCCTCCGCCAGGGGCAGGATCCGCACCTCCCAGGAGCCGCCGGCCTCCAACCGCAGGCGCAGCCGCCCGTGCGCGGGGACGGTGGCGATCACCCGGCCCCGGAAGTCCTTCTCGCCGCTGTTGACGAGGTAACGCCCCTTGGCGTTGGAGTCGTCGAGGGGCCACAGCCCCGTGTAACCGTCGCCCTTCACGGACAGCTCGACCAGGACGGGACCGGGCGGCAGGCCGTTCACGGTGATCACGTCGTTGTGCCGGCCGGTGACGGTCCTCGGCGCGAAGACGGGCCCGCACGCCCAGGCCGACGGGTCGGGTGACGGCACGGGCGGGACGGGCGCCGTCCCGGGCTCCTGGGCCCGCGCCTGCGTCCGGGCCTGCGCCAGGGCCCGGATCTGCTCCGGAGTCATGTCCAGGAGCTGGTCCCGGGTGAGGCGCGCGCCCTCGGCCGGGGCCTCCGCCGGGGCCTCCGCCGGGGCCTGGGCGGCCTGGGCCGGGGGCCGTTCCACGACCTCCTGCGGCTCCTCGCCGGGGTCCACCCCGTGGTCCACCGCGAGGCCCGTCAGCCCGTCCGCGTACCCCTGGCCGACCGCGCGGAACTTCCAGCCGCCCGAGCGGCGGTACAGCTCCGCGACGACCATCGCCGTCTCGGAGCCCGCGTCGGTGACCTCGTACGCCACGACCGTCCCGCCGTCCGGCCCGAAGACCTCCACCGCCAGGCCGCGCGCGTCCCGCAGCGTGCCCTCCTCCGTCGACGCGACGACGAGGACGCGGGCGATCCCCTCCTCGACGGCCGTGAGGTCGGCGTCCAGCCGGACCGTGCCCTCCTCGTCGCCGTCCGCGCCGCGCGACAGCCGTACCGCGCCCGACACGTGCGCCGGCGCGCCGTCGAACACGATGTCGGCGTCCCCGCGGACCCTGCCCCGCTCCGTCACGAGCAGCGCCGCGACGTCCACCCCGCCCCGGACGGCGACGCGCAGCGCGGCCGTCGGGACGAAGGCGTTGTCCCCCTTGATCAATCCCCTCAGCATGACCGGATCTTGCGATCGATCGCGGGGACGCGCAAGGCCCCCGGGTGCGGAACCCGGGGGCCTTGCGGAGCGGTGCTAGTACGAGGAGCCGCTCGCGCCCAGCGAACCCGTGGGGTGCCAGACGGTCTTCGTCTCCAGGAAGGCGGTCATGCGGTCCGTGCCGGGGGACTCGGCGAAGTCCTCGGTGCGGGGGCGCAGGACGCGCTTCAGGTTCTCCGCCGCCGCGATCTCCAGGTCGCGGGCCAGGTCGGCGTCCGCGCCCGTCAGGTCGATCGCGTTGACGTCCAGGTGGGCCGCGAGGTGCGGGCCCATCTCGGAGGCCTTGCCGGAGAGGATGTTGACCACGCCGCCGGGAAGGTCGGAGGTGGCCAGGACCTCGCCCAGGGAGAGGGCGGGGAGCGGGGCCTTCTCCGAGGCGATGACGACGGCCGTGTTGCCGGTCGCGATGACCGGGGCGATCACCGAGACCAGGCCCAGGAAGGACGACTCCTGGGGGGCGATCACGGTGACGACGCCGGTCGGCTCCGGGGTGGAGAGGTTGAAGAAGGGGCCCGCGACCGGGTTGGCGCCGCCGACGACCTGGGCGATCTTGTCGGTCCAGCCCGCGTACCAGACCCAGCGGTCGATCGCGGCGTCCACCTGGGCCGCCGCCTTCGACTTCGACAGGCCCTCGGCGTCCGCGACCTCCCGGACGAACTGGTCCCGGCGGCCCTCCAGCATCTCGGCGACGCGGTAGAGGATCTGGCCGCGCAGGTACGCGGTCGCGCCCGCCCAGCCGCCCTGCGCCTTGCGGGCGGCGACGACCGCGTCGCGGGCGTCCTTGCGGGAGGAGAGGGGGGCGTTCGCCAGCCAGTTGCCCTTGGAGTCGGTCACCTCGTACACCCGGCCGCTCTCGGAGCGGGGGAACTTGCCCCCGACGTACAGCTTGTAGGTCTTGAAGACGGAGAGTCGGGTCTGCTCAGACATCGAGGTAGGCCTCCAGACCGTGGCGGCCGCCCTCGCGGCCGAAGCCCGACTCCTTGTAGCCGCCGAAGGGCGAGGTCGGGTCGAACTTGTTGAACGTGTTGGCCCAGACGACACCGGCGCGGAGCTTGTTCGCGACCGCCAGGATGCGGGAGCCCTTCTCCGTCCAGATGCCGGCGGAGAGGCCGTACTGGCTGTTGTTGGCCTTGGCGACGGCCTCGTCCGGGGTGCGGAAGGTGAGGACGGAGAGGACCGGGCCGAAGACCTCGTCGCGGGCGATGGTGTGCGCCTGCGTGACGTTCGTGAAGAGCGTCGGGGCGAACCAGTAGCCGGCCTCCGGGAGGTCGCAGGCGGCGGTCCAGCGCTCGGCGCCCTCCGCCTCGCCCTGCTCCACCAGCGAGGTGATGCGGCTCAGCTGCTCCTCGGAGTTGATGGCGCCGATGTCGGTGTTCTTGTCGAGCGGGTCGCCGAGGCGGAGCGTCGACAGGCGGCGCTTGAGGCTGTCCAGGAGCTCGTCCTGGATCGACTCCTGGACCAGGAGGCGGGAGCCCGCGCAGCAGACCTGGCCCTGGTTGAAGAAGATGCCGTTGACGATGCCCTCGACGGCCTGGTCGATCGGCGCGTCGTCGAAGACGATGTTGGCGCCCTTGCCGCCGAGCTCCAGGGTGAGCTTCTTGTCGGTGCCGGCGACCGTGCGGGCGATCCGCTTGCCGACGGCGGTCGAGCCGGTGAAGGCGACCTTGTTCACGTCGGGGTGCGCGACGAGGGCGGCGCCGGTGTCGCCGTACCCGGGGAGGATGTTGACGACGCCCTTCGGCAGGCCGGCCTGGCGGCAGACGTCCGCGAAGAACAGGGCGGAGAGCGGGGTCGTCTCGGCGGGCTTCAGGACGACCGTGTTGCCGGTCGCGAGCGCCGGGGCGATCTTCCACGCCAGCATGAGCAGCGGGAAGTTCCACGGGATGACCTGGCCGGCCACGCCGAGCGGGCGCGGGTCCGCGCCGAAGCCCGCGTGGTCGAGCTTGTCGGCCCAGCCCGCGTAGTAGAAGAAGTGCGCGGCGACCAGGGGGAGGTCCGCGTCGCGGGTCTCCTTGATCGGCTTGCCGTTGTCCAGGGTCTCCAGGACGGCCAGCTCGCGGCTGCGCTCCTGGATGATCCGGGCGATCCGGAAGAGGTACTTGGCGCGCTCGGAGCCGGGCAGCGCGGACCACTTCTCGAAGGCCCGGCGGGCCGCCTTCACCGCGCGGTCCACGTCCGCCTCGCCCGCCTGGGCGATCTCGGAGAGGACCTCCTCGGTGGAGGGGGAGACGGTCTTGAAGACCTTGCCGTCGGCCGCGTCGGTGAACTCGCCGTCGATGAACAGGCCGTAGCTCGGGGCGATGTCGACGACCGCGCGCGACTCGGGCGCGGGGGCGTACTCGAAGGGGGAGGTCATGTCGATCAGTCCACCGTCACGTAATCGGGGCCGGAGTAGTGGCCGGTGGCCATCTTCTGGCGCTGCATCAGCAGGTCGTTGAGCAGGCTGGAGGCGCCGAAGCGGAACCAGTGGCTGTCCAGCCAGTCCGCGCCGGCGGTCTCGTTGACCAGCACCAGGAACTTGATGGCTTCCTTGGTGTTGCGGATGCCGCCGGCCGGCTTCACGCCGATCTGCACGCCGGTCTGGGCGCGGAAGTCGCGCACCGCCTCCAGCATGAGGAGGGTGTTCGCCGGGGTGGCGTTGACCGCGACCTTGCCGGTCGAGGTCTTGATGAAGTCGGCGCCGGCCATCATGCCGAGCCAGGAGGCGCGGCGGATGTTGTCGTAGGTGGACAGCTCGCCGGTCTCGAAGATCACCTTGAGGCGGGCCCTGTCGCCGCACTCCGCCTTGACGGCGGCGATCTGCTCGAAGACCTCCAGGTACCGGCCGGCGAGGAAGGCGCCGCGGTCGATGACCATGTCGATCTCGTCCGCGCCCGCGGCGATCGCGTCGGCGGTGTCGGCCAGCTTCACGGGGAGGGCGGCGCGGCCCGCCGGGAAGGCGGTGGCGACCGAGGCGACCTTGACGTCCGAGCCCGCGAGGGCGGCCTTGGCGGTGGCCACCATGTCGGGGTAGACGCAGACGGCGGCGGTCGTCGGGGTCGTGCGGTCGGTCGGATCGGGGTGGACGGCCTTGGCGGCGAGGGCCCGGACCTTGCCCGGGGTGTCCGCGCCTTCGAGCGTCGTCAGGTCGATCATGGAGATGGCCAGGTCGATGGCGTAGGCCTTGGCCGTGGTCTTGATCGAGCGGGTGCCGAGGGACGCGGCGCGCGCCTCCAAGCCCACGGCGTCGACGCCGGGCAGCCCGTGGAGGAAGCGGCGCAGCGTGCTCTCGGACGCGGTCACGTCGGCGAAAGCTGCTGCTGCGGATGCAGTGGTGGGCATGGTCACCAGTCCAGCATATCTACGCGCGTAGCGAACTGTACAGGGGAGGGCGCCGGGGGAGGGGTGTCGTGCGTCTCGCGCCGTCACGCCCGTCGGGTGCGCGGGGGCTGTCACGCGCCCGTGACACGGAGCGGACTGATCCCTCATACAAGATCACTAGATTCTTTCTCAGCAGCCAGCGAGAACTCACCGGCCCTCCCCGATCGAGACATCAGCCAGGCATGCGGCTCTTCTTCGTCCGCCACCGAACCTTCTCGGGAGTCGTTATGCGCACCGTTCTTCGCACCGCCCTCGCCTCCGCGCTCGTCGCCGGCGTCGCCGCCGCTCCGGTCCTCACCGCGGGCAGCGCCTTCGCCGCCGGTACGGCCCCGGCGCCGACGGCCGCCGCGAGTGCTCCCGCGAAGGCCGCCGCGCCCACGCCCGCGAAGGCCGCCGCGACCGCCCCCGCGAAGACCGCCGCGCCGGCTGCCGCCACCACCGCGCCGGCCACCAAGGCCCCGGCCACCGAGGCGCCTGCCACCACCGCCCCGGCCGCCGAGGCCGCTTCCGACGCCGACGCCCCGGTCCGCACCGTGGAGCTCGACGGCGGTCTGACGGCGAAGGTCCACGCCAAGGGCACCCAGCACCGGTACTTCACCGCGACCGTCCTGCGCGGCACCAGCGTGCTGGGCGAGCTGAAGGCCGGCGGCGGCCACGGTGCCACGGACACCGGGGTCTTCGCCGGGTACGCCGTGACCCTGGACGCCGAGGGCGAGGTCACCGCCGTCGAGGCCGGCCCCGAGCACGGCACGCTGGTCCGCACCGAGACGCTGCTCACCGGCACCGTCGCCAGGATCTACAAGCTCAAGGAGGAGAACCACTTCGCGGTCCTCTTCCGCGACGGCCGCCAGGTCGGCGAGCTCCACGCGGTGACCCGCGCCGTCGCGGGCCAGGACAACGGCGAGTACCTCGTCCTCAACCCCGACGGCTCGATCCACAACTGGATCGGCAACGCCACCGACGCCAAGCCCGGCCGCTACCGCCTCGCGGACGGCACGCTCGTCGAGGTCGACGAGAAGGACGGCCACTACGGCCTTCGCTCCGCCACCGCCCCGGGCGACACCTTCATCTACCTCCGCGCCGGGGACCGCAAGGTCTACTTCTTCGGCAAGGCCGTCGTCGTCCTGGAGTCGCCCGGCACCTTCGCCGCGTACATCCCGGGCTCCGCGAAGCAGGCCGCGCCCGTGCCGGTGGCCGCCCAGCCGGTCACCCCGCCGCCGGCGGAGGTCGTGGACGGGCCGCACGTCATCGGGAAGTGCACCGTCACCCAGGAGATCCGTTCCTCCTACGGCACGGACTGGCTCCTCGTCATGACCAACGACCTGGAGAAGGGCCCCTGGGCCGTGCTCAAGGACCCCCGGCACGACGTGGTGTCCCGGGTCGACCGCGCCCACCCCGTCGACGCGGCCAACGGTCTGCGCATCGACGGCGCGGACACCGCCGCCCCGCGCCTCGGCCAGCGTCACGACGGCGCCTCGCCCTACCGCTACAACGCCTTCCCCGCCCTGCCCGAGGGCTGCGACGAGCCCGCCGCCCCGGCCCCCTCCGCCTCCGCGCCGCAGAACTCCGCCCAGGGCGGCCAGACCTCCGTCGTCCCGCGGGGCGGCGTCGCGGCCGGCGCCGAGCTCGCCGCCGAGGAGGGCTCCGGCACGCTGGTCGCCGCCGGCGCCGGTGCCGCCGCGCTGACCGCCGCCGGGCTCGGCTTCCTGGCGATGCGCCGCCGCACCGCCGCCGTCCGCGGCTGACCCCGTACGGGCCCGCCGCCCGCGGGCCCGTGCCGCCCCCTCGTACGTCCCGTCGCCCCGCGGCGGAGCCGTACCGTCGTGCCCCGCTCCCCGCCCCTTGACCCGAGCCAGGAGCGTTCCACCCCACCCCCGGCCGGCCGTCGCGTCCCACGCGGCGGCCGGCCGCACCCCGTCCTCCCGGGAGCCCTCGCATGCGCCGCCGTCGTACCGCCACCGCCACCGCCGCCGTCCTGCTCGCGGCCGCCCTCGTCGGCTGTTCGGCCGGGGGCGCGCCCGACGCGGTCACCCCGCCCGCCCGGATCGTGGAGTCGGCCGCGCCGGCGCCCTCCGCCGCGCCCGTGAAGCCGCTCGCCCGCTCGCTGCCCGTGCGGGTCGAACTGCCGTCGGCCGGCGTGGACGCGCGCGGGATCCCGGAGCTCGGGCTGAACGCCGACGGGACCGTCGAGGTGCCGTCGGTCGCCCAGGCCGAGCGGATCGGCTGGTACGGCAAGGGCGTCACGCCCGGCCAGACCGGCCCCGCCGTCCTCATCGGGCACTTCGACACCGAGCGCGGGCCCGCCGTGCTGAAGGACGTCGCCAAGGTCCGGGTCGGCGACACGATCACCGTGACCCGGGCCGACGACAGCGTCGCCGTCTTCCGGATCCGGGAGCTGGAGCAGGTCGACAAGGACGCCTTCCCGACCGGGAAGGTCTACGGCGACACCCGCGGGCCCGAGCTGCGCCTGATCACCTGCGGCGGCGAACTCGCCGACGGCCACCGGCCGGACAACATCATCCTGTACGCGGACCTGGCCGAGGTCCGACGGGGCTGACCCCCGTGGCGGCGGTGGCCTGCGGGGCGCCCGAGTCCCACGGGGGGTCCTGAGGCAGAATCGGCGGCATGACGAGCCCCACGCCCTCCGAGCCGAACTCCGGGTCGAACCCCGAGCCGACCTCCCCCGATCGCGTCTACCGCTCCAACTTCGGGATCGCGGGGGGCGTCTTCCTGCTCGCCCTGGCACTCGTCTTCGCGGGCGACGCGCTGGTGCGCGGCGAGGGGCGGACGCCCTGGCTGGCGCTGGCCGGACTGCTGCTCGCCGTGCCGCTGATCACCGCCTTCACGCTCCGGCCCGCCGTCCAGGCCAACGAGGACCGGCTCCGGATCCGCAACCCGTTCCGCTCGATCGTGCTGCCCTGGGCCGCCGTCGCCGACGTCCGGGCCGGTTACTCCAGCGAGGTCTTCACGCACGAGGGCGCCAAGTACCAGCTGTGGGCCATGCCCGTCTCGCTGCGCCAGCGGAAGAGGGCGGCGCGCCAGGCCGCCCGCGCCTCCCAGGACGACCCCCACGGGCGCACCTCCGTGACCGCCGACGTCCGGGACTCCGCCGCGCGCGTCGCGGCCGGCGACCAGAACGTCGCCGACCTGCGGGAGATGGCCGAGCGCCACCAGGGCAGGGCCGGGGCGCAGGGCACGCCGACGGTCCGCTGGGCGTACGAGATCATCGCGCCGGCCGCCGTCGGCCTGCTCCTCCTCGTGGTGCTCGGCGCGACCGGCTGAGCCCCCCGGGGCGCCGACGGGGTGAGGAGCCCCCGGCCCGGCCGGGAGCGCGGGTCCCCGCGGCCGCCGGCGGCGAGGGCCATGGCGGCCCCTCCGCCGCCCCGCCACCGGCTCCCGTCCGGCGGCCGTGCCGGGACGACGGGCGTGGCCCGTCCCGCGCACGCGCGTCGCAGACCGCGGACCACGCCGACGGCCGCTCCGGCCGGCGACACGGCGGAGGGCGACACGGCGGAGGGCCGGTACGGGTTTCCCGTACCGGCCCTCCGCCGTCCGGCTACAGCCCCGCGGCCGCCGCCAGGTCCTTCTTCAGCGCGCCCAGCACCTCGGCGCCGGTGGCGCGGGCCGACGCGAGCCCGCTCGCGTCGGCGACCGGGACCACGACCTCCAGGTAGCACTTCAGCTTGGGCTCCGTGCCCGAGGGGCGGACGATCACCCGGGCCTTGTAGTCGCCCTCCAGGTGGTAGCGCAGGCCGTCCGTCGGCGGCAGCGACTCCGTGCCCTTGGTCAGGTCCTCCGCCGAGACGACGGTGAGCCCGGCCAGCCGCGCCGGCGGGGTCGCGCGCAGCGTCGCCATCGCGTTCGCGATGACGCTCAGGTCCTCCACGCGCACCGACAGCTGGTCCGTGGCGTGCAGCCCGTGCGCGACCGCCAGGTCGTCGAGCAGGTCGGTCAGCGTCCGGTCCCGTTCCTTCAGCTCCGAGGCCAGCTCGGCGACGAGCAGCGCCGCGGTGATGCCGTCCTTGTCGCGGACGCCCTCCGGGTCCACGCAGTAGCCGAGCGCCTCCTCGTACCCGTACCGCAGCCCGTCGACGCGGGCGATCCACTTGAAGCCCGTCAGGGTCTCCTCGTACCCGACCCCGGCCGCCGCGGCGATCCGCCCCAGCAGCGAGGACGACACGATCGACTCCGCGAAGACGCCCCGGGCCCCCTTGCGCACGAGGTGCGCGGCGAGCAGCGCGCCGACCTCGTCGCCGCGGAGCATCCGCCAGCCGCCCTCGACGGAGGCGTCCGGCACGGCGACGGCGCAGCGGTCGGCGTCCGGGTCGTTGGCGATGACGATGTCGGGGTCCACGGCCCGGGCCGCCTCGAAGGCCAGGTCCATGGCCCCCGGCTCCTCCGGGTTCGGGAACGCCACGGTCGGGAACGCCGGGTCGGGCTCGGCCTGCGCGGCGACGAGCGCCGGCGGCGGGAAGCCGTGCCGGGCGAAGACGGCGGTGAGCACGTCCTTCCCGACGCCGTGCATGGCCGTGTACACGGTCCGCACGCTCCGCGGCGACCCGGGCGTCAGCACGGCGTCGGTCCGCGCCAGATAGGCCTCCAGGACCTCGTCCCCGAGCACCTCCCACCCGTCGTCCGGGCGCGGCACGTCGGCCAGGGCCCGTACGGCCTCGATCTCGGCCGCGATCTCGGCGTCGGCCGGCGGCACGATCTGCGAGCCGTCACCGAGGTACACCTTGTAGCCGTTGTCGCGGGGCGGGTTGTGGCTCGCGGTCACCTCGACGCCGGCGACGGCGCCCAGGTGCCTTATGGCGAAGGCGAGGACGGGCGTCGGCAGCGGGCGCGGCAGCAGCGCGGCGCGCAGCCCGGCGCCGGTCATCACGGCGGCGGTGTCCCGGGCGAAGTCCTCGGACTTGTAGCGGGCGTCGTACCCGATGACGACCAGGCCGCCGGCCTGCCCCTTCTTCCGCAGGTACGCGGCGAGCCCGGCGGCGGCGCGGATCACCACGGACCGGTTCATCCGCATGGGCCCGGCGCCCAGCTCCCCGCGGAGCCCCGCGGTGCCGAACTGCAGCGTCCCGGCGAACCGGACCCCCAGCTCGTCGGTGTCCCCCCGGTCGAGGAGCGCGCCGAGCTCCTCACGGGTCTCGGGATCGGGGTCCTCGGCGAGCCACGCCTGGGCCCGGGCGAGGAGGTCGTCCTGCGTCACGGTGATGCGCCTTTCGGAGAGCGGGTGGGGGTGGGGGTGGGGTGAGGTGGGAGTGGTGCGGGGCGGTGGCTGGGTGCGGGTGAGGGTCGGTGGTGCGCGGGGGGCGGGCCGCTGCGCGGAGCCTTCCCCACCCCGCCCCTTCCCGTAACCGGGGCTCCGCCCCGGACCCCGTGCGGCCTTCGGCCGGGCCCTCGAGCGCCGGACGGCCTGGGATCGGGACTGAGCCCCCGGTCTCGGGAAGGGGCGGGGCGGGGTGAGGCTCCGCGCAGCGGCCCCGGCCCCACGCCCGACACGGCCCCGCCCTCGCCCGCCCCGCCCGCACACGGCACGCCCGCGCCCGCGGGCCGCACCGGCCGGCCCGCGGGCGCCCCCGGCGAGGACGCCCCGACGGTCGGAGGCGGAGGCCGCCGCGGCGCCCCGGAGAACCGGCGCGGCCCCGGGGCCGACCGTCGTCGCGGGGAGCGCCGGGAGGGATCAGATCCGGTCGAGGACCCGCGTCAGCAGTTCGCCCATCCGGGCCGCCGAGTCGCGCCCCGCCTGAAGGACCTCCTCGTGGTTCAGCGGCTCGCCCGACAGCCCCGCCGCGAGGTTGGTGACCAGGGAGATGCCGAGGACCTCCGCGCCGGCCTCACGGGCGGCGATGGCCTCCAGGACGGTGGACATGCCGACGAGGTCGCCGCCCATGACGCGGACCATGTTGATCTCGGCGGGGGTCTCGTAGTGGGGGCCGGGGAACTGGACGTACACGCCCTCCTCCAGCGTCTCGTCGACCTCCTTGCACAGCGCGCGCAGCCGCGGCGAGTACAGGTCCGTCAGGTCGACGAAGTTCGCGCCGACGATCGGCGACGCGGCCGTCAGGTTGATGTGGTCGGAGATGAGGACCGGCTGGCCGGGGCGCATGCCCTCGCGCAGGCCGCCGCAGCCGTTCGTCAGCACGACGGTCTTCACGCCGGCGGCGACGGCCGTCCGGACGCCGTGGGCGACGGAGGCGACGCCGCGGCCCTCGTAGAAGTGGGTGCGGCCGAGGAAGACCAGGACGCGCTTCTCGCCGATCTTGTACGAGCGGACCTTGCCGCCGTGGCCCTCGACGGCCGGCGGCGGGAAGCCCGGGAGCTCGGTCACGGGGAACTCGGCCTCGGGGGCGCCGAGGGCGTCCACGGCCGGCGCCCAGCCGGAGCCCATGACCAGGGCGACGTCGTGGTTCTCGACTCCGGTCAGCTCGCGCAGTCGCGCGGCTGCGGCCTCGGCGGCCTCGTACGGGGTGGCAGTAGCGTTCACTGGCTCTCTCGCCTCGGGGAGGGGTCCGAGGACGGTCACCCCGGACGGATTTCATTCGCCAGGAAGCCTAGCCGGAGAATTCCTACGCGCGTAGATGACGGCGCGGACGGACATGCGATCGTTGTCTTGTCGTTTCCGACGAACGCGCGTCCGGCCGGTCGCCTCAGCAGGGGCGCTTGCGGATCTCCATCACGTAGTCGTGCGGCGCGCCCGCCGACTCCGCCGCGTCGGCGACCTCGCCGAGGTAGCGCGCGGACGGCAGCCCGCCCTCGTAGGCGTTGAGCACGTACACCCAGGCCGGCTCCTCGCCGTCGAGGGTGTGCACCCGCACCCGCATCCGCCGGTAGATGTCGAGGCCGACGCCCTCCCAGCGGTCCATCGAGTCCTGGTCCATCGGGGCGATGTCGTACAGCGCCACGAAGACCTGCTGGCGGGGGGCCTCCACGAGGGTGGCGAGCGCCCCCTCCCAGCCCATCTGCTCCCCGCCGAAGGTGAGCCGCCAGCCGTTCAGCCAGCCGGTGCCGCGCAGCGGTGAGTGCGGGGCGCGGCGGCTCATCAGCCGCGGATCGAGGTTGCCGGCGTACGCGGCGTAGAGCGACATGGGACCGAGGGTACGGGAGGGGCGGGGGCGGAGGGCGAAACCCGAGGTGGCGGGCGCCCGGGTGCTCCCGCGGCGCCCCGGACGGGCTTTTTCCGCCCCCGGCGCGAGGGACCGGGCGGCGTACGGGACAATGGAGTACGCACTTGAGGCGTGCGGGACAATGGCGTACGCACTGCACCCCACGGGGGCCGCACACCCCCGGCAGAACGAGACGCGAGGCGTAGATCCCAGTGACCCGGATCGTGATCATCGGCGGCGGACCCGGCGGATACGAGGCGGCCCTGGTGGGCGCCCAACTCGGCGCGGAGGTGACCGTCGTCGACTGCGACGGCCTCGGCGGCGCGTCCGTCCTGACCGACTGCGTCCCCTCCAAGACCCTGATCGCCACCGCCGAGGTGATGACCACCTTCGACTCCTCCTACGAGGAGCTGGGCATCATCGTCGCGGACGACACCCCGCACGTCGAGCAGGCCGCCCGCGTCGTCGGCGTGGACCTCGGCAAGGTCAACCGACGGGTGAAGCGGCTGGCGCTCGCCCAGTCGCACGACATCACCGCCTCGGTCACCCGGGCGGGCGCCCGGGTGCTGCGCGGCCGCGGCAGGCTCTCCGGCCGGCAGGCCATGGACGGCTCCCGCCAGGTGGTCGTCACCGCCGCCGACGGCACCGAGGAGACGCTGACCGCCGACGCGGTGCTGATCGCCACCGGCGGTCACCCGCGCGAGGTGCCCGACGCCAAGCCGGACGGCGAGCGGATCCTGAACTGGACGCAGGTCTACGACCTCAAGGAGCTCCCGGAGGAGCTCATCGTGGTCGGTTCCGGCGTGACCGGCGCCGAGTTCGCCGGCGCCTACCAGGCCCTCGGCTCCCGCGTCACCCTGGTCTCCTCCCGCGACCGGGTGCTCCCGGGCGAGGACCCGGACGCCGCCGCGGTCCTGGAGGACGTCTTCCGCCGCCGCGGCATGAACGTCATGGCCCGCTCCCGCGCCGAGTCCGCCAAGCGGGTCGGCGACCGGGTCGAGGTCACCCTCTCGGACGGCCGGGTCATCTCCGGCACCCACTGCCTGATGGCCGTCGGCGCGATCCCGAACTCCGCCGGCATGGGCCTGGAGGAGGCCGGGGTCAAGCTGAAGGACTCCGGGCACATCTGGACCGACAAGGTCTCCCGCACCACCGCCCCCGGCGTGTACGCGGCGGGCGACGTCACCGGCGTCTTCGCGCTCGCCTCGGTCGCCGCCATGCAGGGCCGGATCGCGATGTACCACTTCCTCGGCGACGCGGTGGCCCCGCTCAACCTGAAGACGGTCTCCTCGAACGTCTTCACCGACCCCGAGATCGCCACCGTCGGCTACACCCAGGCCGACGTGGAGGCGGGCAAGATCGACGCCAAGGTCGTCAAGCTGCCGCTGCTGCGCAACCCGCGCGCCAAGATGCAGGGCATCCGGGACGGCTTCGTCAAGATCTTCTGCCGCCCCGGCACCGGCATCGTGGTCGGCGGCTGTGTCGTCGCCCCCAAGGCGAGCGAGCTGATCCACCCCATCTCGATCGCGGTCGACAACAATCTGACGGTCGAACAGATCGCAAATGCTTTCACCGTGTACCCCTCCCTGTCGGGCTCGATCGCGGAAGTGGCACGGCAGTTGCACACCCGAAAGACCTCGGGCGAGGCGTAGGGCCGGCGGCGATCACGCTCCCCGCCTGCGGGAACGGTTCGCCGACTCGGACAACCCCCGGCAAGACGGGGCATAGATCGATCAAAGGCGGGGCTCTCCATACCACTTGGGAGCCCCGCCTGTGTGTATGTTCCGCAATCCGGCGCATAGTGCTGAAAACCCGCGGCAGTGCACGTTACTGTCAGTTTCGTGTTCGCTGCAGAACGTCGCCAGTTGATCCTCGAAATGGTGCGAGCCAATGGGGCCGTGTCGCTCCGCGAGCTCGCCCGCGTCGTCCAGACCTCCGAAGTGACCGTGCGCCGTGACGTACGGGCCCTGGAGGCAGAAGGACTCCTCGACCGCCGGCACGGCGGTGCGGTGTTGCCGGGCGGATTCACGCGAGAATCCGGCTTCCCGCAGAAATCCCATCTCGCGACCGCGGAGAAGACGGCCATCGCCGACGTCGCCGCGAGTCTGGTCGAAGAGGGCGAGGCCATCGTCGTCGGCGCCGGAACCACCACCCAGGAGCTGGCCCGCCGGCTCGCCCGGGTCCCCGGCCTGACCGTGGTCACCAACTCGCTGCTCGTCGCCCAGGCGCTGGCGCACGCCAACCGCGTCGAGGTCGTCATGACCGGCGGCACCCTGCGCGGCTCCAACTACGCCCTCGTGGGCAGCGGCGCCGAGCAGTCGCTCCAGGGGCTGCGGGTCTCCCGCGCCTTCCTCTCCGGCAGCGGTCTCACCGCCGAACGCGGCCTCTCCACCTCCAACATGCTCTCCGCGAGCGTGGACCGGGCCCTGGTGCAGGCGGCCGCCGAGGTCGTGGTCCTCGCCGACCACACCAAGCTCGGCACCGACACCATGTTCCAGACGGTGCCGACGGACGTGATCACCCGCCTGGTCACCGACGAGCCGCCGCCGCACGACGAGCGCGCCGCCTCCGAACTCCAGGCCCTCGCCGACCAGGGCGTGCAGATCGCCGTGGCCGGCACCGGTCAGAGCGCCGCCCCCGCCGCCGAGCAGCTGCCGCCGGGTGTCCGGGGCCGCCGCGAGATGCCGCTGCCGGTGCAGCGCGGCGGCCGGATGCCCGCCGGACAGTTCCGGGGCCCCGGTCCCGGCGCCCTCGGCGCCGAACCCATGGAGCGCACGGCCCGCGTCGCGGACCTCCGCCGCCGCTGAACCCGGGCACGACGCCGTACGACGCCGGGCGCGATCCGGTACGACGCCGGGCACGGCACCGTACGATCCCGGGTGCGTGCCCGTACGCAGTGAGCCGCCCCGCCCCTCCTGCCGCGAACAGCCGGCTGCCGTGAACGGCGAAGGGCCCGCAGGCGGCTGCCTGCGGGCCCTTCCCTGTCTGCTTCGGACCGTCAGGCCTTGATGTCGCAGATGCCGGCGCCGGAGGTGACGGACGCGCCGACCTCGGCGTTGAGTCCGGTGATGG
>NZ_BMTV01000011.1:203964-214437 GCF_014649855.1 Streptomyces roseolus | reverse complement strand
GTCCGGGCCCTCGGGGCCGCCGAAGGAGAGCAGCAGCAGGGCGTCGTACGGGGCGGGATCGTGCTGATCGGACATGGGGCGCATCCTCGGGATGGGGCGGACGGATCAGTTCCGTACTTCTCTCTCCGGCCCGTTCGGGATGCGCTCCGCCCCGAACGGGCCAGGTGATCGACCGCACGTGCTCCCGTGCCACAGCGTGCGTCCGACAGCACGCTCGGTACCGAAGCCCTGTGACCCGACACCTTCGAGGAGCCTTCGGCGATGGGTCGACTCCCCCCGCCGTGGCGCGCGTCTCCGCCGTCCTTCCCACGACCGCGCTCACCGCCGTGGCGCTCGCACCCGCCGCGTCGGCCGACCAGGCCGGACCGGTGCCCGCCGTCCGTTCCGTGGATCTCGCCCGGTACGGCGGGACCTGGTACCGACCGGCCGCGGTTCCCCGGCTGTTCGAGATCCAGTGCGCCAAGGACGTCAAGGCCGTGTACGACCCCACCGCGCCGGGTGCCGTCGGGGTGACGAACAGTTGTGTGACCTGGCTCGGCACCACGAGCACGATCTCCGGCGAGGCCCTCCCCCTCGACGCCACCCACGCCCGCCCCGACGTCTCCTTCCCTCCCCGGCAGGGGGGTCACCGCCACGGGGCCGAGGCCAACCACACCGTGGCCGGTCTCGGCGCCGCGTACGAGCGGGCGCTGGTGACCGACGAGGGACGCACCTCCGGTTTCGTGCTCTCCCGCACCCTCCGGCTCGACCCGGCCCGCACGGCAGACGTCCTGGACGCGGTCCGGCGCGCCGGGCTCGACCCGGCGGACTTCCGCACGACCCGTCAGGACGGCGGAGACCCCGGCCGGTGCCTGACGCCCTGAGCGACGCCGGGCCGCCGCTTCCCGGCGGCCCGGCCCGCCTCAGTCCTCGGCGGCGGTGACGCGCTCCGTCCGTCCCCACAGCTGGTAGGGGCGGAGCCGCCGCGTGCGGTCGAGATGGGGAACGGCCACGGCGCGACGGAACTCCGAGACCTCTCCCGGCAGACGATCGGTCGCGGGGCGGCGGGGCTGCTCGTGCGGAAGGGGCGGGGGCGTCGTCCCCCGTTGCACACGGAAGCCGAGGACGAACCCGGCCAGGAGCACGGTGACGACGATCAGTCCGATGAGGATGTGCATGGTGACCTCCGGGGAGGGAACGGACCATCACTCGCTCTACGCCGTCACCCCGGCCTTCGGATGCGCGGACCCGCCTCGTCACACGGCCGGCCGCACCCGGCGCCCGCGGGGACGCCCCCGCCCCGTTGTTCGGCCGCGACACCCGGTGGGCACGGGCCCCGCCCATCGGCGAGGATAGGGGCGCCATCTGTCCCCGAGCGTGTGAGGAACGACGCCAGATGCCCATGTCCGGGGCCGGCTCCAGACCACCGACGATCGCCGACGTCGCCCGTGTCGCCGGTGTCTCGCGCACCACGGTGTCGCACGCGCTCAACGGGATCGGCAAGGTCGACCCCCGTACCCGGGAGCGGATCAAGCAGGTGGCCGCCGACCTGGGCTACCGGCCCAATCTGCGGGCGCAGCGACTGCGCCGCGGCCGGGCCCAGGCCATCGCGCTCGCCTCGTCCATGCCGGTCGCGGTGGCCGCGGGGCCCTCCCGGCTCGGCTTCTACATGGAGATCGCCGCCGCCGCCGCCGAGAGCGCCCTGCTGCACGGGTACGCGCTCGTGCTCGTACCGCCCGTCGGGTCCGGCTCGGGCCTGCACTCCGTCGACATCGACGGAGCCATCGTCGTGGAGCCGGACGTGAACGACGCGGCGGTCGCCGACCTGAAGGAACGGGGCCTGCCGTACGTGGCGCTCGGCAGGCCCGTATCGCCTGTCGAGCAGGCCCCCCACGTCGACCTGCGCGGCGAACGCGTCGCCGAGATCCTGCTGGCCCACCTGCGCGAACAGGGCGCCGAACGGCCCGCGCTGATCATCGGATCCGGGGAACGGCACGCGGCGGTCGACGCACGCGCCGCGTACGAGCGCCTCTGTGCCCGGTACGGCTGGACGCCGGTCGTGGCGACCGCACCCGAGGCGGGCGGCGAGGAGGCCGGCTACCGGTGCTGCGCCGATCTGCTCGCCCGGCATCCCGGGACCGACGCCGTGTGCGCCCTCGTGGACGCCTTCGCCGTCGGCGCGGTCCGGGCGATCGAGGACAGCGGTCGCGCCGTACCCGACGACGTCATGGTCGTCACCCGTTACGACGGTCTGCGCGCCCGCACCTGCGAGCCGCCGCTCACGGCCGTCGACCTCCGTCTGGACCGGGCGGCGTCCGACGCGGTGGAACTCCTGCTCGGACGGCTGAGCGGCGACGTGACCACCGACGCGGTGGTCACATCGCCCGAGCCCCGGGTCGTCCCGCGTGCCTCGTCGCTGCGCCTCACACCCCGAGCATGAGGACGGCACCCGAGACCAGGGCGAACCCCAGCACGAAGAGACGCATCCTCGACGCGTTCATCCGGTGGCGCACCAGGCGGCTCGACCACACGCCGACGGCGATCGCCGGCAGCAGCGCGAGCGCCCACCCCAGGTCCCCCGGATGTCCCTTCCCCGTGGCGAACAGCAAGGCCAGCGAGGCGAGTTCGCCGACGAGGAAGCAGACGGCGACGGTCGACCGCAGCTCGGCCGGCGGCCGGTGCTGGTAGACGAGCGCGAGCGGCGGCCCCCCGACACCGGTGGCCGTCTCCGTCAGACCGGTCACCGCGCCCGCGCCGAGGTAGGCGACCCGGCCGGGAGCGAACGCGGGCGCGGCGAGACTCACCACCGCCGCGAGGACGGTGGCGACCCCCACGAAGAGACCGAGGCTGCGTTCCGGGATCAGCCAGAGCAGCGCGAGGCCGGCGGGGGTGGTGGCGAGCCGGGCGGCGGTGATCCACCCGGCTCCCCGCCAGTCGAGCGAGGCCCGTTCGCGCCAGGCGACGTACGCGTTGAGCGGGATCATCGCCGCCAGCACGAACACGGGCAGCAGACCGGGCGCCAGGATCCCCGCCACGGGAGCGACGATCAGGGCGAACCCGAGGCCGCTGCTGCCCTGCACGAAGGCGGCGACGGCGACGGTGAGGGCGAGGACGGCCAGCGTGCCGGTGCTCACGGCGCGGTGCTCCTCGTCCGTGCCGCCGTGGAGGTGGGGTGCGTCCGCGTGACGGGCGCGCGTTCCACCGTCGTCCGGGCCAGTTCGGCCGCCCGGCGGACGAGCGCGGGACCGTCCCAGGCCGTGGGCAGGCCCCGCCACAGGCGCAGCCGGCCGCCGACGAACACGGCGGTGATCTGGTCCCGGTTGCCGCGTCGCACCAGTTCCCAGGGCAGGTCCCAGGAGAGCGCCAGCTCGGGATTGGCGACGTCGACGAGGAGGAAGTCAGCCGCCAGGCCCTCGGCGACGGTGCCGGTCCGCGCCCGCAGGCCGACGGCGTCGGCGCCGCCACGGGTGGCGTGCTCCAGCCAGGTCCAGCCGGCGCCGCACGAGGAGTCGCCGCTGGCCAGGCCGTACGCGATCCGCTGGGCGAACTCGGCCGCGTCGGCCAGCCGGAACCCGTCGCCGCGGGTGCCGTCGGTGCCGAGGCCGAAGCGGATGCCGCGCTCGGCCATGGCCAGGGCGGGAGCGACGGCGTTGCCCTTCCAGGCGCTGGCCACCGGGTTGTAGCTGACGGCGGTCCCGGTGTCGGCGAGCAGGGTCAGCTCGCGGGGGGTGAGCAGGGTGGCGTGCGCGGCGAGCAGGTGGGGGCCGAGCACCCCCAGGTCGTGGAGGTGTTCCAGCGGGCGCAGGCCGTGCCGGAGCAGGGACCGTTCGACACCGGCCAGGTGCTCGTTGACATGGATCTGTACGGTGGCTCCCGCCTCCGCGGCGAGCCCGGCGATCTGCCGCAGGGTCGCGGACCGCGCCGCCTCCGGTACGGAGACGGCCAGGGAGCCGTGGACGAGCGGGTCGCCCTCGTACCGGGCGAGATGCTTCTCCGCACGGTCGAGGACCGCGGGGTCGGCGTCCTCGGAGCGGTCGTCGGTGAGGTCGTCGGCATCGTTGCAGACGAGGCCGAGCACGCAGCGGATCCCCGCGTCGCGGGCGGCGGAGGCGATGACGTCGACGTCCACGCCGGCGCGGGTACCCGCGTCCGCGACGGTCGTGAAACCGCCGCGCAGCGCCTCCAGGGCCGCCAACTTGGCCGCCACGTAAGCCGATTCCTCGTCCAGAGCCTCCTCCAGCGGCACCCAGACCCGCCGGAAGATCTCCGAGGGCTCCCCGAAGGCGAGCGCGGAACCGAAGCTCTGGGTGAGGTGGTGGTGGGCGTCGATGAAACCGGGCATCAGGAGGTGACCGGGCAGTCGCACGCCCTCCAGGTGCGGATGGGCGCGCCGGAGCTCCTCCGCGGGCCCGACGGCACGGAACGCGCCGTCGGCGACGACCACCGCCCAGCCGGGCGCGGGCCCTTCGGGCAGCAGCACGGCGTCCGGTTCGATGAGGAAGGGGCCGGTCCTGTCGAGGAGTTCGAGGGTGTTGTGGTTCATCGTTCGCTTTCCGTACGGCTGGTGGCCAGCCGGGCGGCGATGCCCGGCCTGACGTGGTGGAAGAGGACGTTCAGGACGGCGGCGACGAACGCGCCGACGGCGACGCCGCTTTCGAGGAGGATGCGGAGGTTCGGCGGGAACCCCGCGTACACGCCCGGGATGAGGATGGGCAGGAGTCCGAGGGCGAGGGCGACCGCGCAGACGAAGGTGTGGGTGTGCCGGTCGAGGTCGGAGCGGCCGAGCATCTGCACCCCGAGCACGGTGATGACCGCGAAGACGACCATGGCGGTGCCTCCGACGACCGCCGACGGGATGACGCTGATCGCCCGGGTGACGGGGGCGAGGAAGCCGATGGCGATGAGGACCACGCCGGCCGCGGCGGTGACGTAGCGGCTGCGCACGCCGGTGACCCGGACGATGCCGATGTTCTCGCCGCTGGTCACCATCAGCGGCAGACCGAAGCATCCGCCGAGGAGCGAGGTGAGCGCGTCACCTCGGACGGTCGCCGGTACGGCGGTGCGCCGGTCGATGTCCTTGCCGACCGCCTCGGCGTTGATGACGGTCTGGCCGGTGGCCTCGGCCATCGAGGCGAGGCTGTAGAGCATCAGCGGCAGCGCGGCCAGGAGGTTGAACTGGGGCGAACCGAAGGGCATCGCCTCCGGCAGGCTGACCAGGCCTCCCTCGACGGCGCTGCCGAGGTCCATGCGGCCGAGCAGGGCGGCCAGCGTGGTGCCGGCCAACAGTCCGAGCATGACGGCAAGTTGCCGCAGGACACCGGTGAACAGCAGGTAGAAGACGACGGTGAACCCGATCGTCGCCATGCCCAGGACGAGGTTGGTGGTGTCGGCGAAGCCGGGGCTGCCGGGGCGCCCGGTGACGAGGACCGCGCCGACCTTCACCAGGTTGACGCCGACGATGACGATCATGGTGCCGATGACGAGGGCCGGGAAGAAGGCCAGCAGGCGGGAGAAGACGGGCAGCACGAGGAAGTAGAAGGCCGCGGTGAGGATCACCGCGCCGGTGGCCGTGCGCAGGCCGTGCTGTTCGGCGATGGCCAGGAAGAGGATGAGCGGTGCGCCGCCGGGCAGCATGACGAACGGCAGCCGGGGCCCGAACTTCCACGGCCCGAGCGACTGGATCAGGGATCCGATCCCGGAGAGCACGAACGCCGCGGAGAGCAGCTTGACCGTCAGTCCGTCGTCGAGGCGGAGGGTGGCGCTCATCAGGAAGATCGCCGAGATCGGCGTCGCGGCCATGACGAGGACGTGCTGGATCCCGAAGAGCAGGATGCGGCCCAGGGGCCGGGACTCGTCGACGGGGTGGACGGCCGGGGGGTCGGTGGACTCCGGCGCCGGTGGCTGTTCCGTACCGGAAAGGGTCTGGCGGGGACTGGACACGTTCGAGCTCCGTTCGGCGTTCGACACGTTCTGGTTCAGCCGCGATCCGGCCCTGGACGGGGAGCCAAAGCGATGTGGCCAAATCGATTTGGCCGTCAGTATGTGAGGCGGCGCGTGGGGCGTCAAGGGGTGCGGGCCGGCGGTGCCGCCCGCCCGGTCCGACCTGACGATGCCTCAGGAGTGGCGACGAAATCCGCACCTCGGGCAGCCTCTGGCCATCGATTCGTACGTTACCGAGGGGTTCTGCTTCAAAAAACGCGGCCCCATACCTTGCGTGATGACGGGTCCGCCGGGAAGGATCTGTCTCCGGCCCGGGCCGTTCGCCCCGCGGCCCCCTCATTCCTCCATGTCTGGACGCTTGACGCCTCGGCAATTGCCGAGTGGGGTGACTGGACCTGAAGCTGTTCGACACGACGAACGGCGTGGCCGAGACCGAAGCCGATGTGCACGACTCCTCGGAGCTGGGCGGCGGTGACCGCGGTCGCGTCGTCCGCCGGGCCGAGCCGGACCGCGTCCAGGACCGCAGTCCAGGACGCGGCGCCCGGCTCCAGAACGGCCACGAAGGAGTAGGGCCGGTCCGGAACGAACTGCGACGCCGTCTTCGTCCGGCCGTGGACGCGGCAGAACAGGCGTTCCGCCGGGCACGGTGCGTCCGAGCGAAGCCACGACGGCCCGTCGACCGTCAGGACCAGGCGCCCACCGTCGAAGCGCGGCAGCGGCGGGCCGGCCGGCGCCGTCCTCGGCCGGCCGGTGTCGATCCGACCGTGGTGCAGGCCGCTGTACATCGCTCCGTGCCCACGACGACGCTCGGGCAACGGGCTCAAGTCCACCGGTGACTTCACCACGCCGTCCGCACACAGCGCCGCGTCCGCCCACCCGAACAGCGCATCACGCCAAGTGGTCAGACACCCGTAGAACTCGCCCCGGAAGCGTGACGCTTCCGCGAACGCTTTCCTCCGGACAGCATCAGGCGGCAGACTCGCCCTCACGGCCTTCGTCCCGGTCACGTGCACCTTGGGCGGAGCACATGATCAGACGAAGGCCGTTCCGGCGTCCGGTGATCGCCAGGCGTACGATCAAGATCGACGACCGTTCGAAGTCCACAGGGGACGCGATGTCAGAGATCGCTCAGTGGCTCAAGGACTGGCATGCCGCACATGAACACGAGCTGCGCTCTCGTGGGATCAGTTCTGCAGTGAAGCGGCCCGTCCCAGGAATCCCGTCCCGAGGACGGCCGAAGGCCGCGGCAGTGAGCCTCACGCTGGAATCGGACGAGCGCATGGGGAAGGTGTTCCTCTGGGAACCGGTTGCCGCTTCGCTGCTCTTCATCGACTCCGGAACCGAGCGCACCTGGCAGGACGACGCGGTGCTCAATTCCGAGAGCGGCCTGCCGCAGATCCTGGCGCCCCTCGTGAAGCTGGTCGAAGCGGCTGCCGGCGGTAGGTGAGGAACAAGGTGGGCGAATGGACCGAACGCGCCGGTCGACGGCTTCCGCGGCCCTGCTCGGACCGATTCGCTGCTGCCCGTTTCGGATGCCGCCGAGGAGATGGCATACGTCTGCTACGTCCTCGACGAGAACCCCCTGAGTTTCTGATCAATAGTCGCACCATGCTCAAGGAACCACCGGGGGCGGCAAGACGATCTGATGAGGAGCAGCGGCAGCTCCCACCGTGCCGTTCCTTCTTGAACCGGTCGGGTCCCCGCGCGTGGCTTGCAAGGCAGAGTTGCTGGACCTGCCGGGAGGCATCTGCCGAGCCGACCAGTGGCCCTCTGCCGCCGAGACAGGGCTGGACCGCAAGCCCGACGCGAGCTACCGGCGGCGACCCTGCTGGGAGGCGGCAGCAAGGACAGCTGTGTACGCGGGCCGGTCAGTCATTGAGGGCGTCGCCTCCTCCGTACGGCCAGAAGAAGCGCCGCCTGCTCGGAAGCTGTTGCAGGAGAAGGACTGCGTCTCGCCGTTCCCGGAGCCATGAGCGGCTATTACGGGACAAGCCTGACGAGCTCGTGCACGGTAAGCGGTGAGACGTCGAGGGCTTCGGTGCGACCGGTGCTCACCCCTGTCGACGGGGGTCCAGGTCCGCTGTCCAGCGGCGGTCGGCCACCTTGACCAGTGCGGTCAGGGGGACGGGGCGGGGTGAGTAGCAGCAGGAGCAGGCGAGTTCGCCGGTGCGTCGGTTGCGTCGCACGAGCAGCCACGAATGTCCCGAGGTGCCGCTCGGGCTGGTGATCTCGACCTGGGCCCGGTCATAGGCGGTGGCCCTTGGCTCCGGCTGCCGCTGACAGCCGCTGCCGGGCTTTCTTCGGCAGGCCGTGGGCCAGCACGCCGGCCGGGAAGTCGCCCGCGTGGGCGGGGACGGGCCGTTTGCGCGAGATGGCCAGGGCGTGGCCGATCTGACGCTGTTCCAGGTCGGCGCTCTGGTGCGGGTCGCCGCCGTAGACCTCATCACCGGTGGCCCACCTGGCCTGGACTCTGGTGTGCAGGGCCTGGGCGATCCTCTCGGTGGCCAGGGCGGGCTTGGTCGCGGACCTCAGGCCGTCGGGGATGCCGACCGAGCGGCACCGCCGCGGGTCCTGGGTCCAGGACCGTGGGGTGTAGAGGCGGCGGGCCCGGCCGCACTCGCGTAGCCGAGGTAGACGGCGACCTGGGAGTTCCCGATCCGGCCCGCGGTTCCGGTGTACTGGCGCTGGACCCCGACGCTCGCGGTGCCCTTCTTCGGGTCCCCGGTCGCGTCGACGACCAGTACGCCGTCCTCGTCGCCGAGGTGCTCGGCTACGAAGTCCCGTATGTCGTCACGAACTCGGTCGGCATCCCAGCGGGCCCGGCTGAGCAGGTGCCGCATGCCGGCCGGGCCGGCGTCACCGGCGAGCTCGGTGATCGTCCAGCAGTTCTTCCTTGGCAGGTCCGCGAGCAGCCCCGGCACGAACGCCCTTGCTCGGCGGCGGGGTTCCCCCCCCGGGCGAACCGGCCCGCCACCTCGCCCCTCAGGCCCTCGAACACCGATTGCCGCCGAGCAGGATCCACGCTGTGGCCCACGACCACCGGCTGATCTTCGTTTGTCGACACAACTCACGGTGATCGACGGTGGCCGTCCTCGTCGGAGACCGACCTCACTCAGCACGATCAAGGGCCGGCGTCGGACCGGCTGTCCGCTGTCAGAGGGTGGCGGCACGCAGCACGATCAGGGCGACGGAGGCCATGGTGAGGACCACCGCCGGAGACGCGCCCTTGCGGTCGCCGACGCGCAGGTGGAAGGCGACCGCCCCAGCGAAATAAAGCGTCAGGCCGATCGCGGCGACGATTCCGACGGGACCCCACCAGAGTCCGGCGATCACGCCGGCCGCGCCCGCGAACTGAGCACCGATCAGGAAAGCCATCATGCTCTGCGGCACTCCGAGGGTGGACATCTGCTCGGTGATGTGCAGCGTGCGCAGAGACTTGGCCCCGGCCGATACCAGGAGAAGCACCGACATGGACACGGTGACGACGGCAAGGGAGACGAACATGGCTTAAACCTCAATCGTGCGAGATGCGAGTAAAGGGGCGTGCGCACCTCGACGACGATAGGCGGCCATCAGGTACCTCCAGGTAACCTTCGGAGCATGAGCCCGCGATCCGGAATCGCCTTCCTCGCCGACTGTCCCGCTCTCCTGGCCATGGAGATCATCGCCAGCAAGTGGTCCATGGTCACGCTCTTCGCGCTGACCGACGGCCCGTTGCGCCACGGCGAGCTGGTCGAGCTGAGCGGTGGCATTTCGCGCAAGGTACTGACCCAGACGTTGCGCCGGCTCCAGGCCAACGGGCTCGTCGAGCGGCACGCGTACGCCGAGGCGCCGCCGCGCGTGGAGTACGGCCTGACCGATCTCGGGCGAACCCTGGAGGAGCCCATCAGGATGCTCACCGCATGGGCGCGGGAGAACGGCGAGGCGGTCGTCACCTTCCGGGAGGCAGCCGAGGCGGCCAGGACCGTCGAGGCGGATCGGGCGACCCCGGGGAAGACCCCTCATGCCGACGAGGACCCGAGCCGTTTCTGATCAATGGAAGAGGCTGGACCTGTAGACCCTGCCGTCGTCGGCTCGGCACCCGATGGCGGCGCCTGAGTGCTGGGCGGCAGGCCCTGCTCGCTCTCGCTCATCTCCGCAACGGTCATCCGTACGCCCAGCTCGTGGCCGGGTTCGGGATCGGTACCACCACCGCCTGCCACTACATCACCGAGGCCGTCGACGTTCTCGCCGCCCTAGCCCCGAGCCTCGTCGATGCGGTCCGGGCGGCGTCGGCGAAGGCGTTCGTCCTGCTGGACGGGGCGCTGCTGCCGATCGACCGCGTCGTCGACCGGCCGTTCTGCTCGGGCCGACACAAGAAGCACGGGACGAACGTGCAAGCCGTCGCCGATCCGTTCGGCCGGTTGCTGTGGGCGTCCCCCGCTCTGCCCGGGGCCGTCCACGACGTCCGTGCGGCCCGCGAGCACGGTGTCATCGACGCTCTCGCACGGGCCGGCACCGTCTCTTTCCAAGGGTGTGCCCGTGTCGGACATGGCCGAGTGGCTGGGGCACCGC